>NZ_FUWK01000001.1:92500-196572 GCF_900167395.1 Nitrosomonas europaea
AGCTATTTCAACCTGAATACAGTATCTGCGACTGCCCGTACTGTAGTTTGTTGTCGAATCCCTTTCCTGGTAATTTCAGTATTTTGCTCCCGTTTTCGGCTTCAGATTTTTATATATAGCCACTCCAGAAGCGCATCCATAGCTGCTCTTGCTTCACCCGATTTCGGATGATTCACCGTAAATGCCACTGCATAACGCCTTCTTTTATGGTTTAGCACATACCCGGCAATCGCTGAAACATCTTTCAAAGTACCTGTTTTGATATGTGCTTTTCTGGCGACAGCAGATTTCTTCAGACGTTTTCGAGTCGTACCATCCACTCCGACTACTGCCAGGGAAGCCATGAACTCCGGCATCGTCGGTGCAAAATAAGCTGCATTCAGCAAATCATTCAAGTGACGAGTACTGATACGCTCTTTACGCGATAATCCCGAGCCATTTTCCAGCACCAACTCCGGAAAGCTCATGCTTTTTGACAACAGCCACTGCCGTATTCCGATACGAGCAAGATCTGGCGAAACAAGCCCGTTACCCTTTGATTGAGCTTCCCCCAGCGACAGAAACAATTGTTTTGCTGCTACATTGTTACTAAATTTATTTATGCCACGAATAACTTCAGCCAATGGCGGAGATTGATAAACACTGATCGGACGCAATGTTTCCGGTACCACTCCACGTCGCACCCTGCCACTGAATGTACCGCCCAGCTGTTTCCACAACCCAGTAAACAGTTGATGAATATACGCAGTGCTCTCGTGTAAACTCAGGTAATACACAGTCGGGCCGCAATGAGCCGAATAATCACCTTCAAGTGCTACTGTTACATGTCCTTGTTGCGGAACATCATCACGAATATTCACACGTACTCCACCAGCACCACATTTTTTCTGAGTCAATCTGAGATGGTTTTGTACATTCAGCAATTGGCCATCCGGATCAGCTGTCACTCGAACTCTGCCATACTGTGGTTCGGGAAACAAATGTAACGTCGAAGTACGATAATTCACCAGCAACGCTTCCGGAGCAACGTTATACGTTTTATAGCGTTTACCATCAAAAGCGCCTGGATCCTCTGCCGGGAGATCATAGTAGCTGTAATCCAGCACCAAATCGCCGCTGATGTCCCGCAACCCGGTCTGACGAATCTGGCGCAGTAACAGCCAGAAATTTTCCAGATTGAGACTAGGATCACCATACCCTTTGATAATCAAGTCACCTTGCAATCTGCCATTTTCCAGATTACCGTTTGCATAGATCTCGGTGCGCCATGTATAGGATGGCCCGAGCATTTCCAGCCCGGCATACGTCGTTACGATCTTCATGACAGATGCCGGATTCATTGGGACATCTGCATTGACCGATACCAGCGGCCGGTCAGCGCCAACTTCTCTCACATAAACACCAACGGCCGATTCGGGAATACCTGCCTTTTTCAGCGCCTGTCTAACCGTATCCGGCAGATCAACGGCGTAAGCCGGAAAAATCAACACACCCCACAATAACCACGCTACTTTCAGAAAACTTTTCATGACAACCGGTAAAGCAGTTTAGTTTTGTTGGTGCTTACCGCGACAGATGGAGAACCCATCATTCCAGCCCATCTGATACTGCGTATCGGCAGCATAACGCTTTTTATCCTTGAATCCGTAAGCTGACTGTTTTGCTGTCTCACAGCCGTCCACATACCCCTCCTGAGCTGCTTTGGGATAACCGGCAAGGTTGTAGGCTGGCCGTGTACTGGGAGGCAACGGGCCAGATGGTCTTTGCTGAACGACAGGATCCGGAGCCGGTTGCGCGGGACCAGGCAACGGACGTTTAGCCATCGTACAGCCTGCCAGCAAAGCAACCGTTATCATGACGACATTAACTCGCAGCATTTCTTGCTCCTTTTTCATTTACTCTGTTACCTCTCGCTATATCACTGATTTCAACAGCTTACCCATTTCGGCCGGGTTACGTGTCACACGAATCCCACATGCCTCCATCACCTCGATTTTTTCCTGTGCTGTCCCTTTGCCGCCAGCAATAATTGCACCGGCATGCCCCATCCGTTTACCGGGAGGCGCTGTTACTCCGGCAATGAAACCAACCACCGGCTTCTTCATGTGCTCCTTGACCCAGCGAGCGCATTCTTCTTCATCAGTACCACCAATTTCACCCACCATCAGCACTGCATCTGTCTCACTATCCTCATTGAACAACTTCAGGACATCGATATGTTTGAGGCCATTAATAGGATCACCGCCGATACCGATGCAGGTAGACTGCCCCAATCCCAGCTCACTCAGTTGGGCTACTGCCTCATAAGTCAACGTGCCTGATCTTGAGACCACTCCGATTCTGCCCTGCTGATGGATGGCGCCTGGCATGATACCGATCTTCAATTCACCCGGTGTTATGATCCCCGGGCAATTGGGCCCGATCAACAATGTTTTTTTTCCACGCATACGGGCTCGTGTCCTCAACATATCCCGAACAGGAATACCTTCAGTAATACAAACCACCAGATCCAGTCCTGCTTCCACCGCTTCATCGATTGCTGCAGACGCATAAGCAGGAGGTACATAAATCACTGATACGGTAGCACCTGTCTTCTGCTTTGCCTCTTCCACCGTTGCAAATACCGGAATACTCTCAAGCTCCTCTCCTGCCTTTTTGGGATTGACTCCCGCCACGAAACAATCTCTGCCATAGGCATACTCACGACACTGGCGGGTATGGAACTGTCCGGTTTTACCGGTAATTCCCTGGGTCATGACGCGTGTATGACGATCGATCAGAATTGCCATAATCACACTCCTCCGGTTGCAGCTTCAGCACAATGTCGGGCAGCTGCATCAACCGCTTTTCTGGCAGCATCAGCCATGTTGCCGGCAGAAATGATCGTTAATCCCGAATCTGCCAGAATCTTTTTTCCCAGCTCCACGTTGGTCCCCTCCAGTCGAACAATCAATGGAACAGTCAGTTTCACCTCACGTGCTGCCGATACCACCCCTTCAGCAATCACATCACAACGCATAATCCCGCCAAAAATATTGACCAGTATTGCCTGCAAACCGGGGTTTCTCAGCATCAGCTTGAATGCTTCGGTCACTTTCTCTACGGTTGCTCCCCCTCCCACATCCAGAAAATTAGCTGGATTACCGCCATAGAGTTTAATGATGTCCATGGTGGCCATCGCCAGACCGGCTCCGTTGACCAAGCAGGCAATATCACCATCCAGTGGAATATAAGAAAGCCCATGCTGCGACGCCTCTGCCTCGAGCGGATCATCTTCATCCAGATCCCGCAAGGCAACGATTTCAGGATGACGAAACAGGGCATTGTCATCGAAATTCATTTTGGCATCCAGCGCAATCAGGCGGTTATCCGGCGTGACAATCAGCGGATTGATTTCGAGCAACGAAGCATCATTTTCATCGAATGCCCGATACAGCGCATCCAGCATAGTTATCGCAGCCGACTGACACGATTCAGGCAAATCGATCTCACGCACGATTCTCTCGGCATCCCGAAGATTCAATCCCGCCAGCGGATCGATCTGAATTTTGTGTATTTTTTCCGGCGAGCCGGCTGCAACCTGTTCGATATCCATCCCCCCGGCATCACTTGCAATCAAACTCACACACTGTGAAGTACGGTCTACCACCAGTGCCAGATAATACTCATGGCGGATGTCGACTCCCTGTTCGATATACAGTCGGTGAACGATCCGACCTTGCGGGCCGGTCTGGTGCGTTACCAGCGGAGCAAACAGCATAGCTTCAGCAAACTGCCGGACTTCCGCAATGGATTTTGCCAGTTTCACTCCGCCGCCCTTACCGCGTCCGCCAGCGTAAATCTGTGCTTTGACCACCCATTTATTTCCACCCAGCTTCTCGGCAGCCAATACCGCTTCCTCCACGCTGAAACAGGCAACCCCGGCTGGCACACTCACCCCGTAACGGCTGAGAATCGCTTTAGCCTGGTATTCATGAATTTTCATATTTCATCCTTTTGCGCCTCGACATCAGGCTGTGCCAATACTTTTTTGATATAGCTCTCCACTTGAGCCAGCTCCTGTTCAAAACCTGGCAGCAACTCTACCAGTTTTTCCACATCGCCTTCCTTCGCAGCCATCTCCATTTGTGCGCACCACTCTCCCAAAGCCAGTGCCCCAACCGAACGCGCTGAAGATTTAAGCTTGTGTGCAGCAAACTTTGCTTTATCTGCCTGGCCACCCGTTATTGCACTATGCAATTGCTCGGCAATCTTGCGGGTATCATGGAGAAAATCCTGCAGAAATTCGTTGATAACCGCCTGATCACTCCCGACCAGGGATTTGAGTACATTGATATCCACCACAACTTTTCCAGTCGCGGCAGAAGGTGGCAGAATTCTTTCTTCCTGTTGTTCCGTCTGCTTCGACCTTGGCAACCATTTCTCCAATACCGACTTGAGTTGCTCCAGTTGCACCGGTTTGCTCAGATAATCATCCATTCCCAGTGCACGACATTTTTCCGCTTCACCCTTGAGCGCATTTGCCGTCAGCGCAATGATCGGAATTTGATAATGACCGGTTTTTTCGGAACGAATCGATTGCGTCAACTGGTATCCATCCATTTCCGGCATATGCAGATCAGTCAATATCAGCGCATACTCTCCATTTTTCCAACTCTGCAATGCTTCACGCCCGTTGATGACGATATCTGCAGCAAACCCCAGCAGAGTAAGCTGCTGGTGAATGACTTTCTGGTTGATCTCGTTATCTTCCGCAACCAGGATCAGTCTGCCCTGCTGCAGCGCCTCCTCCCGTGACAAAGGCACTACTTTGCTGACAACTTCCACAGCAGCAGTCTGATCTTCCTCCAGCTTCGCTCGGCCAGCCGCAACCGCTACTGCATGGAGAAAGACTCGGCGATACAGCACATTTCCGTCAAGCGTCACAACGCCTTCCTCTTCCATGCGGCCACGATGACGCCGCCCGCGCCTGACGATCACAAACCGGAGCTGGTCGCCCGCACTCGCATCAGGTCGATCGCCAAATGCAGCACGTAATTCGTCAACAGGAAATTCCCCATCGCTCGCATCCGCCACCAGCAACCACTCACCTGCCGGAAGCTGTCCGATCCGTTCAAGTGTGGCAGACAAACCGGATATACGTTCAACTGCAGCACCAGCATATTTCAGATAGGTTGCAAGCTGGGGACTCAATCCATCTTCACTCCCCATCACTATGCATGACAATCCCGAGAGATCCACTTCATCAGGCTCATCCTGCTGAACTGCCCCTTCCTGAATCATCCTGAATGGAATACGCGCCTTAAACGTTGAACCCTTGCCAGGCTGGCTCTCTACAGTAATATCGCCTTTCATCAGCTCAACCAGCCGGCGACAGATGGTCAAACCCAGGCCGGTTCCGCCAAAGCGTCTGGTAGTGGATGTATCTCCCTGGGAAAAGGGTGTGAACAAGCGTTCACGGGTAGCATCATCCATACCGATACCATTATCAATAACCTGAAACAAGACAGTCACGACATCCCCATTAGCCCTATCTGCCGGTACAGCCTTTACGATGACACACCCTGGTCGTGACATACCACTGGAAAACTTGATGGCATTGTTGATCAGGTTGATCAATATCTGTCGCAAGCGTAATGCATCACCCGCTACATTTTTCGGCAGCGCCGGATCTACAAACAAAATCAGTTCGACCTCCTTGCTGGCAGCCATGTGAGTCAGCGTTCCGCATGCGCGCTCTACCACTTTCTCCAGAGATATGGGCCTCTGTTCAATTTCCAGCCTGCCAGCCTCAATCTTGGAAAAATCAAGAATATCCTCGATAATTTCGAGCAACACAAAAGCAGATTCCCGGATGAGATCGGTCATTTCTTTCTGGTAACTGCTCAAACTGGTCTGGCTCAATACATCGATCATGCCGATCACACCGTTCATCGGCGTACGAATCTCATGGCTCATCGCGGCAAGGAAAGCGGATTTGGCCTGATTGGCCAGTTCCGCATCACGCCGTGCCTGTTCCAGATCCTGCCTGATTTTCACATGTTCGCGCATATCACGCATAATTCCGGTGAAATGCCGCTTATCACCTACGAAATACTCGCTGACCGCAAGATACACCGGCAGAAGCGTTCCATCCTTGTGTACCCCTTCGACTTCGCGCCCCAGCCCGACATGATGCCCGCCCGGCTGTTGCGGACGGCCCACGTATTGCTGACCATATCCGGTATGGCAGTATCGCTGCATATAGTATTCATGCATATCGCGATCCGGTTTCGGTACCAGAACTGCCACATTCTGTCCGATTGCTTCCTCCACGGTATAGCCGAACAGCTTTTCCATGACCGGATTCACAGAGAGCATCACCCCCCGCTCATCAGTCGTCACCACGCAGTCCACCATGTGCTCAACAACCGAGCGGGTTTCCTCTTCCTTGATCGCCAATTCGGCATTGAGCTGTTCCAGTCTGGCGGTACGCTCGGCCACACGCGCCTCCAGATGCCGGTAACTGATATCCAGACGCTCGGTCATCATATTGAAAGCACTGGCCAGCTGTCCGATTTCGTCCCACCCTTCGTCGGGGATGTGATGCTGGAGATTCCCGGCATTAATCGCCTGCGCGCATTCATTGAGGTTTTTGAGAGGCGTCACCACCCGCCGGTTGAACAACAGCGCCCCCAGAATCGCCATCAGAAAAGTCAGGCCAAGCACCACCAGACCCATGACACGCATCTGCATTACTGAAGCAAATGCTTCTTCAGTATCGATCTGCACCACCATCCCCCAATCCACGCGTGGCAAATATCGCCATGCTGCAATCACCGGGTTACCGTGGAAATCAGTGACCACTCCTCCGCCGTGTTCACCACTCAAACTGTTTCTGATCGCCAGTGAAAACTGCGGCTCGTCCAGCGATATAGTGCGTTTCAGGGCAGCATCAGGATCTTCCCGCAAGGGTGCCATCACCCGGGCCAAATGCTTGTTTTCCATGTAGGTAACAACCGTCTCGCCACTTTCACCCAATCCCACATTGTTGGTCAGCACATCGAATATATGCTCGCTGTAGATCTGCAGTGCCAGTACCCCGTGGAAATTTCCCTCGATCATGATGGGTACGGCTACAAATGCAGCGATCGCACCATGCGATGGCGGATAGTATTCAAAGCTGGACAAGCTGCTCTGATGCGTCTCCTTTGTCTGGCGAAATACCTGGCCCAGCCCGCTATCCTGGTAGGGACCCGTCAGCAGACTGGTAGCAAAATCAGATTCATGACTGACAGAAAAAACAATCCAGCCGTCTGGGGATATCAGGAACAGGTCGTAGTAACCCGTACCTTCAAGGTAGCGTTCGTAATGCGCCTGGTGACGTGCATCCAGCGCACGGTAAGTTTCAGAATCGACACCAAACTGGCTGAATATCTGTGAAAATTCATCTATTGCCTGGCGAGTCGTATCACTTGTCTGGATGAAAGTTGCATCCAGTATCCGCTCGCGCAGATAGGAATCAATCTGCTCGACCTTTTTGTCAGCAATCGATGAAACCTGCTGAATGGCCGATTTGCGGATTTCACCCTCAAAAATATGCAGCAAGCCATAGCCAACCAGTGCAATCGGCAATAACGCCACCAGCGTAAACCAGATGGCAAACCGCTGAGTAAGTGATGTGAGGATCATTACTCCAGCAAACAGTCGGAACACTGTTTCAGAGTACGCCTGGCGTAATAGGCAAAGGCGCTCGCACTGCGCGACATACGCAAAATCCAGTCATGCGCTTCCCGCGCGAGTACCGGCTCGATCGGCTGAATCCTGCCGGCTGCACTTGCGAGTAACTGCATGCGTGCAGTACGTTCAAATGCAAGCGCAATCAGACAGGCTTCCTCAATGCTGCTGCAGGCGACCAGCAGCCCGTGATGAGCCAGCAACAGCGCACGTTTATTACCCAGTGCACCTGCTATCAGCTCACCTTCTTCATTACCCACCGGTACCCCCGGCCAGTTAGGCAAAAAAGCCACATCGTCATACAACACACAATTATCCATATGCGAAATAACGAGCGGCTCTTCCAGCATGCTGAGCGCTGCTGTATGCAGTGCATGGGTATGGATAATACAGCGCACATCGGAGCGCGCCCGATAAACCCAGGAATGAAAGCGATTTGCAGGGTTGGGCATGCCATCCCCTTCCAGCACCTGTAAATCCTCATCGACCAGCAACAAATTCCCTGCGCTGATTTCATCGAACCCGAATCCCAGCCGTTGCGTCAGGAATGTACCCGACGTTTCCCCACGCGCGGTAATCTGCCCGGCCAGACCGGAATCATGGCCGTTATCGAACAGGATGCGACAGGTCAAAGCCACTTTCTGACGGATCGAATAAACCGCACCAGGCAGTTTACTTTCCATTTGAGCAAATTCGCGTTCCATCAACTGCTGCTTGTCGAGATCAAACGTTTCACCGCTCATAGATCAGAATCTCCCTGTTTTTCATGAAAAACTTTTAACTGTCGTGGTCGACAGTTTTCCGTATTTTTCCTGTCGCTGCAAGCAATGTATGACAGAAATCGAAGTAATTCAGGTCACGGTCAGCAGTCAGTGGTGCTCTGTAAGGAATGGCGAAGTCGCGGGTATCGATATGTCCGGTAGTGAGTACTAAACATGGAAGGATAGTTGACTGAAACTGCTCGTGCGCAGGTGCAACAATTTATCCCACGGCCTCTTCAATAAGCTTATCCATGATATTTTCCAGACCGAGGGTTACCACATCTTCATTTGTGCACCCCGCAACGTGCATTGTAAATCACGCCGTTACAGGCATTGTACTCACGCAGCAGTGCACAGGCAGCATCTCGCAGCAAGCCGGTCGTAACCGTAATACCGCGCGCTTCCAGTCCACCCATCCAGTTTTCCGGCCGAGGGCCTTCATCGAAACCTATTGCCTCGACGTCATCACTGCGTGCGGCACAGACCAGACTGCGTACCCCGGACCAGATCACCGCACCAAAGCACATCACGCAGGGCTCGGCGCTGGTCACCAGTTCGCAGGCAGGCAGACCATCGGCACTCAGATCATGGGTATCCAGTTTTGCCTGCGCCAGCGATAACGCGAGGATCTCTGCATGGGCGGCGGAACAGCGGCCCGGCACCACCCGGTTGGTGCCGGCTGCGATCAGCAGACCGCTGTCGCGTTCAAACACTGCGGCGGCAAAGGGCCCACCATCCGCAGCAATGTTGGCACGCACCAGTTCAAGTACATAACCCATGCGCGCTTCCGGTGCAGCCAGTACGCGCGGCTCGTTATTCGCCTGTACAAGGAAGGGAGGCAATCCGATGTGCAATGCGTCATTCATAAAGTAACTCTACACTACTGTTAACCCGAACGGGTAATGGCTGATCTGGTTTGGCCACTTGGTTTCCACCTGAGACAAAGTCGTTTTGTCTCCAGTATTCAACACAAGCTTCACAATCGACAGGCAGGACGATCGAGCTAAAGTCAGCCCGCCAGCAGCCGATAAAATCTGAAAATTTATAAGGGATTTTTCAGTCATGCTGGTAGCTATCGGATATGTTGTCGTAATCGTTTCGGTGTTTGGCGGATTTGCCATGGCGGGTGGCCATCTGGGTTCGCTTTTTCAGCCGGTCGAACTGATCATGATTGCGGGAGCCGCAGTGGGTGCTTTTTTTGTCGGCAACTCCGGCAAGGCAATCAAGGCCACTTTCAAAGCACTCCCTTATATTTTCAGGGATGCGAACTATACCAAGTCCGTTTATATGGAATTGATGACGCTGCTTTATGAAATCCTCGGCAAAATCCGCAAGGAAGGGCTGATGTCGATTGAAGCAGATGTGGATGATCCCGGTAAAAGTCCGTTGTTCGGAAAATACCCCAAAATCCTGTCAGATCATCATGCCACCGAATTCATCACCGATTATTTACGGCTGATGGTGGGCGGCAATCTCAATCCGCTGGAAATCGAGAATCTGATGGATGGTGAAATCGAAACGCATCATCAGGAAGGTGAGGTGCCCGTACATGTCATCAGCAAGATGGGGGATGCACTCCCGGCTTTCGGAATCGTGGCAGCGGTGATGGGCGTGGTGCATACCATGGAATCAGTAGGAATTCCACCAGCCGAGTTGGGTAAACTGATTGCTGCGGCACTGGTTGGAACATTTCTGGGTATTTTGCTTGCCTACGGTTTTATCGGCCCACTGGCAAATCGGCTGGAACAGCGATTGCATGAATCCGGCAAATTGCTGGAGTGCGTCAAGGTTACCCTGCTGGCTAATCTCAATGGCTATGCACCTGCGCTGGCAGTCGAATTCGGCAGAAAAGTACTGTTCTCTACCGAGCGACCTTCTTTCGCCGAGCTCGAAAAACACATCAAACAAAGCAAGGCTAAATGATGCCGCTTACTCCTAGTGTATTTTCTGACGAGGTCGTAAATGGCTGAGGATATTTCACAAAAACCCATCATCATCAAACGCATCAAGAAGATAGCGGGACAGCATCATGGCGGCGCCTGGAAAATTGCCTATGCTGACTTCGTAACAGCCATGATGGCTTTCTTTCTGTTGATGTGGCTGCTGGGCTCAACGACACAGGGTGATAAGGAAGGTATTGCCGAATATTTCAAGACACCGCTGAAAGTCGCATTGCTTGGAGGAGATGGCAGCGGCGACAGCACCAGCGTGGTGAAAGGTGGCGGAGATGATATCAGCAAAAAAATCGGCCAGATGAAGCGATCGGATTTCGATGATCTGAAACGATCCATCGACATGGATGCGCTGCAGGCACTTCAGGATCGCTTCGAGCTCGAACAACTGGAAAAACTCAAAGCCAGAATTGAAGATACAATCAACAGCAATCCGGCACTCAACAAATTCAAGAGCCAGTTACTGCTCGACATTACTTCGGAAGGTCTGCGTATCCAGATCGTCGATGAAAAGAACCGCCCCATGTTTTCCATGGGCAGAGCGGAACTCCAGTCTTACACCAAAATGATCCTGCATGAAATCGGCAAGATGCTGAATGATGTCGGCAATAAAATCAGCCTTTCCGGGCATACTGATGCCACTCCTTATCCCACTGGTGAAAAAAGTTACAGCAACTGGGAGTTGTCGGCAGATCGTGCCAATGCTTCCCGGCGTGAACTGATTGCCGGCGGAATGAGTCCGGAAAAGATGTTGCGCGTGGTCGGGTTGTCTTCCGCAGTGATGTTCGATAAAGCGGATCCATTCAGCCCCTTCAACCGCCGGATCAGCATCATTGTCATGAACAAGAAAGCCGAGGATGCCATTACCCGTGAAAGTCTGGGTGAAGTGGATATCCACAGTAAAGAAGAAGTCGATTCCCAGATCATCCAGTAAACGCAATGCTGTATTCCACTGAAACTTGCCAGCATAGCTCTTCGGAATCGCTGCTGAAAAAAACACTGGTGGTACTGCTAGGCAGCATTCTGGCCACGTACCTGCTGGGAACGACTCTGCCGTGGCCGATCACACTGTTACATGCGGTCTGGTTGCAGGGGTTGATTGCTGCACTGGCAAGTTACTACCTGCTTCACATGCCGGTCTGGTGGGCAGCCATCCATTTGCTTTTTTTTCCGGCGTTGCTATCGGCGACCCTGGTACTCAATTTACCTGCTTACTGGTATCTGGCTGGTTTTATCACGCTGCTGGTTTTCGGCAGAATACATCGCACCCGGGTACCACTTTTTCTGTCCAGCGGAGAAGCGGTTGACGCACTGGCCAGGCTATTGCCGCAGGATCGCCAGTTCAAACTGATCGATCTGGGTTCAGGTTGTGGCGGGCTGGTATGCAAACTGGCACGGATGTTACCCCATGGCAGTTACCACGGGATTGAAACTGCCGTACTGCCCTGCTGGATCAGTAAGCTGAGAGCCTTGTTGTCCAGACAGGATTGCCAGTTTAAATGGGAAAGTATCTGGCAACATGATCTGTCCGGATACGATGTGGTTTATGCTTACCTTTCTCCTGTACCAATGCCCCGGTTATGGGAGAAAGCACGCCGCGAAATGCGCCCCGGCAGTCTTTTTATCAGTAATACCTTTACAGTTCCGGGTATCAAACCTGACCGGTGTATCCGGCTGGATGATTTCAGTAGTACTGTGCTTTATATCTGGCGAATAGCTTGATGCAACACAGCATCACTCTCGCCGCCAGGTCGTTCCTTGCGGACTATCTTCCAGAATGATGCCAGCTTCCGCCAGTTGCTGGCGCAGTGTGTCTGCCTGCGCAAAATTCCTTTCTTTGCGTGCCTGCAAACGCTGCTGGATCATATTCTCAATCTCTTCCACGGAATACTGGCCATCCTGCAGATGAGCAGGGTATTGCAGATATTGCTGCGGTGGTTGCTGTAACAGGCCCAGTACTCCGCCCAAAGCCTTGAGCAAGCTGGCGTAATGCGAATCACCCGTCCGGTTTGCTTCGCTTGCCAGATCGAACAGCACGGCAACCGCTTCCGGAGTATTGAAATCATCATTCATTGCTGACATGAAACGTCGGGCATAAACATTATTTTCCCAGTCGATCACAGCAGTGGCTACCTCAGAATCCTGGGATGGTGCATGATTCTTCAACACGGTGTAAAGGCGTTCCAACGCACTTCTGGCATCGTTGAGGTGGGCATCCGAATAGTTGAGCGGGCTGCGATAGTGCGCACGTACAATGAAAAAACGAACCACTTCAGGCTGGTAGCGAGTCAGCACTTCTCGCACAGTGAAAAAATTACCCAGTGATTTGGACATTTTTTCATTGTCCACCCGCACAAAACCATTGTGCATCCAGTAATTCACATGGGAATGACCATGTACACCTTCACTCTGGGCAATTTCATTTTCGTGATGCGGGAATTGCAGATCCTGCCCACCTCCATGGATGTCAAACTGATCGCCCAGATAATGTTCGCTCATGGCTGAACATTCGATATGCCAGCCCGGACGCCCCTTGCCCCACGGTGAATCCCAACTGGGTTCATCGGGTTTAGCGGCTTTCCATAACACAAAATCCAGTGGATCTCGCTTATTGGTATCGATTTCCACACGCTCACCAGCACGCAGATCATCGAGTGATTTCCCGGAAAGCTTGCCATAACCAGGAAAACGCCGTACATCGTAAAACACATCTCCGTTACTGGCCACGTAGGCCAGCTCCCTGTTCAACAGAGATTCGATCATAGCAATCATGCTGTCGACATACTCGGTTGCACGCGGCTCGAAAGAAGGGCTGATTACGCCAAGGGCCATTGCATCTTCTTCCATTGCCTGAATGTAACGGGCAGTCAGCGCGCTGAAAGGTTCATGATTTTCCAGTGCCCGGCGGATGATCTTGTCATCGACATCAGTAATATTGCGTACATAAATTACCTTGTAACCGAGTGTTTGCAACCAGCGAACAACGCTGTCAAACACGACGAGTACACGAGCATGCCCCAGGTGACAATAATCATAGACAGTCATGCCACACACATACATTCTGACTTCACCGGGCGTAAGAGGGATAAATTCACGCCTGGAACGGGTAAGCGTATCGTAAATTTTAAGCATCGGAAGAATGTACGAAAGAGAAGGTTGGATTGTAGAGGTGTTTATTTTGTTGGTAAAATCAGGGGCTTGTCCTTCAATAACAACCCGCCCCGAGAAAAACAAGGGCAAAACCGTGTGAGTATAACATAATGAAAACCTTCCCCTTTGAGCGACAGACTGCCCGCCCGATGAAATCGATCACCTCCACCGGTCTTTTCTTTATTCTGTGTCTGATGATATCGGCAACCTCGGCTTTTGCGGCCAATCCAAAGGTCGAAATCAAAACCAATCTCGGTGCAATACAGGTGGAACTGTATCCCGATCAGTCGCCTAAAACAGTCGAAAATTTTCTGAATTACGTCAAGGATGACTACTATACCGGCACGATTTTTCATCGTGTCATTGCCGGTTTCATGGTTCAGGGGGGAGGATTCGATCAGAATTACACCCAGAAACCGACCCGGCAGCCAGTTGAAAATGAAGCTGCCAACGGGCTTAAGAACACCATTGGTACCATTGCGATGGCACGCACCCAAGATCCGCATTCTGCTTCATCACAATTTTTTATCAATGTTGCAAACAATCACTTTCTTGACTATACCGCCCCCACCCTGCAAGGATATGGCTACACTGTCTTTGGCAAAGTCACCAGCGGCATGGATGTGGTCAATAACATTGCCAGTTCACCAACCGGCTCAAACGGGCCTTTTAACAGGGATGTCCCTCGGAAAATGATCATCATCGAAAGTATCAAACTGCTCCCGGCTGCAGTCAGCCCCGAAAATCCATAAACCCAGGAAAAAACCAGAATGGTCAAAATACATACTAATCATGGCGTCATTACTTTGGAACTCGACAATGACAAAACACCAATCACTGTCGAAAATTTTTTGCGTTATGTCGATAGCGGACATTACGAAAATACTCTGTTTCACCGCGTGATCGACGGTTTCATGATTCAAGGTGGCGGTTATGCACCGGGAATGAAAGAGAAATCGACTCTGGCACCCATTCAGAATGAGGCTGCACTGGGTTCCGGTAATGAAGCCTATACCATCGCCATGGCACGTACTTCCGATGTACATTCTGCCACGGCACAATTTTTCATCAACGTTGCCAACAACCATTTTTTGAATCACACCAACATGACGCCACAGGGTTTTGGCTATTGTGTGTTCGGCAGAGTTGTCGAAGGCAAGGAAGTGATCGATGCGATCAAAAAAGTAAAAACCGGTCGTCATGCCGGACATCAGGATGTTCCGCTGGAAGATGTCATCATTCAGAAAGCAGAGAGAGTGTGAGTCAGGGCTCTGATAAATATCCTGTCTGGCGTAAGAAACGGTAGTCTGGTTTGTTTTTATAGATAAGGATTTCGTTGAAATATGAAGGATATCGATCAAATTCTGGAAACTGCCCGGGAACGGGCAGAGGATATGGGAGTACCCTACAAAGGCGCACTGCTACCGTCTGAAGCACATGCTGTCCTACAAGCCCTACCGAAAACCAGAATCGTGGATGTTCGGTGTCGTGCCGAACTGGATTGGGTAGGACGTGTTCCCAAAGCAATCGAAGTGGAGTTGCTGACTTACCCGGGAATGCAATCCAATTCCGGCTTTCTGGATCAGCTCACCAGTCAGATTGCAGATGATGCGGTGCTACTGTTCATCTGCCGCAGTGGTGGTCGATCCAGTCAGGCGGCGGCCCTTATGAGTCAGAATGGTTTTACTGACTGCTACAACATTCTGGAAGGTTTTGAAGGCGATAAGGATGAAAGCGGTCATCGCGGACAACAATCCGGCTGGAAAGCTGCCGGATTACCATGGATTCAGAGCTGATCAGTCGACAGACCAGTCAACCAGACCGGAATAAGCGGTAAGCAATACGATCAGACCAAAACCGATCCGGTACCAGGCAAACAGGGTGAAATCGTGATGACTGATATAGCGTATGAACCCGCGTATCGCTATCAGCGCACTGATAAAAGCAGCAACAGACCCCGTTGCAAACATCCCCAGATCATCGATATACAAAAATTCCCGGTGTTTGTAGACATCGTAAAAAGTTGCAGCAAACATAACCGGAATTGCCAGAAAAAAAGAAAATTCTGCCGCTGCCTTGCGTGACAGACCAAAAAGCAGCCCACCGATAATCGTCGCACCCGACCGGGAAGTGCCGGGGATCAGCGCCAAGCATTGTGCACAACCCACCTGCAGTGCCTGTTTCCAGCTCATATCGTCCACTGTTTCAGCCTCTATCCTGTGTTCCCGTCGCTCTGCCCACAGGATCAGAATTCCGCCGGTGACCAATGCAATGGCAACCGGCATCGGGTGAAACAGATAGTGTTTTATCGTTTTGATAAACAGCAAACCTAATATTGCTGCCGGTAAAAAAGCAATAAACAGGTTTATTACGAAACGGTTCGCCTGCCGGGTACCCAGATTTCGAATGATGTTTACCAGGCGCTCCCGATATTCCCAGCAAACGGCGAGAATCGCACCCAGTTGTATAGCCACAGTAAAAACTTTGGCCTTGTCATCATTGAAATTGAGTAAATCTCCAGCCAGTATCAAGTGACCGGTAGATGAAATTGGTAAAAACTCGGTCAATCCTTCGACAATACCAAGCAGCAGCGCTTTGAGGAGAATCAGCCAATCCATCGTTGTCTAGTGAACAGGGTTCAAGCAAATGAAACTGTGGAAAATGATCATTGTTTGCTGTAAAGCTCCCCACCCTTCTCAATGAATTCATTTGCTTTCCTGGCCATACCTTCCTGTAACGCTACAGTCTCGGAGATTCCCTGTTGCGCAGCATAGTCACGCACATCCTGGGTAATTTTCATCGAACAGAAATTAGGCCCGCACATCGAGCAGAAATGGGCGAGTTTGGCACCTTCCTGCGGCAATGTTTCATCGTGAAATTCCCTGGCTTTGTCAGGATCGAGGCTCAGATTGAACTGATCATTCCAACGAAACTCGAAGCGCGCCTTGGAGAGCGCGTTATCCCGAACTTGCGCACCAGGATGGCCTTTGGCCAGATCGGCGGCATGTGCGGCGATTTTATAGGTAATGATTCCATCCTTGACATCATCCTTGTCCGGCAAACCAAGATGCTCTTTAGGCGTGACGTAACACAGCATGGCCGTGCCATACCAGCCAATCATGGCAGCACCGATTGCCGAGGTAATGTGGTCGTAACCGGGAGCAATATCGGTCGTGAGCGGCCCCAAGGTATAAAAAGGTGCCTCGTGACAATATTTGAGCTGCAAATCCATATTTTCCCGGATCAGGTGCATAGGCACATGGCCGGGCCCTTCAATCATCACCTGCACATCATGCTTCCAGGCAATCTCGGTTAATTCACCCAATGTTTTCAGCTCGGCAAACTGTGCTTCATCGTTAGCGTCGTAAATCGAACCGGGGCGTAATCCGTCACCCAGAGAAAAGCTGACATCATAGGCCTTCATGATTTCGCAGATATCTTCAAAATGTGTATACAGGAAGCTTTCCTGATGGTGCGCCAGGCACCATTTAGCCATGATGGAACCTCCACGCGAAACGATACCGGTCATCCGCTTGGCTGTCATCGGAATGAAAGGCAGGCGCACTCCGGCATGAATCGTAAAGTAATCCACTCCCTGTTCTGCCTGCTCGATCAATGTATCGCGAAAAATTTCCCAAGTCAGCTCTTCCGCTTTGCCATCCACTTTTTCCAGTGCCTGATAAATGGGCACGGTTCCAATCGGAACCGGACTGTTGCGAATAATCCACTCACGTGTCTCATGAATATTTTTTCCGGTGGACAGATCCATGACCGTATCTCCTCCCCAGCGGATCGCCCAGGTCATTTTCTCCACCTCATCCTGAATGCTGGAACCCAGTGCGGAATTACCGATATTGGCGTTGATCTTGACCAGAAAATTGCGACCGATGATCATTGGCTCCGTTTCCGGGTGATTGATGTTGGCGGGAATGATGGCACGTCCGCATGCTACTTCATCACGAACGAATTCTGGCGTGATCCACTCCTGAATTATTGCACCGAAACTCTGTCCGGGATGCTGCCGGTTCAACAACTCATTACTTGCCAGATCAGCAACACGCTCTCTGCGCTGATTTTCCCGGAGTGCGATAAATTCCATCTCCGGCGTGATGATGCCGCGTCTGGCATAGTGCATCTGGGTGACATTGGCGCCATTCCTAGCATGCCGAACCGGACGCATCAGATTGAAGCGCATCTTCGTCAGAGCGGGATCCTGCAGCCTTTTCAGACTGTAACTCGAGGACAGTCCGGTGAGAATTTCGGTATCCCCGCGTTCATCAATCCATTTTTCGCGCAAAGGAGGCAAGCCATGGCGTATATCTATGCGAGTGTCAGGATCAGTATAGGGGCCGGAAGTATCATAGACATAGATTGGCGGGTTTTTTTCTGCTCCCCGTCCGGTAGCAGTGTCAGATTGGGTGATTTCGCGCATTGGCACCTGGATATCGGCACGCGAACCCTGAATATAAATCTTGCGTGAATTGGGCAATGGCTGTACTGCTGCCGTATCTACCCGGGCATTGTCATTGGTGAATTTTTCCAGCTTAGAAACGGGCGTTTTCATGCTATGCTCCTCAAAGTGCCGCAAGGAGCAGGAGAGTGACTCCTGGCTTCCCTCCGGCGGCGTTATCCGCATCAGGTATTAAGGGACTCTCTCACCGGCATTTGCAGAAAACTGCAAATGCGGACCCCTAGCCACAGCTGCCAAGCTAAAGTAAATATGGAATAATTGCAAGCCCGATTCTTTCATCGATAACAGAGTTATAAGATTTATGGTGAACCTCGAACAAACCCGCTTCAACATGGTAGAACAACAGATCAGAACCTGGAATGTACTGAATCAGGACATTCTCGATTTGCTGTATCAGGTCAAACGTGAAGAATTCGTACCTGCCGCTTATCGTTTCATGGCATTCGTGGATATGGAGATCCCGCTGGAGCATGGTGCCGTTATGTTAACACCCAAAATGGAAGCACGGATTCTGCAGGAACTGCATATCAGAAAAACTGACAAAATCCTTGAGGTTGGCACCGGAACAGGCTACATGACTGCATTGCTGTCCAAACTCGGGACTCATGTCTTCAGTGTGGAAATCGTGCCCGAGCTTCATACCATGGCGCACATCAATCTGCAGACGCACGACATTACCAATGTCACCCTTGAACTGGGAGATGCCGCTCGTGGATGGCCCGGTCACGGACCTTATGACGTCATCGTTCTGACTGCCTCCACCCCCGTTTTACCAGAGGCATTTCAGCAAAATCTGGCACCGGGAGGTCGATTGTTTGCCATCATTGGTGAAGAACCCGTCATGGAAGCGACGCTGATAACCTGTACCTCGCCCGGTAATTACAGTTCGACATGCCTGTTCGAGACTTGTACCGCACCCTTCAGAAATGCGCTTCAGCGTGAGAGCTTTCACTTTTGAAATCTCATCTGTTAATTGCTTGATTACCCCGGTGACGGCCATCAAGTCACAAAAATACGAAGATGATGAAAAGTTTGCGAGGTTTTGCTTTTCTGTTATGCCTGTGCCTGTATTTTTGTGAACAGTTACAGGCAGCCGATCTGATACAAATTTACCGCGAGGCACTGGAAGAGGATGCGCAATACGGTTCAGCCCGGGCAGCCTATATAGCTGCACAGGAACGGTTGCCTCAGGGAAGAGCAGGTCTGCTGCCCGATCTCCGTGTGACGGGTACTGCCCAGAACCAGTATATTGATACCAGCGGAGCACCGACCAGGGAGATCAAAAACCGGGGATTTACTGTAGCGCTCACCCAGCCAATCATTCGTTTCGAGAATTTCATCATTTACCAGCAATCAAAAAACGAAGTGGCTCAGGCTGATGCACAATTTGTCATTGCTGCTCAGGATTTGATTTTACGAGTTGCACAAGCTTATTTCGATGTACTCAAGGCAAAAGTTGATCTTGAAGTCGTCGAATCCCAGAAAAAAGCGATTCATGAACAACTGGAACAGGCCAGACGGAACTTTGAGGTGGGTGTCTCCACCATCGTCGATACCCACGAAGCCGAAGCACGTTATGATTTGACCTTATCCCAGGAAATTGCTGCCAGAAACAAACTGGAAATCAGTCAGCGCGCGCTGCAGGTTCTTATCAATCGACTACCTAGTGATCTGCAGGATGCCAGCCTGGACAGGATTATTGCCGATCCGCTTACTCTACCTCATGACGGGATGGACGAATGGGTCCAGCTGGCGGAAGAAAGAAACTTCCAGTTAAAAGTACAGCGTATCGCTTACGAGATTTCCGAACAGACCATCGATCGTGCCAGAGCAGGTCACTATCCAACGCTTGATCTGGTTGCACAATATAACGATCAGAGCGGTGTCGGCGGTACTTTTACCGGGCGAGGGATCGATCTCGTCAGTAAATCGGTAGGATTGCAACTGACCGTTCCTATTTTTCAGGGATTATCGGTGCAGTCCCGTGTCAGGGAATCTTTGGCCAACCGGGATAAAGCGCGCAAGGATCTGGAAAACGTGCAGCGTACAATCGCATTGCAGGTTCGCCAGAATTATCTCAATGTGACCAATGGTATCGCTCAGATCAAGGCATTGAAACAGGCTTTGACATCCAGCCGCAGCCAGCTGGACTCAACCATGCTAGGTCAGGAGGTCGGCGTCCGCATGGAAATAGATGTACTCAACGCGCAACAGCAGTATTTTTCGGCACGCAGAGATCTTGCCCAAGCCTATTATGATTACCTGATGGCCCGACTTCGGCTGAAAGCTGAAGTCGGTGACTTGGATGAGGATGATCTGCTGGAAATCAATGCGCTACTCTGATTTTTCCTCTTTCATTCGAGAAAGACTGGAAACACTGAATCATTTTTCATCATAGCAGCGATATACTGCAAAAATTACTTGTCGATGTGCTCACCTGACCGTTTATGCAGCGTCTTTGTCCGCTGTGACGGTTGCTGGCAGGCCATGCGATAAACACGCAATGTTTTTTGTGCATACCCTAAAACCGTATCCTGCGGATAATTGATAATTTCCTGCAAATCGGTGCCGGCACTGATACCTGCGGGTAAACCTGACAGCAATTCCAGACCTTCGCGCATATGACTGATCGCGTAAATGTGGAATACGCCTTTGGATACAGCATCGACCACCTCATCATCCAGCATGAGGTGGCGACAATTGCGGTCCGGAATCAGCACCCCTTGTGTACCATCAAGCCCAGCTGTTGCACAAACCCTGAAAAAACCTTCAATTTTTTCGTTAATGCCCCCTATCGGAAGCATTTCACCATATTGATTGATTGCCCCAGTAACAGCGATACCCTGCCGAAACGGTAACCCCGACAACGCTGACAGCAACGCATACAACTCTGCACAGGAAGCGGAATCACCCTCTACCCCGTAATATTCCTGCTCAAATACAATGGAAGCATTGAATGCAAGTGGTGCATTATGATGAAACAGAGCGGACAGAAAACTCTGCAGAATGAACACGCCCTTGTCGTGGATCGGACCGGACATACCGACTTCACGCTCGATATTGAGCAAACCATCTTCTCCTGCAAAGGTATGTGCTGTGATACGACTTGGGATGCCAAAACTGTGATCGCCCATTTCGATCAGACTCAAACCATTGATCTGTCCGATTCTTTCATCATGCACAGTAATCACCACATCCCCGTCGGCAATGGCTTCCTGCGCACACTGATCCGGATAATTGTGCCGCAGTATTCGCGCCCGCCGGGCTGTTGTAACATCCCTGGCCTCAACAACGAGATTCCCACGCGTTTTGCACTGCCGGGCACTTTCCACAACCAGCATTTCTGTATGGCTGAAGTTTGCACTTAATCGCTTCTGATCTTCAGCAGCTCTATGACAGGTTCTCAGCACAGAAGCCACCGCTTCCCGCGAAAAATGCGGCAGGCACGATTGCTGGCAGATATGAGCGATGAAAACGGACAGAGCACGATAAGCTTGTATGCTGGCTGTAAACGCAGCCGCAAAATCGACTTTCACCCGAAATCGCCGTGCCAGCTCCGGGTTTTCTTCCTGTATTGCATAATACTGCTCGCGCGAGCCGATCAGAACGATCCTGACATCAACTTTTACAGCTTCCGGTTCGATTGGCACGACAGGTGCTGACACATTGACAGCCCAGGGTTCTTCGATTTGCAACAGGTGATTACGCAGCAAGCGACAAAATTTTTCCCACAAGAAAGCATCGACCAGCAGATCATCCAGATGTAACATCAGGAAACCACCATGTGCTCTCAACAAACTGCCTGCACGGATACGAGTAAAATCTGTAACCAGCACTCCTTCAACAGACTGATACCCGATGCTGCCAATCAGTGATTTGAATGAGGGATTCTCGTCGATTACGACCGGTGCGCTGAGTAAATCCCGGTTATCCACTACCACATTGATTCGGTAGCGCTCAAATAGTTGTTTCAGATCTTCCGGGTTCTTTTCTTCGCTGAGATCAGTCAACTGGAATAGATCCAGATTTTCGAGAATGTCGTGTTTGATGTTATCCAGGTGATTTTTCAATCGAGCATGATCAGAAAAGGATTGATCCAATCCTTCCAGCACGACATTCAATACCTGACCCAGCAGCGGCTCGATCCAACCCCAGCACAATGCGGCAAGCTCCTTATCCCGGCTTTGCTCCAGAACACGAATCTTTTGAAGATAAGATGCAATTTCGCTGCGCAGCACTTGCTCATCCTGATCGAGAGCAGCTCTCCGATCTTTCGGCAATGCCAGGATTTCTTCTTCGGTCAGCGGTTTTCCGGATTCATCCAGAAGTGTAAACACCAGGCGCCCTGACTCACGCCGTAGTGCGAAACACAATGATTCCGCAAAAGTATTGAGTTCTTCAAAATAGCGGGTTTCTTCCAGTTTGAAACGCTTTTCGATATGACTCGTTTCTACCTTGAAATCATCCCCACTCAGGCGCTCCGGTATTTCCTGCAGTAAATGGCTCACGGATTGGGCAAGCTGCTGCCGCAACCAACTGCCCTTACCTGCCGGTAAATGCAATGCCAGTGGCCGTTCCGGAACATCAAAGTTATACATGTAGCATAAATCACGCGGTGCTGGCTTGCGGGCAGCCACTTCTGCCATTGCTTGCCGCAACAGGGAAGATCTGCCACTGCCGGTTTCACCCAGTACAAACAGGTTATAGTCCGGGTGTTCCATTTCCAGACCAAAATAAGTTGCCTGCCTGGCACGTTCCTGGCCTATCCAGTCAAGTGGCTGATCGATCAGAGCAGATGTATCCGGAAACTCCAGAGAATCAGGATCGATCGTTAAACCGAGCGCACATGGCTCCAGTCTGGTTATAGGCATGTTTTGGATTACCGGTATTGAAAGAAATTTGGAAAATCAGGTGGATCAGACCGTGTTGCCGGCAGGGCGGCCAGAAAATGGATAGCAGCTGTTGGAAGCCAACAAAATAGAGAACAAGCGTGCAGATATCAGAAATGACCCAAAACTGTTAAAAAATGTTTGTATGGGAGAACAGTATCCGTAACGCTTCTAATCGGAATTGGAAAAACTCCCTGTTTCCGGAGCAGCAAATCTCCTCGTTTTTTGACGTGGAAGAAATTTGCTGCTCCGGCCAGGTTTGGATACAGGCGAACTATGCTAAAACAGGGTTGGTAGCATAGTACTGATGTGCAGCAGATGATGCCGTACCTCTATTAACTTTCACGCCCATATCGATCAGCACATGTTCCAGTGCATCCAGGCAAAATACAACGTTTTCGAGTTTGCTGGAATTACCCATCAACCCGAAACGCCAGATTTTCCCTGCAAAATCACCCAATCCGGCACCAATTTCAAGATTGTAGCTATCCAGGAGCCTGCGGCGTACTTCTTTTTCATCCACACCTGCCGGAACATACACAGAATTCAGTTGCGGCAGGCGATACGGTTCAGCCACGACATATTCAATTCCCAGTGTTTTCAGCCCGGCTTTCAGCGCTTCGTGATTGCGACGATGTCTTGCCCAAGAACGTTCCAGTCCTTCTTCATACAATATCACCAGCGATTCATGCAACCCATACAGAGAGTTGGTGGGTGCCGTATGATGATACGTACGGGAAGCTCCCCAATAACCAAGCAGTAAACTGATATCCATGAACCAGCTGTGTACTTTTTCAGTGCGATTCCTGACCAGATCCACCACTCTCTCTGAGAAACTGACCGGAGATAATCCAGGTGGGCAGGATAAACACTTCTGGCTGCCGGAATAAATGGCATCGATATCCCATGCATCCATATACACAGGCGTTCCGCCCAGTGATGTAACCGTATCCATAATCGTGAGACAATCATGCTTTCTTGCAATCTGAGCAATTGTGCGTGCATCTGACTGAACACCTGTGGATGTTTCAGCATGTACGAATGCGACAATTTTGGCGTCCGGATTCTTTTTCAGCATGTCTTCCACTTTTTGCGGGTCGACCGGATCGCCCCATTTATCCTCCACCACCAGTGGAATCCCGCCACAGCGCTCAACATTTTCAATCATCCTCCCGCCAAAGACGCCATTTCTGCACACGACAACCTTGTCTCCGGGCACGATCATATTGACGAAACACATTTCCATACCGACCGAACCCGGCCCTGAAACCGGGAAAGTCATTAAATTGGTCGTCTGGAATACATATCGCAACAACCCTTTCAACTCTTCCATCATCTCGGTGAAAACCGGGTCAAGGTGGCCCAGCGTTGGCCGTGCCATGGCAGATAGCACTCGCGGGTGGGTATCAGAAGGTCCCGGCCCCATTAAGGTGCGCTGGGGTGGATAGAATGTGGTTATTTTTTTTTCGGGACGAAAGCTTTCTGTGGTCATTATGATTCCTAATAAATGTGAATGAAAAAATATTATCCTTTGGTCCTCTGGAATCCGGTATCCGTCTTTGTATTGTTATTACCGATTTGTACCAGCAACCAGAATCATCAGGAAAATACGGCATCATTTACCGGTATTCAAAACAAAAGACCACCGTTTCACTACGATTATCGAGTGAACCAATCAGTACTTTCTCAAAGATTCTTTAAGGATTGAAGCTGGAATTCTATCAAGTGATGGTGAAATTTACTATCTGGCTGCGAAATATAAAACCTGAACTTGCTAATACCGCTAAAAAGAACAGGGTACTTCGAGAAATTCCGAAGTACCCTGCAGTTTTTGAACGATCAGTGATCAGTGCTTGATTGAAGGAGCACTTGTCACTCTCTCTTCAGATGCAGATGAAATGACCTGGCCCGAAATATCCGATGGCAGCATTTCAGGTTTATATTCCAATGCAATCTCCAGTACCTGATCAATCCATTTTACCGGCTTGATGTTCAGTTTACTTTTTATGTTTCCGGGAATTTCACTCAAATCTTTCATATTATCTTCAGGAATCAGCACAGTACTTATCCCGCCACGATGAGCCGCCAGGAGTTTTTCTTTGAGTCCGCCGATTGGAAGAATCTCTCCTCTAAGCGTGATTTCCCCAGTCATCGCAACAGATGCACGAACGGGTATACCAGCCAGCGCTGATACCATTGCCAGACAGATACCAATACCAGCACTTGGCCCATCCTTGGGTGTGGCACCTTCAGGCAGGTGAATGTGAATATCATTTTTCAGGTAGAAATCATCTGATATCCCCAGAATTCTTGAACGGCTTCTGACCACAGACAGCGCCGCCTGGATGGATTCCTGCATGACTTCACCCAATTTACCGGTTGTAATCGTTTTCCCTTTACCGGGTAACACTACCGCTTCGATCCTCAGCAGTTCTCCACCCACTTCTGTCCACGCCAAACCTGTAACCTGACCGACTTGATTCTTTTCATCAGCCATACCGTAGGTGTAACGACGCACACCAAGATATTTACTAAGGTTGCGCGAATTAATGATTATCTTTTCCTTGCTCTTCTTAACCAGCAATGTTTTAACGACTTTTCGGCAGATCTTGGATACTTCTCTTTCCATCGAGCGTACTCCCGCTTCCCGGGTGTAGTAGCGAACAATGTCACGCAGTGCGGATTCAGAAATGGACAGTTCATCTTCGTTCAAACCATGATCCTTCATCTGTTTTGGCAGAAGATAACGTTTTGCGATATTCAGTTTTTCATCTTCGGTATAACCTGAAAGTCGAATGACTTCCATACGATCCAGCAGTGCAGGAGGAATATTGAGTGTATTCGCAGTCGCAACGAACATAACATCCGACAGATCATATTCCACTTCGATGTAATGGTCCACAAACGTGCTGTTTTGCTCCGGATCAAGTACCTCCAGCAAAGCTGATGAAGGATCACCCCGGAAGTCCATTCCCATCTTGTCAACTTCATCCAGCAGAAACAACGGATTTTTGACACCGACTTTCGTCATGCTCTGCAAAATTTTTCCAGGCATGGAGCCAATGTAAGTCCGACGATGTCCTCTAATTTCAGCTTCATCCCGCATTCCTCCCAGAGACATACGGATAAATTTGCGATTCGTGGCGTGAGCAATGGATCGGCCCAATGAAGTTTTACCAACCCCGGGCGGACCGACAAGACAAAGGATGGGCGCTTTGGATTTGGCAACTCGCTGTTGTACTGCCAGATACTCGACGATTCTTTCCTTGACTCTTTCCAAACCATAATGATCTTCATCGAGGATTGACTCAGCCTGTTTCAATTCTTTACTGATTTTGGTCTTTTGCTTCCAAGGCAAAGCAACCAATGTATCGATATAATTTCGCACGACGGTTGCTTCTGCTGACATAGGAGACATCAGCCGCAGTTTTTTCAGTTCTGATTCAGCCTTGGCAAGTGCTTCTTTGGGAAGAGAAGCTGTTTTTATTTTTCTTTCGATTTCTTCAAGATCGGCACCATCTTCCCCTTCTCCCAGCTCTTTCTGGATAGCTTTCACCTGCTCATTCAGATAATAGTCACGCTGACTTTTTTCCATCTGGCGCTTCACTCTGCCGCGAATGCGCTTTTCCACTTGGAGAATATCCAGCTCAGCTTCCAGCAGGCCAAGCAATCGTTCCAAGCGTGGCTGAACGTCAAAAATTTCCAGAATTTCCTGCTTTTGTTCCAGCCTTAATGGAAGATAGGCCGCAATCGTATCAGCCAAACGCCCGGCTTCGTCAATACCAGTCAAAGAAGCGAGAATTTCCGAAGGAATTTTTTTGTTCAATTTGACATACTGGTCAAATTGAGAAAGAAGCGCGCGCCGTAATGCCTCGATTTCCGGGGTGTCCGTTTCCTCGATCCTGACCTGAATAGTCTTTCCCGAAAAAGAGGTTTCAGAATCACTGAATGATTCAATTTTTGCCCGATAATTTCCTTCTACCAGTACTTTGACTGTACCATCAGGCAATTTCAGCATTTGCAGAATGCTCGAAACACAGCAAACCCTGTAAAGGTCCTGAGGGGCTGGATCATCTTTGGCCGCTGATTTTTGTGCGACCAGCAGAATGTTCGTCCCCGCTTCAGTAGCGACTTCCAGAGCTTTGATAGATTTCGGACGCCCCACAAACAGCGGGATCACCATGTGAGGAAAAACGACTACATCACGCAGCGGAAGCAAAGGTAGATCCAGCTCGCTTGATTCTCCAGCGTCGATAATATCTGATGTCATGTCATTTACTCCTTACAGGGAACATGGATCGACGAAGTATGGTGACATTTTGAAAAACCAAGTGTATTTACCACGTGTTAAAAAATTAAATCTCAACAAAGAATTAGTGCTTATTTCGAACTCCTGGCCAGCTTGGGTTTTTCTGCATAGATTACGATAGGCTGAAGTTCATCGTGATTAGACCCACTCTCAATGACCACTTTAGAGACATTCTCGATCGAAGGCAGGTCATACATGATATCCAGCAGCGTCTCCTCAAGTATTGAACGCAATCCCCGCGCTCCGGTTTTACGGGAAAGCGCTTTTCTGGCGATTGCAACAAGCGCCTGTTCGCGAAATTCCAGCTCAACCCCGCCTTCCATGCTGAACAGCTTGTTATACTGTTTGATCAGTGCATTCTTAGGTTCGACCAGAATCTGAATCAAAGCAGCTTCGTTCAATTCACTTAATGTTGCCACCACCGGCAGGCGCCCGACAAACTCTGGAATCAAGCCATATTTGATCAGATCCTCAGGCTCGATATCTTTCAGGATTTTGTTTAGTTCTTTGCGATCATTCTGATTGATGACATCTGCGCCAAAACCGATACCGCTTTTTTCAGAACGTCCCCGTATGATTTTATCGATACCGTCAAATGCACCACCACAAATGAAGAGAATATTGGTGGTGTCGATCTGGATAAACTCCTGATTGGGATGTTTGCGTCCACCCTGGGGAGGTACCAAGGCAGTTGTTCCTTCAATCAGTTTAAGCAGCGCTTGCTGTACACCTTCCCCCGAAACATCCCGGGTTATCGACGGGTTATCCGATTTGCGTGAAATTTTGTCTATCTCATCGATGTATACAATTCCACGCTGAGCTTTTTCCACATCGTGGTTACATTTTTGCAGCAGCTTCTGAATAATGTTTTCAACATCTTCACCGACATATCCGGCTTCTGTCAGTGTGGTTGCATCAGCGATGACAAACGGAACATCCAGTAACCTTGCCAGTGTCTGTGCCAGCAAAGTCTTGCCGGATCCGGTCGGCCCGATCAGCAGTATGTTGCTTTTGGAAAGCTCAACATCGTCACCGTTGTTGACTTTTGACAGATTTTTTAACCGTTTGTAATGATTGTAGACCGCAACGGAAAGTATTTTTTTTGCAGATTCCTGTCCAATGACATATTGATCCAGCGTTTCGCGGATTTCATGCGGGGTTGGCAAACTGGTTTTAGCCAGCTTGGCAGTTTCATCGACCTGAATTTCCTCACGAATGATATCGTTACAAAGATCGATACACTCATCACAAATGAACACGGAAGGCCCGGCAATCAGTTTCCTGACTTCTCGCTGACTCTTTCCACAAAAGGAACAATACAAAAGTTTCTCGTCGTTTGTTTTCTCGGACATCATTCCACCCCGCAATCATCGAACGAATTCGCCCCATTATTCAGCAAGGGCAACTTGGTTTTACTCCTGTTTCACTTCTCTGCTGGTCAATACTGCATCTACCAAGCCATACTTTACTGCAGCCTCTGCACCGAGAAAATTGTCACGGTCAGTATCTCTCTCAATTGCTTTGACCGTTTGACCGGTATGTTTGGCCATAATTTCATTCAAACGGCTTTTCAACGCCAGAATTTCCTTGGCATGTATTTCTATATCAGATGCCTGTCCCTGAAATCCACCCAGCGGCTGGTGAATCATGACACGCGAGTTAGGCAGGCAATAGCGTTTGCCTTTAGCGCCCGCAGTCAGCAGAAAAGCGCCCATGCTAGCCGCCTGACCTACACAAAGCGTACTGACATCCGGCTTGATGAACTGTATGGTGTCATACACAGCCAAGCCTGCCGTGACGAGACCACCAGGAGAGTTGATATACAGGAAAATATCTTTCTCAGAATTTTCAGATTCTAAAAACAGAAGCTGTGCAATTACCAGATTGGCAGAAGTTTCTGTGACCGGTCCCACCAGAAAAATGATTCTTTCCCTGAGCAGTCTCGAATAAATATCATAGGCACGTTCCCCCCGGCCACTGGTCTCGATGACCATGGGGATCAGGCCTAATCCTGTAGTATCCAATCCGTTTCTCTCTCGATCAAACATTGGTTGCATGTGAATAACCCATCAATTCGTCGAAGGTAACACTTTGATCAATGATTTTGGCTTTATCCAATAACCATGATACGGCATTATCTTCCAGTATAAGAGGTTCAATTTCCTTGAGCCGTTCCGGTGATGCGTAATGCCATTTGATGACCTGCTCAGGATTTTCATAACCCTGAGCATACTCCTCGATAAAACTTCTGACCTGCTCAGGTTTGACACTTAATTCATGCGTATCAATCAGCTTGGATAAAATGAGGCCCAGTCTGACACGTCGCTCAGCTTTTTCCAGAAATACATCTCCTGATAAACTCTGATCTTTACGAAAGCCGCGTGCTGCACGTGAATTTTGCATTTCTTCTGCCAACCGATCGGCTTCCTGCCGGATCAGAACCTTGGGAACCTGTATCAAAACCTTATCCAGCAAGGACTGCATGACCTGCTCTTTGAGTTTTGTACGAATGCGCTGACTGATTTCACGCTGAAGATTGGCTTTGATTTCCGATCGCATTTTGTCGATATCACCCTCCGCAACCCCCAAAGATTTGGCAAATTCACCATCCACCTCCGGTAGCTTTGGGGCTTCAAGCTTATTGAGCCTGATGGTAAAGCTTACCTTCTTTCCGGCGACGTCCTTCCCCGGATAATCCGCAGGAAAAGTCATATCAAACGTTTTTTCCTGCCCCGCAGTCATGCCTAGAATGGAAGACTCGAAATCCTCCAGAAGATGACCGTTTCCAAGGATGACACTATAGTCATCAGCCTGACCGCCGGGAAATCCTTCTCCATCGAGAACCCCTCTATAATCAATTGTGACCCGATCACCTGTTTGTGCCGGACGATCTGTCGGCTCATAAGTTGCCCGCTGTTTACGCAGAATATCCAGTGTTTTCTGGATTTCTGCATCCCCAATCTGCAGAACAGGTTTGTTTACCGTAATCGAGCTTAAATCGCCCAGTTCAATATCAGGGTAGATTTCAAAGGTTGCACGAAACTCATAGCTTGTTGCACCGTTTGCGTCGGAATTTCTCGATTCAAAACCTGGAATACCTGCAACACGGTAATTTTCCTGGTTAACAGCATCGTTAAATTGCTGCTGCAGCAGTTCTCCCAGAACTTCATGCTCAACCTGGTGACCATATTGCTGGGCTACGATTTTCAATGGAACCTTGCCCGGACGGAACCCCTGAACCTTGACTTTGGGAGCCAAACGCTTCAGTCGCACACCTACTTCAGCTTCAACCTTTTCCCGCGAAACAGAAAGTTCAATATTGCGCTCCAGTGGATTGGAGGCTTCCCCTTGTGTCTGCATCTATTTTCCTGAACTGATAAGTAACGTCAATTAAACAAGCGGTATGATCATGCCGCACGCCTCACGTTTGGCCGGATCATTTTCATGGTGCGAAAGGGGGGACTCGAACCCCCACACCTCATCGGCGCCAGAACCTAAATCTGGTGCGTCTACCAATTCCGCCACTTTCGCGTGCCGGGTCATTCAAAAGACAGCGGATCCATAACCCCACAAACCAGGGGCCGATTATTGCTCAATTACTGCTTTTACAGCCGTAACGGCTATCGTACGGCCGATCACACCACAACCCTTTGCGATTATACCCTCTTCCAACGGACATCACAGATTTCCTGCCTGTCATGCGCTCTGTTCTTTCTGACAGTCAAACGTTTTGCCGGTTATCCCAGCGCTGTTCGGCCCCATCAGAAAGAGATACGTTTCCATCAGATCTGTTGGTTTGGGCAATATACGATTATTGCTGCCTGGATGGGTTTTGGTACGCTGTGGTGTATCTACGGCACCGGGAATCAACGTGTTAATGCGCAAATTTGGATAAATTTCCCACTCCTCAGCCTGAATTTTAACCAGCACCTCCACTCCTGCTTTGGCCACTGCAAAAGCACCCCAGTAAGCTGCCGGAGTCTGGCCATGAGTATCTCCCGTCATGATCACACTGGCATCAGGAGAAGCATTGAGCAACGGAAAACAAGCACGCGTCAGCATGGCAGGTATCAGAAGATTGACTTGTATGATGGTCTGCCAATGCGCTGAGGTATGAAACGCAAGCGGCATCGGGCCGTAAGTCCAGGCGGCATTGTGCAAAATACCATCCAGTCTGCCAAGCTGAGAAGCAATTGCTTCAACCAGCTCCGTAATGCCGGCTTCAGTAGCCTGCTCGTAATCGAATGGCAAAATGATTGCCGAAGCTCTGCCAAGCGCTTCGATTTCATCATAAACCTGCTCAAGTTTCTCGGTTTTACGGCCATGTAAAATGACCGTGGCACCCTGTTCTGCATAAGCCAGAGCAGCAGCACGCCCGATACCCTGCCCTGCGCCCGTAACCAGGATAACCCGGTCTGCCAGCATATTCCGGTCATCCAGACAAGTTTTCAAAATATTCAATATAGTTATTCCAGCGCAACCGATAAAAAATCAAAAACCACAACGTCCGGTGTTTTACATACCGATCCGTTGTGGCTTATGACTAAAACAGATAGACCGACCGGTTTGGGCCGATTACATGTCCATGCCGCCCATGCCACCCATACCGCCCATACCTGCGCCTGCTCCAGGTGAATCTTCTTTCGGAAGCTCGGCAACCATGGCATCCGTCGTCAGAATCAGCCCGGCAACCGATGCAGCATTCTGCAAAGCGGAACGGGTTACTTTGGTCGGATCCAGAACACCCATGGCAACGAGATCGCCATACTCACCTGTTGCTGCATTGTACCCAAAAGTGCCTTGACCTTCCTTGACCTTGTTAACGACTACAGAAGCCTCGTCACCGCAGTTGGTCACGATCTGGCGCAGTGGCTCCTCCATTGCACGCAGAACAATTTTGATACCGGAATCCTGATCATGGTTGTCACCCTTGATCTTGCTGACAGCATTGATTGTACGCAGCAATGCAACTCCGCCTCCCGGAACGATACCTTCTTCAACGGCCGCACGTGTCGCGTGCAAGGCATCTTCAACGCGAGCTTTTTTCTCTTTCATCTCTACTTCAGTAGCAGCGCCCACTTTGATCAGAGCTACACCACCCGCCAGCTTGGCCACACGTTCCTGAAGCTTCTCACGATCATAATCACTGCTTGCTTCTTCAATCTGCTTGCGAATCTGTGCAACGCGCGCTTCAATGGTTTTGACATCACCTGCACCATCAATAATGGTGGTATTTTCCTTGCCGACTTCAATACGTTTGGCCTGGCCCAGATCTTCCAGTCTGGTTTTTTCCAGAGACAAACCAACTTCTTCAGCAATGACGGTACCGCCGGTCAGGATCGCGATATCTTCCAGCATGGCTTTGCGGCGATCACCGAAACCAGGTGCCTTGACTGCACAGGTTTTGAGAATACCGCGAATGTTGTTGACCACCAGTGTGGCCAGCGCTTCGCCATCGACATCCTCAGCAATGATCAGCAAAGGTTTGCCGGCTTTTGCCACTTGTTCCAGTACCGGCAGAAGATCACGGATATTAGAGATTTTCTTGTCGTGCAACAGCACAAAAGGGCTTTCAAGTGCCGCAATCTGTTTGTCTGCACTACTGACGAAGTAAGGAGAGAGATAACCACGGTCGAACTGCATTCCTTCCACCACATCCAGCTCATTTTCCAGGCCGGAACCATCTTCAACGGTAATGACACCTTCCTTGCCAACTTTATCCATTGCTTCAGCGATGATTCTGCCGATTTCCGTATCAGAGTTGGCGGAAATACTGCCAACCTGAGCAATTTCTTTGCTGGTGGAGCAAGGTTTGGATAGTTTTTTCAATTCTTCTACTGCACCGGTCACTGCCTTTTCAATGCCGCGCTTCAGATCCATCGGGTTCATTCCCGCTGCAACGTAACGCATACCTTCTTTGACGATGGATTGTGCCAGTACCGTCGCGGTCGTCGTGCCATCACCCGCAGTATCCGAGGTTTTGCTGGCGACTTCCTTGACCATTTGCGCACCCATGTTTTCGAACTTGTCTTTCAGTTCGATCTCTTTGGCCACCGATACACCATCCTTGGTAATGGTCGGGGCGCCATACGAGCGTTCCAGCACGACGTTACGGCCTTTAGGGCCCAGAGTCACTTTAACTGCATCTGCCAGAACGTTTACGCCACTGATCACAGCCTGGCGCGCTGAATCACCAAATCTTACTTCTTTAGCTGCCATATCTTTTCTCCTGATTTCAGTTGATTATTCAACAATCCATTAACCTTCAATCACACCCATGATGTCTTCTTCACGCATCACCAGGAACTCTTCACCTTTGATTTTTACGGCCTGGCCGGCATACTTTCCAAAAAGCACCCTGTCGCCGACTTTGACTTCCAGCGCACGGATCTTGCCATCTTCACCCGTTTTTCCTTTGCCAACGGCAATAATCTCACCCTGATCCGGTTTTTCCGCCGCGGTATCAGGAATGACGATGCCGGATGCTGTCTTGCGTTCTTCCTCCAATCGCTTGACAATTACACGATCATGCAAAGGGCGGATATTCATAGTCCTTTTCTCCTACAATGATTAACGAAAACGATAAGAAATCTGATTTTTTGATTCAGTAGTTTCAGCGCTTATCGAGCACTATCCATCCAGACAGATTATTAGCACTCAACAGCAACGAGTGCTAATAATAGAGACTATCATAAGGAATTTCAAGCCCGTGAACGATAAAAAATCAGCTATGCGCAGTCACCGTGTCGTCTGGCACCCCTGCACCCAGATGAAACATCATGAAGAATTTCCTCCTGTACTGATTACCAGAGGGGAAGGCGTGTGGTTATACGATGCAGACGGTCAGCGCTATCTGGATACCATCAGTTCCTGGTGGGTCAATCTGTTCGGACATTGCAATCCGCGCATCAATGCAGCCATCATCGATCAGCTCGGCAGGCTGGAGCACACCATGCTGGCCGGATTAACGCATGAGCCGGTCGTCGAGCTGTCGGAACGGTTGAGTACGATCACCCCGGGCAGTCTGAGCCATTGCTTCTACGCCAGTGACGGTGCATCGGCCAATGAAATCGCACTCAAAATGAGTTTCCACTACTGGCAGCAAAGTGGTTTCCCCGAAAAAACTCAATTCATCAACCTGCAAAATGGCTACCACGGAGAGACACTGGGCGCTTTATCGGTCACAGATGTGCCCATTTTCAGACAGGTGTATGCCCCGCTGTTACGCCCTGCACATCCGGTACTCACACCTGACTGGCGTTTTGCCGAAGCAGGAGAAACCCCGGAAGCGCATGCATTGAAGGCTGCTGCCGCGCTGGAAAGTTACCTCACGCAACACCATGCCAGCACAGCGGCACTGATTCTGGAGCCACTGGTGCAGGGAGCGGCCGGGATGGGAATGTACCACCCGGTCTATCTGCAAAAAGCCCGGGAAATCTGTGATACTTACCGGATTCATCTGATCACGGATGAAATTGCAGTAGGGTTTGGCCGAACAGGTACCCTGTTTGCATGTGAACAGGCAGCAATTACGCCAGACATCATGTGTCTTGCCAAAGGGTTGAGCGGAGGATATCTGCCACTGTCAGTCGTCCTGACCAATGACACAATTTATCGCGCCTTTTACAGCGATCAAACCAGTCAGGCTTTTCTCCATTCACACTCGCACTCGGGTAATGCGCTGGCCTGCCGCGCTGCTCTGGCCACGCTTGATATCATTGAACAAGATAATGTAATTGAAACGAATCGCCACAAAACCAAGTTTCTCAATCAGTGTTTGCAGTCCGTCCGGACACATCCAAACGTCAGGCATTTTCGTAACTGCGGTATGATCTGGGCGTTTGAGGTAGACAACCCCAGACCGGATTTCACAAACAGGTTTGCGCAAATGGGGCTGGAACGCCAACTCCTGATACGCCCGATGGGAAATTCGGTCTACATCATGCCGCCGTACATCATCAACGAAGAAGAAATGGAGTTCATGGCCCAGGCTATTCTGAACATTCTCAACGAGATATAAACATCCATGCAGATCACTTTTCTAGGCGGTGCAGGAGAAGTCACCGGGTCATGCTACCTGGTTGAAACGGCAGAAGTACGTTTTCTGGTGGACTGCGGCATGTTCCAGGGTGGACGGGATGCAGATCACAAAAATTATACTGCGATCAATTTCAATCCGGAAACGATCGATTTCGTTTTGCTGACCCACGCCCATGTGGATCATTCCGGACTGTTGCCACGCCTCGCCGTACTGGGTTTCAGAGGGCCTGTCTACATGACCCGGGCGACTGCAGACCTGCTTGCCATCATTTTGAAAGACAGTGCACACATTCAGGAAAAAGAAGCTGAATGGTATACAAAAACGGCTTTGCGTAACAAACGTCCGTCGGGTCATAAAAATACACCACTGTATACGGTTACCCAGGCTGAAGCATTTCTCAGGCAAATACGGGGGATCGATTACGATGAGACCTGTCAGCCGCATCCCTCAGTACGCTGCCGATATCGTGATGCAGGACACATCATCGGCTCAGCCATCATCGAAGTCTGGCTGAAATCCGGTTCGCAACGAAAGAAAATCGTATTTTCGGGTGATTTGGGGCAGCCAGGCCATCCGATCGTACGTGATCCGACACTTATCGAAGAAGCCGATTATCTGCTGGTCGAATCCACTTACGGTAACCGCCGCCACCGCAGCATGCAGGATACCCGGGATGAACTGGTTGAAATCATCTGCCGGACATTTCTGCAAAAACACGGCAATATCATCGTGCCAGCCTTTACCGTCGGCCGTACTCAGGATCTGTTATTTCTGCTGGCCGATCTGCAGCGCCAAGGATGCCTGAATGCTATGGATGTCTATGTGGATTCGCCCATGGCGCTGGCCGCTACGGAAATCACACTCAATCACAGTGAACTGCTCGACAAAGAAACCATCGACACCATCCAATGGCACCGCCAGCATAATGAAAACCTGCGCATCCATTTTGTGCAGGAAGTCGAGGATTCGATCCGGCTCAACCACACCCGATCCGGTGCAATCATTATTTCCGCCAGCGGGATGTGTGATGCTGGACGTATCAAATATCATCTGAAATATAACCTGCCCAGACCTGAATGCAGTATTTTGTTTACCGGCTTTCAGGCAGCCGGGACGTTGGGGCGCAGACTGGTAGATGGCAACAAAAGTGTCCGCATTTTCGGGGAACAGATTCCCGTGCGGGCGTCGATCCATACCGTCGGCGGACTCTCCGCCCATGCCGATCAGCAGGATTTGCTGGACTGGCTGAAAGGATTCAGCCGTCCCCCTTTAAAAACTTTCATTGTTCATGGTGAACCCGGCAATGCCGAAGTTTTTGCCGAAGTCGTCCGGAAACAACTGAAGTGGCCGGTAAGTATTCCTCAGCGCATGACAACTGAACGACTGGACTGATTCCACCCTCAGCAGAAAATGGAATCAGTAATTTCGTTATCGGATTCTCTTCTGGAAATTATTTGGTTTTGCTGTTTGCCAGAATGAATTCAGCCAGACGTTGTGCCGGTTCACCGGTAATATTGGGGAAGGAACTCATTGTCATGCCCCCTTTATTAACCTTCTCGATGATGGCTTCTTTGGTAGTCATCTTGGAACTGAGAATCATCACCTTGCCATCTGTTTCCGGTTTATGGCATTTGGTACAGTTCGCATAAAAAATATCTTCGCCGCTGGCGTCAGCCGCTGGTGTGTAAGTATCCGTTTTCGCACAGCCCGCCAATCCGATTACCGCAGAAACCACCAACAATCCGATCATTTTGTTCATTTTTCTCTCTCCATTGACAAGGGCCATCATTATAGCCGCTATCTGCCCTGACTTAATCATCACGACAAAACATCATGCGATGCATTTGCAAGAATTGGTGATAGTATTTTCAGCCCGGTTACCTGCGTAACCGCTGAAAAATAAACTCTTCCTGCTATCAGAACAGTTCATGAAAATTGCCACGTGGAACGTCAACTCACTCAAGGTTCGATTACAACAGGTGATCGACTGGCTGAATCTCAACCAGCCGGATATATTGTGCTTGCAGGAAACCAAGCTTCAGGACGAATTTTTCCCGATGGATGCCATTGCACAAGCAGGCTATCGCTCGATCTATATCGGGCAGAAAACATACAACGGCGTAGCGTTGCTGAGCAAAGAAACGGGGGAAGATATTTGTACAGCGTTGCCCGGTTTCGATGATATGCAGAAAAGGCTGATTGCAGCAACTTACGGAGATTTACGCGTTATTTGTGCTTACGTGCCGAATGGCGAGCATGTGGATTCGGAAAAATACATTTATAAACTGGAGTGGTTGTCGCAATTGAATCGCTTTCTGCAGCAGCAACGGGCATGTTACGGCAAAGTGGCATTGTTGGGAGATTTCAATATTGCTCCGGAAGATCGTGATGTCTACGATCCAGAAGCCTGGCGAGGACAGGTACTGTGCAGTGAACCGGAGCGGCAAGCTTTTCGCGGATTACTCGATACCGGATTCGTTGACAGTTTCCATCTATTCGAACAGCCGGAAAAAACCTATACCTGGTGGGATTATCGTATGATGGCTTTCCGCCGCAACCGGGGATTACGCATCGATCACATTTTGCTGAGTCATGAAATGGCAGATCGCTGCACCATCTGGCAAGTAGACAAGCTGCCCAGAAAACTGGAACGGCCGTCAGATCATGCGCCGGTACTGGTGGAGCTGGCGTAAGCATCAGAGTCGCAACGTTTGCAGTTTAACAAATCAGAATGGCATGAAAGGTTTAGAGCATCAATGATTATCGGATTACCCAAAGAAACGAAAGCGGATGAGTATCGGGTCGGGCTAACTCCAGGCAGTGTGCATACACTGGTCGGACGCGGGCACCGGGTTCTGGTCGAAACCGGGGCGGGAGCAGGTAGTGTGATTTCCGATCAGGATTATCGTGCTGCCGGGGCGGAAATCGTTACCCATGCCGGGGATGCCTGGGCAGCAGAACTGGTGGTCAAGGTAAAAGAGCCCACTGAACCGGAATATCAGTACTTACGGAAAGGTTTGCTGCTGTTCACCTATCTGCATTTGGCTTCCAACAGAACTTTGACCGAAAAACTGCTCGCCACTGGCGTCAGTGCGATCGCCTACGAAACCGTGCAGACTGCATCAGGTGCATTACCGCTGCTAACACCCATGAGCGAAGTAGCGGGACGCATGGCCGTGCAGATTGGTGCAACCTATCTGCTGAAAACACAAGGTGGCCGGGGTGTTCTGATGGGTGGTGTGCCGGGAGTTGCTCCTGCCAACGTAGTCATTCTCGGCGCGGGAGTAGTCGGCACCAATGCCGCAACTGTCGCCGCCGGCATGGGTGCGATGGTAACAGCACTGGATATCAATCATGATCGCCTGAAAGCGTTGGACGATCGTTTCTCCGGGCGACTGCAAACCCGCTACTGCGATACGGTCAATGTACGCCAGGCCGTTTATGAGGCCGATCTGGTCATCGGTGCGATTTTGATTCCCGGCGGACGCTCGCCCTGGCTGGTGACGCGGGAAATGTTGCCACAAATGCGCACAGGTTCAGTGATCGTTGATGTAGCGGTCGATCAGGGAGGGTGCGTAGAAACGACTCGCCCCACCACACACAGCAATCCCATTTTTGAAATCGATGGCGTGTTGCATTACTGCGTTGCCAATATGCCCGGTGCGGTACCGCGCACCAGCACTTTTGCACTGAACAATCAGACCGCCAGTTATGTTGCCACGCTGGCAGACAATGGACTGGCTGCCTTGCAAAATAACCAGGCACTGATGAACGGCCTCAACACCCATCGTGGGCAGGTAACCCATCCGGCAGTGGCGGAAGCCTTCGGGCTATCCTATGCATCTCCCCTGGAAGTACTGGTCGCCTGAAAAACCGGAAACAGGGTATGCAGCTTGCGGTAGCCATGCTGCCAGCCCTGAACGGTTTTGTTGAACTTCAATGCCAGGGCATGACTGGAATCACCGAAATACTGTTTTGTGGTGAACCTTCGATGACGCGGTCACTGTAAGTGAGATAGATCAAAACGTTGCGTTTGGCATCATAGAAACGCACCACCTGCAGGGTTTTGAACAGTAGTGAAGTGCTTTTCTTGAATACCTCATCACCATCCGATTTACCGTTTTTTATCTTCTCCGAAAGCACGATCGGCCCCGTCTGGCGGCAAGCGATAGAAGCATCCGACTTATCTTCAGCCACCCCCACCGTACCGCTTATCCCGCCGGTTTTTGCCCGGCTCAGATAACATGTTGCGCCGGCCACTTCCGGATCATCAAAGGCCTCCACCACGATTTTGTCATTGGCTCCCAGAAACTTGAACCGGGTCGATACACTACCGATGTCCTCTGCCAGCAATGGCAGAGAATACGAAGTGACAATCGCCGCCATCCCGATCAGCATGCCTCGTTTTGCCCAACCTGCAAAATCAATCCGGCCAGCTCTCTTGTTTGCCTCGTGTTTCATGGTAGCCCTCCTGTTTTTCAATAGCGATATGATGACAAAGTGATAATCCTGAAATTTTTAGAATCATATAACATCGCTTCATGATACAGGTTGAATATGGATTTATACCCGGACTTCAGATTTTACAAACCCGGATGTCGGTAGCCGGTTACACCAGGCCGATATGGCAGATTTTGCGGTACGCCATGCTGGAAGGATTGCCATCCTTGATTTTTCTTGTGGTGTAACAATAGCTGAGCAACCTGGGCATAGTAGCGTACTGCAGAAAAGCCCATCACCAGCCGGGATTTTCCTCCTCAATCCAGCAATTCAGTAAGTTACGGGCAGCAGGGATGATCTCTGACGCCACCATGCCCAGCGGCCCGTTCTGCTGTTTCAGCAATACATCTGCTGCTGCACCATGCAGATAAACGGCCAGCAGCAGTGCGTTTTCCGGGAGCAGCCCCTGTACCAGCAGCGCACCCAGAAAACCCGAGAGAACATCACCAGTACCAGCACTGCTCAACCCGGGATTACCGCTGGTATTGAAATGACAGTGGCCATTCGGAAAAGCACAGATACTCCCGGCTCCTTTCAGGACGACAGCACAATTGAACTTCCGGGCGAGATTTCTGGCTGCCTCCAGCCGGTTTCGCTGGATTTCAGTTACGCTTGTATTCAGCAGGCGAGCTGCTTCTGCCGGATGCGGGGTAAGGATGGCTGGTGCTTTGCGCGCCTGGAGTGCGCTGCTCAATTCCGTATGCTGCGCAATCAGATTGAGTGCATCGGCATCCAGCACCAGAGGCAGGCAGGTTTGCAATGCCCGCTCCAGACAAATGCAGGCGGCGATTTCGCTACCGAAGCCGGGGCCAATGACCAACCCCTCCAGAAAATCCGGGTTAAAAAAATCGGAGGGCGAACGCAGCATCAGCTCGGGCTGAACCGGATCCACCACCGGTACATCATCCTGTGCCAGCAGCCCCAGATAAACCCGCCCCGCCCCCAGTTTGAGTGCAGCCCGCCCGGTCAGCAGGGCTGCGCCGATCATGCCGGTGGCACCACCCAGAATCCCGAGCCTGCCATAAGTACCCTTGTGACTGTTGGCTCGCCTTGGGGAAGGCAATCTCTGAACAATGCCTGCTCTGTCGAGCAGCCAGTTTTGTGGCGGAATCAGCGCAGCAACATCCAGTTCCAGATCACACACCACGATTTCGCCGCAGTAATCACAGCCGTCATGTGTCAGCAGACCTGGTTTGAGTGCGATGAAGGTGGTCGTGATAGCTGCTTTGACTGCCACATCCGGCACCCGGCCGGAATCACTGAGCAGACCGCTGGGAATATCGAGCGCAAGCACCGGCAGATTGAGCTGGTTGATCTGCCGAATGAGCTGCCGGTAGCTTTCTGCCAGCAGACGTGTTTCGTTCAGGCCGATCCCGAACAGGCCGTCGATCGCCGCATCCCATTGACCACCGTCCGGAAGCTCCGGAATTACCGTTCCGCCAGCCGATTGCCACTGTTCCAGTGCTTGCCTGGCATCCTGTGGTAATCGTTCAGCCTCACCGGTGAGTACCAGTGTGACCTGTCTTCCCCATTCCCGCAGATGGCGAGCGGCCACCAGCGCATCACCTCCGTTATTGCCCGGCCCGGCCAGAATCAATATCCGTTGCTTGTCATCCGTCAGCAATCGGGTATGAGCGACCTTTGCAGCCGCCAGCCCGGCTTTTTCCATCAGGGGCGGCGAATGGGGCACGGATAGTACAAGTGATTCTATTTTGCGGATTTCGGCAGTGGTGTAGATGGGCCTGGTATTCATCTGGCAATAATCTGGTGACAGGTGTACTCGTGTAAAATCATGTTTTTTATTCAATTGACTGGTAAATTCCGATGCTGCAATTTTGCGGGCGCAATGCGCTTTCCCCCTTTCGTCTGGAACGCCTGCTCCATTCAATTCAGGCAATCGTACCGCAAATTTCCGGCATTACTGCCAATTACCGCTATTTCTGCCAGGTTCAGCGTGATTTGACGCAGGAAGAAACCAATCGACTGCGGCAGTTACTCGACGTCGATGAAACAGAGGCACAGCCCTTTCCGGATAGCAAGCTGTTACTGGTGGTACCTCGTCCCGGCACGATTTCTCCGTGGTCTTCCAAAGCGACCGATATTGCTCATTGCTGCGGCCTGAACGGAATCGAACGGCTGGAGCGCGGTATTTCCTTCGAATTGCGCTGCCAGGTAACGCTGCTGCCCGCACAACTATCCCGAATCGAAGCATGCATTCATGACCGCATGACTGAAGTAGTACTGCACTCACTGGCTGAAGCCACCCTTCTGTTTCACCATTCAGAACCGGGAATGTTGAATGAAATCGATCTGACAGGCCGGGGAATCGACGCGCTGTTGCAGGCCAACCGGGAAATGGGGCTTGCATTGTCTTCTGACGAAATCGATTACCTGCTGGATTATTTTACCCGTATCCAGCGCGACCCCACCGATGTCGAACTGATGATGTTTGCGCAAGCCAATTCGGAACATTGCCGGCACAAGATTTTCAATGCCGACTGGATAATCGATGGCGTACAACAACCGCATTCGCTGTTTGGCATGATTCGGCATACCCATCAAAGCCATCCCCAGCACACGATCGTTGCCTATTCGGATAATGCCGCAATTCTGGAAGGGGAAATCATCGAGCGGTTTTACCCCGGAAAAAATGATCAATATGGCTACGCACCGGAGCTGACACACTGGCTGGCCAAAGTAGAAACACATAACCACCCGACGGCGATTTCCCCCTTTCCAGGTGCAGCCACCGGGGTGGGGGGTGAAATCCGCGATGAAGGCGCAACCGGATCCGGTGCAAAACCCAAGGCGGGACTAACCGGATTCAGTGTCTCCAATTTGCGGATTCCTGAAGCCATACAGCCCTGGGAAACCAACGCTTATGGCAAGCCAGGACACATTGCCTCCGCACTCGACATCATGCTGACCGCACCGATTGGCGGCGCAGCTTTCAATAACGAATTCGGCCGTCCGAATCTGGCAGGCTATTTTCGTACTTATGAAGTGGAAATCAACGGCCGGATGCGCGGCTACCACAAACCCATCATGCTGGCTGGGGGTATCGGCCAGATTTCCGCGTTGCATACTGCAAAAGAACCTTTCCCGGAAGGCACGCTGTTGATTCATCTGGGAGGGCCGGGCATGGCCATCGGGCTGGGTGGTGGTGCCGCTTCCAGCATGGATGCCGGTACGAATGAAGAAGCGCTCGATTTCAACTCGGTGCAGCGAGGCAATGCAGAAATACAACGTCGTGCACAGGAGGTGATCGATCGTTGCTGGCAACTGGCGCGCAGCGGGCAACCCAATCCGATTCTGGCCATTCACGACGTCGGCGCCGGCGGGCTTTCCAACGCCCTGCCCGAGCTGGTACACGATGCCGGGCGGGGGGGTCGGTTTGACCTGCGCGCAGTTCCTTCCGACGAACCCGGAATGTCACCCATGCAGATCTGGTGTAATGAAGCACAGGAACGTTATGTACTCGCTATCCGGCCGGAATCTCTTTCCCTGTTCCAGGCCATCTGCGAACGTGAGCGCTGCCCGTTCGCTGTGGTCGGCGAAGCACTGGCAGAGCTCCAGCTGATCGTGACGGATGAACGTTCATCCACTCATCCAGCCGATATGCCCCTGCCCGTATTGTTAGGCAAACCGCCCAAAATGGTGCGTGATGTCAAACGCATCCACCCTGACCCTGCTCTGCTGGATAAAACCGGTATGCAGCTGCAGGAAGCTGCCCGCCGTGTTCTGCGCCTGCCGGCCGTGGCAAACAAATCCTTCTTGATTACGATCGGTGATCGCAGCGTAGGTGGCCAGACTGCACGGGACCAGATGGTTGGCCCGTGGCAGGTTCCGGTGGCCGATGTCGCGGTTACCACCATGGGCTTCCAGACGTATTCGGGTGAAGCATTCGCGCTAGGTGAACGTACGCCGCTGGCTGTGATCAATGCGGCTAGTTCAGCACGCATGGCGGTAGGAGAAGCGGTTACCAATCTGGCTGCTGCCGCGATTGCCGGCCTGGGAACCGTCCGGTTATCCGCCAACTGGATGGCCGCAGCAGGACACCCGGGCGAGGATGTTGCCCTGTATGACGCTGTGCATGCCGTAGCGATGGAATTGTGCCCCGCACTGGGAATCAGCATCCCGGTAGGCAAGGATTCATTATCGATGAAAACTGCCTGGCACGATGATCAACCCAAAGAAGTCGTTGCGCCGCTCTCCCTGATTATTTCAGCATTTGCCACAGTATCCGATGTGCGTAAGACGCTCACGCCGCAACTGCGTACGGATAAAGGCGAAACGAAGCTGATTCTGATCGATCTCGGCAATGGCAAAAACCGTCTCGGCGGATCGGCACTGGCTCAGGTTTATACCCAGTCAGGCGACGATACGCCCGATCTGGAAAGCCCGGAAAAACTCAACGCTTTTTTTGATGCGATTCAAACACTCAATGGCAGCGGATTGCTGCTGGCCTACCATGATCGCTCTGATGGCGGCCTGTTCGTCACGTTATGCGAAATGGCCTTTGCCGGACATTGCGGTATCACCCTTGCACTCGATTCGCTGATTTCACTGAGCGCTGAGCCGGATGATGATCGGGATGGACAAGTGCTGTCCACCTTGTTCAATGAGGAACTCGGTGCTGTCATCCAGATCGAAGCTCGACATCATGACGCAGTGATGACCATTCTGGCGGATGCAGGGCTGGGGCACATCAGCCATACGATCGGCAGTCCGAACCGGCAGGATGACATCACGTTGATGGTTGATGGCGGAATCGTATTCCAGGAAAAGTGTGTGGCGTTGCAGCGTATCTGGTCGGAAACGAGCTTCCGGATGCAAAAATTGCGCGATCATCCCGAATGTGCACAGCAGGAGTTCGATCAGATTCTGGACGTGGACGATCCGGGGTTGCATGCACAACTGACATTTTCACTCACTGAATCTGTTGCTTCTGCACCGGCTATACTTGCCAGCCGTCCTGCAGTCGCGATTCTGCGTGAACAGGGGGTGAACGGTCATGTGGAAATGGCAGCCGCTTTCGACCGCGCCGGATTCGATGCAGTAGACGTGCACATGAGTGATATTTTATCCGGGCGGGTGAAGTTGGCCGAATATAAAGGATTGATTGCCGGAGGGGGATTCTCTTATGGCGATGTGCTTGGTGCAGGCCGGGGATGGGCTCAGTCGATTTTGTTCAATGCACGGGCACGAGATGAGTTTGCAACCTTTTTTGCGCGCACAGATACCTTTGCTTTAGGCGTATGCAATGGTTGCCAGATGATGAGCCACCTGCAGGCGATCATTCCGGGAACGGCTCACTGGCCCCGTTTTGGACGTAACCGCTCCGAGCAGTTTGAAGCACGTTTTGTCATGGTCAGAATTGGAACCAGCCCTTCGTTGTTTTTCGATGGCATGGCAGGCAGCCGCTTGCCGGTGACCGTTGCCCATGGTGAAGGGCTTGCGGTATTCCGGGATGCCGAGCAACTGCTTGCGGCACACCCCTATGTTGCGTTGCAGTTTGTCGATAATCGGGGCACGCTTACCGAAACCTACCCGCTGAATCCGAACGGTTCACCCGCAGGCATTACCGGTATGACTTCAGCCGATGGCCGGGTGACGATCCTGATGCCACACCCGGAAAGAGTTTTCCGTACCGTACAGCATTCGTGGCATCCTGACGATTGGCCGGAAGATTCTCCCTGGATGAAAATGTTCAGAAATGCCCGTAAATGGGTCGATTGATCGATTCAACGCAACGTTTTCCATCACTCGTTTTTACAAATTCCTAATAAAGAAAGATGACAATGATCGATTTCAAGTCTGACTGGCGGCTTGCCATAAGCGGTTTGTTGTTGCTGGGGGGAATGATGAATGTCTCCGATGTTTCTGCCCAAACCGGATCAGGAAAAAAAGCCGTTTCTGCAAGTGAGCAAACTACCCGGAACGCATGTGTCCCGGCCGCAAGCTGGGTAATCCCTGGCAAGGGAGAAACGACGCTCTCCAGCGTGATGGCGTCAGTAAAAGATAAATCAGTCGTGTTATTGGGCGAAACCCATATCAACCCCGAGCATCATCGCTGGCAGTTGCAGATGCTGGCTACCTTGTATGCTGCCCGCCCGGATATGGTGATCGGCTTCGAGATGTTTCCACGACGGGTACAGAAAATTCTGGATCAATGGGTGGCAGGTGAGCTGACGGAATCAGAATTTTTATCCCGATCCGAATGGCAGTCGGTCTGGAGTACCGATGCGGGTCTATATCTGCCTCTGTTTCATTTCGCACGGATGAATCGCATCCCGATGCGTGCACTCAACATCGATATTCACCTGAGACGGGCTGTCACCGCCAAAGGATTTGACGGCGTACCGGAAAAAGACAGAGAAGGCGTCACCCGGCCAGCCCCGCCTGCACCGGAATACCTGGAATTTCTACTGCCGATTTATATGCAACACGGCCGCGCCCCTCAGAAAACGGCCGAAAAAAATCAGAAGCCGAACCATTACGACCCGGATTTTCTGCGGTTTGTCGTCAGTCAGCAGTTATGGGATCGGGCAATGGCACAGGAAATTCATGCCGTGCTGAGCAGTTACGACAAACACAAGAAACCGCTGATAGTGGGGATCATGGGATCCGGACATATCCTGAAAGGATTTGGTGTGCCACATCAGTTGAAAAACATGGGTGTGAAAAAAATAGTTTCCCTGCTGCCATGGGATACGAACCGGCCCTGTAAACTACTGACCGACCGCTATGCAGATGCGGTATTCGGCCTGGCTCCGTTTACACCGGAATCGGGCTCCCCTTTGCAACAACGTCTCGGGATCGGTTTTGAATTCAGCAAGAAAACCACAGGCGCTCACGTACTGCAGGTCGAACAACAGAGTATTGCCGAATCTGCCGGATTACAGGCCGGGGATGTGATTCTCGAAATGGCTGGCAGTACACTCAAGGAAAGCAACGATGTCATCGATGCGGTCAAGCGTCAGGCACCGGGTACCTGGCTGCCTCTGAAAGTGATGCGGGAAGGCATGATCACTGAAATCATCGCGAAATTCCCACCATTAGCGAAATAAAACAGAAAATCAGACCTTTTCCTGTAACGATTTATAGAGTGTGAAATCAAGCTGGTGCCGCTGCAGCAATTTATAAAACTCCGTGCGATTGCGTTTGGCCAGCTTGGCTGCCTGAGTCACATTTCCGGCAGTAATTTTCAGTATCTTGACCAGATAATCTCTTTCAAACTGTCTGCGGGCTTCATCGAATGACGTCATCTGCTCTTCATCCTTGTGCATGGCATCACGGACAAGCTCACCGGAGATGAGCGGCACCGCACTCATGACGACACTTTGTTCGACGACATTCATGAGCTGCCGAATATTACCCGGCCAGGAGGATGCCAGCAGAAAGCTGATCGCTTCCGGGGAAAATACATTGATATCTTTCTGATGTTTCTCGGCAAATACACGCAGAAAATGATTGGCCAGCAGGGGAATATCTTCACTGCGCTGGGCAAGTGAGGGAATCGTCAGCCCCACCACGAAAAGCCGGTAATACAGATCTTCACGAAAATTTCCCGCCTGGATTTCCGATTTCAGATCCCGGTGCGTAGCGGAGATGATGCGCACATTGATTGGAATACTCTGGGTGGAACCAACAGGCCGGATGACTCTTTCCTGCAGCGCATGCAACAGTTTTGCCTGTAACAGCAGAGGCATGTCACCGATCTCATCCAGAAACAGACTGCCACCATCAGCCAGCTGGAATAATCCCTTATGATCCCGCACAGCACCGGTAAATGCACCTTTGGCATGGCCAAACAGCTCGGATTCCAGCAGTTGTTCCGGAATGGCCGCGCAATTGATGGTAACGAACGGCTGATCACAACGTCGGGAAGCCTGATGAATGGCACGGGCAAGCAATTCCTTGCCAACACCGCTTTCACCGGACAGCAGCACACTGGCATCCCCTTGCGCCACTCGGCCTACTTTTGCAAGCAGATCTTCCATGACCGCGCTCCGGGTAACGATGGTCTTGCGCCATGAGGAAACGGGTGTCGTGCTGGAAAGCGTTTCAACGGCAGGGGCAAGATTGAGGGCGCGTTCAACCTGACCCAGCAGAATTTTAGGATCGTAAGGCTTGGTGAGATAGCCAAAAATCCCGCGTTGCGTCGCTGCCACGGCATCCGGGATAGTACCGTAAGCAGTCAAAATGATGACCGGCAGTGTCGGAATGTTGCGATGGATGTACTCGAACAGCGCCATGCCATCGAGACCGCCCATTTGCATGTCACTGATAACGAGATGGGGACGGGAAATGTCGAGATAATTGATTGCTGCCTCAGTACTGTCTGCAAGCGTGGTTTCATACCCGGCTGCCGTCAGACGGATGGAAAGCAGTTCAAGCAAATCCCTGTCATCATCCACCAGAAGAATTTTCTTGTCTTGTATCATTTGACTTGTTGATCAGGGTGTATTGTTACGCATCAGGTCTTTTTCTATAATTTTGATTGCATTGATCTTATTTTTTAGCGTTTTCACTTCAGTCTCTGCTGACCGTAATTTTTCGGACAGATTTTGTATTTGTAAATTCGCAGCTCGCTGCCGCTTGAGTAATAATACCAGCAAGTTTTTGAAGGCTGTTGTATCCGGAGTGGTTTCAGCCTGTTCCGGAAGATCTTCCACGAGATTCAGCGCGACACGATTACTCTGAAAACTGGTATTCGGCAATAGCAGTAATATCAGCAGTTTAAGCCGTTGTTGCATATCGGTGCTCTCCCGATAGTGGCTGTTCGCATATTTGTATTCTTCCCAAAGCTCTACTCTGGACTTGTTCTGCAGCGAATCGTAATAGTGCATCAACTCGCTCAGATCACTCCCTGATTCCTGGATGATTCGTATCTCCGCTTGCTCGGATGGCTCATCCACAGGCTGGACAGGCGTATGCATACATCCTGTCAACATTACGGATAATGTCAGTCCTGTCAATAATTTAAAAGTATATGTCATGTTGTGGATTCAGAACTGTTGATGGGCAAAGTCAGTCGAAAATGGGCGCCGCGTTTTCCGGTATTCCGGATGAGTTCGATATTTCCCCCATGGGCGATGGCATACTCTTTTGCGATGGCCAGGCCCAGACCGGTGCCCCTGACATGGCTCTCGGGTGTGTTGTGCCCCTGGTAAAACGGCTCGAATATCCGGCTGCCATCACTATCATCAACGCCCGGGCCGGAATCTGTCATATCGATCTGCGCCCTGTTTTCATGATATGAAGCCGTTATTTCAATAAGGCCGCCAACCGGGGAGAATTTGACAGCATTGGAAAGTAGATTATCGAGAATGATATCCAGTTTCTGTTTGTCACATTCCAGAGACAATTCCGGGCAATTCAGGCTGATTTTAAGGTTTTTACTCAGAATGGAAAGATTTTGTGCCTGTATCGCGCTATTTATTATTTTTTCCAGCTTGACGGACTGTTTGACGAGCGTGATGATCTCAGCCTGCAGGGCACTGAAATTCAGCAGATCTTCGATGCGTTTCTGCAATTGCATGCTGCTGGTATGAAGAATCCCGGCGATGAGTTGCTGTTTACGGTTGAGATTACCCGTAATCCCTTCGGCCAGCAGATCGGCACCTTCGCGAATGGCAGTCAGGGGTGTTTTCAGTTCATGTGAAATATGACGAAAAAACTGCATTTTCTGGTCTTCCAGCTTGAGCAGGCGCTGTCGCAGCCAATCCAGGCGCTCACCAATATAAACCAGGTTTTGTGGCCCGTTGACTTGAATGGGACGGGAAAGCCTGCCTCGGCCCATTTGCGCAATCGCTTCATCAATCTGACGGATGGGACGAGCAATGAATACGGAAAAAGCCAGCGCGAGAAAAATAACCAGCGGAACCAGAATCAGCAATTCCCATTCGACCAGCGAACGAGTCTGTGTGGCAATTTCACTCATGCTGCCCACGTTTTCCCCGATCATCCGGAAGCTGTTGGTTGAAAATTCCTGGGCAAGTGTAAGCAACCCGGCAAAACGCTCGAGCAGGTACTGCAGCTCCTGCGGGTACTCATTCAGATTCAATATCTCCTTAAAAAGACTGGTTTCGAGCAAACGCAGTTTTTCCAGCGGCAGCCGTTGCTCCGGGTAAAGGGAAATAACGGAAAGGTGATTGGTAATGTTTTCGAATTTGGTGTGTGCGAGAAAATAGCCTTCCAGCAGGGAAGCATCATCCAGTACCAGCGCATGTTGTACACTGCGTTGCATCGCCATGATTTCACCGATGATGACGCTGGTACCATTGGTAATCTGTGTCGCCTGGTAAACGTTGTGCCGGCTTTGTTCGGATAACTGGTCGATACGTACCGCACTGTATACCAGCGCACCAATCAGCGGCAGGCCGACAATTGAAAATCCGATCAGGATCAAAGCCAGAAATGATTTTGGTTTATATCCGGATCCGGTCTTCCGGCGTGTCTGCTCGGGAGATACAGCATCTGTAGAAATTTTCATAGTGCAGGTTTACCTTTCATGCAACCTGGGTGACAATACTTGGGTAGAAAGACTCAGGCTGTTTTTTCATATTTTTCTCTGGCTGTTTTTCCTGGGCGCCAAACAACGATTTTACCTCCCATGTTGCTGATGATTGATAATTACGATTCCTTTACCTATAACCTGGTGCAATATCTGGGTGAACTGGGTGAAGAAGTCATGGTCGTTCGAAATGATGAAATTACACTGGAGGCAGTTCAGCAGTTGAATCCTGCCAGTGTCGTCATTTCACCGGGCCCGTGCACCCCGGATGAAGCGGGTATTTCCGTGGAGCTGATCAACCGGTTCAGTGGAAAAATTCCCATACTGGGTGTGTGCCTCGGTCACCAGAGTATCGGCCAGGCTTTTGGGGGGCGGATCGTACGCGCCGGAAAAGTCATGCACGGGAAAACATCACTGGTTTTTCACGACGGTAAAGGCGTTTTTCAGGGAATGCCCGATCCCTTCGTGGCAACCCGCTATCATTCACTCGTCATTGAACGGTCAAGTATACCTGATTGCCTTGAAATCTCTGCCTGGACCGAAGATGGCGAGATCATGGGCGTACGACATCGCGCACTACCGGTCGAGGGTGTGCAATTCCATCCTGAATCGGTATTGAGTGAACATGGCCACCTGTTGCTTGATAATTTCCTTCACGGCAACTCTGTTCAAAAGCATTCTTCAATGTGTGAAGCGTGAATCCGCAGGCAATCCTCGCTCGAATTCTCGAGCAGCATGAAATTCCTTATGAGGAAATGATTGAGCTGATGCGCGCAATCATGTCGGGCAATGTATCGCCGGTCATGACGGCCGCTCTGGTCACCGGGTTGCGCATAAAGCGCGAGAGCATCGGTGAAATCAGTGCAGCCGCTCAGGTCATGCGTGAGCTGGCAGTGCGTATTGAAGTGCCTGATGCGAGCCATCTGGTCGATACGTGCGGGACCGGCGGGGATGGATGCAATACTTTCAATATTTCAACTACTTCCGCTTTCGTGGCCGCCGCTGCGGGCGCACAAGTAGCCAAACACGGCGGGCGTTCCGTGTCAGGCAAGGTTGGCAGCGCAGACGTGCTGGAAGCCATTGGTATCAATCTCGACCAGACACCAGACCAGATTGCCCGCTCCATTACCGAAGTGGGTATCGGTTTTATGTTTGCCCCCAATTTTCATCATGCCATGAAACATGCCGCCCCCGTTCGGCGGGAGCTGGGCGTGCGCACGGTCTTCAACATCCTGGGACCACTGACCAATCCTGCCGGCGCCAGCAACCAGTTACTCGGTGTATACCATGCCGATCTGACCGGTGTACTGGCGCAGGTACTGCTGCGGCTGGGAAGCCGGCACGCCATGATCGTGCATGGTAGCGACGGACTGGACGAAATCACCCTGTCCGGTCCAACCAAAATCGCAGAGCTCAACGCGGGTGAAGTGCGGGAATATAGCGTGCAGCCGGAAGATTTCGGACTGGAACGCGCCGCCCTTACCTCTCTGCAGGTGAACAGCACGGAAGATGCTCAGGCAATGCTTCTGTCCGTGCTGGATAACCACCCGGGGCCCGCCAGAGACATCGTTCTGCTCAATGCGGGCGCAGCAATTTATGTCGCCGGAAAAGCAGATTCCTGGGCTCGCGGGGTTGAAACGGCCCGCGACATGCTGGCCAGCGGTGCTGCAAAACAGAAAATGCAGGCATTGGTTGAATTCTCCAATCAGGTAAGTGCTTAATATGTCAGACATTCTCGATCGCATCCTTGCCGTGAAAAAACAGGAGGTCGCGGCCGCCCGGGCACGAAAATCCCTGGAAGGAATCCGTAAGCAGGCAGAAGAAATGCCTGCTCCGCGTGATTTTCTCCAGGCGATACGCGGCCGGATCAGTCAGCATCGTGCCGCTGTAATTGCAGAGATCAAACGGGCCAGCCCAAGCAAGGGTGTATTACGCGGGCGATCAGAAGCACCCAATCCGCAGGGATCAGGGCATGCGGAAAACTCATCCGGGAAAAATCTGATTCCGCAAGATTTCATCCCGGCAGAAATTGCGGCCAGTTATGCCCGAAATGGTGCTGCCTGCCTGTCAGTCCTGACAGATGAACAGTTTTTCATGGGCAGTGCCGATTTCTTGCGGCAAGCACGTGCTGCTTGTGATTTACCGGTATTGCGCAAGGATTTCATACTGGACGAATATCAGGTCTACGAAGCACGCGCGATGGGAGCGGATTGCATACTGTTGATCGTCGCAGCATTTCTTTCACCGGTTTTCCAGCAGGATGCCTCTGTCAATCAGGGCGACAGTGCACTCGAACGGATGCGCATATTGGAAACCACGGCACAAGCACTGGGAATGGCCATACTGGTAGAAGTACACGATGCAGATGAGCTCGATCTCGCGCTGCAATTGACTACTCCGCTCATCGGGATCAACAACCGCAACCTGCGAACTTTCGAGACTACGCTGGATACCACCGTTCAATTGGTCAGACGCATACCATCCGAACGCATCGTCGTCACCGAAAGCGGTATCCGTATCCCTGCCGATGTGGAAATGATGCTATCTCATCATATTTACGCTTTTCTGATCGGGGAAACATTCATGCGGGCACCGGATCCGGGCGCCGCACTGGCAAGCCTGTTTACGACAAACCTGACGTAAGCTGCGCTGCACCATCAGTCGGGTAACTATCTCCCCGACCACGATATAACAATAATGCTTCAATCAACCAAAAGGAGACCTTTATGAACTTCAGGAAACAACTGACAGGCGGTTTGAGCAGCCTGATTCTTTCAGCAGTCATGTCCGGCAGCCTGCTGGCAGCAGGTGTGGCAGAGTTTAACGACAAGGGAGAACTGCTGCTGCCGAAAAATTACCGTGAATGGGTGATGGTCGGTACCCAGGTAACACCTAACGAATTGAACGATGGCAAAGCACCCTTCACCGAAATCAGAACAGTCTATGTCGACCCGGAAAGCTATGCTCACTGGAAAAAAACCGGTGAATTCAGAGATGGGACGGTAACTGTAAAAGAACTGGTCAGCGTCGGTGACCGTAAAGGCCCAGGCAGTGGAAACGGCTACTTCATGGGTGACTATATCGGGCTCGAGGCATCGGTCAAGGATTCACAACGCTTTGCAAACGAGCCGGGAAACTGGGCTTTTTATATTTTCTATGTTCCTGACACGCCGCTGGTTGCTGCAGCCAAAAATCTGCCCACAGCGGAATGTGCTGCCTGCCACAAGGAAAATGCGAAGACAGACATGGTCTTCACACAATTTTATCCTGTGTTACGTGCCGCCAAAGCAACCGGTGAATCCGGTGTAGTCGCGCCCAAGTAAATAACAGATACAAATTTGGCAAGCAGCAGGAGTATTGCGGTAACCCGATAGTTGCGTTACCGCAGCGAAATACTCCTGTTTTTTCTCCCTCGTTTTCCCCGCAGCTACGGCCAGTTACAGCCTGGTGATAAAATGCTGGCACTATGGCCAACATTACCATCCGCGAATTTCCTGCTCACGCATACGAAATACTCAGTGCACATGGTTTTCCGTCCGTACTTGCACGCATTTTTGCAGCGCGCGGAATAAATCATCCTGAACAACTCGAAACGACATTTGCCCGTATGGCATCGTTCGAGCAATTAAAGAACATCCAACGGATCGCCGTGTTACTGGCCGATGCCATTGCCGCGAAAAAACGTTTGCTCGTCATCGCTGATTACGACACTGACGGCGCCACTGCTTGTGCCGTTGCCCTGCGCGCGTTACGCCAGTTTGGTGCCATGGTGGAATACCTCGTACCTAACCGTTTTGAATACGGCTATGGATTGACGCCGGAAATCGTGCGCCTGGCAGCAGATCAGGTTCCTCCTCCCGATATTCTGATCACGGTGGATAATGGTATCGCCAGTGTGGAAGGCGTAGAGGAAGCCAACCGGCTGGGGATGCAGGTATTCATCACCGATCATCATTTGCCGGGTGACCGGCTGCCGGATGCAGCCGTCATCGTCAATCCCAACCAGCCGGGATGCAGCTTTCCCGATAAACATATTGCCGGAGTCGGCGTGATCTTTTATGTCATGCTGGCGTTGCGAGCGGAATTACGTGAACGAAGCGCTTTCACAGCGACCGGCAAAGAACCCAATCTCGCCAGTCTGCTCGATCTGGTCGCATTGGGTACCGTTGCCGATGTAGTCAGGCTGGAGGGAACCAACCGTATCCTGGTGCAGCAGGGGTTGCAGCGTATCCGCAACGGTTACTGCTGTGCCGGTATTCATGCCTTATTCAAAGCCGCCGGACGGGATTTCAGCCGCGTCACCACGTATGAACTGGGATTTATTCTTGCGCCCAGATTGAATGCTGCCGGGCGACTGGATGATATGTCACTGGGAATCGAATGTCTGCTGACCGAGGATGAATCCCATGCCCTGCGCCTGGCCAGCGAGCTGGATGAACTGAACCGCCAACGACGTGAAATCGAGTCAGGCATGCGGGATGAAGCCATGGATAAACTGGACGACGTGATCGATCTCCTGAACCAGTCCGATACGCCGGCAGATAACGGGAAACAATCCGTATACAGCCTGTGTCTGTACGATCCGGCCTGGCATCAGGGAGTCATCGGCCTGATTGCTTCGCGCGTCAAGGACAGGCTGCACCGGCCGGTCATCATTTTTGCGCAAGGTAACGAGGGTGAAATCAAGGGCTCAGGTAGATCGATCCCTGGTTTGCATCTGCGTGATGCGCTGGATTTGGTCGCAAAACGTTACCCGGGATTGATCGTCAAATTTGGCGGCCATGCCATGGCTGCCGGTCTGACAGTGTACGAACAGCATTTCGAACAATTTCGTACCGCATTCGAGCAGGTAGCGCAATCATTGCTGACCCCTGCAGATCTGATACAGGTGATCGAAACCGATGGTGAGCTGGCAGAAACAGACCTGACTCTGGAGCTGGCACAGTATCTGACGAATCAGGTCTGGGGGCAGGGATTCCCCGAACCAAGTTTCAATGGCTGTTTCCGGGTCGAAAATCAGCGTATCGTCGGGGAAAAACATCTGAAATTGAAACTGCGGAAAACCGGTGCTGCACAGGTGTACGATGGCATTCTGTTTTTTCATACCGAGCGGCTGCCCACTGAGATCGATGCCGTCTACCGGGTGCAGATAAACGAATACAACGGAAGCACCCGCATGCAATTATTATTGGAACACTGGTTTGAATCCGGCCAGGCACACTATGGATGATCTGTTTCTTCTTGAACAGGAGCGGGGCTATCTGGCTCAATTTGCCACCAGCCTGGCAATCGGGTTGCTGATCGGCCTGGAGCGCGAACGCAGCCCGGCTGCCAAAGCAGGATTGCGTACTTTTGCGCTGGTCGCCATGTTTGGTACGCTGACCGCGATGCTATCCCACAAGGCACAAACTCCCTGGTTGCTGATCAGTGGCTTATTACTGGTCGGAATCATGGTGATTGCCTCTTATCGGGATAAACGGGATTTGCCGGAAGATCCGGGCACCACCACGGTAACCGCAGTACTGATCTGCTACGGGCTGGGCGCGATGGTGTGGTATGAAGAATCGACGCTGGCTGTCATGCTGGCGATCATCACAACCATCCTGCTTTATTTCAAAACCGAACTGCAGGGAATCACACAAAACCTGACTCGCAAGGATCTGATCTCGATACTGCAGTTTGCGGTACTCAGCTTTATCATCCTGCCGATTCTGCCCGACAGGAATTATGGTCCTTTCGATGCATTCAATCCTCATCAGATCTGGCTGATGATCGTGCTGATCTCGGGAGTCAGCCTGGTGGGCTACATTGCACTGCGTTTCATCGGCCAGCGTTACGGTGCAGTACTGCTGGGTGTATTGGGCGGACTGGTTTCCAGCACTGCCACCACGCTGGTATTCACACGCCGCAACGGGGATAGACCTGATATCACCAATCTGGCTGTTGTCGTGATTTTACTGGCCAATCTGGTCGTACTGGTCCGACTTGCTTTGATTACCGAAGTAATTTCACCTGTGATTTTTCCTTATCTCCTGCCGGTTCTGGGAGGTGGGCTTTTTCTGGGATTGATCACTTCGCTGTTCTGGTGGCGTGAATTCAGCCAGCAGCAGATCATTCCCATGCCGGATACGAAAAATCCGGCGGAGCTGACTACTGCCATGGGATTTGGCCTGCTTTATGCAGCGGTGCTGTTCCTCAGCGGGTGGCTGTCGGACATTGCCGGCAGCAGCGGGTTGTACGCCGTGGCGATCATTTCCGGACTGACCAACGTGGATGCGATCACGCTGAGCAGCCTGCGTTTGCATGGGCTGGGCAAGCTGGAAATCGTAGAAGTGGTTACCGCTATCACACTCGGGGTCATTGCCAATCTGATTTTCAAGCTGGGACTGATCTTTTTCACTGGTAACAACGTACTGGCCAGGCGATGCTTCCTGGGAACGGTAGCCATCATTATCGGTCTGGCGGGCGCACTTTCCACAGCGTCATATCTGTCCTATTTCTGAACAATTAACACTCTGTTCGCAAAATCATGTCATCCAAACTCAATCCACTTTCTTCGGAATCGCTGCCACGTTACACCGGTCTGGAAGGTTCCAGTGATGCCTGTGCCCTGGCGCGGCTGGCAAACCGGAATCCGGCTGGGCAGTTACTGGCGGTCATCACAGCCAGTGCACTGGATGCACAAAGATTGCTCGAGGAAATTCCCTTTTTCGCGCCCGATTTGCGCGTGAGCCTGTTGCCGGACTGGGAAACGCTGCCTTACGATATTTTTTCACCTCACCAGGATTTGATTTCGGAACGTCTGGCTACTTTTTACCAGATTGCACACAACGCCTGCGATGTCCTGATCATTCCGGTTACGACCGCGTTGTACCGGATGCCGCCGCGAGAATTTCTGGCGGCACATTCATTCTTCGTCAACCAGGGCAGCACGCTGGATCTGCAGTCATTTCGCAGTCAGATGTCACTGGCGGGCTATTCTCATGTATCGCAGGTGCTTTCACCGGGAGAATACAGTATCCGCGGGGGACTGATCGACCTGTTCCCGATGGGCAGCCCGCTGCCTTATCGTATCGATCTGTTCGACGATGAAATCGAATCGATACGCACTTTTGATGTCGATACGCAGCGCAGTATCTATCCGGTCAAGGAGATCCGGCTGCTGCCGGCGCGGGAATTTCCACTCGACGATAACGGGCGCAGCCGATTCCGCACCGGATTCCGGGAAAAATTCGAGGGCGATCCCACACGCTGCAGGCTTTACCAGGAAATCAGCAAGGGCAATATTCCCGCCGGAATCGAATATTATCTGCCGCTTTTTTTCGAACAGACGGCCACGCTGTTCGATTACCTGGCGCAGCATTCCACAGTGTGTCTGCACGGGGAGATCACACCAGCCATCGAAAATTTCTGGCAGGATACCCGTTCACGCTATCAGTTGATGCGCAATGATCCGGATCGGCCTTTGCTTCCTCCGATGGATCTGTTTCTGCCGGAAGATCAGTTTTACGGCTACCTCAAATCATACAAACGAATAGAAATGCATACCGGGCAACAGGTAAAGACCGATAAGCCTTTTGCCCGTTCCCTTCCACCTGTACGCGTGGATCGTCGCGCTTCCAACCCGATCGAGCAGCTGACCGCTTTTGTCCATACATTTACGCAAAAGGGCGGACGGGTTTTACTACTGGCAGAAAGTATGGGGCGACGCGAGCTGATGGCGGAATACCTGCGCGAATATGGCCTGAAACTGAAACTCTGCGAGGATTTTGCTGCATTTCAGTCAGACACTGCCTCTTGCATGCTCAGTGTGGCTTCCCTGCACAGCGGTTTTATCCTTGCTGCTGAAAACCTGGCGCTGGTTACCGAAAACGAGCTGTATGCCACGCATGTACGCGGACAGCGTACACGTGATGCACGCAAGACTGTTTCGGCCGATTCCATTTTGCGTGATCTGTCCGAAATCAAGCCCGGCAGTCCGGTGGTACATGAACAGCACGGTATCGGGCGTTATCTCGGGCTGGTCAACATGAATATGGGTGAGGATGATTCAGGCCAGTCCAGTGAATTTCTCGCTCTGGAATACCAGGGGGGAGATAAGCTGTATGTGCCGGTCACACAGCTTCATCTCATCAGCCGTTACAGTGGTGCCGCACCGGAAGCAGCCCCGCTGCACAAACTGGGAAGTGGCCAATGGGAAAAGGCCAAGCGCAAAGCGATGCAGCAGGTACGCGATACTGCCGCTGAACTGTTGAACCTGTATGCGCAACGCGCTGCCCGCAAAGGCCATATATTCCGGTTCAACCAGCATGATTACAATGCTTTTGCCGATGGTTTCGGTTTCGAGGAAACACCAGACCAAGCCACTGCCATCAATGCAGTCATTCAGGATATGGTGTCCGGCAAATCGATGGATCGGCTGATTTGTGGTGATGTCGGCTTCGGCAAAACAGAAGTTGCCCTGCGGGCAGCTTTTGTTGCAGTCACCGATGGCAAGCAGGTAGCCGTACTGGTTCCCACCACACTGCTGGCAGAACAGCATTATCAGAATTTCTCTGATCGTTTCGGGCTGATTGCTGATCAATGGCCGGTAAAAATTGCCGAGCTTTCACGTTTCCGTTCAGCTCGGGAACAGGCCGAAGCGCTGCAAAGCCTGGCGCAGGGGACAACTGACATCATCATCGGTACACACAAACTGATTCAGGATAAGGTCAAATTCAAAAACCTGGGACTGGTCATCATCGATGAAGAACATCGTTTCGGAGTGCGTCAGAAAGAACAGCTCAAAAAACTGCGTGCCGAAGTGGATGTACTGACGCTGACCGCAACACCCATCCCGCGCACGCTGGCGATGTCACTCGAAGGCCTCAGAGATTTTTCGGTGATTGCCACTGCACCCCAGCGACGCCTGGCGATCCGGACATTCGTACACCCTTACTCGGAAGGAATCATCCGCGAAGCCTGTCTGCGTGAACTGAAACGCGGCGGGCAGATCTATTTTCTTTACAATGAAGTCAGCACCATTCAGAACATGTATACCAGATTGACCACGCTGCTGCCGGAAGCAAGAATAAACATTGCGCACGGGCAAATGCGGGAAAGTGAACTGGAACATGTCATGCGTGATTTCTACCAGCAGCGTTTCAATCTGCTGCTGTGTACGACCATCATTGAAACAGGGATAGACATTCCCACCGCCAACACTATCATCATCCATCGTGCCGATAAGTTCGGGCTGGCACAGTTGCACCAGTTACGCGGCAGAGTCGGCCGTTCGCACCACCAGGCGTATGCCTATCTGCTGACACCACCGGAAAAAGCAGCACTGACCACGCAGGCAACCAGGCGTCTGGAAGCTATTCAGGCGATGGAAGAGCTCGGCTCCGGGTTTTATCTGGCCATGCACGATCTGGAAATTCGCGGTGCGGGCGCGGTATTAGGTGACTCACAAAGTGGCGAAATGCAGGAAGTAGGGTTCAGCCTTTACAGTTCACTGCTGGACGCAGCAATCAAATCACTGAAAGCCGGTCATGAACCGGATATGCAGCAACCCCTGGGAGTTTCCACAGAAATCAGATTGCATGTACCGGCGCTATTGCCAGAAAGTTACTGTGGCGATATCCATGAGCGATTGATTCTGTACAAACGCATGGCGGGTTGCAGTGATGAAACAGAACTGGACGAGATTCACCAGGAGCTGATCGACCGCTTTGGTCTGTTACCTGATCCTGCCCGCGCGTTACTGGACAGTCATCGGCTGCGCATCGAAGCCAGGCAGCTGGGCATTACCCGTATCGATGCCGGACCAGACAACATTCAGTTGCAATTTGTACCAGAACCCCCGATCGAAGCCATAAAAATCATTCAGCTCATTCAGAGCAGCAAGGAATACAGCCTGTCAGGGCCTGACCGCCTGAGCGTCCGGCTGCAAATACCGGATGTTGGCGAACGCGTCAAAAAAATCAAAAAACTGATGACGTTACTGAAAAACTGAGAAACCGGCAGGTAATAGTCGATTTACCCGTAGGTAGTTTCTTTATCGAAATCCTGCCAGATATAAGGTGGACGAACAGTCGGTTGGGTAGGAATAAAGAAGGTTGCGGCATCCAGCACACCGAACACGGTACGGCCAATCGTATGCATGATGCCGGTCACGAGGCCGACAGTCAGCCCGTAAGCAGGCCCGTCGCGCCGGCTGGTAAGAATCACGGTTTTAGGAAGTTCGATAACACCGGTTACAGCGTTGGCAATACCGTTGACCAGCTTCTCACTCGCTGCGACCGGGTAGCTCTGTGGCATATTACGCTGTGCCATAGTGGTTTGTGGCAATACGCAAAACAAAATCAGAAAAACAACCTGTGTAATTGAAGTTTTCATTATTGGCGTCTCCTTGATCTTATTTTGGCAACAGTGAGTCTGGTCAGCGTTCCAATTTATCCAGTTTGTCTGTAACGGAGGCCCATTCATCTGCATCCGGCAGTGCATCTTTTTTCTCGATGATTGGATCCCAGATTTTTGACAATTCTGCATTGAGTGCAATGAACTGACGCTGATCTTCGGGGACATCATCCTCTGCATAAATGGCTTCCACCGGACATTCTGCCACACACAACGTGCAGTCGATACATTCATCCGGATCGATCACCAAAAAATTGGGGCCTTCACGGAAGCAATCCACGGGACATACGTCTACGCAATCAGTGTATTTACATTTAATACAACTTTCAGTTACTACATAAGTCATGATGATATTCCTTGAGCGACACTTTCTGAAAGAAACTTACAATTCTATCAGAATCTCGATAAATTCTGCTACACACCGGGAGTGTGTGTTATCCGCGTGACGCCGCTTTGGCTTCAAAGAGTGTTGTTTGTGCCAGCCTTCTGGTATCAGACATGCTGCGTTGCACGAGATTTATTCAATGAGGGTCAGAAACGGTAAAACCCGGGCATTGCCTGAAGCCCTGGTGCCCGGGGCCGGAATCGAACCGGCACGGACGTTAATGTCCGAGGGATTTTAAGTCCCTTGTGTCTACCAATTTCACCACCCGGGCAATTACGAAGTTGAAACTGTCAATATGGAGGCGGGGGTCGGAATCGAACCGGCGTAGACGGCTTTGCAGGCCGCTGCATAACCACTCTGCCACCCCGCCGTGAACTGTTTGGATGACGCCACCTGCTCTGCGGCGCCAAAGCATGAAAATTTGACGTGGACTGAAAACGTCGGAGGATACAGCATAAAACTGGAGCGGGAAACGAGTCTCGAACTCGCGACCTCAACCTTGGCAAGGTTGCGCTCTACCAACTGAGCTATTCCCGCAAACGATACCAGACCAAACCGGATTCGCCTCTCGACAGACGGGTGATTATAGAGACCCTTCCGATTTTGTCAAGAATAATGGCTCCGGTAATAATTGTTTCGATTGATATAGGGTCGGACCAGGTTCCCGTATCCTCAAAATGATTCATTCTTTCCGAGATAACGCCATTTGCCTTCCGGCAGATCAGCCAGTCTGATTTGACCAATCCGCACGCGTTTCAGTCCGGTCACATTCAATCCGACCAGTTCGCACATCCGCCGGATCTGCCGCTTTTTTCCTTCCTGTAAAATAAAACGCAACTGATCTTGGTTTAAGCGGCTTACCCTGGCGGGTTTCAATGCCTGGCCATCGAGCTGCAAGCCGTGGTTGAGCAACGCCAATCCCTCCCGTGTCAAATTACCGCTTACCCGTACCAGGTATTCCTTTTCGATTTGCGAATATTCTCCAATCAATTGTTTGGCAATGCGACCATCCTGGGTAAACACCAACAATCCTTGTGAGTCGATATCCAGCCGGCCGGCAGGTGCGATATTTTTGAGGTGCTGTGGTACAAACCTCAAAGACGAACGATCCTGATGAAAGTGGGAATCATTATTGACAAGACTGATAGCGGATTTGTAGCCAGGTTCGGGCTGGCCGGATACATAACCGACCGGTTTGTTCAGTAAAATCGTCACCTGCTGGTTCTGTCTGATCTGGGCTGCTCGATCGAGCACGATTTCCTGCCACGGATAAATCTTCGTCCCCAGTTCACGAACCGGCTGACCATCTACATACACCGAGCCCTGCTCGATGTAAACATCTGCTTCCCTGCGTGAACATATCCCCCGGGCGGACATCAGTTTGGACAGGCGAACTTTTTCCATCGGTGAGAAAAACCTGGAAACAATGGTTTATAACGTCATATATCAACGATTTACCTGCTCTGATCCCGTACAGGCAGCCGCCAGATAAACGTAAACAAAATCATGGCCAGCAAGGCCAGCATACCTTTCAACCACCAGGAAGAAACGATCAAAATCGAGCTCCCGAAAGACAGCGCCATCACCAGATACGCCCAGCGCTTGACGTGGCGCGCCACGCTGCGGTACTCACACCATTCCCGGATGATCGGACCGGCAATACGATGGTTGAGTAAATAGCTGTGGAAACGCTCGGAGCTGCGTGCAAAACAACCGGCCGCCAGTAAAATGAAAGGGGTCGTCGGTAATATCGGCAGAAATATGCCCAATATGCCCATGAACAGGGCTGTCATGCCTATACTCAGGTACAGCCAGCGCATGACGGGTGAATCATGCAGCTGAAGCAGGTGAATGTTTTCCTCTGGCCGGTTCACTGTTCCATCAGGCTCTATTGACATGACAATCCCCCCGGTAAACTGCCTAAATATCGATATTCCTCGCACGCAGGGCATTGCTTTCGATGAATGCCCGGCGAGGCTCGACTACATCCCCCATCAGGGTAGTAAAAATTTCATCGGTCAGGATACTGTCCTCGATCTGCGCACGCAACAGACGGCGATTGCCCGGATCCATGGTAGTTTCCCACAACTGCTCCGGATTCATTTCACCCAGCCCCTTGTAACGCTGAATGGTAATGCCTTTTTTCGTTTCTTCCAGCAGCCATTCCAGCGCTTCCTTAAATTCTCGAACAGATATTTCCTGCTCACCTCGCTTGACTTTTGCTCCTTCTCCAATCAGGCCATGCAATATCTGCGCAGCCTGCCTGATTCTGGCGAAGTCACCACTTTGCAGAAAATCATCGTCCAGATAACTGGTACGCAGATTGCCGTGTTGTTTACGAATGATCTTGAGGCGATAGCGCTCAAAATTCTCATCGTACTCGGCAAGAATTTCGACATCATCCAGCAAAATGGCCAGTCTGGCAGCACTGTCCCTGGCACTGGTTTCAGAGCTCAGGTCGATATCCGGCTGTTTGAGCAGCGCATACATGACCGTACGATCGATCAGGCGGCTCATCCGTTCAATCACCGTTTCCGCCAGAAGATATTCATCTGCAATTCTGGCCAGCGCTTCACCGGTGATCGGCGGATTATTCGCCCCGGTATGCAGTTCTGCACCCACCAAAGCCAGGCCGAGTATGTAATGCTTGAGTTCGTAATCATCTTTCAGATAACGCTCCTGTTTGCCATGCTTGATTTTGTACAGAGGAGGCTGTGCGATATAAATATGCCCGCGTTCGATCAGCTCAGGCATTTGCCGATAGAAAAAGGTCAGCAGCAAGGTGCGAATATGTGACCCGTCCACGTCGGCGTCAGTCATGATGATGATACGGTGATAGCGCAGTTTGTCTGGATTGTATTCATCCTTGCCGATACCGGTTCCCAGTGCCGTTATCAGCGACACGATCTCCTGAGAAGAAATCAGTTTGTCGAAACGGGATTTTTCAACATTAAGTATTTTTCCCTTGAGTGGCATGATGGCTTGGAATTTTCGATCACGTCCCTGCTTGGCGGAACCACCGGCAGAATCACCCTCCACCAGATAGAGCTCACATAATTTAGGGTCTTTTTCCTGACAGTCTGCCAGTTTTCCAGGCAAACCCATGCTGTCCAGTACACCTTTTCTGCGAGTCAGCTCGCGAGCTTTTCTGGCGGCTTCCCGTGCCCTGGCGGCTTCGATGATCTTGTTGCAGATGGTTTTGGCTTCGTTTGGATTTTCCAGCAGGAAATCTGAAAGCTTCTGCACGACGATTTCCTCGACTGCCGGGCGTACTTCCGATGACACCAGTTTTTCCTTGGTCTGGGAAGAAAACTTGGGTTCGAACAGCTTGACTGACAGAACGCAGGTTATTCCTTCACGCATATCATCGCCAGTCGTATCAACCTTGGCCTTTTTGGCCAGTTCATTTTTTTCGATGTAATTATTGAGTGTCCGTGTCATGGCCGCACGCAGCCCAGTCAGATGAGTACCGCCATCCTTTTGTGGAATGTTGTTGGTGAAGCACAGCACCTGTTCGGCATAACTGTCATTCCACTGCATTGCAATTTCGACGGTGATATTGTCTTTCAGACCTTTGGCATAAAAAATACTGGGATGCAGCACGGTTTTGCTGCGGTTGATGTATTCGACGAAATTGCGGATACCTCCGGTGAAGGCAAAAACTTCTTCCCGGTCATCGCGCTGGTCGGCCAGCCTGATCTTGATGCCATGGTTGAGAAAGGAGAGCTCACGCAACCGCTTGGCAAAAATATCGTAATGATAGGTAATATCGCCAAAGACTGACTGGCTGGCGAGAAAATGGACTTCGGTCCCGTGTTTTTCAGTCTGGCCGGTCACTTTCAGGGGAGCAACGGCAACACCTTCCCGGAACTCCATCTGGTAAACATTGCCGTTGCGGCGAATGGTCAGGCGCAGCCATTCGGACAGAGCATTTACCACAGAAACTCCCACACCGTGCAACCCGCCGGACACCTTGTAGGAATTGTCATCAAATTTTCCGCCTGCGTGCAACTCTGTCATGACGATTTCAGCTGCTGAACGTTTCAGTTCATCATCCTGTTTGATGTCAGTAGGAATACCACGACCGTTGTCATGAATGCTGACAGAATTGTCAGCGTGAATGATGACAGAGATATCATCGCAATAGCCGGCCAGGGCTTCATCAATGGCATTGTCGACTACCTCGAATACCATGTGATGCAAACCGGTACCGTCGCTGGTATCACCGATGTACATTCCGGGGCGTTTGCGTACAGCATCCAACCCTTTCAGAATTTTGATGCTGTCCGAGTTGTAGTCGCGATGGCTGTTATCAGTTTTTTTGGCAGATTCGGGTTGATTTGTGTTCATGCTTGCAGTTTTCTCTCTCGTAATTCCGGTAAGGCAGCTAAATGTGAATTATTCACGCATCGGCATCAAAACATGCTTGAACTGCTCGTCATCCGGCAATGTGATCAGAATGGCGCTTTGCATGCTCTCGAACGAACACCTGATCTGTTCGCTGTCCAGGTTGTTTAGCACTTCCATCAGGTAAACGATGTTGAAACTGGTGTCGATCGTCTCATTCGAATAAACGATGTCTATTTCTTCCTGTGCTTCCTCCTGCTCCTTGTTTTTGGCTGAAATGTTCAGCTTTCCGTTGGTAATGTTCAGATGGACGTTGCGGAACAGATCGTTGCTGCTGGAAATGATCGCGGTACGCTGGAGTGCATGGAGGAAATCAAGCCGGTTGACGTCAAATTGGAACACGCTGGTTTGCGGAATTGCGCGTCTGAAATCGAGAAATTTTCCTGAAATCACTTTTGAGACCAGTACAGCATCCGAAAAACGAAAGCATACCTTTTTCGGGTAAATCTCGACGATGACCGGTTTATCGCTGTCTTCCAGTTGTCTGATCAGTTCCAGTACCGTCTTACGCGGAACGATGGTTTCGGATTTTTCGAAATTTCCGTCCAGATCGATCGAGGTTATCCCCAGCCTGTGAGTGTCGGTAGCCACCAGCGTCAATTTATTGTCTTCGATCAGTAACAGCATTCCGTTCAGGTAATAACGCAAATCCTGCTGTGCCATGGCATGTGCCACCCGTTGCAGATGTTTTTTGAGAACTCGCTGTGCCAATGTGTATGTCGCACTGCAAGGCTCACTGTCGCGGATCATCCTTGGAAAGTCTTCTGCCGGAAGCAGTTGCAGACTGAAGCGGCTTTTTCCGGAAACGATCTGTAAGCGGTTTTCTGACCGGGTCAGTTCGATAGCTGCGCCCGATGGCAGTGCGCGCAATATGTCCTGCAGTTTTCTGACAGAAACGGTTGTCTGCAAGGCACCCTGGTTTTCCAGTTCAGGAATATTGGAAGTTGCTTCGGCTTCTATCTCCAGATCGGTAGTGACCAGTGTCAATTGTCCGTTCCTGATTTCGATCAGGGTATTCGAGAGTATCGGCAGGGTATGCCTGCGTTCCACAATGCCGCTGACTGTCTGCAGCGGTTTGAACAGCAGATCCCGGTCGGTTATTGTTAATTTCATTTAATTAAAAGATTAAATAATAGTTAATCAGCGATATAAATCGGAACAAGTAAAAAAATATCTTATGTATTATATAGTTACATTAATGATTAGTCTTGTATGGTTTCGGTATGGCCTGTGGATGAATTGTGGATGAAATTTTTCAGTCGGAATTTTATTCAGGTTATCCACAAATCATTCAGTTTTTTTACAGTAGGGTGTCATCCACGCAGGATGTGCATCAATGCGTTGAAATCCCGGTTTATTCCGGGGTCGGAAGTACGTAATTCGATAATTTTCCGGTGGGCGTGCAGTACGGTGGTGTGATCTCTTCCACCAAAGGCTTCACCGATATCCGGCAAACTCAGTTGTGTCAGTTCCTTGGCAATTGCCATTGCTACTTGCCGGGGACGGACGATGGTCCGGACACGTTTCTTCGAATACATGTCGGCCACTTTGATTTTGTAGTAATCCGCTACGGTTTTTTGAATGTTTTCAATCGAAATTTGCCGGTTCTGGATTGCCAGCAGATCTTTTAACGCCTCTTTGGCCAGATCGAGAGAAATCGAATGACCGGTAAAGCGCGAAAATGCCAGAACCCGCTTCAGCGCACCTTCCAGTTCGCGTACGTTGGAACGGATATACTTGGCGATAAAAAAGGCAGTATTTTCGTCCAGCTCAATTTTTTCAGCGAGTGCTTTTTTCAGCAGAATGGCCACGCGCATTTCCAGTTCAGGAGGTTCGATTGCTACGGTCAACCCCCAGCCGAATCTCGATACCAGCCGTTCTTCCAGTCCGGAGATCTCCTTTGGGTAACAATCCGAAGTAATGATCACCTGCTTGTGGGCTTCGATCAGTGCGTTGAAAGCGTAAAAGAATTCTTCCTGTGTCCGGTTTTTACCGCTGAAAAACTGGACATCATCCACCAGCAGCAGATCGAGCGAGTGATAGTAAAGTTTGAATTTGTCGAACGATTTATGCTGATAGGCACTGACCACGTCTGATACGTATTTTTCGGCATGGACGTAACGGATTTTGGCACCTGCATCCAGCTCCAGCACATAATTGCCAATCGCCTGCATCAGATGAGTTTTACCCAGCCCGACGCCACCGTAAATGAACAGAGGGTTGTAGGCGATACCTGGCCGTTCTGCCACCTGAATGGCACCTGCACGCGCCAGTTGATTGGCTTTACCGGTAACGAACGCATCAAAGGTAAAACTGGCGTTGAGCTGACTGGGGTTGGTTTTTCTGCTTGTGACACCTTGTGTTTTTTCCGCTGCCGGTTTTTTGTCCTCTCTGTTTTTCTGCGCTGAGGTCCTGACTGTCTGAGCTTCGCTTTCGGCTGGTTCCCGCAATTCCAGCCTGAAGCTGATTCTTTCGTTGAAATGATCCTGCGCCATTTCGTCGATACGGGTAACGAAATTATCCTTGATCCACTGCAGCACGAAACGGTTGGGTGCAATCAGGATCAGCGTGTTTTTCTCATCCGGACAGACTTCCAGCTTGAGCGGCTTGATCCAGGTATTGAATTGCTGTCCGTTCAATTCCTGCCTGAAATGCTTGAGACAGAAATGCCAGAAAGTTTCTATTTTCTGCATGACGTATAGATGAAATGAGCCTGAATGCCGAAAAATATTTCGGAAAACACGGAAAAATCTGGAGGAAAAACAAACAGTTAATTGTGACTGAAAAGCAAACGGTTTTATCTTTGAGTGGGTGCAGGCTCCGCTTACCTGCCGAATGAGTAGTATAATGAAGTTTTCTGCAGAAGGTTGTCTTATTGCATACTATCTGTTTTGCCATATTAGAATCGTTTTAAATACAATTATTAATCTCATTATCAGTTGATGGTTTTCGGATTCACCCTCTGTTTCTGCTTTATGAATTCGGGCAAGGTATGTTAAAAAGTAGCTTCACGAAAAATCTTTAAAAATTTCTCCGGATCCGGAGAAAAATCCATCCGATTGATGACCCCTTTACACCAGAAATCCAGGAAAGCTTTCTTATCGTTTGATCAAGGCGTTAGCGAGTTTCGACTCAACTATTTGGCTATTGCACAGTATCTGGTCTTTTTCTGTTTTGCACTCACTGTTCTGTCTGCTGCTGCGGAAAACCGGCCTGTAGCGGTCAGTGCAGATGCAATACGTGAGCAGCTGGCAAAAAACGCCTGGGAGGGAGTGAATGAAGCGGAACTGATAAAGCTGCGGCATTTTTACGCACAACGCGACTATCAGCCGGTCTGGGCTCTGAAAGAAGATTCTGGTGTGTTACTGGATACAGCACTGACCTTTATCGGACGAGCCGATGAAGAGGGCTTGGCAAGCAGTGATTACCATATCGAAACGTTACGCCGGTGGCGTGCGGAATCTCCCGATCAGGTTTCTCTTCCGCTCGAACTGGGTACGACCCGGTCCCTGCTGGCGCTGGTACATGACTTGTCCAATGGCCGGCTGACGGCTACCTTGGCTGATCCCGACTGGTACGTTCCACAGCGACGGCTCGACCCGGTGAATTTCCTGCAGCAAAGTATTGCTTCCGTGGATTCAGCAGAACAACTGGAACAGGTGCTGGCGAGCTTGCCACCCAATATGCCGCAATATCACACGCTCAAACGGTTGCTGGTCAGGTTGCGTATTCTGGTTGCTGCCGGTACGGTATGGACGCGAATACCGGATGATATTCCCTCGATTCATCCCCGAACCAGACACGCGGCCATCCCGTTGATCCGTCAGCGTATCAGGGAAGCGTACTCTGTTTTTGAAAAGCCGGAATATGACATCGCCAGTGACGACAGCGAGCTGTACGATGACCAGCTGGAAACAGCGATCAAAGCCTTTCAGTATCAGTATGGACTGAATACCGATGGTGTCGTCGGTAAAAATACCCGACGAGCCATGAACATGACAGCGGTCGAACATATTCAGCAGCTGCGCATTACACTTGAACGGCTGCGCTGGCTACCCAGGGAATTCAGTAATCGTTACATCCTGGTCAACATCGCCGGGTTCAATCTGGCGGCAATCCGGAATAATGTGCGCGTGCTGAACATGCGTATCGTGGTCGGGCGTGATTATCGCTCAACACCAAGTTTCAACAGCCGGATTTCGCACCTGGTTCTCAACCCGTACTGGAACGTACCCGCAAGTATCGCCAGTAAGGATTTGTTGCCAAAACAGAAACACAATCCGGATTATTTCGCTTCCGAAGGGATTCGAGTGTTTTCCGATTATCATTACGAACTTGAGCTGGATCCCGATGCCATTGACTGGCACGCGTTCAGCCGGTCGTTTCCCTATGTTCTGCGGCAGGATCCCGGTAAAAGGAATGCGCTTGGCACGATCAAGTTCATGTTTCCCAATCCTTTCAGCATCTATCTGCACGATACCCCTTCGAAATCGCTGTTCCAGAGGGATATCCGTACCTTCAGTTCAGGCTGTATCCGTCTGGAAAAACCGATGCAACTGGCGGAATTCGTACTGGGGCCATCTTTTGAAAAAGCCAATATTCTGGAGAAAATCGATAGCGGTAAGACACAAACCGTGCATTTACCTGAACCGATTCCTGTTTATTTGTTGTATCTGACCGCCTGGAATGACGGGCAGGGCGAAGTCCACTTTTCAGCTGATGTCTACGGGCGCGACAAACGGGCACTGGCTTATGCCCGCTGGTTGCAGCCGGAGCCGCACCTGTCACAATCTTTTTAAATCTGGCACGACCATGGAGGATAACAATGTCCAAACTTATCATTACTGATAATCTGGAAATGCTCACTGAACAGGGTGCCACCCGCCGCCGGCTGCTGCAGGCCGGTCTGGGTGCCTGCGCACTGCTTGCCATGCCGGCAGCCAATGCGGCTTATTCCCGTGTTTATGAAAAACGAGTGTCTTTGCTGAATCTGCATACAGGCGAGCGAGTCAGAACCGCCTATTGGGAGCGGGGAAAATACATCCCCGAAGCGCTGCGAATGATTGAAAAAGTGTTACGTGATCATCGATCCGGCGATATTCACCGGATCGATCCGAGATTACTCGATCTGATGCAGCACTTGCATCACAAGACTGGAAATTCAAAGGAATTTCAAGTAGTTTCGGGATATCGCTCACCGGCCACCAATGCTGCTCTCTCGGTACAAAGTCATGGGGTAGCCAAGAACAGTCTGCACATGCAGGGCAAGGCAATCGACATCCGCCTGCCCGGTGTCCCGCTCCATGTTTTGCGCCGGGCAGCAATGTCGATGCATGCCGGCGGAGTTGGCTATTATCCGAAGTCGAATTTCATTCATATCGATACCGGCAATGTTCGCTACTGGTAACCATGGTTCTCCCGACCCTGAAACTGGCCGGGGGGTTGTATAAACTGGTTTACAACACGTTGATCGGTATTTTCAGATACACCCTACCGTTATCTTCGGCGGGCGGCATTTGTCCCGCCCGCACGTTGACCTGAACAGATGGCAGGATCAGCACCGGCATTTCCAGAGTAGCATCACGCGCGGTGCGCATCGCAACGAATCCGTCCTCGTTGATACCATCGTGCACATGAATGTTGTGTGCTCGTTGTTCAGCAACTGTACTCTCCCACTGTATCGGGCGATCGCCGGGCGGATAGTCGTGACACATGAACAGCCTCGTTTCCGGCGGATACTGATCCAGCAGTTTACGAATGGAACGATAAAGCTGCCGGGCATCCCCGCCAGGGAAATCAGCACGGGCCGTTCCCACATCCGGCATGAACATCGTATCGCCGATAAAAATCGCATCCCCGAACTGGTAGGCCATATCAGCCGGTGTATGTCCAGGCACAAAAATGGCCCTGCCTTTCAGCTCACCTACTTCAAAGGTATCCCCATCGTCGAACAGATGATCGAACTGTGAGCCATCCGGCTGGAAATCCGGCCCCATGTTGAACAGTTTCTTGAATACCTGCTGCACGCCTGAAATCCGGCTGCCAATAGCGACTTTTCCACCCAGCTCCTGCTGAAGATAATGAGCAGAGGAAAGATGGTCGGCATGGGCATGAGTTTCGAGAATCCAGTCTACTGTCAGTTCTTTCGAATGTACAAATTTGATCAGCACATCGGCAGAATGATGCTTGGTTCTTCCGGACTTGGGGTCGTAGTCGAGCACCGGATCGATAATGGCGCAGTGCCCACCTGGCTTGTCGAATACAACATAGCTGACCGTCCACGTAACTGGATCAAAGAATGCTTGGATATTGGGTTGCATCATCGGCTCCTTGAATTATTTATATTCGTACATTATACTATATAAAAAATTATATTGTTTATAAATATAATGTATTAGTATAATTTTATCTGTCAAGGAGAACATTTATGATCGACTGGCAATCATTTACCCCTGCCAGCGCATTCACCGGTGGCATGATCATTGGCCTGGCAACGGCTCTGCTGCTGCTCATCACAGGGCGAATCGCGGGAATATCCGGGATCATCGGCGGACTGGTCGAATTACGTAGAGGAGATTTCGCATGGCGAGCTGCCTTCGTCAGCGGATTATTGCTCGCCCCGTGGCTATGGCAGTGGCTGGGAGAATTACCGCCGGTTCACATTGAAACCAGCCATACTGTACTTGCGTTAGCCGGGCTGGCGGTCGGGATAGGAACCCGTTATGGTTCCGGCTGTACCAGCGGCCACGGTGTCTGCGGTCTGTCGCGGCTTTCACCGCGCTCGATGGTAGCGACAGTTTTGTTCATGATCATGGGGATGATGGTGGTTTACGTCGTTCGCCACTCCCTGAGTTGAAAACACATTCACTGAGAAAGGGAAAACATGCTCATACCGTTCACCGCATTACTTTCCGGCCTGGTGTTTGGTCTGGGCCTGATACTGTCCGGCATGACCGATCCTGCAAAAGTGCTGTCTTTTCTGGATGTCGCCGGGCTATGGGACCCCTCGCTGATGTTTGTCATGCTGGGTGCGATAAGTATCGGGTTTTTTGCCTTCAGAGCAGCAAAACGGCGCGGCCGAACGCTGCTGTCCACACCGGTTCATCTGCCCGGAACCCGCACCGTCGATCTTCGCCTGATCCTGGGCAGTCTGTTGTTCGGTATGGGATGGGGGCTGGTTGGCATCTGTCCTGGTCCAGGGTTGGTTCTGGCAGCATCGGGTCATACTGGAGGTATCGTATTCATGGTCGCCATGCTGCTGGGCATGTTCATTTTCGATCGGCTGGAAAAACACCGTCAGTCAGATTCGAATGTAAACTATCGACAACCGGGAAATATTGAAAGAAAATGACGGACCAATATACGCAGCCGGATTTCTCGGTCATGGTGGAAAAAAAGGCTTCCGCAGCCAAAGCCTGCTCCATGCTGAAGATACTGGCCAATGAAGACCGGCTGCTGATCCTGTGTCAACTGATACAAGGAAAAAAAAATGTCGGCGAACTGGAACAGACACTTGGCATTCGGCAGCCCACCCTGTCACAGCAGCTCACTGTATTGCGTGATGAAAAACTCGTTTCTACCGAACGCCAGGGAAAATATATTTATTACAGCCTCGCCAGTCCGGAAGCGGTACAAATCATGAATACGCTGTTCAGTGTGTACTGTCAGAATGAGCATCATCATTCTCCGGATGACGTCACTCACAACGGCAGACAGTAAACGGTTCGGCTCCGTCCGGGGTTCGAATCCTGAATATGCTGCCTGCTATCATGCAGCCAGTATGTTGTTACTGGCAGCCTCAGAAATTTCATCTCTAAACAAGGAGAAAGTACCATGAGCGTAGCTTCTGAAACAAACTGGAAAAAGCTGGATGAAAAAATAGCGATCTCAGGCCAGATCAGTGTGGACGATGTAGCAGCAATCGCTGCAGCCGGTTACAAATCCATCATTTGTAATCGCCCCGATGGAGAAGGAGGAGAACATCAGCCCGGCAGCACGGAGCTGGAAGAGGCAGCAAAAGCCGCGGGATTGCAATTTGCTTACTTACCGGTTGAAATCGGCCAGGTTTCAGATGAAAAATGCTCTGCCTTTCACCAGTTGATGGCAACCCTGCCCGGGCCGGTGCTGGCTTTCTGCAATTCGGGCAATCGCGCTCGCGCGTTGTACAGTCGTGACGTGGGTACAACCACCACGCCTGCTGAAACCATTTCTGCAGCTTGTGACTGGGAACATGAGGCAGCAGCTGTCACCGAAGCAGAGAGTGAGGCAGCCGGTGCCGCCGCAGTGTCGGCTGCGTCTTCCCGCGATGAAGCGGCAGGCAAATCGATCCCTGTTACACCAGCCTGCAACTGGGATAATGCTTTCGACATCGTGGTGGTGGGAGGCGGCTCAGCCGGCCTGGGGGTCACTGCCAGCCTGCTGCGCCGGCGTTCATCCCTGCGTATCGCCATCATCGAACCGAATGACAAACATTACTATCAACCTGCCTGGACACTGGTCGGTGGCGGTGCTTATGCGGTGGATCAAACCGTTCGCAATACGGCCGATGTCATTCCGCACGGCGCTGAGTGGATCAAGGCGGAAGTATCCGGATTTTCCCCGAATGACAATCTGGTTCATCTGGCCGATGGCCGCACCATCGGCTATCAGCAGCTGATCGTATGTCCCGGTATTCGTCTCGCCTGGGAAAAAATAGAAGGTATTCAGGAAACGCTCGGCAAGAACGGTGTCACCTCCAACTACCTATTCGATCTGGCACCGTACACCTGGTCACTGACACAACAGCTCAAAGGTGGCAAGGCGCTGTTTACACAACCCCCCATGCCGATCAAATGTGCCGGGGCACCGCAGAAAGCAATGTACTTGTCTTGTGATTACTGGCAGCGCCAGGGTGTTCTGGACAAAATCGAGGTCGAATTCGATTCGGCCGGGGCGGTACTGTTTGGCGTGGCCGATTTCGTTCCGCCGCTGATGGAATATGTCCGTAAATACCATGCCAATCTGGTATTCAATTCCAATCTGGTCAAGGTCAACGGCCCGGAAAAAATTGCTACCTTCGAAATCAAGAATGAAGCGGGGGAAGTTACGCGCGTGGATAAACCCTTCGATATGCTGCATGTCACACCACCCCAGGCAGCACCGGATTTCCTGCGTGATAGTCCGTTGGCAGATGCCAGTGGTTACTGTGAAGTTAACCCAAAAACGTTGCAACATACCCGTTTCGCTAATATTTTCTCTTTGGGTGATGCTTGTTCTTCTCCTAATACGAAAACGGCAGCGGCCGTCAGAAAACAGATTGTCATTGTCGCTGAGAACCTGCTGGCAGCGAAAGATGGTCGGGAATTCCATGCTGTTTACGATGGATACGGTGCCTGCCCGCTTACGGTTGAAAATGGCAAAGTGGTGCTGGCCGAATTTGGTTTCGGTGGAAAACTGCTGCCGACATTTCCGCTCAACCCGGCTGTTGCCAGAAAGCTCTACTGGTGGTTCAAAGTCAAACTTTTCCCGTGGCTGTACTGGGAAGGTATGCTGAAAGGGCGTGAGTGGCTGACGCGCTCCACTGAAACCAAGTAATTTTTCATGGAAATCCAGTGGCTGGCGATATTGCCCGGTGTTTTTACCGGGCTCGTGCTGGGGCTGACCGGTTCAGGCGGCGCCATCATTGCCGTCCCGCTACTGGTTTTCAGCCTGCATACGACCATTGCGGAAGCTGCACCGGTTGCCCTGCTGTCGATCGCTGTATCGGCAGCTGTTGCCACCTGTAACGCCTTCATGCAGGGAATCGTCCGTTACCGGGCAGCCGCTCTTATCGCGAGTACCGGTATGCTGGTCGCACCGGCCGGGATCTGGATTGCCCGGCAACTGCCAGATTTACTGCTGACAGTAGTGTTTTCCGCTGTGCTGGCTTTTGCAGCCGGCTATATGTACCGCCAGGGCAGGCGATCCGCGCAGCCGGCACCGCCGGAAGAAGCTGTTTACCCGCCCTGTCAGCTCAGTCTGGAAAGTGGCCGTCTGATATGGACCATACCCTGTGCCAAAGGGTTGCTGTTTTCCGGAGTGGCAACCGGTTTTCTGTCCGGCCTGCTCGGGGTGGGAGGCGGGTTCATTACCATTCCTGCACTCAGGAAGGTATCGAATCTGCCCATGCAATCTCTGACGGCAACTGCACTTGCCATCACTACACTGATTTCTATCACCGGGGTCGTTTCGGCCACATCCATGGGCTTCATGAACTGGCCGCTTGCCCTGCCTTTTACTGTGGGAACGGTCATCGGCACGCTGACGGGCAGACGATATGCCCATCGTTTCGATGAAGCGAAGCTGCAATACGGTTTTGCCATTCTGGCCTGGTGCATCTCGCTTGGTATGATCGTCAAGGTGGTTTACTCCATCGATTTTTCCGCCCTTTCTTGACAATCCTGCTGCCCGGCAGGGAGAATCCAGCCAACCCTGCTCGACAAAAGCAATTCGCTGATTCGTTTAATAACCTTTTCTGCTCGCTTATGACCGAAAAGAGTGCACAGTCTGCAGACGAGAAATTCCGTATCGACAAATGGCTGTTTGCCGCCCGCTTTTACAAAACGCGTTCACAGGCTGCCGATGCGGTCGAACGCGGGCAGGTACAGGTCAATGGGATGCGAGCCAAGCCTTCCAGGATTCTGAATACGGGTGACCTGCTTGCTATTCGTATCGGGCCTTATCACTACTTGGTAAAAGTGCTGGCGTTGTCCAACCAGCGCAGATCCGCCACTGAAGCTCGCCTGCTTTATCAGGAAACGGAAGAAAGCCGGCAGGCGCGTGAGGCCGTGGCAGAAAACCTTAAATCGCAGCCGACCCCGCCGCATTACGCCGGTAAAGGCAGACCCACCAAACGTGCCCGGCGTGATCTGGAGCGTTTCATGAGCGAGAAATGATCTCGCACGCCCAGACACTGCTCAGGGAAATTTTCGGTTACAGCGAATTTCGCGGCCAGCAGGCCGAAATCATTACTCATGTGGTGAATGGAGATAGCTGCCTGGTACTGATGCCGACCGGCGGTGGCAAATCATTGTGCTACCAGATTCCTGCATTATTGAGAAAGGGTACGGCTATTGTCATTTCGCCACTGATTGCGCTGATGGAGAATCAGGTGGCCGTACTGTGCCGGCAGGGGGTGCGGGCAGTGTATCTCAATTCAGCGCTGACACCTGAAGCGGCGGCGGCTGTCGAACGGAGGATGCTGGCGGGAGAGTATGATCTGGTCTACGTTGCACCGGAAAGACTGTTGACCGTTCGGTTCCGTGCGCTGCTGCAGCGCATCCCCATCGCCCTGTTTGCCATTGATGAAGCGCATTGTGTTTCTCAGTGGGGGCATGATTTCCGGCCGGAATACGGCAAATTGTCGATTCTGCCGGAGAAATTTCCGCAAATACCGCGCATTGCCCTGACCGCCAGTGCCGATGCCAGAACTCGTGCGGATATCCTGCGTTGTCTCGATTTACACCAGGCCCGCTCCTTTATCAGTAGTTTCGATCGCCCCAACCTTTGCTACCGTATTACGGCCCGATCCAATAGCCGGATACAGTTGTTGAACTTCATCCGCAGCCAACATGCTGGAGAGGCTGGTATCGTTTATTGTCAATCCCGCAGAAAAGTCGAGGAAACAGCTGCCTGGCTCAATAGCAATCACATACCGGCACTTGCCTACCATGCCGGTATGGAAACCTCCATTCGCACCCGGCACCAGAAAAAATTTTTGCAGGGACATGGTATCGTGATGGTTGCCACTTCCGCATTCGGGCTGGGTATCGACAAATCGGACATACGTTTTGTCGCACATCTGGATTTACCTAAAAGTATCGAAAGCTATTATCAGGAAACCGGCCGTGCCGGGCGTGATGGTCTGCCGGCCAGTGCCTGGATGGTTTACGGGCCCGGCGACATCATCCGGCTGCGGTCCCAGACCGAATCCGGCACAGAACGGTTGCCTGCCCCGATCAGACAAGCAGCGGCCGCTCGACTGGATGCGCTGCTGGTGCTGTGTGAAACGACGGTTTGCCGCAGAAAGCCGCTACTCGACTATTTCGGTGAACCAACCGGTAGTCTGCCGTGCGGCAATTGTGATGCCTGCCTGGAAACGATACCCGTTCAGGATGTCACGATCGCTGCCCAGAAAGCATTGTCCTGCGTCTACCGGACGGGCCAGTGCTTTGGCATGGAATATCTGATCGATATCCTGTCCGGAAAACGAACAGATCGTGTCAGGCAATGGGGGCACGATTGCATCAGCACTTTTGGCATCGGCCATGAATTGAGTACCGAAGGGTGGCGTATCGTTTTCAGGCATCTGCTGGCGCTGGACTATCTTGTCGCCGGTGAGGATCGTGCTGGCGGAGAACGCATCGCCCTGCAGTTGACATCGGCAGCCAGGAGCGTGTTGCGTGGAGAGACCCGTATAAAACTTCGGCTTTCACATCATCACCATTCAGCGCCATACCAGCAGATTTCCACGGGTTTATCCGTACCATCGTCACGCTGCCAGGCTTTTAGCTGCGAACCACAAACAAAGTGTGGCGGGTAACGATTCAGTGTCCTTTGTTATATCTGACTGATTTGTTCCACGAGTTATGCAGCAAGTTGAAAGAAATTTTACGGATATTGCCAGGGTGTTGCAATAACGCAACATAATTTGGCTGTAAGAGCGTAAAAAGCTTGTTTAATGTTGCACAACAGATTCTGCTTGGGCACAATCCATTCAACCCTTCTGACCGAAAGGCAGGAAGCACGCAACACTTTCAGTCAGGTTGGAACAGAAGTAGTGAAAAATGTGGGAAGCACGGTATTACGATCTATCTTTATTGACCCAGGTTGTTTTTCTTTAAGGAGAGTTTCAAATGAATAAAAGACTGATGGCACTGGCAGTGGCCGGCGCATTGGCAGCTCCGCTGGCAGCTTCAGCGGAAGGTACGCATGTCACCATTTTCGGTCGCTTGCAGGCTGAATACGCAACTGTCGATATGGACGGGTTCAATGCACAAACCGCTGTAGCGGATGATGCACTGCAATCCCGCTGGGGTCTGCAGATTGCTGAAGATCTGGGTGCAGGATTACGTGCCATTGGCCGTATCGAGTACTCACTCAACCCAGGCGGTGGTGAGGATAAACACCTTGCCCGTGAACAATGGGTTGGTCTGGGTGGCGATCAATGGGGTGAACTGAAATTTGGTCGCGTTCAATCTGTACTCAAAGATTTTGCCGGCGGTCATACTATTGATCCATTTGCCTACACCAGTTTGCACGCAAATGGTAGTGGCGGCTTGATGGCCTCATCCGATAATGGTTATGGTTCAGGTGATCACGGTTTCGTCAACAGTGCGGTGCGTTTTGATTCACCGGTAGTGGAAGGTTTCTCGGTTGCCGGTTTGCTGATGCCGGGAGATGCGGATAAAAATGATCCAACACGCGATCCATCGTATGCTGGTGGTGAGAATGGTGAATGGGATTTCCAGGTTGCTGCCAAGTACAGCGGACAGTTTGATGCGGTTGGCGTAGATGTGTTTGGTGCTTACTCCAGAGATAACGTCAGTAAACTGCAAAAATCGCTGGGCGCATCCAAGGATGAGCAAATCTGGCGTGGTGGTGCGATTTTCAGTGTAGGAGATTTTCGTCTGCGTGGCCAGTATGAGCGTGTGTACGATGCCAATCCATTTGGTGGCGCGGCAAGTTGTACCCATGCATCTGCTTTCGGGGATTATAACCCGCTCAGTCCTACTCAAAGTGCTGATGGTGGCCGTGGCCAGTGTAACTCCGCTATGAATCCGAACGGTAATGGTAGTCTGTGGATAGCGGGTGCTGACTACACCATTGGCAATACCACGCTGATTGCCCAAGGTGGTATGGCGGTAGCGAAAAAGACGGGTGATATTTTGACATTGGATCCATACTATGCAAAACGTAATGTCGAGAACATCACTGTCGGTGTGATTCATAATCTGAGCCGTCGTTCCAGCCTGTTTGGTGGTTACCAGCGTGTTTGGGTGAAAGACAGAAATATCGCAACAGATACTGATCGCAACGTCTATTCGGTAGGTGTACGTCACGATTTCTAATCGGTAACGATCAGATAATCGAACGGTTGTAAAAAGGGGCAGAGTAATCTGCCCCTTTTTTGTATCTGCTTGAACCTGTTGTTGAGATTGTTCATGGGGAAGCCGGCCGATAAGCCGGGTTCTGTCGTGGACAGTCATTCCTCTAGGCATACAGTTACCCGTGTGCTCGAGCGATCTACCCGCAGACTCAGCGAGCAGCGTCATCATCTGCCTATTTGATCTTGCTCCGGATGGAGGTTACCGCGTTTCACCGTAACTTAATACGCTCGTCTCTGTGGCCCTGTTCCTCACCTCACGGCGGCCGGCCGTTAACCGGCATCCTGCTCTGTGGAGCCCGGACTTTCCTCTCCCTGTCACCAGGCAGCGACTGTCTGACCGGCTTCGCTGGTGATTCTAACAGAGTTTGCAGACAGACTGCAGCATCGAGCTCATCGTGAAGGAGCCAATCATTCACTGTCTCACTCGCCTTGCATTCCGTTTGCAAAACACAATGTGCGACTATGTGGTATTTGATCAGAAGTTCTCTAAATTTCCAGCAGAAAAACCTTGACCCGTTTTTTTAAATCAGTTATAAAAAATTTCACTTCATAACGTGGAGTGAAAAGAAAAAATTTAGTCAACTACCGGTCTGACTACTCAGACAGTTCATTAGTTTATTAGTTCACGGGTAGCCATTTTACGGTCAGTTATATTGTTAATCGTTTTTCTGGTCAGGGGGAGTGACGTTGTCTGACCTGGAAAAACAATAATTTCAATTTTATATTGAGAAAGGTACTCATCGATGAAAAAGCAGATAGCGGGTCTGGTGCTTCTGGGTCTAGCATGTACTGCAACAAGTGTGTCTGCCGAGGAAGACAGGGAGCTCAGGCAGAAAGTGGAGGCCTTGGAGGCAAAGATTGCTAATCTTGAGGGACGTTCAGAAAACGAAGAGCATGGCGATAGCCACGGATTTGATAAACATAAGTTTCATGGAGGGGTAGTTCTGAAGCAGGATGCTTTTTTTGGCTTCCAGACTATCTTAGATGCGGGTTATGAAGTTGCTGATAATATCGATTTCACGTTCTACTCGTGGTTATGGACCAATCCTAATTTCGGGAAAAGCAGCGTGGTATCAGGTGGTAACAATGTGGGCGGACAGGGGCTCTGGACAGAGTTTGGTATTGGTCTGAATTTCAGATTTCTTGACAATACGTTGAGCATCAATCCCAATATCGGGATGCTGAACGGCTCGCTGTTATCTTCTGAGGTTGTCGGTGAAGATATTCGTGCTGGGGAAGGGGTTGTACCTAATCTGGTCGTTAATTATGATAACGATTATTTTGCAGCGAATCTCTACGTTGCTTACTACATGGCAACACGCGGTCCGCGTGCCAGGGATTTTTTGCATAACTGGATCAATGTCGGGGTAAAACCCGCCTTGTTTGGTCTTGGCAAGACATTACCGATCAATTCTGTCGGAATTCACTGGGAACACCTTTGGGCGGCTAAAAACCGTATAGACAGCAGCCTGGAAGGCGTTGTGTATAACTGGGTAGGTCCTTACATCGAATTTGGTCTGCCGAAAAATCTCGCTTTACGTTTTGCAGGTGGATTCGACGTGAAGAGTGATGTATCCAATAATTTTTATCAGGCCAGTATCAAGCTTAATTTCTGATAAAAACAATCCGCTGCTCCGTAACCCCATTTTCTGAAATGGGGTTACATAAATAATCTCCAGTTTCTACCTTCCTGTCACTGTACTAAATCGACTCGTCGATAATTACTGATTAATCCGTAACACGAACAATTACCTGTCCAACTATGGCCGCAGGCAATATTTTATCCGGCTTTTGTCAGGCAAGATTCAGCGGTGTAGTATTTTCCAGCAATTCGAGCATGCCTTGCAGTGCTATGGCGACGGATTGTCGCCGAATAGCTTCGCGATTGCCGCTGAACCGGCAGATTTTACTGTTTGCCGATGTCGCAGAGGCACTTTCAAGCATCCAGGCGAAACATACAGTGCCGACCGGCTTTTCTGCAGAACCGCCGGCAGGGCCAGCGATGCCGGTCACGGATACGGCTACCTGTGCCTGGCTCAGAGTAAGTGCGCCCAGCGCCATTTCCCGGGCTGTCTGTTCGGAGACGGCACCAGATTGTGTGAGAGTGGATGGTTGTACATGCAGCATTTGTTGTTTGGATGAGTTGCTGTAGGTAATGAAGCCACGGTCATACCAGGCGGAGCTGCCAGGAATGGCGGTGATGATCTGCCCGATCCAGCCACCGGTGCAGGACTCTGCTGAAACCAGCTTCAATCCGTTTTGTTCGAGTAACTTTCCGGCTCGCCGAGCAAGTTCCAGTAGAGTTTCGTCATCCGGAACGGTTGGGTAAGTACTCAAAAGTAGCTTTCAAACAGAACCATCGATTTCCAGCCAGCGAGGCAAAGCAGCGTGTAGAACGCAGCCAGCAAATCATCCAGCATGACACCCAGCCCACCTTTGAGTCTGGCATCCAGATAACCGATGGGTGCGGGTTTGACGATATCAAAAAACCGGAACAGGAAAAAAGCAGCGAGCTGCCAGGTCCAGTGATCCGGTGTGAAAAACAGTACCAGCATGAAAGCGACGATTTCATCCCATACCATGCCGGAATGATCAGGTGAATTGAGGGCTCGACCGGTGACTGCGCATGCCCAGATGCCCATGATGAAAAAAACATCGATGATCAGCAGCAGCGATACCGGCTCGATGATTGAATCGAGAAAACGGTAAAACGGAAAGGCGGCAATAGTGCCAGCGGTACCCGGCATGTAGCGGATCAGGCCGATACCGGCGCCCATGGCAATGAAATGTGCGAGCCGGACATGTACGAAAGTGATATCCGGTTTGATCGGAATTTGACGTTGTGGCGAATAATTATCGGGCAGAGAAGTGATCATAGCCTTTATTCTTAAAGATTAGCGGGTTACTGTCAGTACCGAGAACAGTCAATCCTTTTCCCGGTATGATTTTTCCAATGCGGGAAAGCAGGATACCGGATTCCTGTGCCAGTTGTATGACAGCATCGCGCTTGCTTTCCGGTACGGTGAAACACAGCTCATAATCATCACCGCCTGCCAGTAAACAGTCAATGGCTAATTGACAGATGGTATTTGTGACGGTGTTTTCCGGCTGTAGTTTATTTTTCAATGCCGGGGAGCGAGGGATGTGGTCAAAATCAATCGTGGCTGCAACACCGGAGCGATCCAGAATATGGCCCAGATCAGCCAGCAGACCATCCGAAATATCAATGGCACTATGCGCTACATTTACCAGTGCTTTTCCAAGGGCGACGCGAGGCATGGGGGTATGTAATGCAGCCAGACAAGGTGCGGCTTCCTGCGCTGTCAGTGTCACGTGCTGTTGCAGGGATTGCAGCGCCAGAGCGGCGTCACCCAGATGACCGGATACCCAGATATCATCTCCCGGTTGGGCACCACTGCGCCGGAGGGCTTTTCCCCGTTCGACTTCACCGATGATCTGTACGCTGATATTGAGCGGACCACCTGTCGTATCTCCCCCGATCAGTTCGACCTGGTACTGGTCGGCCAGTGCAAAAAATCCGCTGGAAAAAGCCTTTAGCCAGATATCATCCTGCGCGAGTGTTTCGGTCAAAGTCAGGGAGAGGGTTGCCCAGCATGGTGTGGCACCCATGGCGGCCATATCGGAAAGATTGACAGCCAGCACTTTATGCCCCAGCGTGGCAGGATCGACATCGGGAAAAAAATGTCGCCCTGCAACCAGAGTATCGACCGATATCGCCCAATCCATTCCCGGTTTGCAGGCAATCAGCGCGGCATCATCACCCGGCCCAAGCAAGGCATTACGCCTGGGACGGGTAAAGTAGCGATCGATTACATCAAACTCTGAGTTCATGGCCGCTTATCGTAAGTACGGCAGGAAGACTGTCGACGGGTTCGGCGCCGGTGGACTGCCTGATGATTTAACCGGAATCTTTATTTCGCGCAGGCGGGTGCTGGAGTTCGACGGCACGTAACCGGGTGGCCAGTTTATCCAGCACGCCATTGACGTATTTGTGTCCATCCGTTCCGCCATAGCTTTTGGCCAGTTCGATGGCTTCGTTGATGATGGCACGACAGGGAATTTCAGGGCGGTAAACCATTTCATAGGTACCAATCAGGAGAATCGAACATTCCACCGGACTGAGCTCAGCTATTTGCCGATCGAGATGCGGCTGGATCTGCGTTTGCAGGTCGGCAGCGTGTTCCAGGACACCCTGCAGCAAATCGGAGAAATAGGGGCCATCTGCCTTGCTGAAAAAGCTGACTTGCTGCAGTTGCATACCAATGTCCCGAGCGTTACCTCCGGTGACTTGCCATTGGTAGATCCCCTGCAAGGCAAGTTCACGTGACAGACGACGACGGTTTTTGTAGCCTTTGTGGCCTTGTACCCGTTTTACGGGGGGAACGGTTTCGGTTGACATCATGTGGGAGCAGATTGATCCATTTCATCAAGGGTCAGCACCAGGTTGGCCATTTCTATCGCGACACGTGCTGTCTCCCCCCCCTTTTCAGCCATGCGGGCAGTCGCCTGATCTTCATCATCGGTCGTGAGAATACCGTTTGCGATTGGAATGTTGTATTCCCGTCCGACGGCCGCCAGTCCCCGTGCCGATTCATTGGCTACCACTTCGAAATGATAGGTTTCGCCACGGATTACCGCACCCAGGGCGATCAGGGCATCAAACCGATCCGATTCAGCCAGCTTCTGCAAGGCAACCGGAATTTCCAGTGCGCCGGGTACGGTTGTCAGAACGATGTCCGCTTCCTGTACACCCAGTCTGGTGAGCTCTGCCGTGCAGGCTCCGAGCAATCCTTCGCTCACGTCGATATTGAAACGGCTCATGACAATACCAATGCACAACCCGTTTCCGTCGAGGTTTGAATCTATTTCCAGGATATTGTCATAATAGGACATAACGTGTACCTCCTTGTTGGGATCGGCTTATCGACTACTGATAGAAAAAACGGTTTTACTTGCGAATACGGTTTCCCGGTTCCAGATACCCGGCAACTTCCAGACTGAAACCGGTCATGCTGGGCATACGGCGGGGAGTGGCCAGCAGGCGCATTTTACTGACTCCGAGGTCCTTGAGAATCTGCGCGCCGATACCATGCTGGCGCAGATCCGGCACGGGTTTGTCCGGTTGCCGCGGCCTGGCTCGCAAAATCCGGTCGGTCAGCACACTGGCATCATTCTTGCGGTGCAGCAGCACGACCACTCCTTTCCCGGCTTGTGCAATGACCGCCATGGCGTCATGAATGCTCCAGGAGTGGCTGTGATCATCGGCTTCCAGCAGATCGATCACCGACAGAGGTTCGTGCACTCGCACCAGTACTTCCTCACCGGTATTCCATGTGCCTTTTACCAGCGCGATATGAGTTACACCGGCAATCTTATCATGGTAGGCAATCAGCCTGAATTCGCCGTGGGCAGTGTGCAGGGGACGCTCGGCAAAACGTGATACCAGACTTTCCGTGAGATTGCGATGATGGATGAGATCAGCAATCGTCCCGATCTTGAGAGTGTGTTTGCCGGCAAATTCGATCAAATCCGGCAATCGTGCCATTTCGCCATTTTCTTTCAAAATCTCGCAGATCACCGCAGCTTCAGTCAAACCTGCCAGACGTCCCAGATCACAGCCTGCCTCGGTATGGCCGGCACGCGCCAGTACACCCCCTTTCTGTGCCTTGAGCGGGAAAATATGACCCGGTTGAACCAGGTCTTCCGGTCTGGCATCGGCTTTGACGGCTGCCTGAACGGTACAAGCTCGGTCGGCGGCGGAAATACCGGTCGTCACACCCGTTGCCGCCTCGATGGAGACGGTGAAATTGGTGCCAAGTGGTGAATGGTTGTCTGCCACCATCATAGGCAGTTTGAGCTGATGACAGCGTTCTTCCGTCAATGTCAGGCAGATCAGTCCTCTGCCATATCGAGCCATGAAGTTGATCGCTTCGGGTGTGACAAAGTCGGCAGCCAGCACCAGATCACCTTCATTCTCGCGATCTTCCTCATCGATCAGAATAACCATTTTTCCATTTCTGAAATCTGCCAGAATTTCTTCAGTCGAGGAAATCGTCATGGTTGTCTGCCTTGGGCCTGATCGAGTAAACGTGCCACGTATTTCGCTATCATATCGGTTTCCAGATTCACTTTCCTGTCAGGGTTAAACTGCCCGAAAGTCGTATTGGCCAATGTATGGGGGATCAGGTTGATTTCAACCCGTCCGGCCTCTATTTGATTTACAGTGAGGCTGACACCATCGACCGTGATTGAACCTTTGGGGATGACGTATTTGAGCAGTTGCGTAGGCAATTCGATTGCCAGCAGGCAGCGGTCACCCGTCTGCGTGAATTCCACGACCTCGCCGATCCCTTCCACATGGCCGCTGACCAGATGACCATCCAGCCGGTCGGAGAACCGCAGCGCTTTTTCCAGATTGACCGGATTGCCGGGAATATCCAGCCCATGTGCGCAGCTCAGGGTTTCACCGGAGACATCGACGGTAAAGCATCCCTCTTCAAATGCAGTGACAGTCAGGCAGGCGCCATTGACAGCAATACTGTCGCCAATGGCGACATCCGCCAGATCCAGTTTACCGGGATCGATATAGATACGTACCGCATCCTTTTCCGGATGGACGTGTCGGATATTGCCAACTGCTTCGATAATTCCTGTGAACATGTTTTTCCGGGTTTTGAATGAATTCTGCCGCAAACAGATGAGACCCCGGTCAATCGGGCAGCTCGATCACTGATATAATTCACAGTTTGTCTGGAATCGTCCAGACCGACTGCCGAGGAACTTTCAATTATGACACGCCTGCTCCGTAATATCGCCATTATCGCCCATGTGGACCATGGCAAGACCACGATGGTGGATAAGCTGCTGCACCAGGCCGGCACCTTCGCCGCTCACCAGACTGTTGCTGAACGAGTGATGGATTCGGATGATATCGAGCGCGAACGCGGAATCACGATTTTTTCCAAGAATTGTGCAATCGACTACGCGGGTGTACATATCAATATCGTGGATACGCCGGGCCATGCCGATTTCGGTGGAGAGGTCGAGCGCGTACTGTCGATGGTGGATGGCGTGCTGCTGCTGGTGGATGCCGTTGAGGGTCCCATGCCGCAAACCCGGTTCGTGACCCGTAAAGCACTGGCTTCCGGTTTGCGTCCGATCGTGGTCGTCAACAAAATCGATCGTCCTGGCGCACGGCCGGACTGGGTCGTGAACCAGACGTTCGATCTGTTCGATAAATTGAATGCTACTGAGGAGCAGCTCGATTTTCCGGTGGTTTATGCTTCTGCACTCAACGGCTATGCCACGCTGGATGCCAATCAGCCTGGCAGCGACATGCGCCCGCTGTTCGACATGATACTCAAACATGTTCCGGCGCCGGTGGGTGATCCCGACCAGCCGCTGCAGCTGCAGATCAGTGCGCTCGATTATTCGAGTTTCGTCGGACGTCTCGGTATTGGAAGGATCAATCGTGGTCGCCTGAAGCCGGGGCAGGAAGTCATGGTGCTGACAGGTGAGCGGGCACCGAAAAAAGCACGTGTCAATCAGGTATCCGGATTTCGCGGGCTGGATCGGATCCAGCTGAGCGAAGCCGCGGCCGGTGACATTGTGCTGATCAGCGGTATCGAGGAACTCGGTATCGGAACGACCCTGGCGGATATCGATCATCCGGAGGCATTGCCGATGCCGGTAGTCGATGAACCGACGCTTTCGATGAATTTTCAGGTCAACACCTCGCCTTTTGCAGGTAAGGAAGGTAAATTCGTTACCAGCCGCCAGTTGCGTGAACGTCTTGAAAAGGAGCTGCTGACCAATGTTGCGTTGCGGCTGGAAGAAACCGGTGAAACCGACTCGTTTCTCGTTTCCGGCCGCGGCGAATTGCATTTGACGATTCTGCTCGAAAACATGCGCCGGGAAGGTTATGAACTGGCGGTGTCCCGTCCCAAGGTGGTGATCCGTGAAATTGATGGTGAAAAGTGTGAACCGTTCGAGGTTCTGACCGTCGATATCGATGAAGCCAATCAGGGCGCGGTAATGGAAGCGCTGGGAACACGCCGTGGTGACCTGCTGGATATGGTGACTGACGGGCGCGGTCGGGTCAGGTTGGATTACCGTATTCCCGCACGCGGCCTGATCGGATTCCAGTCGGAATTTATGACGCTGACGCGTGGTACCGGCATCATGAGTCATGTTTTTGATGAATATGCACCAATGCGGCCGGATATGGCCTCACGCAAAAACGGGGTGCTGATTTCAGCAGAAATGGGCGAGGCGGTGGCCTACGCGCTGTGGAAGCTGCAGGAACGCGGACGTATGTTCGTCAGCCCCGGAGAGCCATTGTATGAAGGCATGGTGATTGGTATCCACAGCCGTGAGAATGATCTGGTTGTTAACCCGATCAAGGGCAAGCAACTGACCAATATCCGGGCATCCGGCCATGACGAGGCAGTGGTGCTGACACCGCCGATTCAGTTGACGCTGGAATCAGCCATCGAATTCATCGCAGATGACGAGCTGGTTGAAATTACGCCGAAAAGCATTCGCATCCGTAAACGCTTCCTGCTGGAACACGAACGTAAACGGGCATCCCGCAGCGCAGCCTGACATTCTTGGCTAATGGCCATGGAAAAACCGGTTCTGTGGTATATAGCCGACCCCATGTGTTCATGGTGCTGGGGGTTTGCACCGGTAATCGAGAACATCCGGCAGGAATATTCAGCATTTTTAACGGTGAAGATAATGCCGGGTGGATTGCGGCCGGGAACGAACACGCCGCTTTTACCGGAAAAAAGAGCACAAATCCTGCATCACTGGCATTCAGTACATATCACTACTGGCCAGCCTTTCACTTTTGAAAATGCTTTGCCGGAAGGTTTCATTTACGACACCGAACCTGCCTGCCGGGGTGTCGTCAGTGTTTCACTGATCGAACCGGAAAAGGTATTTCCTTTTTTTGCCGCGATACAGCGTGCTTTTTATGTCGGGCAGGAAGATGTTGCGCAACTTGCCATTTTGAAAAAACTTGCAGTAGATCTGGGCATACCGGAATCACGATTTACTCCGGTATTTCAATCTGATGAGGCGAAACAGCGGACACTGGCAGGTTTTCAGCGTGTGGCACAATGGGGAATAAGTGGATTTCCGGCGCTTGTGGTTGAAAGCGGAACAGATCGCTATCTGATTACTACAGGTTATCGTCCGATCGAAGCATTGCGCCAGCTGCTGGACACCTGGCTGCAGCAGCATGGAGTTTGATTGAAGCTGACTGATTTTTTAGTGCTGACACCGTGCACAAAAGAAAGTGGACCGCTGGCCTTGCCGGGTTTTACTCACAAGCTCTCCGCATTGCCGGCATGACTGGCCGGCTCGCCCGTACACCCAATATTGCTGCTGAAAATAACCCGGACTGCCTTCACAATCAGTGAAGTCACGCAGACTGCTTCCTCCAGCCTTGATTGCACGCAGCAGAGTCGCCTTGACAGCATCAACCAACCGTTCGCATTGCATGGTATTCAGACTGCCAGCCGCGGCCAGAGGGGAAATCCCGGCTTGAAACAAAGCTTCATTGGCGTAAATGTTGCCTATACCGACCACGATGTGCTGGTTCATGAGCACTTCCTTGATACTGGCGTTGCGCCCTCGTGTTTTTGTATACAGAAACTGTCCATCGAAATCATCGCTCAAAGGTTCGGGACCCAGTTTCTGTAATAGCGGATGCTGACGAATATCGCCATCCCACCACAGGATGGCGCCAAACCGCCGCGGATCACGAAAACGCAGCATCATTCCATTGTCCACTTGCAGATCGAAATGATCGTGCAATTGTGGTGGAGTCGATTCAGGCAACACACGCAAATTGCCGGACATGCCCAGGTGCATGATGAGCGTTCCTCTGCTGCAGGCAAACAGCAGATATTTGGCTCGCCGGGCGATTGCATTGATCCGCTGTCCGGGTAACAGGGCAATCAACCCGGCAGATATCGGCCAGCGCAGAACGGGATTGCGAATGCTGATCTGCGTGATGACCCTGCCGGCCAGATGGGTGTCGATTCCGCGCCGGGTGATTTCGACCTCAGGTAATTCCGGCATGATCGGGCAGGAGCCAGCAATGAGCGGCAGAGACCGGATCGCACGTCATCTGCGCTTGCGGTACCAGTTAATAGAAATTCCGCCGATAAGAAACACCAGCGGCAGGATGATAAGGAAGCCGGTGACGATCAGGGTCAATTGCAGTTCGCTCAGCGCCAGCTGGCTGTCGAGGGTGGCACGTGGCTGAATCGGGATAAACGCTTCATCACCGGCGAGCCAGTTGATCATGTTCATGCCCAGATCCAGATTGCCACCATTACCGAGATAGCCATTGGCCAGAAAATGCCCGCTGCCCGCCACGATGATCCGCTGTTCGCGATCTTCCACCACCCGGCTCAATGCCACGGCAACACTTATCGGGCCTGAAACGTCGTTTTCCTCATCGAAGGTGATTTCACCTTCCGACGAATCGGTTGAGCCGGTTTCCACCCAGCCTTCAGGCGCAGCTTCTGCCAGGATGGTACGGTGCCAGTCGGTACCTTCCTCCAGGATGAGCTGGCGCGCAAAAGGAAATACTGTGATGTAGTCAAAGTTTTCCGTTACGGCATGTGCGCCGTAGCGTGTTGCCAGTGCGAAAGTGGTAGGTACTCTCAGCCGGTTTGCCTGAGGATCGACAATGACGCCGGGGGTAAATACGATTCCCAGTTTCTCGGCCAGAGGCAGTAATCCGTTCAATGAACCGATATCTACCAGCCACAGCAGATTCCCGCCGCGGGCAAGGTAATCCAGAATCTTTTTCACTTCCCCTTCCAGCAATTCGATTTGCGGGGAGGCGATGACCAGTACGCCGGTATCCGGAATCTCAGGTGGATCGGTAAGGCTGAATAGTGTGCTTTCGAAGCCGGTTTCCTGCAGTTTTTTACCGAAATTTCCCAGATCCCGCTGGGTGATACCATCCATTTTCCGCTCACCATGGCCGGACAATATCAGCAGTTGTTTTTTTTCAGTGCGTGCCAGCCGCACCAGTGCGTTTGAAAATGCCTGTTCGTTGATAGAGGTAAGGCGCTCCTTGCGCTGTTTATAACTGATGACGATTTCACCATTGAGCCTGACTCCTGCGCTTTGTGCCTGTTGTGGTTGCTCTACCGGATCGATGAAATTCAGGGTCAGGTCGGGCTTGATTCGCTGATATACACTGATGAAGTTGCTGATGATTCCGCGAATATCTCCCAGCTGCAGATCTTGCTGCGTTGCATAAACCGTGACATGCAGAGGATCATCGAGTGTTTGTAGCAGATCGATACTGGCCTGGCTCAGGCTGTTGCGGTTGTTCTGGCTGATATCCCACTGTATGCGGAATTCCTGCGCCAGATAGCCCAGTGTCCCTACCAGTATCAGAAACAGGGCGGTGAATATACCGCTCTGCCAGCGGGATCGTAACCGTAACTTTTTATTGAAGCGTGCCATAAAAAACCGGTTGGAAGGAAAGTTCAGCCATTCAGTCGTTCACCTTCCAGATGACGGATGGTCAATACCAGAAAGGTAATGGTGAACAGGAGAAAAAAGACGAGGCTGAACGAGTCGATCAGGCCGATATTGAAACTTTCGAAATGTCTGAACAGGGAAAAGTGATGCGCGGCGCTTTCCGACTCGATTGCCACGATATCCATTACCCACAGGCACAGCAGCACGCCCAGGCAACCCAGTGCTGCAACGGTCGGGTGGGATGTGAGGCTGGAAATATACAGCCCCAGTGCAGCAAAACAGCCTGCCAGCAGGATCAATCCGATCACATTACTCCCCAGCAGGCCAAAATCCAGCGTTCCCCCGGTCAGTAATGAAATGGCCAGTGTTACGATCAGCAGGGGTATCAGGCAGAAGAAAATCATCAGTGCCATGAATTTGCCCAGTACGATGGCTGATGTGGAAACCGGTGCAGAAATCAGCATGGCCAGTGTATGGTTGCGGCGCTCTTCCGCAAACAGGCGCATGCTCAGCACGGGTGTGACGGCCAGCAGTACGATAGAGGCTACGGAAAAAACGGGTGAGATGATCACTTCAGTAACACCTGGCGGGTTGGCCAGTTGTGCCAGTTGGGGTTGTATTTCGAGAAAAGTGTTCAGCCGTCCCAGAAATACCCAGGCCAGTACCAGTTGCATTCCCGCCAGAAAGATCCATACCAGTGATGACGCGAACAGCAGTTTCAACTCCTTGCCGGCAATGGTAAGCATCATCATTGCACTGACTCCCCGGTGGGTGTATTTCCGGCAGTGAGTTGGATGAATATGTTTTCCAGATTCATGTTTTGCCGTTTCAGGTTATCCAGACTGTCATCCAGCACCAGTTTGCTCTGATGCATGATTTGCACGCGATTGCATACACTTTCCACTTCTGAAAGGATGTGCGAGGAAAGAATGATGGCGTGAGTCTTGCCGAGTTCACAAATCAGTGCGCGCACTTTCTGGATCTGATTGGGATCGAGGCCGACTGTGGGTTCATCCAGGATGATCAGTTGCGGCCGGTGGATGATCGCCTGCGCAATTGCAACGCGCTGCTGATAACCTTTCGACAGAACGCCAATCAGTCGTTTTCCCACATCATTCAGTTCACACTGCTGTTTTACTTCATCCAGGGCAATTTGCAGCGATGTTTTGGCAAGACCATGCAGCCGGGCGGCAAAGCGTAAATACTCATCTACCGTCAGTTCCTTGTAGAGTGGCGGAATTTCAGGCAGATAACCAATATGGTGTTTTGCTTCCAGCGGATCATCCAGCAGATTGGTTCCGCAAATATGCACGCTTCCACTGCTCGGTGCCAGATTGCCGGTCAGCATTCGCATGGTGGTACTTTTGCCGGCGCCATTTGGCCCCAGAAACCCGAGAATGTCACCACGGTGCAATTTCAGGTTTACATCATGTACGGCGACACGATCACCAAAATGACGGCTTAACCCATTGGCTTCAATGACTGGATGAGGGCTGTTCGAGGTCACATCAATAAACATTATCAGATCCGCACCTCATTATATTACTCATCCCGGCAGATTTTTTCGATAAAAGGGCTGCTCCCTCAATCTCGCGGCTATCATAGGGTCATGAATAAGGTCATGAAATTTACTGTATTAACACTTTCCGCAGTTTAGTCCATTCTGAGTCATTTGCTTTGATACAGTGTTGTGCAGAAGATACACTTCGGTTTGACAAAGGTAAAAGGATCAAATCATAATCGACGCCGGTAGTATGCGAGCAGTTATGCTGATTGCGATGAGCGGGAGGATCGTGACAGTGCGAGTGGTCGTATAAAAAGAGTGAGTGTGGTGATTGACACAGTATTTTTATACCTGAGGATAAGGACAACAGCATGAAAAAAATGATATTAGCCAGGAAATACCTGATGGGAGCCGTTATTTTGCCCGGATTGCTGGCATCCGGAGCCGTAATGGCCAATACACATGAGGAAGAAAGACAGGGTTTGAGTGCGGTGGACAAAGCTGAGGCTTACGCTGTGGATGATCGTGGTGTCGTAGCGAGAAATTCGACTGGCCTGTGCTGGCGTACCGGCTACTGGACACCTGCCAAAGCCATCTATGAGTGCGATCCTGATCTGGTCAAACAACCTGAACAAGTGGTTGAGGCACCACCACCGGTAGTTCCTGTTGTTACCGAACCTGAGAAAGTATCTTTTTCTGCTGATGCCTTGTTCGATTTTGACAAGGCCGTCCTGAAACCAGCCGGCAAACAGGCACTGGATGATTTTGCTGCTAACTTGGAAGGCGTGAATTACGACTTGATCATTGCTGTAGGTTATACCGACCGTATCGGTTCGGAAGCTTATAACAAAAACCTGTCCATAAAACGCGCGGAAGCAGTCAAGAGCTATCTGGTTTCCAAAGGAATCGGCTCTGATCGTATCTTCACGGATGGTAAAGGTGAAGCCAACCCGGTTACGGGTGATTCCTGCCATGGAACCAAGGCAACCAGAGCTTTGATCGATTGTCTGGCGCCGGATCGTCGTGTGGAAATTGAAGTTGCCGGTACGAGAGAAACCGTTAACTAAAATTTGATTCATATTCGTTTGGATCGCTAAAAAGCCCTGCCGGTGTGCAGGGCTTTTTAGTATTGAAAGAGATCCCGATCGGGAACTTGTTATACTGGGATCAAGCTACGAATCACCCAAGCGTATGGTTTATTGGCAAAAGCATTTTTCCGGTTAATTTTCAGGTAAGTAATCGTATGGATAATGATGGTATCAATGCAGATCCAATGGAGCTGGAAAAATTCAGCCAACTGGCACACCACTGGTGGGATCCAAACAGTGAATTCAAACCGTTACATGAAATCAATCCGCTCCGGCTGAACTATATCGATGAAATTATTGGCGGGCTAAGTGAGAAAACAGTCATCGATGTTGGCTGTGGTGGCGGAATATTGTCAGAATCCATGGCAGCACGTGGCGCCAGCGTGACGGGAATCGATCTGAGCGACAAGGCGTTGAAAGTAGCGAAATTACACCTGCTGGAAAGTGGTAATCAGGTTGATTACCGTAAAATAACCGTGGAAGCACTTGCAACGGAACGTCCCCGCTACTACGACGTCGTTACCTGTATGGAAATGCTGGAGCACGTGCCTGATCCTGCCAGTGTGATTCAATCTTGTGCTCGCCTTGTGAAAAGTGGTGGATGGGTATTTTTTTCGACGCTGAACCGTAATCCGAAATCCTATCTCTATGCCATCATCGGCGCTGAATACATCCTTCGGCTGCTGCCGCGGGGAACGCACGAATATGCAAAGTTCATCAAGCCTTCTGAATTGGCACACATGGCTCGCAGTGCCGGACTCATGGAATCCGGAATCGTCGGTATGACCTACAATCCGATTACAAAGGTTTATGCACTAGAAGCAGATACCAGTGTCAATTACATCATGGCGTTCCGGGCCTGATTCGAGGTTAATGCATTTAACGACGGATGATCGAAGCCGTTTTATTTGATTTCGACGGCACCCTTGCGGATACCGCACCGGATCTCGGTCGCGCACTCAACCGGCAACGTACTGCCCGCAATCAGCCTCCTCTGCCGATCGAACTGATCCGTACCGAAGCTTCTGCCGGAGCACGCGGGTTACTAAGTCTCGGTTTTGACCTGAAACCGGGCGACCCTGAATATCAGGCTATGCGAGAGGAATTTCTTTCGTTTTATACCGAGCAGTTATGCCAGGATACTTGCCTGTTTCCGGGAATCACCGAACTGCTCGAACAACTGGATAGCCGGGCCATTCCATGGGGAATCGTCACCAATAAGCCTGCAAAATTCACCGGACCACTGATGCATCTGCTGGGTTTACACCATCGTGCAGCCTGTATCATCAGTGGAGATGATACTCCTTACAGCAAACCACATCCTGAGCCGTTACTTACTGCCTGTCGCCAGATAAACATGGCTCCTGATCATTGTATTTATCTGGGTGACGATATTCGTGATGTACAGGCCAGCCTCGCTGCCGGGGTGAAACCCATCGTGGCACTCTACGGCTATCTTGGCAATTGTGCGCCACCGGAGACGTGGGGTGCTGCTGAACTGATCGATCACCCGCGTGATCTGCTGCATCACATTTAATCTGTTACAATCCACCCCCCCGGTTGAACTTTCTCATTAATACTAGCTCTTAAACGACAAGAATTTATTATTAGGGGGCGATCCGGTTTCGACGTGGGTTGCAAAGCAGCGCAGGGCATACCGAGGTTCAGTACCCTCGTAAAACAGCTGAAAAAAAATAGTCGCAAACGACGAAAACTACGCTTTAGCCGCTTAATCCGGCTAAACTCCACACCGGTGGGCCTCAACGCCGGGTCTGGCAACAGACAGTGGAGTCATTAACGAGGATCGCGTTTTGCAGGGTTACTTTGCAGAGCGCTAAAAAATAGGTAACTCGCCTGTCATCAGCCTGCCGGTTGGCGGATGCCAGGTCAAATTAAATAACATGGCTAAGTATGTAGAACTGTCTGTAGAGGACTTGCGGACGCGGGTTCAATTCCCGCCGCCTCCACCAATAACAAAACCCCAACCATTCTCGGTTGGGGTTTTTTCTTGCCTGATCGCACCGGTTCCCGCGTGTTCTTGCGGGTTCCTGCGGAAGCCTGCGGACTGCACCGGTCAGCCTCTCAGCCCGTTCCGGACCACATTCCACTCTCTCCTGGCCATTCCTCGCTCCGACCTCGCTCCCTGAAACCGGCCCGAAGTCCGCAAAGACCGCAAGTCAGCCCCATACAAATCAGAGAGTTACGCGCGGACGAATCAAGCCGTTGGATTGCAGCATCGGGTGGCGGAGGAAACAAGTTCGCGCAGACGACCCGTCTGCATCAACGCTTACAGCAGTGTCTTTCCTTGTGAACCTACCGCTTCACAAGGTGTCAACTATACTGTAAAGTGTCAATCCCGCCGTCAACTGGAGAGTGCCATGGGCCAAAAAATGAAGAACGCACCGGTGTACTTCACCATTGCCCAAGTCCGGCACAACCCCGTCCTTCGGCTCGGCTCCTACGCACCCGACATCCAGGATCGTATGCGGAAAGCGGGCTACCCCGACTTCAAGAAAGGGATCGCCATGGCATTTACGCTTGCGCCACAACTGGGAGACGCCCCACAAACACAGCCCCCGGTCGTTGAACAAGTCGAGCGACTGATGTTTTTTAGCACTGACAGCACCAGGGGGTTCATCGTCGAACAGAATGCCCTATCGTTTCACACGACAGAGTATGAAACGTTTGAAGCGCTTGCTGACGAATTCATGCGAGGGTTGGCCATCGTTCACGAATGCGTCACGTTGGCCCACTCCGAGCGGATTGGTCTACGGTACCTCGACGCAGTCGTTCCTCCTGGTGGTGAGACAGGGCTCGCTGAGTACTTGGCGCCTGGCGTGCTCGGGCTGAGCAGCCGTTTGCCGGAAGATGTCACGGTCTCTCACTCGTTTTCCGAAACACATATCCAAACAGCCAAGTGCGCCGTTCTCGCACGAACGATCATCCAATCTGGGCCGCTAGGATTTCCAATGGATCTTCAACCCATTGGAGTGAAGGTTGCCGATCGATTCCGCGAGATCAATGGCGTTCATGCCATCGTTGATACCGATGCTTCAATCGAAGGCCGGCACCCTTTCAATCTGGAACTCATAAAATCTCAGCTGCAAGTGTTGCGTGATGGTGTCGGCATTGCATTTGACGCAACTGTTACGCCGATCGCGGTCTCAGCGTGGAATAGCTAAAAACGCAAAGGAGATAAACATGTACGCAGCCTATCAGACCAATGGTCCAGCAAGACCCATAGCCCGAACTGCCGCATTTACGAAAGAAGATGATCTTCTTGTGGACATGGCGCGGCAGAATAATCTTCGAGGGCGCATCTTGACCTATTGCGTAGCTGGTACGTTTGGATTGCTGTCGCCGAACTATTTGCACGCTAGCGCGGCTACTGCAAATTGGGACATCAACCAGATCGAGATCAGCGGACTGAGCGAGAGCTCGGTAGGCGCCATCAGCGAATCTGCTCGAGACATCGCACACATTCGTGCGGTCACGAAGATCTCAGTTTCCGAGCTTTCCAGGGTATTTGGCGTATCGCGACAAGCAGTACATGAGTGGATTAAGGGAGGCACTCTTTCGCAGCGAAACGCACAACGTCTTTCAGAGCTGGCACGAGCGACTGACGTATTCATTGAAGCTGAGATCGAGGCATCCCCTCAAGTTTTCCGCAGAAAGATTGCTGGTGGCCAGTCCATTTTGGACGCCGTCAGAGAAAACGGAAATGCCGTGGAGTTGGCAAAAACGCTCGCCGCCACTCTGGTCAGGGAATCCCAGCAACGCCAGCGCCTCGCTGCACGTCTAGCGGGAAGATCTGCGACTCCCGGTACTTCCACAGAATTTGGTTCTCCTCACCTTGATGAAGATGCGTGAGGGGCCAGTGCATGGCAGACAATGATCGGCAGTTTTCATGGCGCCAAGGCAATGTCGTAACTCTTGAAGCAGCGAAGGCGCTCAATCTGCTGGCTCCCGAATGTGATGATCAGCACTTCGCTGTGGTCGCTTCCCACGACTGCGACCTATCAGCATCGCAGGACAAAGAACCATGCGTTGAGGTCGTGGTCGGCAAACGCATTGACAAGCTTGGCGGAGATTCATTCGGCAAAACTGCCAGGCGCCTGCACATCGAATATCAGTCAGAGGCCGGACCCGTAGCAATCGAACTATTGGCAACGAGTAAGCGGCCAGTAGCAAAGCATGAACTATTTTCCACTCACCCCCGCCAAGACATATGGCTTGATGGCCAGGGTATCGGAATACTTCAGCGGTGGCTCGCGTCTCGTTATCACCGCGCCGCGTTTCCAGAAGCTTTTGAGGACCGCCTGCGTAGTGCCAACCTACCAGGAAAACGAACCTTTCTTAAACGCATAGAGGGCATCCTGGCAGACGGTGGCGATCACATACGCGCACTGCTTTTCGATCTTGATGAAGGTAAAGACGTTGAGCGCGATGGGCCGGATGACGTCTATCAGCTTGGGATTGTCGTGCTCTATGACAGCCTTCGAGACGAGCCTGCTGCTGCACAAGTCGCAGGCAAGGCAGCTGAAGCGCTGGAAGAGCTTTTCGAGGCAGCCTTTCACCCCAAGGACTCAGGATGGAAAAACATCTGCCTCATGTATTGCGACCCAATTTCGGACAGTGCCATTACCGTCGCTCAACGTGAGATGCTGAAGCAATGGCGCCTGGAGCATATGAGCCTTCAAGAAGACCCTCCACAACCAATGATCACACCTTGATCCAACTGAACGGAGCGACTCCTAAGCGTCCTGCATGAGACGGGAAGTGCTAAACGAAGTGTCCCAGACTTTTCTCCGCTGCTCATCCCACAACGCGGGCGGGTCCACCGCCAGGTCAAACAGCGTGACGTGGTTCGGCAATGCGTCGTCCAGGATGGCCGCCACGATGTCGGGCGCCAGCGTGGTCAGGTTGACCATCCGGCTGACGTAGCTGTTGTCGATTCCTTCCCGCGTGGCGATCTCCTTCAAGGACTTCGCCTCTCCTGATTCGAGCATCGCCAGCCAGCGGTGACCCCTAGCCAGCGCCAGTTGGATGGAGGTCGGTGCCACGTCCCACGGCCTGACCGGCGCAGTTTCGCCGTTTGGCAAGGTGACCAGTTTGCGGCCGCTGCGGCGTTTGATCTGGATCGGCACTGACAGGGTCAGCCTGCCGTCGCTGGTCTGCAGGATGTCCGGCTCACCGGTCTTCTGGATTCGGATGTCGCTCATGCCCGTGCTACCTCCTGTTGCTCGACCGGTTCGGGGCGCAGCTCCAGCACCAGACGCTCAATGCCGTTGGCGCGCAGCCGCACTTCGAGGTCATTGGGCGACACGATGACTTTCTCCACCAGCAACTTCACGATCCGGGTCTGCTCGGCCGGGAACAGTTGATCCCAAATCGCGTCGAGCCGGGTCATGGCCACGGTGATCTTCGCCTCGTCCAAAGTAGGATCGAGCTTGATCGCCTGCGGCAACATCTCACCCAGGAGATTCGGGGCACGCAGGATTGCGCGCAGTTGATCGAGCACCGCCGACTCGAGTTCTGCGGCCGGCAATCGCGGCAACCCCGAGGCACCCGCGTGTTCCTTGGCGTCGCGCTGGGGCACGTAGTAACGGTAGCGCCGGCCATTCTTCTTGGTGGTGTGCCACGGCGACAGTGCGCGGCCGTCGTTGCCGAACACGATGCCCTTGAGCAGATAGGGAACCTTGGCCCGCGTCGTGTTGCCCCGCACTCGACCATTCGTCTCCAGGATCGCATGGACGCTGTCCCACAGTTCGCGGTTGATGATGGGCGGGTGCTCGGCCTGGTACCACTGGTCCTTGTGACGCAACTCGCCAAGGTAAGTCCGGTTACTGAGGAGCTTGTAGATGTGGCCCTTGTCGATCAGCCTGCCATCGCGAGTCTTGCCGTCTTGTGTGGTCCACGCCTTCGACGTCACGCCATCCAGTTTCAGCTCCTTGACCAGTGCGGTGCTGGAACCGAGCTCGACGAAACGCTGGAAGATGTGCCGGATCAGTTTGGCCTCGCGCTCGTTGGGCACCAACCGCCGGTTCTCGACGTCGTAGCCCAGCGGCGGCACGCCACCCATCCACATACCCTTGCGCTTGCTGGCCGAGATCTTGTCGCGGATACGTTCGCCGGTGACTTCGCGCTCGAACTGCGCGAAGGACAGCAGGATGTTCAACATCAACCTGCCCATCGAGGTCGTCGTGTTGAACTGCTGGGTGACCGACACGAACGACACAGCGTAGCGCTCGAACACTTCGACCATCTTGGAGAAGTCGGCCAGGCTGCGTGTCAGGCGGTCGATCTTGTAGATGACGACCACGTCGATCTTGCCGGCTTCGATGTCCGCCATCATGCGCTGGAGCGCCGGGCGTTCCATGTTGCCGCCGGAAAAGGCGGGATCGTCGTAATCGTCGGCGACCGGAATCCAGCCTTCGGCGCGCTGGCTGGCGATGTAGGCATGACCGGCATCGCGCTGCGCGTCGATCGAGTTGTACTCCTGGTCCAGCCCTTCATCGGTGGATTTGCGCGTGTAGACCGCACAGCGCATGCGGCGCTTCAAGACTTCGCTCATCGCCCACCTCTCTTCTTGGGGGACGGCTTGGCCTTGGCGTTGGACGGCGGCTTGAGCCCGAAGAACAGCGGACCCGACCAGCGCATGCCGGTGATTTCGCGGGCGATCATCGAGAGGCTCGGGTATATGCGTCCCTGGAAGTCATACTGGCCGTCGGCGGTCGCGATCACGCGGTACTCGACGCCTTTGTATTCCCGAACCAGTACCGTGCCTGCGGCCGGACGGTAATCGCGGTCGCGTTTTTTCACCTTGCCGGTTTCGACCAGTGATTCGATTCGACGCTGGTTGCGATCCAGCAGGTTGGCGTCGGCCTTGCGGAATTCCAGCTCCTGCAGCCGGTAGGCAATCCGGCGCTCGAGGAACTGGCGGTTGTGGGTGGGCGTGTCGCCACCGACCAGCTTCTGCCAGAGTGCCCGGATTTCTGCCATCGGCATCTCGGGAAGCCTCGCGATCTGCGCCGCCACCGATGGCGGCGTGGAAAATGATGGTGTTTGCGTGCTCATTTCGACTCCGTAGTTGTCTTGTTGACGGGGTCTGTATGAACGCGCTGGTTGCCAGAGAAGCCAAGCTCAAACCCGCTCGCTTCTGGCTTGTTTGCGGACTCTTCTGCGCCGGTGATACGCAAGCGTGCCAGGCCGTTGGCCAGCAACGACGCGATCTCGTGGCGACGCTGTTCCGGCGTCATCCGCTCCGGTGGTAGATGGTTGATTTGATGCATCGGTGGCGGTCCTCTCGGTCAAACTCACATGCAGTGAAATTGTCCGGATGGACTGCCGCCGACACCATGAGGGAGTTTCGGAGCCGTGCGAACCGATGCGGGTTGCTGCGAAAAGCAGGTCCCTTTTAGTTCGCCAGATGACGGGCGAGGATGGTCTTCATCAACGAATTGCCGGGCTGGGTGCTGGCGATCATGTCCCGGATCTGCTCGTTGACCTGCTGGGTTGGCACAACAGCGTTCACCGCCGCCTGCGTGACTGCCGAATAAGCATCGAGCACATCAGTGCCGGTAATTTCATAGCCGTGTCCAAGAGAGATCCAGCGCAACGCGGCCAAGCCGGCTGCGAGCGCGAATGCTGGCTGCTTCTCGGCATAGTCACGGGCAGCGCGTGTCAGCGTGCGCGGATCGGTCGGGCTGCGCGTGGCCAGTTCGATCGCCACATCAAACAGGCCCGCATCCTTCGCAGCGGCGAACCATTTGCCCTCGGCGCCAGGCGTGCTGGCTACCAGGTCGCGTAGGATCTCTTCCGGCTGCTTGTGGGGATACTTCTTGGCGATGGCGCGAAACGTCGCCAGGTTCGTCGTGCCCTGATTTGCCTCGATGGCATAGCGGCGGTAGGCCTCGTCGAGAAAACCGGAGGACAACAGGATCTCTTCGCAGGCCTGGGCAATCTGCCAGCCAGGATCATTGAGACCGCGCGACTCCTCGGCGTAGCGGATCGCCTCCGCCTTCTTGCCCATCGCTGCCAATGCCTTCACGCCCCAGCGCCGGTCGTGCCACCATTTGAAGGGTGCCTTATCGAGCAGCGCCCACAGCTCCTGATGGCGACCTGCAGCGTACATCGATGCCAGGCAAGCGCTGGTGCCTTTGAAGAATCCGTGTCCGGAAGCCTTCGGGCTCCACACGCTCTCGACGACCGGCAAAAACTCATCGGCCCAGTGCGACGCCAGTTCCGGCGTCACGCACAACTCGCCCCAGTAATCGCCGAGCACTTCGATGTAGGGCATTTCGTCGTCCTGCAGCGCTTGCCACAAGCGTTCGAGCCAGCGTTGTCGCAGCTTCGGCTCGACGTCAGCCTTGACGATGATGGGCACCAGGGTATCGATGGCCTTGTTGACGGCCGACCCCAGTGCGCCCGATGAACTGTCCACCTGCTCCAGCGCTGGGGAGAGCTTTTCCAGCAGGGTGATGGCTCCTTCAGCCGCGAGTACAGGCTCCTTGCGGGCGACCTGCTTGATCTCCGTGATGGCTTCCTTGATCCGCTGCACCGGCGTATCGGAGCGCCAGCCAAACGCATGACGGCGGAAACGGGAAGCGAATTGCCACTTGTGGGCGCTCATGATCGATCCACCATGAGCTACCGCACCGGGTACTGGCCGTTGCGGATGAAGCGGTCGTAGGTGTCTTCCTCCGGTTCCTCATCATCGTGCCGCGCTCCCTGCCACTCGGCCTCAGGCAGCAATAGCAGTGTCAGCGTGTAGTCGTACTGACCCGCGACGCGCGTCATCTCCGTGACCGGCATGCTGGCAGGTTCACGGGCAAACCAGGACTGAGCGCGCCCCGTCCGGTTGTCGCACATGTCAAAGGCGTTGTAGCTGTGCGCCAGCGCATCGTGCGGAAGCTCGATGGTGTTCTTGCGCGTCGCGAAGTAGGCGCCGGACTTGAGGGCCGCCTTGTTCGACTTGGCCCACAGCATGTGATCGTCGCGGCTGGCCACCAGTATCGCGCGCTTGGGTGCGATCTCAGTCCAACGCAGGGCGGCAGCCGTCAGCGATACCCCATAGCGGTCGGCGCAGTGGCCGAGCAGATCGAAGCTGATCGGCTGTCCATCCACTTGGCGCCGGAAGTCGTCCAGCGGCATCAGCAGGGTTGAGGCGAACAGATCCGCCTCGGCCTCGATGTCGCGCTCGTTGTTGTCACCCGTCTCGATGTCGTCGCCGCCGCACTCGAAGAGGTCCTGCTGGTGGCGGTGCAGTATGTAGTGGCCGAACTCATGCGCAATCGTGAAGCGCTTTCGGCCTTCCGACGGGGTGGCGCTGTTGTAGAGGATCAGCCACTTCGAGCGCGCCTTGTTGGCCTTCAGCAGACCATCGAAACCTTCCAGATCCTCGCCCCGAACCGTGTCGATCGGCGAGTCCGAAAAGCACTGGCGGGAATACTCCAGCGCCAGCTCGTCAACCTTGACCGGAAAGCGATCCGCACCGAGAACCGTGTTGAGCATGGACGAGATGCGGTTGGCCTCGGCCATGGGCTTTTTCGCGTCCGTCATTCATCTTCCCAGGCATCGAGGATCTTGCGGATCTTCTTCTTGTCGGGCTCGGACATGTTTTTGTACTTACGGAAGAAGGCCTCGTCGAGCACTTCCTCGTCCGGGGTGGTTGCCGACTCGGTCAGCAGGAACTCCGTGGTGACCTCGAGGACGGTAGCGATCTTGCCGATCTTCTCGGCCGATGGTTTCGGGTCGTCTTTGTTTTCCAGTTCCCAGATGTAGCTCTTGCTGGAGTCGGTCAGTTCGGCCAACTGTTCCAGACTGAGCTTCTTTTGCTTCCGCAATGCGCGGATCTTGTCCCCCAGGGGCGATGGCACCGGTCTCTCCTCATGTGTTGGCGTCAGGCCGAAAATAATACCACTACGCCGAACGGATTCGTACCTGCTTGACAAACTCCGCATTACTCCTAGATGTTTAGTCCCACTTTGTGATGGTATGGATTGATGATAAAACGTTCAGGTTCGTTTTGCCAGCATTTGATGATGTATTCGTAAGGTGTGAGTCCTCGTAAGGTTTTGAGTCGCCTGGCGAAGTTGTAGGCATTCAGGAAGCTGTAAAGATGCTCTCGCAACTGTTGATGATTTTCATAATGATAGCGTTTGACGGTTGCTTCCTTGAGGGTGCGGTTCATGCGTTCGACTTGACCATTGGTCCAGGGGTGATTTGGCTGGGTCAGGCGATGTTCCGTACCATTTTCCAGGCAGACACGGTCGAAGATATGCAAGAAAGCATGCCTGTCTGTTTTGCGGTGGGTGAACTGG
>NZ_FUWK01000049.1 GCF_900167395.1 Nitrosomonas europaea
TGATCCACTTCCAGCTGTATCAGCTTGTTTTGCTGAAGCGCGAGGAAAACCCGATCCAGGACGCCATTCCTGGCCCAACGGTTGGCGCGCGTGTAAATGCTGTGCCAATTGCCGAATTTCACAGGCAGACCACGCCACTTACAGCCGTGCTCTGCAACATACAGAATCGCGTTGAGCACTTCCAAATTCGAAAGTGTGACGTTACCCCGTTGTATCGGCAGTAGATTTTCAATAAGCTTGAATTGCGATGCGGATATTTCCATTCGGTAATTTTAATACAAATAGTGTTAACAGACCCTGGTTTAAGTAAAGATCCGCCCCTCAGCTAACCAGCGCCTTGAATACATAGAAAAATTACCGTAATTCGTAGCTGGCACTGCAAGCACAATAAAGAAATCGGTGCCTCTGCTTTTGCAAGGATTTATTCTTTACTACATGTCTGTCAATTGCTCTCTGTCATTAAGGCAATTACTCTAAAGCGGGTATTCGCTGAGGTCAGTCGATTCTTTTTTAACGGCTATAACGGCTACTTGTTTACATCCAAAAGTGTAGCCGTATCCACGATAGCACCGGTTCGCATAACCATATTTGCTGCCGTAGTAATGGCATTGAACTTTGCGCTTGTAGATGCAGTGATAGCTGGAAGTTGTTCAGGAGATGATTCCTGGTACTAATGAATGGGATTGCTTCGGTGCGGCTGACTCAGTGAATGATACGTACAAGCCTTTATCTGCCGTTACGAATCCCGTATCGGTAACACTGGATAGCACCTTTGAGCTGGATACGACGAGATTTTCGACAACACCTAATGGCTGGGGAATCCGGATTACTGGAAATGGTGTAGGCAACGGCATCATCATAAGCAGCGAGGCTGGAAGTATTGTCACGGCTGGTTATGAGGCTGTCACCGTTGCTACTAGCAATAGCAGTTTGGTTCTTAACTGGGCCAGGAGTGTTGCCGCAAACGTCAGGGATGGGTTCAATCTCAATACCGAAGATACCGGAGGGGCAATTCTCAGTGTCAGGATATCGTCGTCACGGGCGACATCACAGCTGGAAGAATCGGCATATTGGCGCGCAATCTTGGACGTGGCGTGCAGGAGGTCATACTTGGAAACATCTTGGCTGGAACCACTGGTACCTTAATCCGCAATGACGGTAGCAATCAGTTGGTCGTAGTTAATGGCAATATCCAGGCAGGCGAGTACGGTTTGCTGATGATGCACGGCGTGGATAATCTCGGTAATGAAACTACCGGTGGCAGCGGAACGACACTCCTATTAATTAACGGCGATGTAACGACTTCCAACCCAGCCGCTGAGGCAGTCAAATTGCGTGCCGGGCTTGGTACAACCGATATGGATGTAACTATTGCCGATGATGTTAATGGCGATTTTGGTGCAGTCTATATCGAGAACCGTGGCAGTGGCAGCACGCTGGGCGAGTTTACAGGTCATTTGCAAAGCCAGAATGGCGATGCGCTGAAAGTGATCAGCGGTGCCCAAGGAACTAGTCTGGATATAGAAGTGGCGAACACCACAGGTGGTAATTATGGTGTATCGCTGACGAATAATGGTACGGGTCCGACTTCACTCACGGTGCTGTCAGGAGGTGTCGTTCAGGGTAGTGTGGCAGGGATTAGCACTTCTCATACAAGCGCCGCCCCATTCACCATAACAATCAATGGCGAAGTCCGCAATATAAGCGGCCTTGCTTCTGATCTTGCAATCGAGGCAATCAGTATCGGTAGCGGCCTTACTTTGCAGAACAATAGCAATACCATCATCGGTGCTGTCAACCTGACAGATGCGGATGATACCTTCAACAACGTAGGCTCCTGGTTTACGGAGAACGGAACTTCAAATTTTGGCGGTGGTAATGATCAATTTAACAATCTGGGCCTTATCCGCGCAGCAAATAATCCGTCCTACATCGAACTGGCTTTTTTCAATAATCTCGAACAATTCAATAACAGCGGCATAATCACCTTGGCTGATGGTGCGGTAGGTGACATGCTTACCACTTCGGGGAATTATTCTGGCAACGGCGGCACGTTGCTTTTGGATACGGTACTGGGTGGTGACGATCCCACTACAGACCGTTTGGTGATTGAGGGTGATGCCTCTGGTACGACGGGCATCCTGATCAATCCTATTGGCGGTACCCAGGGATTAACCACAACCGGCATTCGGGTTGTCGATGTCAGAGGCATATCCACGAATAATGCGTTTTCGCTAGCCAATAGCAGCCCTCTCGAAAGCGGGGCCTTTGTCTACGATCTAAATTTCGGCACCTGCGACGGGACTGTCAATAACAGTTGGTATCTGTGCAATACGGAACAGATCGGATCTATCGATACTACTTATGAGAATGCCACATTGGTATATCTGGGTACATTTACTTCATTTGCCACGCTGGAACAGCGTGTGAGTCAGCGCCAATAGTTGTCATGCGATGTTGATGGCAAGCTGAAAGGCATTTGGATGCGTGTGCGTGGCGATAACGCACGTGTAACGCCGGAAGTGGGCCGCGCTAATGCAACTTGGCGTAGCAAGAATTGGGGCATACAAGTAGGTACAGATATCATTGCTGCTGAAAGCAAGACCAGCTATTGGCTGTTAGGTATCACCGGCCAACACGATAGGGTTATGGTTACAATGGAACGTATCTGGACATGCAGGGCCAGGTAAACTGGACCAGGACGGACTACTCGACCGATTCACATGGCACGCTCGCAAAAAATCGGCATGGCAGAGCCTACTCATTGAGCGCTGAGATTGGACATCGTGTCGTATTGAATAGATGTTACGCTTTAGTGCCGCAGGCGCAACTAAGTTGGGGACAAGTACAAGTAAATAGCTTTACTGACAGTCTGCAAAATGATGTCGAACTGGGCACCAATGATCGTACCATTGGCCGTGTCGGTTTGGCTTACGAGGTCTATCTCAGTGACATAATTGCAGACAATCGTGTTAATGATGCACAGAAGATTTACGGAATCTTCAATATTCTGCGTGATTTTTCATTCTCAAATAAAGTTGATGTTTCAGGTATGACTCTGAGATCTCACGGTGAACGAATATGAGGCGAGTTAGGAGTTGGCGGTTCAATCTCTCTGAACAAAGTTACGGCGCTATATGGGGAAGCTTCTTATCGCGCTTCGCTTGATGGGGGCACATCAGACAATCATGGTTTCTGGGCAAGTGCAGGGTTACGCTTCTTGTGGTAACTCTCCTCAGCCATGGCTATGTTTTATTTGAGTTATAAAATCTGGTTTACGCAAGGTTTTTCAATGCAAGGCCTGTCTGCATCAGACCTCATTGATTTGCCGGAACAGTTTTCCAGGGCGCCAAACTGCCGCTGGCCGTCTGGTTCCTGGTAGTTTATCTGGTTAGTCAGGCCAAGATCGGTTTGTCGTCCCTGGCGTTCAAGTGTCAGTTGGGTGTGAGCTATCTTACAGCATGGTTGATACATCACAAATTGATGCAGGCGATGGCCAATCGTGAGGAGTGCTATGGCCTTGATAGTGAAATCCAAGTCGATGATGCTTATCTTGGTGGAGAGCGTGCAGGAGGAAAAACGGGTAGAGGTTCAGAGAATAAGGTGACCATTGTTGCCGCTGTGTATCTAATTCAAATTAGAGATAGAAACAGATATTATAAACTCATATAAAATACTGTAAATTAATAATATTATGAATATAATTATTTTTATTTCTATCGAGAATTGGAATAACTGAGGATGATCGCCCTTTGCGCGTGAGACTTACCCCCGGTCTCGGATTTCACACTAAAAGCAATTTCGGTCTGGGCAAGGAATCAGCTGGCACCCGGCAGTGCTGTATTCTCAGATGCCTTGGCCTGCTTTGGCGCTGTCACCGAAATTGGCTGCAGCCACCATTCAACAGTCATTGCCGGATGAAAGGAGGTTCCCGAGTTCCGCTGGATCAATACTATCCTTGGCAATCTCAAAACCAGCTTGTCGGGTTGTTACCATACCTTTAACTTCAGCAAAGTATGTTGTTCGCTATCTCGCTGCTTTTTGTTATCGATTCAACCATCGTTTTGATCTTTGCTCGCTGTACGAACGACTACTCATTGCCGCCGCTTCGGCTACTCCACAACTCTTGCGTTCCATTCGGGCTACTGATGTTCGTTGCTAATCAGGAAGAGAAATGCTCTGGCTGCGAGTATAGTGTGGTAGACGAAGTAATCCGGCAGTCAGCCGGTTAACTGCCGGTAGAGTGCCGGGACGATTTCGATGAGCCGTTCCGGCCGGTTGATGATGGCGTAGCCGCCACGACCGAACAGATACGGAAAATAGTCCTTCGCTTCACGATCGATCGTGATACCAAACAGTTTCAATCCCAGTCGCCGGGCTTCCATGACGGCCTGGCGAGTGTCTTCGATACCGTAACGTCCTTCGTAGTGATCCAGATCGTTCGGTTTGCCATCGCTCAGCAGCAGGAGCAGACGATGGCGTTCCGGCCGCTGCGCAAGCAACTGGCTGGTATGGCGTAATGCTGCTCCTATCCGGGTATAGTACCCCGGCCGTAAAGCGGCAATTCGTCGCAGTGTGCGGCTGCTGAAAGGGGAATCGAAATCCTTGATGGTGGTCAGCTTTACAAAATGGCGCTTGCGGGAAGTAAAGGCATGAATCGAGAAAGTATCCCGGCACGCGGCAATTCCCGTCGCCAGGGCGACCAGTGTTTCTTTCTCGATATCCAGTATGCGCCGATTGTTGATCCAGCTGTCGGTAGACAGAGAGACATCCACCAGAATCATCACCGCCAGATTCCGCGTCTGCTGCCGTACAGCGAGATACAGTCGATCGGAACCTTTGCCGCTGGCAGTCTGATCAGCACGGGCACGTACCAGTGCATCCAGATCCAGTTCTGCGCCATCGAGCTGCCGGGGCAGGATTTCCTTGTCGGGGCGGAGTGCTTCGAATTGTCGTCTAACCCGGCGAAACTGCTGCCGGGCGCGGTCATCGGGCTCCCATTGTTCTCCGGTTTCACCGGCAATCTGGCACCATATCTGGCAATGGGCGGCATGATACTGCTTGCGTCGATAATCCCATTCCCGATAAGTCAGCTGCGCGAGCAGACTGGCCGGGTCGGTATCTTCCGGTGATAGATCGAGATCGAATTTCAATACGGTGGAAGCGCTGCGCGGATGAGAGGTGATCGCCAGTTCCTCCATCGATTCGGCCGCATTTCTGGCATCCGCTTCATCATCATCTTCTACTGCCCGGTTGACATTTACCATTTCCGACCAGGTGATCAGTTTTTCGAAACGATTCAGCAGCAGGGGATCATCGCGTTCGCTCTGATCGAATCTTCCGCGTCTGGCTTTTCTGCGGTGTTTGTCTTCCTCCTGGCGGGCAGATCGATCTGCGTGGTCTGTATTGGTATCTGCAGGCATTGTCTGATGAGCATCTTGCTGCGATGAATTCGGCTGGACTACTCCCCATAACGGTACGGGCAGGAACGGGTGGTACCCTTTATCCGCCCGCAGATCATTGAAATCGGGTTCGGGTTGCCGGATACGGGCAAGCAGATTCGCTCCTGCCGGATCGATGCACGGCTGCCCGAGCAGTGCGAGAACAGCTGCTTCCACTGCCTGTTCCTGCGCCGGCAAGGAACGATGCGGGCGCGATTGCAGCACATGGGCACACAGTGTACGGTAGGTTTTTTCCAGTCCCGGATAGCGTTCACAAACGTGGAGGCTGATCTGATCAGCGTAATGCAGGAAAACGAGATCTGCTTGCAGTGGATCATCCGGGAATGAAGCAGATACGGATTCCGGCGCTGAGGCAAAGAAAGCGGCCAGCCAGAAGTAGCATTGCCGATTCAATGATGTTTCCGGAAAGTGACTGATCGAGGCCGGTAACATCAGCCGTTCCCGATCGAGCATTGCCAGCGGCAGTTTCTCCACATCCCCGCCCAGGCGCTGTTTCAGATTTCTGCGGTGGGGTGTCGTCTGCGGCATTCCGGCAACCAGTGGCAGGCCATGATGACCTCCCATGCCATGAAAGAACGTGCATAACGCTGTATGAACGCATTCGAGTGAAACAGCCACTGACGGATATTCCGGGTAACTGTTTGCGGTCTGCCCGACCAGCCGGTGCCAGAAACGGCCGATTTGCTCTTCCAGTTCCAGCCATTGCCACATGATACTCAGCCGAAAGTAGCATGGATCAGTTCGAGCAACCCCTGTTGTACTTCCGTTTCGTCACTCAGCGGCTCGACCAGTGCAGCCTGGGCCGCCTGATAGGGATCCAGCCCGGCAGCCATCAGTGTTGCGCAGTAAACCAGCAGGCGGGTGGAAACACTTTCTTCCAGATCGACATCTTTCAGCAACCGTAATCGGGTGGCCAGATTGACCAGCGCAGTGCAGCGATCCCTGGCCAGGCCGCTTTCACTGGCAATGATTTCCAGCTCGATTTCCGGTGGAGGAAAATTGAAGGAGAGTGCGACAAAACGCTGTCGCGTGCTGGGCTTGAGCGATTTGAGAATGTTCTGGTAGCCGGGATTGTAGGAAACCACCAGCATGAAAGTATCTGGTGCGTGCAGGATTTCATTGGTACGTTCCAGCGGCAGCATGCGCCGGTCATCGGTCAGTGGATGCAGCACGACCGTTACGTCTTTGCGTGCTTCCACGATTTCGTCCAGATAACAGATACCACCTTCACGGATGGCACGGGTCAGCGGCCCGTCCACCCATACCGTTTCTCCTCCCTTGATCAGGAAACGCCCGGTCAGATCAGCAGCGGTAAGGTCATCATGGCAGGAAACGGTAAACAGCGGTCGTTGCAGCCGGGCGGCCATGTGAGTGACGAAGCGTGTTTTCCCGCAACCGGTCGGCCCTTTCAGCAGCAGCGGCAGCCGGCGCTGCCAGGCGGTTTCGAACAGCTCGCATTCATTGCCGACCGGTACATAGAAAGGGATCGGCGTCACAGGAACATTCCCGGAATGACCGGAAAACCGGGAAGTGTTCGCGGATGCCTCATCTGGCAGCAGGCTGCATGTTCGGTGACGATGACACTTGTTTCGTGGTCGGCCCCAGTGTCGCATACAGATACATCAGTGCTCCTACGAGAAACGCGACGCCTGCCAGCAACCGCATCCAGTAGAACAGATCCAGCTGCTGCTGAATTTCCATGAACCCCATCCCGACCACCCGCTGCAAATGGGTTTGCAGTACACCGGCAAAGGTCAGTGTGAAGGTCATGAAAGCCATGGCGGCTGTCATTACCCAGAAACTCCACATGTTCAGAATCTGGTTATACGGCTGCGCATTGCGCAACTGGGGCAGTGCGTAGGTAAAGAAAGCCAGATTGAGCATGACATAGGCGCCGTAGAACGCCATGTGTCCGTGGGCGGCAGTGATTTGTGTGCCGTGGCTGTAAAAATTGACCTGTGAGAAGCTGTGCAGCAGGCCCCATACCCCGGCACCAAAAAAAGCCATGACCGGGCAGCCAAGGCTCCAGAGCATTGCTGCTTTGTTGGGATGATTGCGCCCGCTGCGGTACACCATGTGAAAGCACCAGAGCACCATGGCGAAGAAGGGCAGTACCTCCAGGACCGAGAATATACTGCCGATCCACTGCCAGTAACCGGGCGTGCCAATCCAGTAGTAGTGGTGGCCGGTACCCAGCAATCCGCTGAAAAGCGCCAGCCCGACGATGACATACAGCCATTTTTCGATCACTTCACGATCCACACCAGTCATTTTGATCAGCAGGAAGGCGAGCATGGATGCCATGATCAGTTCCCATACCCCTTCCACCCAGATATGGACTACATACCACCAGTACATTTTGTCGAGGGCAAGATTGCCGGGATTGTAAAAAGCAAACAGGAACATCAGTGCCGCTCCCCACATACCGAGCAGCAGAATGGTCGTCACTACTGTTTTACGTCCCTTCAGTACCGTCATGGAGACGTTGTAGAGAAACAGCAGAAATGCGACTACCAGCAATATTTTTATCCATAAAGGCTGTTCCAGGAATTCCCGGCCTTCGTGTACACCTGCCAGGTAACTCACCACGGCAGCCAGTGCAGCGAAGACGAAGATGAATAACTGCAGCCAGGCAACTTTGGGGCTGTGGATATCGCGCTCGCTTTCTTCGGGAATCAGGAAATAAGCCGCACCGAAATAGCCCAGTAACAACCATACCAGCAGGGCATTGGTATGGATCATTCTGATGATATGGAATGGCAGGCTTTCCGACAGGAAATTGGGCATGGCATACACGCTGCCGGCCAGTACGCCGGCCAGCACCTGAACCATGAATAACAGCAGCGCCGCGATGAAATACGGGTAAGCAAGCTTCTGGGTTGAATATTTCATGAATGTTCTCCTTTGGATGGGGGATGTTCAGTGAGATCAGCCTGCTGTGTTGGGTGGCCATCCTTGCGTATCGATACGGCTCGTCCACTCAAAAAAGTCGATCAGATCATCGAGTTCCTGCTCGCTCAGATTGAACTGAGGCATCTGGCGCCGTCCGGGTACACGGGTCGGCTGAGCCCGCATCCATGCTTTCAGGCCCATTCTTGCGCCTTCCGCGTGATCGCGCCCGCCATAACGTACCCACACATTCCCCAGCTCCGGTGCGAAATAGGCGCCCTCACCCAGCAGTGAGTGGCAGTTGATGCAGGCATTACGCTCCCACACGTGTTTTCCCCGGGTGACGGATTCAGTCAGAGTCGTTTCATCAGTTGAAGTGTTGACGATATACAGATGGGTATGGACAGAGAGCGCAATGAAAAGCACTATAAAGAAAGCCGTTCCCCCGTAAAAGATATTACGGGCGGCGGATTTGGTAAGTCTTTCGCTCATTACTCTCTCTCCTTGTTCAGATATTTCAGATAGTTACGGAATACGATCGAAGCCCGGCACTTCCAGCAGAGCTAGGTGTAGCCGTTTTTTTATATTGTTTTTGCATATCTTGTCCGATGGATCGCCGGTACACAAGAGATATTTGATGCGTAAAGCGAAAATTCGGGAATCAATGGAGAAACGTCGATTTTACCCGTTTCGACATCAGCATGTACGGAGCCCAAATCAAGATGGCCCCGATGGGCCGTGATAATTCTCGCAAGGTATTCGCGTCAAATATTGGTGCATCGGGAAGAATATGGTGAACAACTATGGCGTCGATCACGATGAGACACACAGTGGCGATGTGGATCGCGATAAACCAGAAAGGAAAGGCTCTCCGTTTCGAAAAAAACAGAAATGCTATGTAAATCCAGGCCAGGATCAGGGCGCTATTCAATATTATCTCTCCAATCGCAAGCGGTGCCCAAAGCGCATGATAAGCCATACTATCGGGTGATGTGAGCACATCCCATACACCACTGGCAAACATCTCAGCGTAACTTTTATAGGTTCTGGCGGCGATCACAAATGGCGACAGAACGACATTCGAACCTACAAGAATCAGCCATCCGCCCAGACCTTCCAGATTCTTCCCTCCCGCTGCGCCAGGAATATCCGGATGAGGCATCAGCCTGGAGTCGGTTCGCCGTATGTGTATCAGCGCAAAAATATTGAGTGTGAGCGGAACGAGCAGTACCAGCAGCACTGCCAGCAAATTCTTCATCGTCGAGGGATCATCCATCAGGATGATCACGATCGATACTACAGTTAGCGCGAAGAACAATCCGTTCAGTGTTGCTGCAACGAGATACCAGCCGCGACATACCCGAACCACCGATATGCAGTAGGCAACCAGGGGCAGGGTACTTATGCCCGCGCCCATGATTCCGTGGCGAACATTGTCTCCCTCGATTTCGCTGAACAAGGCAATCAAAGCCATGACTGCAACCAGCAGAATAAGAATCACGGACAATATGAATGCGGTTTTCTTCATAAAATGGTTTTCGTAAAAGTATGTCGTAGAAATCTCAAGGCTTCCCCGCTCTAATCATACGGATGAGTGTGGATAGGTCTGGCAGTGTGGACAAATCAACGTCATGTTCACCGGTTCGGTGCTGATATAGTGTTCTTGATTCGCAGTACCGGGTGCTGCGGCAGATTCAGGGTGTTCGCGGGCATCGGCAATTTTACTTTAGCCCGGTATTACCAGGTGATCAGAATCGTATAGATATGTAGTTCCATGAAATGCCGGATTCTGGTGGTGCAGTCGGTTTTGGTGTCAGAAAAATCTGAAATCCTGTTTGTTCAGCGCTTCTTTAACTGGTACTGTAAGTTATGTTTTTGGAGGTTCGGTTAAATAACCAATCGATGGGAGGTTCCTATGAAATTGAAATCATTCCTGAATTATTTCAGCAGTCGTGAAAAAGGTCTGGCTGTCAGCATTCTGCTGCCCACACACCGGACTTTTCCGGACAACAAACAGGATGCCATTATGCTGAAAAATCTTGTCACGGAAGCCCGTAACCGGCTGCAGAGCTGGCCGGACACGCAGGAAGCCGAGACGATCATGGAGGCCATCGATAAAAAAATCAGTACGCATGATCACAACTACAATCTTGACGGTCTGGGTATTTTTGCCAACCGGGAGGGGGTCACTCTCATCAACTTTCCGTTTACCGTGAAGGAGCAAATGATTGTCGATGAGGCTTTTGCCATCCGTGATCTCATTCGGGAAATAAATGGTGCCGTGCATTACCGTGTGCTGGTGATTTCGCGTACCGATGCCCGGCTGATTGAAGGGTTCAACAGCCATCTGGTTCATGAATTCGATGCGAGAACGGAATTGCGAACAGGCAGTTTTCCGATGGAAAATCCGTTTTTGTTTGCCGCAAAAGGGCTGGATCGTGCGCAGATTCCCAACGAAGCAGCCAATCTCAAGGAATTTTTCAATCGTGTGGATAAAAGTCTGCAGGAAATCCAGAACAAACCCGAGCAGGAACGTTTGCCGGTAATCATTGCCGGAGATGCGCGTAACGCAGCTTTTTTCAGGGAGGTATGCGATCAGCCGGCCGATATTATCGGCGAGGTGACTTCCATTCCGGATCTGAGAATCCCGGCCGAAAAGATCATTGTCGAAGTACAGGGACTGGTCTCGGATCATCGCCGGCAGAAAGCAGAGACAGCACTGCAGTACATTGCGCAGGCGCGTAACAATCATCAACTGCTGACAGATTCCTCCATGATTTTCCGTGCGATCGATGCAGGTAATGCTGCACGTTTATTCGTACGTCAGGGGTATATTCAGCCGGGTATCATCGATTTTGATCAGAAAATCGTTACGCTGCAGGAGGATTCCGCAACGGTAGATGCGGCAGGTGGTACGGTTACGGATGATGTCGTAGGCACATTGATTGAACTGGTCATCCGGCAGAGAGGAGAGGTTCATTTCCTGTCGACTGATCAGTTGGGAAAGGAGGCTCCACTCAGTCTGCAGACGAGATACTAAGAAACCTCCGGTGATTCTGACGAAAAATCCGGCATCCGGGAAATTATTGCAGACATACACACCCTATTCCGAAGCTATGGTGTTCAGTATGCTGGAGCATGCTCATGCTGCCCATCTCGCGTGGCGACAAGTGCCTTTACACGAGCGGACGGCGCTTTTGCTGAAGCTGGCAGATGTTTTACGGGAAAATTCCGAATCGTACGCCCGGCTGATGACGGAAGAAACGGGGAAAACCATCCGTGCTGCCCGTGCTGAAATAGAGAAGTGCGCCTGGGCGTGTGAGATTTACGCGGATAAGGCTGCCGCATGGCTGGCTGAAGAAGAGATTGCGGCGGATGGCATAAAGCATCGTGTCGTTATTGAACCGCTGGGAGTCATTCTGGCGGTGATGCCATGGAATTTTCCTTTCTGGCAAGTGATGCGTTTCCTGATCCCGGCGCTGCTGGCCGGGAATGGGGCCTTGCTGAAACATGCAACCAACGTAACCGGCTCCGCGCTGAAAATTCAGGAAGCCGTCAATGAAGCAGGATTCCCGAAAGGGCTATTTGTAACCCTGCTTGTTTCTCACACAGTAGTTGAACAAGTCATCGCTCACCCGCTTTGTCAGGGCGTTTCTTTGACAGGCAGCGCAGAAGCAGGCCGGGCAGTCGCTTCTGTTGCCGGCAGACATCTGAAAAAAGTAGTACTGGAGCTGGGTGGTTCCGATCCATTCATCGTATTGGGGGATGCAGATATTCCGGCCGCAGCAAAAGCCGCAGTAATCGGACGGTTTCAGAACAATGGCCAAAGCTGTATTGCTGCAAAGCGCCTGATCGTTTTGAAAGAAATCGAAGAGGTATTCACCAGTACGTTGCTGGCCGAGGTTGAAAAGCTGGTGGTGGGTGATCCGCTCGATGAGGCAACTGATATCGGCCCGCTCGTCAGTGAACAGGCTGCCGAGACCATGGAACAGTTCGTACTGGATGCGGTTGCCAAGGGAGCCATGGTGAGAACGGGTGGAACACGGAAAGGTGCGTATTTCACACCGACGGTTCTGACTGGTGTTCATTCAGCAATGGAAGTCATGACGCAGGAAGTATTCGGTCCGGTCCTGCCGGTCATTACGGCGGATACCGTGGAGGAAGCGATTACGCTTGCCAACGCCACCCGGTTCGGATTGGGTGCAAGTGTGTGGAGCCGGGATCTGGAAAAAGGTGAGCAGGTTGCGCGCCAACTGGCGGCCGGCGCCACATTTGTCAACAGCATTACAAAATCGGATCCGCGTATGCCTTTTGGTGGCATCAGAGAAAGCGGTCTTGGCCGGGAACTTTCTTACTGGGGGGTGCGAGAGTTCGCCAATATCAAGACTGTCAATGTCTATGGTGGGGAAGAGGTTTAGGCAGCGTGTTCAGCAGTGTATTGCATACCCTATCTCAAAAAATACGCACCAAAGCAAAGTGTTCTTTTTCCTGTTAGTGTGAATACATAACAAATTGACAATTACCACCATCGGGCGGCGAATTGCTGCAAGCGCTGCCCCTCGGCGCGAGCCTCAGCCAGCAACTGATTCCAGTCATCCGGCGGAAGGCCATTTTCCAGCATCTTGCGGAACATTCGATAGGCGTCGTCACTGCTTTCGTAAGCGCGCCTGGTGTCCTCATCGTTGACCCACGCGAATACGATTACCTTGCTAAGTGTGTGGTAGCGAAAGAACAGACGATACTGCTGAAAGAATTTCGCCCGGAACCAGTGCTTGTAATCGTCGCCAAGGGTGCCCCCTTGGCGATACTCTGGCCGGGCTGGATCTTGCAGGATGATGTCAAAGGCCAGTTTTGTGATGGCTGCCAGTCGTTTGCTGGCGTTTTTCTTTACAAACCCGACAGGGTCCTTTTGTTTGTGGGCTTCGACCTGTTGTATCAATACCTCAATCTGTGCGAGGAACAGTGGATGGGCAAAGATCGTCCAGCCATGAACCACTAAGGGCATAGGCTTGCCCGGATTCATGCATCATCCACCGACAGAGCAGCATTGAGATCGACTTGAATGCCACCGACCAGAGATTGCAGATGCTGGACGAGGCTGGCATCTACAGCCTGCAGGCGCTCAGGGTGGCTTGCAATGTCCAGGGCCAGGAAGGTCAGGAACTGTCCGATCACCGGATCATCACCTTCAGGGGGTTCAGCACGGGTCAGTACTACTTCGCCGCCGGGGCGGATGGTGTAGTGAATCTTGTCGCGCTTACCAAGTTGAAGGGCGCGACGTACGGATTCAGGCACTGTGGTCTGGTAACGGTCGGTCAACGTGGATTCGATTTCAAGGGTGGTTGGCATAATGTTCTCCTGCTAAAGGAATGGATGTTCTTGTATGGTAATGCAACTTCCTTGTCTATTCAATGCAAATGCATTAACTTCGACTGTTACCATTCTGCTTACGCCAACCAGGAACTTCTCAAACCATGACTCACGCGTTGCCTGTCCGGCCAGTCCCGTATATAGGCATCACCAGTCACAGGCTGCGGCGGTTAATCAGGGAATGCCGTCGCCAGCCAAAATTTTATATCGAGGCGTGTGATAACAAGTCATCGTGCGGGTGTTACGCGTATCAGGGTGCCATCCTCGGCATCAGTCAGAATCATGATCGCGCCATCTTTGGCGATATCGACATCACGGATGCGGCCTTGTCCCTGCAGATATCGAGCCTCGCCTGTCACGCGCCCATCGACAAGAGTCAGCCGTACCAGCGCCTGACTGGCAAGGCCTCCTATCAGAAGATCACCCTGCCATTCGGTAAACAGCTCGCCCTGATAAAAGGCCATACCGCTGGGCGCGATCACCGGATCCCAGTAGTAGACAGGCTGCTCCATGCCATCCTGAGCTGTCAGGCCTTTCCCGATTGCCCGACCGTTGTAGTCAAGACCATAGGTAATGATCGGCCAGCCGTAGTTCAATCCAGCCCGCGGCTGGTTCAATTCATCCCCGCCTCGCGGTCCGTGTTCAACCGTCCAGAGATTACCGTCCGGGTCCAGCGCTGCCGATTGCAGATTGCGATGTCCGTATGACCAGATTTCGGGCTGACCTCCCTTGATTTGTGGATTGCCTTTGGCAGGTCCACCCTCCGGATTGATTCGCAGCACCTTGCCGATATGGGTACCGACATCCTGCGCCAGAATGCGTGGTTGTGGCAGAGAACGATCGCCAGTTGTCACGAACAGCATACCGTCATGGTCGAAAACCAACCGCGAGCCGAAATGAGCCGTAGAGTTCCAGGCAGGATTTTGTCGAAAGATCACGCGGACATCCGTGAGCTTGCTGCCATCTTTGGATAGAATGCCCGTTGCTACCGCAGTTGCGTTGTGTCCTTTTCCACGAGGTTCGGCATAGCTCCACCAGATCTGGCGCGTTTGCGCAAAATCATCACGGACCACAACATCGAGTAACCCGCCCTGACCGCGGGCATCAACGTTTGGCAGGCCGGCAATCGGATCAGATACTTTTCCGTCCGCAGAGATCAGGCGCATCCGTCCCGGACGCTCAGTTACAAGCCAACTGCCATCCGGGAGCTGATCCATACCCCAGGGGTGGACCAGGCCATCAGCAATAACCTGTACATTCAGCCGTACATTTTTTTCTATGATCGGTGCTCGAGTCTGGCCCTCGAAAGCCGGTTGCTGATACGGTGCATTCGGTGGAGGAGTATTAAAGTCTTGCGCCTGTGTAAACCCGACCCCATAAAACAGAAGCATAATGGCCGCAACGATACACACTGAAGAAACCGGCGTGGAATTATGGTTCTTCTTCATTGATAGTGATTGTTCCTTCATTTACTCCTCCCGCATGTGAGTTCAATTATGGTCTGTCTGACGTAAACGGAACGTGTTTGTGAACTCGAAGATGAGCGCCTTGGAAACCGGTCATCAAAAATTTCATATCTCGTGAAAAATGATTGGGTGATTATCACATAAAGGTCTTCACCCACCAGCAGACACACCGATAAACTTACGCCTTGGTGTTTGGCTATTTCGGTGATCGTGCCTTTGAAAAAGCCGGGACAGGTCATTGGTCTGCTCGGCAGGGAGTTGTATTTCCTTTCCTGCAGCCCTGATGTATTTATAAAATACGTTATCATGGGTAGACAGCAAGAAACGGGTGAAGCAAGAATGCGGGTCGTTTGGGTTCATACCAGATCAAGAAAACGCAAATCGAAATTTGTCTTTAAGCCTCATCGATCTGATTAGACTGGAGACGATATGCTTATTTCAGCAGCTCCTTCACATTTGATCTTCACTCTTCTATTGTGATATTTCTGATGGACGCTCCAGCCAAACCTTCTGCCCTTGCAAAGTTGAGCCAGCCAAAGCTATTCAATGTAGTCGACCGTCCCCGCTTGTTTACGCTGTTGGATGGAGAACGGGCCAACCATCCAGTCATATGGATTGCCGGGCCACCCGGCGCTGGAAAAACAACACTCGTTGCGAGTTATCTCAAGGCACGTGAGCTGATGGCGATGTGGTATCAGGTCGATAGTGAATCGCCCCGGGTTTTGAGGAGGCTCCAACTTTTGAGAGAATGGAGCCATGAGCAATCAAACAAAGTTTTCCCCTGAAGTTCGTGAACGATCTGTTCGTCTGGTACAGGAACATCGAGGCGAATATCCATCGCTATGGGCGGCGGTTGAATCAATTGCACCCAAGATTGGCTGTGTGCCCTCCACGTTGCTGGAATGGGTTAAACGTAGCGAAATTAACAATGGCGCACGCGAAGGTCTGACAAGCAGTGAACGTGATCGCCTCAAGGCGTTGGAGCGTGAGAACAGGGAACTGCGCCGAGCCAATGAGATATTGAAAACAGCCAGTGCTT
>NZ_FUWK01000013.1 GCF_900167395.1 Nitrosomonas europaea
TTTCAACCAGATATGACCGTAAAGCTATTTACTTCTCCGCCTTCATACATCTGGCTGCAGCAACTTTATGGCTTTAAATGTCGATTCGACCTAGAGAAGAAGCAAGAAGATGATGTTGCTCATGGCGAGATCGAGACAGCCCATCCCGGATATCTCGGTAGCCAAGACACATTTTACGTCGGCACTATCAAGGGCGTGGGCCGAATTTACCAACAAACCTTTGTCGATACTTATTCCAAGTGGGCAGCAGCGAAGCTGTATACCAACAAAACACCAATTACATCAGCTGATATGCTCAATGACCGGGTACTGCCGTTCTTTGCTGAACAGAGTATGGGCATTATTCGCATTCTGACCGACCGCGGTACCGAATATTGCGGCAAGCCGGAAAATCATGATTACCAGCTTTATCTGGCACTCAATGACATTGAGCATTCCAAAACAAAAGCCAATCATCCGCAGACTAACGGTATTTGCGAGCGTTTCCACAAAACCATCTTGCAGGAATTCTACCAGGTGGCATTCCGGCGCAAGATTTACCAGTCCATTGAAGAGTTACAACACGATCTGGATGATTGGATGGCGTACTACAACAGTGTGCGGACTCACCAGGGAAAAATGTGCTGTGGACGCACCCCGATGCAAACTTTAATTGACGCAAAGGAGATATGGGACGATAAAATTACCGAATTGAATAACTGAATCTGATCTAACAGGCACTCGTCAAATCGGGTAACTGTCAGATCAGATCTCAACTACTACAATTTATTGCAGTCGAATAATTGAGTCCAAACATCACAGACCACTGATCATTAATAATAATGTTATCCCCCATTAGGATATTGTTGTATTGGTCAGCATAACTTGGATTCATTGATTTATTCCCCATAGGTCCCCAGTCCGGTTCGGGTATGTACTTGAGTTGACTCAATGCCAGTGTACTCGTGCCATTTAGATAGGCCCATCCATCATTACGTACAAGTTGCTCATAATAGTTAGATGAGTAGCCCAATGTCAGCTTATGATCAATATTGAAAGTTGAAAAACGGGTGTCTGAATAAATATATCCGCCGTAGTTATTATGTTTTTCTTTGGATAGATTCAAAAGTCCCTGACTAATGGCAGAACCATTTGAATAAGCGAGAGGAATACCATCATAAATTGGCGTAGTTGCATTGAATCCACGCATAGTAGCATTAGGTACACCAGTCGTAACATTAGTACTAGGTTCCTGGATCAGTGGATTCATTTTAAAAATCTGTCTCATATCCTGAGCATTAACGTTCTCAATCAGATCGGAAGTTACGACACTGATCGAATAGGGTGTATCGCGCAAGCTTCGTTCACCCCATAAACCGATCCCGCTGATATTACTGACCCGATACCCTTCTTCCGCTGTGCCTTGTTTCAGGGTATCAGCTGACGTACTCACTGTCATCAGGGGAAGTGTTCCGACTGTGTTTGCAACCGGCTGCAGGACGTGCTGTCCCTGTGCATTACGTTGTGTTTCCATCCCGGTTCCCGTCAGCAGTACGTCCAGTGCTCCCTGTATACTGAATGACCCCTGTACGCCGGGGCTATTTTTGCCTTGCGCAAGATCGTTAGCACCCACCAGGAAAATACCGGATTCAGTAGAGAAACGCGTCAACACTGTGTTCAGCGGCCCGGCTGGAATATCGTAGCGGCGTGTGGCAGCAGCCTGAGTCTGTTCGATTGCGGGCGCTACAATAGTTTGTGCTCGGATATCGGTTGACCCGCTCGCTGTGATGAACAAGCCGCCGGCAAAGATCAGCTGCACGACCAGCCTTAGCAGATACAGGAATGAGTCGAATGGTAAGGGGTGCGCCGTAGCGGCAGTATGGGGCGAGCGACTGTAAAACATGATATTTTTTCCTCAGACAGGGTTAATGTGACGTTGCGAGCGCCTTTACCGTCAGGATTACCAGCTGCTTGAGCAAAGCTTGGTCCGGATATACCGATCTTGCCTTTCAGGCAGCTGATCAATCGCTGATATGAACTGCGCTCTCACCCTGTAAATCAATCGAGCGGGCAAAAAGCGGAACCATTTTCAAAAAAATTTTGTACGATCTTCGAGATATCACCGCGAAGGAGGAGGGCTGACATTCTGAGAGGTTGCGGGGCGGGATCGCTTTCCACTGTTCCGAATATCCCGGAGAGGCGTTTGAAATACGATTAATATGCATGGCATGAATACCAAAAATCGCCGTATTGCCCATCTGGATATGGATGCTTTTTATGCATCGGTAGAACTTCTGCGTTATCCGGAATTGCGGGGATTACCGGTTGTCATAGGCGGCCGATCGGTTCACCAGCCAGTCATTCAGCCGGATGGGAAGCGTTCATACGTAAGGCTGCGTGACTATACCGGTCGAGGAGTAGTAACGACATCGACTTATGAGGCACGTGCATACGGCGTTTTTTCAGCGATGGGGATCATGAGGGCCGCACAGTTGGCGCCTGATGCCATACTGTTACCCGCAGATTTCGATACCTATCGTCACTATTCGCGGCTGTTTAAAGATGCGATTGCACGGATTACGCCTCATATAGAAGATCGTGGCATCGATGAGATTTATATTGATCTGAGTGAGCATCCTGATGAGACAGCTTCACTTGCATCGAGTATCAAGCAGGCAGTGCGTGATGCCACGGGGCTATCCTGTTCGATCGGAATAGCGCCCAACAAGCTCCTGGCAAAAATCAGTTCCGATCTTGAGAAACCTGATGGGCTGACTATCCTGACTCATACTGATATTCCGAATCGAATCTGGCCTTTGTCAGTTCGCAAGATTAACGGGATCGGGCCAAAAGCAGAAGAGAAGCTTGTCAGGCTGGGTATTCAGAAAATCGGGGAATTAGCCAAGGCTGAACTCAGTTTGCTCCAGGCTCATTTTGGCCGTAGTAACGCAATCTGGCTTCATGACTCAGCCCATGGTCGCGATAGCCGCCCCGTGGTAATCAGTTCAGAATCCAAGTCAATCAGTCGTGAAGCAACCTTTGAACGAGATCTTCATGTGCAGGAGGATCGGGAAATATTGTCGGATATCTTCACTGAATTATGTACGCGTGTTGCAGAAGATTTACAACGCAAAGGCTATGTCGGGCGAACGATCGGTATCAAATTGCGATACGAAAATTTTCAAACGATCACACGTGATCTGACTGTACGGAACCCGACTGCTGATGCGTCAACTATTCGCAAGGCTGCGAGAGATTGTCTTCGGCGTGTTCCTTTCGAACAAAAGTTGAGATTACTTGGCGTTCGTATCAGCGGGTTGTCTAAGATCAGTGCGTTATTAAAGGAAAACTATTACTTTCAGGAAGAGCTGTTTTGATTAATGGAAAAGATTATGGATATCAGACCAATCAGGACAGACACTGGCTACCGTACAGTACTGAAGGAAGTCGAAACGCTCATGACTGCAGAATCCAGAACAGTGGAAGGCGATAAACTGGAATTTTAGGATCAACTATAAATCAAAACTTACTTTGTCGGCTTCTCCTTGCCGTATTGTTCATGCTGTCTGCGGCTCGCCTTCTCGTCATTTTTGATTGGGAAATAGAATTATCGGTTCAGCGGTGGGGATCAGCGTCGGTTCGTGCCTCGATGCTGACCCACCAGGGCAGTGTGCGCTGGATCCGAATCGGGAGGGCAGATGCCAGCATGGTCAGGGTATCGTCGGTGTCTCGTAGCGGGAAGCTGCCAAACACGCGCAGACCAGCTACTTCAGGGGCTATACCCAGATACCCGCTGCGATAACGGCGCAGTTCCTTCACGACATCGCCCAGTGTCATATCCCAGGCTACCAGTACACCACGGCTCCAGGTTTCGCGTGCACTATCGGCTGGTTCGACCGCTGCTGAGGCATCGGTGGTAAAACGGGTTTGCTGTCCCGCCTGGATGAGGGAGGATGTACCCGCCGCAGAGGTTATTTCGACGCTACCCTGATAGACTCCCAGGAAGGTTTTGTCACTCTCCAATCGCACAGTAAAACGGGTGCCCAATGCTCTCAACCGTCCCTGCGGTGTATCGACTACAAAAGGCCGCTGTGGGTCAGTAGCAGTATCGATCAGAATTTCACCTGTGATCAGGCACAGGCGGCGGAGACTGGCGTGATACGCTTCGTTGAGCGCAGTAGCAGTATTGAGCCAGACATGCGTGCCATCCGACAGGACGACTTCGCGCTGCTCACCGGTAGCAGTGTGATGATCGGCCATCTGTGCCAGAACGATACCGGGTAGCGGTGTATGACGCCAGGTTGCCCAGCCGAATAGTCCGGTTCCGGCCAGAGCGACGATACTGGTCAGTATTCTGCGGCGCTGTATCACCCGGCTATTGGCAGCCCATAAACCATCGGCAGTTTGTCGGGGGTCAGGGGTAGCATGGATAGGCTCGAAGCTGCGGCTGATGGTTTCAACATATTGCCAGGCGAGGCGGTGGTCGGAGCTGTGTTCCAGCCAGGACTGCCAACGGGCATGATCATCGTGGGTGGCTTCGCCGGAACGCAGTAGTGCATACCACTCGGCAGCCTGTTCCATTGCCTGATGCGAGGGTTCAGTCGGAGTAGAATCAGGCAATGGGGTCGTAGTGGACACGTGAATCAGGCCATGCCGGGATCAAGGGAATCCATACTTGCGTACCATGCGAGATGAAACGCCAAGTGCTTCAGCCACTTCCTTGTCCGTCATCTGGCAAGCTGCAGCCATGAGGAAAGCTCGGGCAGCTTTAGGCGGAAGATCGAGCAGCATAGTGCCGATTTCATGCAGCGCTTCCAATACCATGACTTGTCGCTCGGGAGAAGGGGCGAGGGCCTCCGGCCATGCAGCCAGGGTATCCAGCCAGGCTCGTTCGATTTCACGGCGGTGCCACAGGTTGATGCACATGCCCTGAGCCATGGTACGCAGGTAGGCGCGTGCTTCACCAAAATTGGCAAAACCGCGAGGAGCCGGTTTGATAATAAGGCGCAGAAAAGCATCATGTGCCAGATCGGCTGCGTCAGCAGCGTTACCCAACCGGTGGCGTAACCAGCTGTACAGCCAGTCATGATGATCGCTGTACAGGAAATAAACCTGCTGCATCGCAGAATCGGCAGTCGGTACGATATCCTTGGAGGAATCGGTTGAGCACATATACAGAAAGATCAAGAAATGAGAACGATTCACATTCTACAAGATGCAATATGAATCTTGCAATCGAGCTTTGATCGGCTGCTGTTGACGATAATGCATATCCATCATCTGTTGTTTAGCTCCATGGTATGCCGATAGCTCGCCAGGAGTGGATGGTCTGGTGTATGGTGGAGTAAGGGCGCCTGCGACGTACTGATGATCATAGTCTGCGAAGTTGTCCTGTTCCTAACTCTGAGAGGTATGCTATGAGACACGAACATCATCAGCCCAATAGTCATGATCCAGCCACGGCACAGCCACTTGCCGATGCATCTGGGGCGATCTATACCTGTCCGATGCACCCCGAGATTCGCCAGGATCATCCGGGTACCTGCCCAAAATGCGGTATGGCTTTAGAGCCACTGCTACCTGATCTGGATGATGACGACAATCCTGAGTTGCGCGATTTCTCGCGGCGCTTCTGGTGGACACTGCCTCTGACGCTGGTTGTACTGATTCTGGCAATGTTTGGCGAGCATCTGCAGTTGATGGATATGACGCAGCAAAGCTGGGTTGAGCTAATTCTGTCGCTGCCAGTCGTTCTATGGGCCGGTTGGCCTTTCTTCCTGCGCGGGTGGCAGTCCGTGTATAACCACAGCCCGAACATGTGGACACTCATCAGCCTGGGCACAGGAGCAGCCTTTATCTATAGTGTGGTTGCGACTGTTGCACCCCAGGTGTTTCCCGCATCATTCATGTCAATGGGGCGTGTCGGGGTGTACTTCGAGGCTGCTGTAGTCATCATTTCACTCACACTGCTGGGTCAGGTACTGGAGCTGAAGGCCCGCTCGCAGACATCGGCAGCAATCAAATCCCTGTTGGGTCTGGCCCCCAAGACTGCACGCCGCATCCGTGTAGACGGCAGTGAGGAAGATGTGCCGCTGAGCCACGTGCATGTCGGCGACTTGCTGCGCATCCGGCCTGGTGAAAAAGTGCCCGTCGATGGTGTGGTGTTCGAAGGCAGCAGTTCGGTGGATGAATCAATGCTGACCGGCGAGCCGTTGCCTGTCAGCAAACGCCAGGGTGACAAGGTCATCGGGGCCACGCTGAATACCAGCGGTTCGCTGGTCATGCGCTCGGAACGGATTGGCTCGGACACCGTACTCTCGCAAATCGTGCAAATGGTCGCTCAGGCGCAACGTTCCAGAGCGCCGATGCAGCGTATGGCAGACGTGGTGGCCGGCTACTTCGTAATAGCCGTCGTCGTCATTGCCATTACCACTTTCTTTGTTTGGGGAATGTTCGGACCGCAACCTTCCTGGGTATACGGGCTGATCAATGCCGTCGCGGTGCTGATCATCGCATGCCCGTGCGCGCTGGGGCTGGCCACACCGATGTCGATCATGGTTGCTACGGGGCGTGGTGCCACGCAGGGCGTGTTGTTCCGCGATGCGGCGGCGATCGAGAATCTGCGTAAGGTCGATACGCTGGTCATCGATAAGACTGGCACCTTGACCGAAGGGCGGCCCGTCTTTGATCGCGTAGTGCCAGCCGATGGTTTCACTGCCGAGGAAGTGCTGCGTCTTGCGGCCAGCCTTGACCAGGGCAGCGAGCACCCGCTGGCTGAGGCCATCGTTCAGGCCGCCCGTGCCCAGGGACTTGTACTTGTCAAACCCCAGACCTTCGAGTCGGGATCCGGTATTGGCGTGCGTGGTAATGTGGAGCACCAGCAGCTTGCGCTCGGCAACACAGTACTGATGGAACAAACCGGCGTATCGGTCACTTCGTTGATGTCGCAAGCTGAATCGTTGCGCGGCGAAGGGGCCAGCGTCATGTATCTGGCCGTGGATGGCCAGCTTGCCGGATTGCTCGCGGTATCCGATCCGGTGAAGGCCAGTACACCCGAGGCCCTGGCCGCGCTAAAAGAGGCGGGCCTGAACGTGATCATGGCCACGGGTGATGGCCAGACGACTGCCAGGGCAGTTGGTACGAAACTGGGCATCGACGAGGTTTACGGTGAGGTCAAACCTGCAGACAAGCTTTCACTGATCGAGTGTTTGCAAAAAGAAGGCCGTATCGTTGCCATGGCGGGTGACGGCATCAACGATGCTCCAGCTCTTGCCAAGGCAGATGTCGGTATCGCAATGGGTACAGGAACCGATGTTGCGATGAATAGCGCTCAGGTCACCCTCATCAAGGGTGATTTGCGCGGAATCGCTACCGCACGCACATTGTCGGTGAGCACAGTGCGCAACATGAAGCAAAATCTGGCATTTGCTTTTCTTTACAACGTCATGGGCATTCCGGTCGCCGCAGGCATCCTGTACCCCTTCACGGGGTGGCTGCTATCGCCGATGATTGCCGCCCTGGCCATGAGTCTGAGTTCGGCATCGGTGGTTGGCAATGCGCTTCGGTTGCGGAACAGTAGCTTGTAAGGGCTCGTGGCAGATTCATTGATGATCATTCCCGGCCTTGGCCAGGATTTTATCCAGTACGGAAACCGGGAGGATGCGTTTGAGAAAACCGAACAGGTGTGTCGGGAAGGTGACGTAGTAGCGTGCCTTGGGAGTATCGGCTTCCAGCGCGTAGATCACTTTTTTCAGCACGGCTTCCGGGGGTAAGGTGAAGGGGACAGCCGGTCCCGGTTTATTGAGCCGATTGTGGATAGCGAGATATTTTTCGCGATGAACGCTTCGTTCGACATCGATATAACGTTCGAATGCTTTCATCGCATTGGCGCGGAATTGGGTGATGATCGGCCCCGGCTCGATCAGGCTGACAAAAATTCTGCTTCCTCTCAGCTCCAGCCGCAAAGTATCGCTCCAGCCTTCGATCGCATATTTGGAGGCATTGTAGGCGCCGCGAAACGGCATGGCGGTAAAGCCCAATACCGAGCTGTTCTGAATGATGCGTCCGTATCCCTGCCTGCGCATGGCGGGCAGAATCAGATTGGTCAGCTCCACCCAGCCAAAGAGATTGGTTTCGAACTGCGCGCGTAATGCTTCCCGGCTGAGATCTTCAACTGCACCGGGCTGGCCGTAGCCGCCGTTGTTGAACAGGGCGTACAACTCACCACCGCTGCGTCGCAGGGTTTCTTCGACAGCCCACCGAATCGAATCGGAATCATTCAGATCGAGCCGAAAACTCTCCAGTCCTTCCGCGAGCAGCATTTCTACACTTTCCTGTCGGCGGGCGGTGGCAAAGACACGGTAACCGCGTGCATGCAGACCATGGGCAGTGTAATAGCCGATACCGCTGGAACAGCCGGTAATCAATATGGATTTTTTCATTGTTCTGCTCTATGTAGTCGATTGAAGTTCAATTTCACCCGTGCACGTGCAGTCTGGGCGGCCAGGCAGCCGGGTCATATCTCATGGGCCAGCCTGTTTGCCAGCGGCCGGAATTGCAGATGATAGAACATGTTGAGGTAGCGATCCGTTTCTTCCCGTTCGAGCCCGCTGACGAATTTCCAGAATCCGTAGATGCGCGATAGCGTCATCATACGTTCAGCATACAGCTTCCAGGTGTAGCGGCTGGCGACACGGTCGAGTGCACCTTGTGAAATACGTTCCCATTCCTGCGGGTTTTCCAGATTCTTTTCAAAAAAATCAGCGATCAGATCAGCCGTGGCAGCCCCCTGGTTGGGATCGATATGGAAGCCGGAACGGTTGTTCTGGATGATTTCCAGCGGGCCACCGTAGCGGGTGGCGAAAGTGGGCAGGCCGGATGCCATGGCCTCGATGATGGTCAGGCCGAATGCTTCGAACAGGGCTGGTTGTACGAATATGCCGCGTTTATCGGCAATGTAGCGGTAGAGTTCTCCTGCCAGGTTTTTGTCGAGGCGCATGCCCAGCCAGCGCACCTGCTGATCGAGCTCGTGTTCATCCATCAGTTGATGCATTCGATGAATCTGTTCCTGTTCTTCATGGTCACTAGAATGTTGCGGATCGATTTTGCCGCCGACGATGACCAGATTGGCGAGCGAACGCAAACGTGGTGAAGCGGCATACAGTTCCACCAGGCCGGTAATGTTTTTGATCCGATCCAGGCGCGCCATGGTAAAAATCAGAGGTTTGTCCGGATCCTGAAGATATCCGCGGGCCGGGAGGTTGGTCGCATCATCAAAGATCAGGGATTCGATTTCCGGTATCAGGCTGTGCAGGCGCCTGTTCGGGTCGGAGTAGGGGAAATAGATATCCGCATTTGCTCCTGGAGAAACGATATTGAATTTCGGATCGAACAAGTCGATGCCATGGATTACCCGGTAAAGGTCGGGCATGGAAAAAGCCTGGTAACTCTCATACTGGCCTTCTGCTTCCCGTGTTCCGGCAATTTCCTGATATGTGCTGGTGACGATGAAATCGGCGGAATTCATTGCCAGCAGATCTGCCGTGTACTGGCAGGAGAAATGATATTTGTCCTCGTTTTCCTGCCAGTAGATATCCGAATGCAGGTATTTGGTTTTTTCGAGTGCATGCGCGATATTGCATTGGGTGACGCCCAATCTTCTGCTGAGCAGGGTGGCTACCAGATTACCATCCGAATAGTTGCCGATGATCAGGTCAGGATGTCCGCCCAGTTCCGCCAGTGCTTCCCGTTCGACATCACCGGCAAAAATTTCGAGATGAGGCCATATTTCAAAGCGCGAAATCCAGTGAGGAATGATCTCTCCGTTGTGCTTGCGAAACGGAACACGCAGAATCCAGGTATTGGTACAGCCGCTGACTTTTTCCAGCCGCTGGTTACAGGTGGTATCGCCTGCATCGGGTATCAGGCGGGTGACGATCAGTATTTTCGGCTCGACCTGCACTCCCTGTAATTGCAATCGGTCGTGCATTTCCTTTTCCAGTGCGCGCACCTGGTCGAGAATATAAACGACCTGGCCGCCGGTATCGGGCAGCCCGAGCACGTTATCCTGACCGAAATAGCCGTGAGGAGAAAGAATCAGCAAGCGGGAGATCATGGGAATACATGCCAGGAATTCTTCCAGTGCGGAAGGAGAGGGGGCTTCGAGGATGTCCATCAGCATATTCATGGTTTCAGCCACCCGGTTGGCGTTATGTCCCCAGCCGGGCGCGAAACCGAGCTGATTCATTTTCGGGGCCAGCTCGATCCATGGTGTCGTTCCGTCCAGTGTTTCCAGCATTTCCAGCGCTTGTCGCAACTGGTTGCGCACGGCATGAATATCGTGAGAATTGTTGCTGAACATCAGTTGCTGACCCTCGATGGCGTGTACTCCCAGGAAATGCAGCAAACTGGTATGGCCTGCCTCGATGCGGGAAAACATTTCACTGGACAGCTTGCGATTGAGGAAAATGACACCTTGCCCGATCGAGCGGGATTCCTTCAATCTGGGAAATCCACGGTTGAATGGTCCGAAATCGACTTCGAGCACCGATTCGGTTGCTTCACCCTTGACCACGGTTTCCTTGAATTTCAGAAATTCACTGATGGTTAATTTTTCCGGAATGAGGTGTTCCTGATGAATCCGCATGAACTCCCATTTGGCAATTTCGGGCCGCAGCGCCAGATAGGCCCAGGGAGAGCTGAAGATCCCTTCCTGCAGGCGGAATACGAATGCGCGGAGCATGTCGGACTGGCCGCAATCCTGTTCCGTTTGCAGCAATCCCTCCCGCAGATCGGATTGCAGAAGCAGGGTGCGATTTGCCGTGAAATAACGTCGTAACAGGGTGTAGACGGCATCTCTGTTCTGCTGGGTACAGGTGGCGAGTGTGTCAATCGTGGTCATGTCGGATACCTCCGGTATAACGGTTGCAGTACTGCCTCATAGGGTGCAGCAGGTACAATCAATGTATGATCATTGGTCGAAGTGGTAGTGTTTCATCCCTTCGAGTATGCCCAGTGCATAGGTGTTTTTCGCAAAATAGATCTGTTCCCGGTCCCGCAGTGATTCCAGCTCAGGGCTGTGATTTCCTACTACCACTCCCAGCGTATCGCCTACCAGCATTTCTTCATCATTACCCGAATCCCCGGCGATCAGAAAACTTTGCAGCGGCAGTCCCCATTTATAAGCGAGATAACGTACTGCCAGCCCTTTGGAAGCGCGCACCGGCAGCACATCCAGAAATGCTTCATGTGAGTAGATCAGTTTTGCATGCAGATTCTGTTTGTGCAGATGCTGATAAAGCTGTTTGAGTGGGGGCATTCGTTCAGGTGTGACCAGATAACTCAGCTTGAATTCACGTTGATTTTCCGGGGCCTGGAGTGCCAGTCCGGGTATTTCTTTCAGTGCTTCAGCCAGTGCTTCCCGTCGCCACCGGTGGCGGATGTGATTACTCCAGCCTTTATCCGGTCGCAGTGATGGCCAGTAGTTGATTTCGCTGCCGACCGAGGTGATCAGGATATCGGGCATCGGTACGCGCCATTTTTTAAGGATTCTGACTGCACTTTCGACGGTTCTTCCGGTGGCAATACCGAATGAGATATTTCCGGCATGCATGCGCAACCATTGCAGAAATTCAGCCAGTCCCTGTTCATCTCCAAGCAGGGTATTGTCGATGTCGCTGATGATCACTTTACGCGCCAGCGGCATGGGTGACCGGCCTGCATGCAGAGTGGCTGCGAGCTGACGGCGCAGACGTTTGCGTTCCCGGTAGAGCAGTTTGTCGGCTTCCCTGAGGTATTTGCTGACATGTGCATCCCAGGTGTAATGGCGCCTGACGCTGGCAATTCCGTTTCTGGACCAGTTGCGCCAGCGTTTTCTGTCGGACAGAGCATCCTTCAGAGCGCTGGCGATATCGGAAGGGTTCAGCGTATTGACAAGCAATCCATTGCGGCAATTGGTGATGATGTCACGCGGACCGCCATCTTCCGGAGCAATGATCGGCAGGCCACTGGCGGCGGCTTCGATCAGGGTGAGCCCGAAGGGTTCGGTCAGGGCCGAGTTGACGAATATGCCGCGCCTGCGTACCGCCAGGCGGTACACTTCCGGTACATCTTCCACCATGAAATGTTTGGGAATCGCTATTTTTCCCCACAGATCATAGCGGTCGATATCGAGCAGTACATCGTTCATGATCTTGCGCTGCGATTCTTCCATCGCACGGATATCTTCGCGTGAGCCGGCGATGATCACCAGGTTGGCCATATCCTGCAGTGACGGGTCCGAGCCGTATGCCTGAATCAGTCCATGAAGATTTTTGCGTGTGTCGGGCCGGCAGATGGTGAGAATCACCGGTTTCTCCGGCGTATTCAGGAACCGGTCGATACCGGCCTGTATCGCCGGATCGAGAGGTTTACGTCCAGGGGGCGAGAAGCGCGAGGTATCGGTCCCTGGTGGAATGACCTGACAGCGGCGCGGATCGGTATTTTTATACATACCGTACTGATCTTCGATTTCCTGCGAGGTACTGGTGATGATCAGTGAGGCATGCACCAGTACCTCTTCTTCTGCAGCGATTCGCCGGGACAGGTTGAACTGTCGTTCGATGGCCTGTTCCTTGCGGCCGGAAGCAAGCAGGCGCGCCCGTTTGGGACGGCCGAGCGAGTGGCCGGTATGTATCTGCGGAATACCCAGCAGGTTGGACAGATGCTGGCCGACGTAACCGGCATCGGCATAGTGGGTATGGATCAGATCGGGCAGGCGCCCCTGCTGGCGCAGATAGTGCAAACAGCGATCTACCATCTGATCCAGATGTGGCCACAACAGCTCCTTGCGCAGATATTTGCGAGGGCCGCAGGGTAACCGGACGATACGGGCATTCGGCCCGAGTTCTTCGATTTCAGCTGCATAATCGGGTGAGATGTTGGGATCCTCGATCTGGCGGGTCAGCAGATCGATCTGGGCGATATGACTGTTGCGGCCCAGCGCACGTGCCAGTTCAACGACATAGGTGATCTGTCCGCCCGTATCCGCATCACGCCCCAGTTCCATGTCATGCCCGCGGACCAGGCCATGTACGCTCATCATCAAAATATAAAGTTTCTGATCTGTCATCATTCGGCAGTCAATTGATCATCCCCCAGTCTTTGAGGAAGGGAGAATAAAATTCAGAGGATTCGGGAATGGCGCCACGAATACCGCACAGTGCTGCGGCAAACCGGTTGGCGCGCTCCAGTGTCAATGTCTCCGGCCAGCCCAGCAGCATGCCGAGAATGAATACGGCGGAAAATCCGTCTCCGGCACCAACGGTATCGATGACGGTGATATCGGTGATACCGGGTGTTTCAGCTTCATTGCCGGACTGGTCGAGTAGCCATGCACCCTCGGCGCCACAGGTCACCAGCAGGGTGTGCAGTTGAAATTCTTCTATCAGGCGCGATGCGGTATCACGGGGGTCACGGGTGTGTAAATTCAGTAAACCGGGTAACTCGATCAACTCATCCTCATTGACTTTTACGTGATCGGCCCGGGTAAGCGAATAGCGTACGGTGTCCCGTGTGTACCAGGGTTTTCTCAGATTGATGTCCAGCAGGCGCGGGGTCTGTGGTGTATACCGGAATATCGTTTCCAGGGCGCTGCCGGACAAACGGCTGCGTTGTGCCAGTGTTCCGAAATACACCAGATCAGGTTCTATGGACGAAGCAGCGGTAGCAGCTGTCACCGGATCGATGAAGTCGTAGGCCTGGTTTTCGAGAATTTCAAACTGGTGTCCGTACCAGTTTTCACCGGGTTTGATCAATACCTGGCCGGTTGGATAGTGTGGATCACTTTGAATGCCGGAGATAGTCATACCGGCATTACGCATCAGTCTGATCAGTTTCCGGTGGAGCTCATCGGTACCGGTACGTGTAATCAGCATGGGGTGCAGACCGAATGCCTGAAGATGGCAGCTTACATTCAGGGGAGCGCCCCCCATTACCGGGCCGTCAGGGAAAATATCGGCCAGTGCTTCGCCGAACAGAATGACATTTCGTTTTGTGAGCGTACTGTAAGAATCGATAGACATGGTTACAGAGGTTCCTGCCGGTCATTGCTATTCATTGCATGGAGTATCATGGTAGCCGTCCGTATGAAGAAGGACCCGGGCGGTTGCAGAAAACGGGCAGAAAACAAGCGCCGGAAATTGCATTTCCGGCCGGGTGTTTTTTTATTCTGGCATGGATGGCGGATATGTGCAAAGAACTGTCAGAAAAAATGCATTTCCGGGAAGAAGGTAAAACTGATGATTTCACGCGATTGATATGCTGTTTTTATTTCACTGCAATCGGCTGCGGGCAAAGATCATGGCGATCGGCAGCATGGTAAAAGCAATGACTGCCAGAGGCCAGAGATTGGCAAGAACATCCCGGGGTGGAAGTGCTTTGAGAAAACAGCCTTCGATAATGATCAGAAAATGGGTGAGCGGAATGGCCTGGGCCAGCCATTGCAGCAGCAGCGGCATATTTTCCACCGGGGTGGCAAAGCCTGATATCAGCACAGTCGGTACACCGATGACAAATCCGCCCAGGATGGCCTGCTGCTGAGTCATGCTGATGGCGGAAATCACCAGGCCGATACCCACTGCCGACAGAATGAATAACACAAGCCCGATCAGCAGCAATCCGAATGAGCCTGTGAACGGGATCCGGAAAAACCAGATTGCCAGGGTAATCATCAGTAAAGCGAGCAGGGAGCTGATGACCAGTGCCGGCAATGATTTGGACAGGATGATCTCGAGCGTCGAAGCAGGTGATACCAGCAGTTGATCGAAAGTACCCAATTCACGTTCCCGGGCAATGGACAGCGCGGTGATCATGAGTGCGCTGAAAAAAGCGAGTGTGCCGGTCAGGCCGGGGACCATGAACCAGAGATAAACCAGATTGGGATTGAACCAGTGGCGCACGGTTACCGATGTTTCCGGTATCGGCGCGGTATCTGCCGTAAAGCGGATGTCTCTGGCGATGGAGGACAGATAACCCACGACGATCTGGCCGGAATTACTGCGCCGACCATCGACCAGTACCTGTGCGTGGCCACTCCCGCTGACCGCAACGGTGCGGGAAAAATCAGCAGGAATGGCAATCGCGGCGATTACCTTGCCCTGTACCAGCTGTTCACGCAATGCGGTATTGCTGTGGACATGGTGTACCTGCGCAATGAAGCGGGCGGCTTCCAGATGCCATACGAGTTCCTGCGCTGCACGCCCGGTATCCTGGTTGTATACGGCAATATCGAGATTGCGTACCTCCATGGTGGCAGCGTAGGAGAATATCAGGAGCTGCATCAGCGGGGGAACGAACACTACGACCCGGTTGCGCGGATCACGCAGAATACAGAGCAGCTCTTTGATGAACTGAGCGCGCAGGCGGATGAGCATGGTCCGGAAATCATGATAAAACATCGTTCATCACTCCAGACTTTTGCGTGTATAACGCTGCGCAATCAGAAAAAATATCAGGCCGATCGTTGCCATACCCAGCAGATCGGGCAGGAAAACGCTCCAGACATCTCCCGCCAGGAATATCGTTTTCAGCGAAGAGACGAAATAACGCGCCGGAATCAGCCAGGTGATCGCCCGGATGAGCGCGGGCATGGCATCGATTTCGAACAGGAAGCCCGATAGCATGAACGCGGGCAGATAGCCGGAAAACAAAGCCAGCTGTGAGGCGAGGAACTGGTTGCGTGCCAGTGATGAAATCAGCAGCCCCTGGCCCAGTGCCGGCATCATGAATACCGCGGAAAGCACCAGCAGTGCGAACAGTGAACCGCGTAACGGCACATTGAACAGGAACACGGCCAGCGCTGCCGCGATCAGGGTGGACAGCATCCCCAGCACGAAATACGGCAGCAGCTTGCCGACCAGAATCTCCAGTACCGATGCCGGCGTGGACAGAATCGCTTCCATAGTGCCGCGTTCCCATTCACGCGCTACGACCAGTGCAGTCAGCAAGGTGCCGATAATGGTCATAATGATGGCAATGGCGCCTGGTACCAGCGCACGTCGACTGGCCAGCTCGGGGTTGAACCAGTAACGCGGTTCCAGCTGGACAGCCGGCATCGGCATGGTTTCAGTGAGACTGGCCATCCAGGTCTGCACGACACCTTGGGCATAGTTGGCTACGAAATTGGCCGTGTTGGGTTGCGAACCATCGGTGATGATCTGTACCAGCGGACTGCCCGTATCTGCGAAGTGGCGTTCAAAATTCTGTGGGATCACTACATAACCGCGCAGCTCGCCGGCAATGAGTTTCCCGGCGACTTCGCGACGATCGTAGGCAAAAGTTACGTCCAGATAGTGCGTGCCGGAAAAAGCATCCGCCAGTGTTCGGGCTGTTGCTCCGGGGGATTCCAGAACGACACCGATGCGCACGTGGCGTACATCCAGCGATACGGCGTAGGCAAACAGGAACAGCAGAATCAGCGGCAGAACCAGAGCAATCAGCAGTGTGGACGGATCCCGCATTGCCTGCAGGCTTTCCTTGCGTACCAGTGCGACGAAGCGTGCCGGATCAAAGCGGCGCACGACGATGCTTTTTTCCTGGCCGGATGCGCTTTTCATATTTTTACTTCATCGGTGAGCGCCGAAGTTTCCACCAGATGAATGAAGGCATCTTCCATGGTCGGATCCGGTCGATCAGCGCTGGCTGCATCACGCTTGAGTACGTCGGGGGTATCCAGGGCAATCAGACGGGCACGGTAAAGCATCGCCACGCGGTCACAATACTCGGCTTCATCCATGAAGTGGGTCGTGACCATGATCGTCACCCCTTTGCGCGCCAGGCCGTTGATATGTGTCCAGAATTCGCGCCGCGTGATCGGATCGACGCCCGAGGTCGGCTCATCCAGAAACAGCACCGGGGGATGGTGCATCAGCGCACAAGCCAGTGCCAGACGCTGTTTATGCCCCAGCGGCAGAGAATCGGGTGCGGCGGACAGCCAGTCATGCAGATCAAAAATTCTGATCATCTCTTCGATGCGTTCGCGCTGCGTGGTGCTGTCCAGCCCGTAGACACCGGCTGAGAATTCCAGGTTCTGACGTACCGAGAGCAGGCCGTAGAGAGAAAACTTCTGTGCCATGTAACCCAGTTGTGCTTTCGCGATACCGGGCGCCCGGCGCAAATCCAGGCCGACTACGTGCGCTTCACCGCCGGTAGGTTTGAGTAACCCGCACAACATTTTGAAAGTGGTCGATTTGCCGGCGCCATTAGGGCCGAGCAATCCGAAAATTTCACCTTTATGCACCTTGAAACTGACATTATCGGTCGCAATGAAATCACCGAAACGTTTGGTCAGGTTGTGGCAGGAAACCGCGATATCCGAAGTCAGTTCAACGGGCGACAGACGCTCAGCCAGTGCCGATGTACCACCCGGGCCACCGCCCAGCAGATCGATGAAGGCATCTTCGAAACGGGCCGGGACCGGTGTTAGACGCGCGCCAACCCTGCCGGCAAGTGCCTGGATTTTCTCCGGCCCCGCACCGGCACGCAATACGACACGTACCCCGGCACCCTGAATCACGCCATCGCCGATCGTATCCAGGTCCAGTGCTTCAGCCAGCACCGCCCGGCGCTGGGCACCGACAGCTTCCAGGCGGAAGCTGCGACCCTTGAGGCGTCCGGTCAGTTCACCAGGTGGACCGGCAAAAGCGAGCCGGCCTTCGTTGAGCAACAGTACGCTGTCGCAACGTTCGGCTTCATCGAGATAAGCAGTAGACCAGACGACAGCCATGCCTTCGCCCGTCAATGCCTGCACCATGCGCCACAGATCCTGACGGCTGACCGGATCGACACCAACACTCGGCTCATCCAGCAGCAGCACCCTGGGTCGCGCCATCAGGGCGCAGGCCAGGCCCAGTTTCTGTTTCATGCCGCCGGAGAGTTTTCCGGCCAGGCGTCCGGTGAAGGGTGCAAGGCGGGTGAAATCGAGTAGTTTGGTAAACAGATCAATATGCCGGCCGGCATCCATGCCGCGCAGTTGTGCATACAGATGCATGTTTTCCATCACGGTCAGATCTTCATATAAACCGAAGCGCTGAGGCATATAGCCGCTTACCACGTGAATGGCATCGTTATTTGCTACCACATCGAATCCGGCTAGGGTGGCGTGGCCGGCATCCGGCACCAGCAGGCCGGTCAGGATACGCATCAGGGTAGTCTTGCCGGCACCGTCCGGGCCGACCAGACCGGTCAGGCGGCCGTAATGAATCTCTGCGCTGAGGTCGCGCAGGGCATGCACATTGCCGAAATGCTTGTCGACATGGTCGATGATAATGGCGGTATCGTCATGCTCAGCAGCTGAAGAGGGCGGCAAAGCAGCCACGGGATACATATCACAAATCCTTGGCGGACAGGTCGGCAGCCGGCCGGGTATCGACTTCGATCGTTATCGGCATGCCCTGTCGCAATGCGGCGTCGGCATCACTCACTACGATCCGCAGGCGATAAACCAGGTCGGTGCGCAGATCGGTGGTTTCTACTGTTTTAGGCGTAAATTCGGCGCGTGGCGAGATGAAGCCGATCTGGCCATGGTAGATCTTTTTTGAGGAATCACTGCGCACCTGTACCGGCGTTCCGGGGGCAATGCGACCCAAAGCCGTTTCACCGATGTAAGCGCGCACGTACACCGGCTTGTCAAGGCTCAGATTGTAGACGGCACTCTGACTGACGACCATGCTGCCCGGTTCACGGATCCGGGTGATGACGGTACCATCGCTCGGTGCAAACAGTTCGGTATCGGCCAGCGCGGTAGCCGCCTGATCCCGCGTGGCCATTGCAGCCGCCAGCTGTGCTTCAGCCGCAGCGATATCTTCTTTGCGGAATCCCTCCCTGGCCTGGGATAAAGCCGCTTTGGCCGCCTTGACACCGGCAATGGCCTGATCCCGTGCAGCACGTGCATTGTCCACATCCTGCTGACTGCTTGCTTTCGAAGGAAGCAATCTACTCAGACGCACGTAGTCACGCTCGGCCCGGCGCGCCACCGCCTGTGCCTGGTTGAGTGCTTCCTGTGCCTGAATGATTTCCTGCGGGCGCAAACCGCGGCGCATCTTGGCCAGCTCCGCCTGTGCCACCCGCACGGATGCTTCTGCTGTCGCAAACGCCTCCTGATACGGCTGAGCATCGAGCGTTGCCATGCGTGTACCGGCTACCACGGCATCTCCCTCATCGAACATCATCTGCGCCACTCGCCCCGGCTGACGGAAGGCTAACTGTACTTCCCGGATATCGACGTTCCCGTACAGATATAGCAGGCTTTCATCCTGCTCCGTATGCAGTACCCATGAAAATACAGCGCTCCCCGCAGCGAGAAGGATGACTGTGATGATCAGAATACGTTTTACAGTACGGGATAAACTGCCCATCTTCATGTCCGGCCTCGGTAATCAGGTATTCCACTGGAAAATACTCTATTACCTGCCCGACTGCAAAGATGCTTTGCTGCAGAAGCTGGATAAGGATAGGGCCGAATTGTCGGTGTGCTTTTATGTGGATGAAAATGGATATTTGTTGGAGCTGAAACGGGATGTTGAATTTAGATAAACTAAGTCAATTAAACTAAGTTGAATTGGAAAAATAGGATGCGGACGTACAACATTCATGATGCTAAAACTCAGCTGTCCCGGTTGGTGGAGCAAGCTGCCAAAGGCGAGCCATTTGTCATTGCCAAGGCTGGCTATCCGGGTCCAGTACAACTTGTCTAGTCAAACACAGAAGATCTGCCATTGAAAACCTACAGTTCATTCTGGATGTGTTTATACCCTTGTACCAGAGTGTTGTTGGTTCTGGCTACATCTTCCGAAAATTCTGAAGCTTTGGGTGATACTTTCGGAATGGTGGATAAATCAGTGCGCGGCCCGATCCTCTGGGTGGAGGGAACATAAAAACCGGGTGGCAGATCACAACCATCAACGACCGCGTTATGTCGAACGACACAACCTTCACCGATCGTGCAGTTGAACAGCACGCTGTTGAATCCGATGAATACATCCGGGCCGACGGTACACGGCCCGTGCACGATCGCCCGGTGAGCGATCGAGGTACGTTCTCCGATCGTTACTGCAGCACCTGATTTGGAGTGAATGACCACGCCATCCTGTATATTGGAATGTGCACCCACGGTGATGGGTTCCATGTGTCCGGTTTCATCCACTTCATCTGCCCGGATGACGGCGTAAGGGCCGATAAATACATTCTCATGCACTACGATACGTCCGCAGAGGATGGCGGTTGGATCGACAAAAGCGCTTTCATGGACGATCGGCTGATCACCCCTGGGGTTTTTCCTGATCATGATAATTTCTGAATAGGGTTATAAATAGTGATGAATATTTACGACTGCGGTATCAAAACCATGGATGGGCAGGACAAATTGCTCGGCGATTATAAGGGTAAAGTTCTGCTGATTGTGAATACTGCCAGCAAATGCGGGTTTACACCGCAGTATCAGGGCCTGGAGGATCTGTACCGTCGCTACAAGGACCGAGGATTCGTCGTACTCGCTTTTCCCTGTAACCAGTTTGGCCACCAGGAACCCGGCAGTGAGTCCGAGATTCAGCAATTTTGTACCACCCGCTATGACGTCAGCTTTCCGGTATTCGCAAAAATCGAAGTGAATGGCGCCAATACCCATCCGCTCTATCGATATCTGAAGAATGAGAAATCTGGTGTACTGGGCACTAAAGCAATCAAATGGAATTTCACCAAATTCCTGGTAGACCGATCCGGCCACGTGGTCAGGCGTTATGCACCTGCCGATAAACCGGAATCACTGACCGGAGATATCGAACAACTGCTTTGAGCAGGTGTTGCAAAGCACAAGAGTGTGTGCATTTCAGTTGTTAATGATAATTATTATTGTTATCTTGTATGATATTGGCACGTAAATGACAACTGTTAAATTGTACGAGTGGCATCATGAAACAATATTCAGGGACACAACCGGGATCGAGGTTATTTTTCATACCGTGGCGCACAGCCTGCTCAGGCTCAATGTTTATGCTGGTTTTTTTCATGGCCAGTCAAATTTGTTACGCACAATCCGCCACACCGGGGGCAACATTACTGAAGCCGATCGTCATTACTGCCCCACGTGAGGAAGATTCATTTTCTTCTCGTACCAAACTTGAATCACTGCCGGGCGGGACTTCATACATCGCTGCGGAAGAGATGCCGGGTGCGGCAAATCTGACGGCATCGAAGGCATTTTTTGGAACGCCTGGCCTGATCGTGCAGGATTTTTTCGGAGGGAATGATCAGCCCCGTATCCAGATTCGCGGTTCGGGCCTGCAGCAGAATCCGGTAGAGCGGGGGATTCTGGTACTGCAAAACGGTCTTCCTATCAACCGTGCTGATGGATCCTATATCGTTGGTTTCATCAATCCCCGCCAGGCAGAAGCGATCGAAGTCTATCGGGGCTATATGGCAAACCGGCTGAGTGCAAATGTACTGGGCGGAGCATTGAATTTCATTTCCCCGTCAGGTATTACTTCACCGAATACCCGGATGATGATCAGTGGAGGCAGTTTCGGACAATTGAATCTTTCCGGTCAGGCAGGCGCTACCTCGGGCGATTTCGATGGTCTGATCCAGGCCGATTTCAACCGGCGGGACGGCTATCGCGACTACAATGATTCCAGACGTTTCAGTGTCAGCGGGAATGCTGGCTGGCATCTTTCCGAGGATGTTACGACTCGGCTGTTCGCGAGTTATACCGACCTCGGTTTCGATGTGGCCGGACCACTTTCGAAGGATCAATTGAAAAGCAGCCCCAGAAGTGTTTCTGCCGGTCCCGTCGTCATACCTGCCGGTGCAATCTACCCCGGGCCAAACGTCATTCGCGACCAGCCTGAGCGAACAGCCAGTCAGTTCCTGGTCGGATCGAGGACCACACTTCAGTTCGATAGACATATTCTGGATCTTGCCCTGGGATTTACCCATACGGATGATACATTCCGCTTTCCGGTTTCATCCGGGATACGTGAAACCCGCGGCAGTGATCTGACGGGTGTCATCCGGTATACCATCGAATCGACAGATAAAAATGCACTGCCGATATTTGAATCGGCGGCGTACTACACGGCAGGATGGGCCGATCGGAAAAATTATCTGAACCGATCCGGTACGAAAGGGGAACATTTCGGTTCAAACAAGCTCGATGCAACAACATTGTCGCTGCATGCCAACCTCAATATTCCGATTCATCGGAATCTGACGCTGACTCCTGCCATTTCGTATTCTCGTGCAACCCGCGATAACAAAGATACCTATGATTCGCCTACCCGGCCAACATTGGCTTACCGGCCCAATGATCCGACTCAGCTGCTTCCGGGTGGTGCAGTTCCCTACGATAGTACGCGCTACAAACGATCGTTCGACAGTTGGAACCCGAGCCTGGCGATGACTTTCCGTCCGGCTGCCGGCCAGACCCTGTTCACCGCGATCAGCCAAAGCTTCGAACCCCCCACCCATGATGATCTGCTGGCAACCGTGAACGGCACACCCAACAGCAGTGCGGGACGTCCCAATCCGGCCAATTCCGCATTACCGGCCGCTGTATTCGTAACGCCCGATCTGAAAGCCCAGACAGCAATGACGCTTGAAGGAGGATGGCGCGGAAGCCACGGTATTTTCACCTGGGATGCGGTGGCCTATTACGCGTGGATCGATAATGAGCTTCTGAGTTTGCGGGATGAGTCCGGTGTATCACTCGGTTCTGTCAATGCCGATAAAACCACGCACCTTGGAATTGAACTCGGCCTGAAAGCACAATTGACCGAGCACCTGCTTGCCCGGATAGCCTATACCTATCAGGATTTCCGCTTCGATAACGATCCGGTGAGAAACAACAATCAGCTGGCGGGTGCGCCTCCTCATTTCATTCAGACACAGCTGCAGGCACGGATCATCGGGAATCTGGTGATGCAGGCTGCCGTAAAATGGGTGCCTGCCAGAATCCCGGTCGATAATATGAATACTCTGTACGTCGATCCCTATGCCATCCTTGATCTTCGCGCCGAATACAGATTCAATCGCAACTTCACCGTTTTCGGTGAAACGACCAATCTGTTCAACAAGACCTACGCTTCATCGTCACTGGTCGTCGATCAGGCAAGAAGTGACCAGGCCGTATTTCTTCCCGGAGATGGACGGGCCTTTTTTGCCGGAATCAAAGCGACATTCTGAAAAATTAGATGGCGCCTGTTCCGGTTGTATTGAGGATCGGCAAATTGATGAGAAGCTGGCAGAGAAAAACCGCATTCCCAAGCGCACTCTCAAAAATGACAATCAACAACGGGTGTTTTTCAGGGGTGACTATTTACATTCCAAGCATACTTTTTGCCTCGGCTATCTCAGGGCGCGGGCTGTCAGCATGTTCAGCCAACTTAAGCAGTAACTCCGCGTAGTGATCAGCTTTCTGTTCATTGCCAGCTTGCTTTGCATTTTGAGCTGCTCCTGCAATCGTACGATAGCGATTGGGGTGCTGTTCAAGAACTTTCTCGAACTCGGCAAGTGCATCAGCCGGTTTACGGTCACGTTCAAGTATCGTTGCCAGCATCTCTCGCGCCGGGACGACTGGCCCGGGGGTGACGACGTTCTTTGCGCTTGCATCTTCACGCTCTGCCGCCCGGTGCAGTATTGCGATTCCCTCATCACGTTTGCCTTCTGCAAAATCTGCCAGTCCGCGCACTACTTCAGCCTGGATATCGATCTGGTCGGCCCAATAGTTCAATTTCATAGCTGTTGCCGCATCGCGAAGTTTAATCAACCGCTTCGCCTCAAAGTTCGCCTTGGCCGGCTCTCCACTCATCGCTGAACCGACACCGCGGGCAAACGCGTTGACTGCTTCAGCCTGCGGATATTTCTTCCATGGGTAGGTATCCCGCGCATACAGCGGCAAATCTGCTGCTTCCCGCCAGGCCCTGCGTTCCAGAGCAATCCTTGCAGGGATAGCAGCGTACGGATAGGCGACCCCAATCATGTCGATCCCGTGTCTAACTTGTTCCTGCTCCATGATTTTTCGTGCCGCGAGATCCTGGCCTAACTGTAGATGGGCATATACCATGTAGTCGGATGCGTGATGTCCATCGTGGGTGATCGAGTCATCAGCCATCTCGGCCGCGCGGCGGTTTGTATCGATCGATTCTTGCCAGAAGCCTGTGAGAGTAAAGATGTGCGATGGCATATGCAGAGAGTGAGGCGTGTCCGGAGCGATTTTCGCGTACTTCCTCGCAGCATCGATTCCACGCTTGGCCAACGGTGGATAGTCATAACTGTGAATCAGATAGTGTGCTACTCCAGGATGGTTAGGCTCCCGGGCGAAGATCGGCTCAAGTAGCTCGGCGGCGTGTAATTGGTTGCGATAGGTCTTGTCAGTGGGATCGAAGTTTCTTGAGAGAATGAGCGCATACAATACAGTTGCCTCACTGTCGTCGGCATTTTGTTGCGCCAGCTGTGCCATCGCTTTTTCGAAGGACTCAGCTCTTTCCCGATAGTTCGTGGTGTTCAGATCTTTGAAGAATATTGCGAGTGCATCGACATAGTCTCGTTCTCTCTGAGTCTTGAGCCCGGCCTTGCGCGCGGCATCAAGTAATACCGGCCCCTCAGCTATTGCTTTTTCTGACAAAGTGACTGGCCAGGCAAATGGGTTATCGAGCATCGCCAGAGCCTTTACCCAATGAGCCATACCGCAAGTGGGATCGACCTTGAGTACGTCATCAGCCGTTGCAATCACACGTTGCCACTGAAAAGAGTGATAGTATGCCACCGCTACATTAAACTTGGCTTGTGCCGTAGCGTTGCACTCTACTTTAAAGTGAACATCGCCAATCACGGCTGGATGTGAGCCTTTATCATCTGCTCTTGCAACTTGAGTCAGTACCAGTGCCAGAAGTGTCGATACTAATACTGTACGTTTCCTTACGGATCTCATTCCAGTCTCCTTGGTGTTGTTTTAGGATTCGAGGTAAGCAGACGTAAAACACTGAAGCAGTCAGTGCTTTAGTGTTTTACTCCAGTAAATTTCGACTCAGCCTTTGTTGCTGTTGACAAGCAGGTTGGGTGGAGGGCCGATCGGATCGAATGTTTTCAACAAGGGAATATCCTCTTTGCTTATCCAGCGGATATCCGTATCAAACGTGTTTTGTGGTCCCCAGCTGCCGGTAAATTTCTTACCATCAGGCGTGAACGTCCAGCACATTTCCTCACCCGGAGTATTGATGACATCACCGAGATTGATCGGTTTTTGCCATTCTCCCCTGGCATCCTGATGTGAGATCCACATATCGTGCCCACCCCGGGAATCAGGATCGATCCGTGTGCTGGTGATGACCATACTTTTGCCATCTTTCGATACCCCGGTCCAGTGCATGTGGTCACGCTGCGGAGAATTGATTTTCGCCCCCAGGCTCACCGGCTTCTGCCATACACCATCCTTTTTCTCGACTTTCCAGATATCACTCTCTTGTGTAACCCCAGGCTGGCTGTAATTGAAATAAATCAGGCTGTCAGAAACGATGATCGGACAATGCTCTTCGCCGGTCAGCGTATTGATACTGGGTAGTTCCGGCACATCGTTCCAGTTTTTAGCTGATTGCCATACACCATTCACTTTCTGGACGACGTATAAGTCACCTGACAATAAATCACCAGGCTCATATCTCGTGAAATAAATGACATTGCCATCATCTGAAAAACTGGGCTCGAGCTCCCAGGCCGACGTATTGATATTCGGCCCTACAGTGGGATCGATGTCAGCACCGAGATGAACAGGTTCCTGCCACACACCATCCACATTTCGCGCCATCCATATATCGAAATTGTAAGGAGTGCCAGATGATTCGACACTGCCCTCGCGGGTCGAAACGAAAATAGCTGTTTTACCATCGGCACTGTAAGTGATCTCTATTTCCGAACCCGGCGAGTTGATGGGTGCGCCCATATCTTTCGATACAGCTGGTGGCTCAGTCACTCCACTACTTTCGGCTCCATGCATGCCCGGCATGGCATACGACAGATTACTCGCCAGTACTAAAACCGGTAACGCAGAACAATATTTCATAACAGTGCTGTCTTTCATTCTGTTTCTCCTCTTTAGGTTAAATGCAATCTACTTACCATTAGCTTGGCAAGATAAATGGTTTGCATCGAAAAACGTATGGGATTCAAACCATATTTCCTGGTAAATATCTTTGCCAGGAATTCGACAATGTCACCAGAACCGACTTCATCATGCTCTCTGATTTCATTGATAATCGAACTGAATATCAGCCCGCGCGCAAAAGCTCTGACATCCGGTATATCGGTAGAAAATTAATTCACTATTCGTCTGAGGTTATAAAAGAAAGCCGCAACTACGCCCAGTACCAGCATCGGCCAGTATGGGACAAAAGGCTCATACCATTTCGTACCGATGGTGACGGGTATATCCAGATGGAACTCAGACTGGTATTCATCCGTGCCGGAGAGCTGAAGCACGTATTCCCCTGATTCATCGATACGAACTTCCTGCGAAATAATGCCTGACTGATAATTTCTGGCGGGAATCGACAAGAGCGGTTCCATTATTCTTTCGCCATTCTTTCTGGCCAGACTGACTGCTACCGGCTGTTCCCGTATGGAGGCCGGATACAGCAGATCGACAGTGATACTGAGCAGGCCGGGGCCCGGTACTTTGTCACACAAAACAGGGACGACAGATAGGGCGCTCATTGAATCATCCGGTATTTCATAATCGACAGGGATGAAATAAGCGGAGTACCCGACCAGCAGCGTGTCGGATTCGATCGTGCAGGTACCACCGCGAAAACCCTTGGGATAAGTGTCCGACATACTCCCTTGTGAATTAACATGGAACTGCATCCCGATCAGCACGATACCGGTCAGTATGCAAAGGGCAATAAAAAGGCGCTGAATATTGATCGATAAGTTTTGCCAGATTGTGATCATGTTGCCTCCTCGGAACTGTTTCAGATGATTCACACGAAAGTAAGCCGGATTGGCCTACTTAGCTTTTGATACTTAGTGATACTTGGCCAGGAAGTACAGATTGACTGAGCGTTACATAGAAAATCTGGTGCAGTCGTCATCAGATCTCCGTAATAAATAAGTTACAGGAAGGAATTTCATATATTCGTACCTGATATTCAGGATTATTCGGCATTTTTTCTATAAGTAGACTGATCAGTCTACTTGTGGAAAAGAATATACCTGAAATAGTGGGATGACAAGATTAGATAAATGAATGTCTGATCCTGGGTTGTTTGAATATTTTCTTATTTTTCTTATTCATAAGATTGAGGACTGAATCCTGATATCCAGCATTTTTGAGATATTCCCGGGATGGGAAGGTTATAAATACGATACAGGTGTTTCTCTGCAGCACCCGCCTCATAGATCTGGCAAAAGGGGATGAGTGAATCTATACTTATCCGATGACCTGTGAACAGGGGTATCCATATGATCAGACGGACACTTATCCCGTTGGATGGCTCTGAACTGGCGGAGCGAGCCATTCCTCATCTGCTGCGTTTCGTCGAACCGGATCAGACTGAACTGCTGCTGATGGCGGCATTGTCATCCACTTCTTCTTCCTTGTTTGAGGATACCGCCAGATTGCTCATGTCAGGGCAAACGGCTCTGTCGAAGGGACATGAAGCAGGTAAGCGAGTGGATATCGTGGCGCAGCAACTTCGTCAGACCGGTTTCAATGTGGCGAACCGGCTCCTGTCGGGAGCGCCGGCTGCAAGCATTCTGCATCTGGCAGAAGAGGCATATGTTGATCTGATTGCCATGTCAACACATGGCAGAACCGGTCTGGGGCAGGTGCTGCTCGGCAGCGTGGCAGACGAAGTAGTACGTAATGCCCGTCCACCGGTATTTTTAGTGCCTGCCGCAGTGGTGGTGAAACCTGATTCTTTACCTCGTACCATTCTTCTGCCACTCGACGGTACTCCTCTGGCAGAGACGGCCATTCCCGTTGCCAGCCAGTTTGCGCAGAATACGGGAGCAACTATCTATCTGATCCGTGTCGTTGAACCGGGTGATTCCGGGGATGAACTGCAGGATGCGCAAATACTTGCCGGTTCGGATTATGCCGGCGAACAACCCATCATCCGGCAGGCGATCAGCTATCTGGAACGGATACGGTTGCGGTTGCAACTGGCGGGTGTTTCGTCCTGCAGCCGGATTGCAGCCGGCGATCCGGCTGATGTCATTGCTCGCATCGTGCATGCAGAAGATGCCGATCTGATCGTGATGAGTACGCATGGCCGGTCAGGTATGGAGCGTATGGTTCATGGCAGTGTCGTCAGCCGGATCATTGGTAATACGATCTGTCCACTGTTGCTGATGCGTGGAAGGGTACCTGTCGAGGCTTATGAACGTACTGGTAACGAAGTATCGGCGGTTTCTTTCTGCTGACTGTCAGGGTTGAGCAAGTTCTGAATCACCAGGTAGTTGTAACAACCTGTATTTCAAACTGTATTGACCAGCAGGTTGCGGAATTAAAGCAAAGAGTCATGGCAGGGGAACAAAAAGCATTGCTCGTCCGCAACTTTGTTATCAGCCGTGAGACGTTATACTAGTATCTGAAAACGGTAGACTGAATATGGTCGTTGCAACGACCGTCGCCTGAACTACCATGACGTTCTTAATGGATTCCTTTTGAGAACGATATCTATGTCATTTTTACAGTATTAAGTTTGCATGACTGAAGAAATACCTTTTTGAATTTCACCTCACATGACCTGGATCCTTACCAAATACTTTATAACTGCAGCAGTTGTTGTGATCGTCTCAGAATTTGCAAAACGCAGTGACAAGCTCGGAGCCTTGGTCGCTGCACTGCCAATGGTAACGATCCTCACGTTGATCTGGCTTCATGTAGAAAATCAGCCGGAAACCAAAATTGCCAATCATGCGTGGTATACATTCTGGTATGTCGTGCCAACGCTCCCGATGTTCCTGATTTTCCCATTCTTGCTGCAACACTTCGGATTTTGGCTTGCTCTGACACTCAGTGCTTTCATTACGATCGCCTGTTTCGGAGTTTTTGCCCTCCTGGTCCGCAGGTATGGGATTAATCTCATGTAATACAGATACTTTAGAAAAGCTTCATGCTTGTAACAACCTGCAATTCAAGCTAGCCGATCTATAATGAATGCTATCCAGGTTGAAGTTCAGGTTGTTACAGGTAGTGTTTCAGAGATGTTGGAGCGTACATCGTAAGGTGTATGAAACAGTAGTGGAATATCCGGAATGGCAGAAGAGTTACCGCAATTTATCGTAGTATCCCAATAGCCCGATATAATCGGGCTATTGAATAATATGGCTTGAAACTGGAAAAATCATGGTTTGGGTAATTGGATTGATCGTGCTGATACTGCTGATCGTATCAGCATGGTTCCGTAAGGTGGCAGTGAGCGTGATCATTGTTACCGGGGTGGTCGGCAGTCTCATTTATGTTCTGAATGAACGTGAGGAAGAGCGCGCTCTTTCCCGTATCTCGCTGGCGGAACTGGATTTTGAAAATGTGGCACTCAAGCCCAGTTACAGTGGATACAAGCTGTCTGGTCGTATCAAAAACAATTCACAGGAATTTACACTCAAGCAGGTCAATCTGCTGATCATCATGCAGGATTGCACCGGTACACCGGATTCTCAGGACTGTGTGACTATCGGGGAAAGTCACGAGAATATGGATCTCAACATTCCACCCGGTCAGGCCCGTGACTTTGAAAAATCCCTGTATTTTCCCGGGGGCAACCTCAAACTCCTGGGTAAACTGGAGTGGAATTACTCTGTTTCCGGGATAAAGGGTGAATAATCGTTACTGAGCTGAGAACAATGTGTAAGTTTTTCCTTAAAACCACCTGCTTGCTGCAATGATCAGCCAGTAATAAAGGAAAAAGCGGGGAATCCGGAATACCAGTACAGCGGCCAGAACGGTCGTTCCGCGCAGTGCCATCATGCCCGCTGCCCAGCAGGTCACTGAAAATGGGAACGGTGTGATCGACCCGATCGCGATCGCCCAGAATCCGTAACGGTGAATGAATTCCCGCTGATTCTCCTCAAGCTCCCCGAGTATGCGTTTTATGAACCCGAAATGCCCCAGCCAGCGGCCGATTCCCCAGCCGAGCATACCTGCTACACAGGAAACCACCCCGAGTATCGATACATACATGAACCAGTGTTCAGACAGTGAACTTTTGGCAATGACCAGTAGCAGAACATCCGGCGGAAAGGGTGTGATCAACGTATCCGTTACCAGCAGAATCAGGCAAAGGCCAAGAAAACCGATTTGATCGACGATCCAGTTCGTTCCTGCTTCCAGCTCCTCTTCGAACAGATAGCCTATTGCAGCCATGGTGAGAACAAATATTGCCAATGCTATGAGGGTTTTAATCAGGTTTTCACTGATCATCGATTCATGTCTCCTGTGCCGGAAATAATATTGACGCAATATACAAAAATGCAGGCAGCTCTGGTGTTCTGATTTTTCCCATAATCGGCATGGATCAATGGGTGGAGCTGTTCATGATACGGCCATGATCGTTGCGTCAGTACCTGATTTTTGGATTACCTGGCCGGACCAGCGGCAGGTTTGACTAACCTCCCGGCTTTACGTATATTTTTTCGAGTAATGAAGATTCACCCACCGAGCAAGTTAGCAATGCGCCAGCCGGCGACCAGCAAGCCAGCTCTCTTTTTCAGGAGAAAAACAGCATGGCGAGTTTGCCCTCGTTCTTTGTATTCCTTTATGTTTACTTTTGTCATATCGCCTCCAATCGCTGCTGTTACAGTCTGGTTGCAGGAAAGGGCTGCGTATCGTTTCCCGGCATCGCGCCATTCGGGTGTGCTGATGCTTCCAGGAGATTGCTGACATGAGAACAATGATACAAATACTCGTCGCTGTGCTCATGGCTCTTACAGTCCTGTCAGTGCATGCCGAACGAAGACCCCATCTCGTGCTGGCCGGACCATTGGCGGCCGTATCATTTCCACTGATCCACATGGTCGAGTCAGGCACCCTGGCTGATCTGGCCGAGACAGTCGAATTCGTCTCCTGGCGGGATCCCGATCAACTGCGTGTACTTGCACTCAAGAACAAGGCTGATGTACTTGCCATGCCGACCAACGTCGCGGCAAACCTGTACAACCGCGGTACTGACCTTGAGCTGATCAACGTATCGACCTGGGGAATTCTGTGGCTGGTCTCGCGCCGTGACAAACTGGAAACACTGGCTGATCTGAAGGGTGAGGAAATTGCAATTCCGTTTCGCGCCGACATGCCTGATCTGCTGTTCGGACTGATCAGCGAAGCTCAGGGGCTGGATCCGCGCCACGACTTCAAACTGCGCTATGTAGCAACACCGATGGATGCGATGCAGTTACTGATTGCGCGCCGCATCGATCACGCTCTGCTTGCCGAACCAGCTGTATCGATGGCGCTGCGCCGCACACAATCATTTCCGATCAGTGTCATTGCACCTGAACTGCATCGTTCGATCGATCTGCAGGCTGAATGGGGACGTGTACTGGAACGTGCACCGCGTATCCCGCAGGCCGGTATCGTCGCCATGGGCACGATACGTCATGATCCAGACCTGATCGCACGTATCCACGATGCCTACCGCAACTCACTCGCATGGTGTCAGGCAAATGCCCTCGAATGCGGACGGCTCGTCGCTACCTATACCGATATGCTCAGCGCTGAAGCAGTCAGTGATGCAATCGCTGTCAGTCCGCTGGAAGCCGTACCCGCTGCAGCCGCACGTAACGAACTGGAATTTCTTTTCACAACATTGATGCACCGTAATCCCGCCGTAATCGGGGGACGCATGCCCGATGATGATTTTTACGGGCACGGTTCGCCGTGATTCTGCTGCGCAGCGGGTTGAAATCGTTCCTGATCTATTTGTGGAGCGGCTGGGGGGCAATCGCGAGCCTGATGCTGTTTCTCGCCGTCTGGGAATGGGCCGGTCTGTATTACGGTGAACTGATCCTGCCCAATCCCCGGATCACCTTCCAGACACTGGCCGGATTGATCGCTGAGGGTAGCGCATGGCAGGAGCTCACGATTACTGCGCGTCGTGCACTGATCGGATTCGGCGCGGCACTGGCGGTGGGCAGTACACTCGGGCTTGTGGCCGGACTATCGATGACTGCTTTGATGATGTCGCGGCCGATCGTCACCGTATTGATCGGCACGCCACCGATTGCGTGGCTGGTACTTGCGCTGCTGTGGTTTGGCAACGGCGATGGTACTCCGATATTTACCGTATTCGTCGCATGTATGCCGATTGTATTCGTCGGTGCAATGCTGGGGGCACGCACACTCGACGGACAACTCGGGGATGTCGCTACAGCTTACCGTCTGCCGCCATTGATGCGCTTCACCGATATCGTGCTGCCGCATGTCGTATCCTATCTGTTTCCCGCCTGGATCACAGCATTGGGCATCTCGTGGAAAGTGGTCGTGATGGCTGAGTTGCTTGCATCCAGCGACGGTGTCGGCGCCGCCCTTGCTGTCAGCCGCTCACACCTCGATACTGCTGCGACGCTGGCATGGATCACTGCCGTAGTAGGGCTGCTGCTTGCTGTCGAATATCTTCTGCTTGAACCGATCAAACGGGAAATCGAACGCTGGAGGGTAGCTGTGTGACGACTGCAGTACACGCGCCGGCACACCTGGAAGTACGCGGGCTTGGACATAAGTTCGCACTCCAGACCATCCTCGAAGCTATCGATCTCGATGTCACCAGTGGCGAAGTAGTGGCACTGGTCGGTCCATCAGGTTGCGGCAAAACCACGCTGCTGCATCTTTGTGCCGGCCTCATGCCGGTACGTACCGGCCAGATTATCAGCAGTTTTAACAATCCGGCATGCATGTTTCAGCAACCGCGCCTGCTGCCATGGAAAAGCACGCTCGATAACATTGCGCTGGGTCTCAAGGCAGCTGGTACTGGGCGTGACGAGCGCACCCGTCGTGCACGAATGCTCGGTTTGCAGACTGGTCTCGCCCACGAGGATCTTGGCAAGTTTCCCCATCAGTTGTCCGGCGGCATGCAAAGCCGCGTCGCACTCGCACGGGCGCTGGCAATCATGCCCGATTTGCTGTTGCTCGATGAACCGTTCTCCGCGCTTGATATCGGCCTCAAGGCCGAGTTGTATGCACTGTTGCTGCATCACTTGAATACTTGCAGCCTGGGCGTACTGATGATTACGCATGACCTCATGGAAGCCATCCGCCTGTCTGACACGATTCTGGTCATGGCGCCGTCTCCAGGTCGTATCGTTCACCGCTTCAGAATCGATCTTCCGGCCATGCAACGGGATGATGCCTTCGTCTACAAAATGACAGCTGAACTGCTGCAGGATAGCGCGGTACGGACGAGCTTCAGACTGGCTCCGATAAAATCCGAGTTGCTGACCAGGCAGGAGCTGCCATGCTGAAATTCATCCATTCGGGTCCGTTTGCCGCACTGTTCGAATGCGGCTTCCGGCCGTTCTTCCTGCTGACTGCAGCTACCGCTGTGATCGCTGTCGCGGCATGGGTCGGGTTTCTCACTCTCGGCATGCCGCTGCCTTTGACACCGAATGGCCCTGTCGTCTGGCATGCCCATGAAATGCTGACCGGCTTTGCAATGGCATCGGTCGCTGGCTTTGTACTTACAGCGATTCCTGAATTCACTTCGACCCGCATGATCGAGCGCCATCATGTATTCATACTGCTCATTTTATGGATCACGGGACGTGTCGCGTTCGCCATTCCGATCGTCCCGGCCGGGACGATTGTCGCAATGATCGCCGACCTCGGGCTGCTGGGAATGCTGGCTGCCATCATCGCACCACGCCTGTGGCGTGACGCGAATCGCCGCCATCTATCCTTTTTATGGATACTGCTTGCGGTGATCGTGGCAACAGGCGGATTCTATTTCGATACGCTGACCGGTACTTACCCGATGCGCTGGCTGCTCGTGATAACAGGGCTGATGATGGCGCTCATCGTCATTGCAATGAGCCGTATCTCGATGCGTATCGTCAACACTGCACTGAGCCAGGTCGGCGAAACTGGTACTGCTTATCTTGCCCGGCCGCCACGGCGCAACCTGGCGATCTTCTGTATTTTGCTCTATACACTGGCCGAATTTGTCGCACTGCAGCACCCGGTATCGGGCTGGATTGCACTGGCAGCGGCGGCGGCCCTGTTCAACCTGACCAATGACTGGCACATCGGCCGCGCCTTGCTGCAGCGCTGGGCCTTCATGCTCTACCTGGTCTACTGGTTCATGGCGCTGGGGTATGCGGTGATCGGTGCGGCGATTCTCATGGAGACTGCCTGGGTCAGTGCCGGTCGTCACCTGCTGCTGGTCGGTGCGCTGGGACTGGCCGTGTTTGCCGTGATGAACATTGCCGGACGTATTCATGCTGGCATCGAGCCCGACAAACGGCTATGGGTTCCCATCGCTGCTACGCTGATTGCCGGCGCAGCTGTACTGCGTGCAATGATGAATTTCGACCAGATCGAAGCCAGTCTCGCAATCGTGGCTGCAAGCGCATGCTGGATCACAGCCTTCAGCCTGCACCTCATCTTCCATTGGAGAATACTGATCCGCCCGCGTACCGATGGCCAGCCCGGCTGTGAGGGGATCGCAAGTGATGCCTGACTTGCGTCAGTCATCACAGATGATTCACCTCGTTGTATCTCTTGAGTCAATCAAAATAATGCTGATCAGCATCAGAAAGAGTAATCTGGGAAACCCAGATGGAATATTTTGCGAAATCAGTTGCAACTGATGGGCAAGAACCGGGTAGAGAGTACTACTTCTCCATGTTCTGATCTGTAAATGAAAATAATTGGAGGTGCATGATGAATCCAAATGATACCAGTGACACCGAAACCCACGAACCGCCAGCAGATCGTTTTTGTGATCTGGTCATGAAGGGAGGGATCACGAGCGGGGTGGTCTATCCACGCGCGATCAGGCGGCTATCGGAGCATTATCGATTCAGAGGGATTGGAGGCACTTCGGCCGGTGCAATCGCAGCGGCAATTACTGCGGCGGCCGAATATCAACGCCGTGAAAACAATGGTTCTCGCGAAGGTTTCAATCTGCTTGGCAGTCTTCCCGAGGAATTGGGAAGTGAGATAAAAAAGGGTAAATACAAGCTTCTCAGTCTGTTTCAACCGCAGCCAGCGACACGCCGGTTATTTGCGGTATTGGTCAGAACACTGAACAAAAGCAGCACAAAAAACCGGTGGTTCAGTCTATTCCAGGGGTTACTGATAGCGTATTGGCCTGCGACTGTACTTTCGATGATAGTCGGCTTTGGCAGTTGCTCAAAGCGGGGCATGGCTGGCTGCATTCTTGCTGCTGGTTATAGCACTGCTACTCAGCATAGGTTATTGGGTTTACTCGGACATTACCGGGAAAGTGGTCGCCAATGGATTCGGATTATGCAACGGGATGTCCGAGGAGAAAAATATCGAGGCCCTGACACCCTGGCTGCACAGCAAGATTCAAAAGGCAGCCGGGCGAGATGCCAAGGATAAACCGTTGACATTTGGTGACCTGTGGGATGCAAAAGGATTTCCCCCGACGTGGCGATCGATACCGGAAGGAGTAAGAAAACGTTCTATCGATCTTCAGGTATTTTCAACCAATCTTGCTCATGGACGACCTTACGTCTTCCCTTTGGCCGAGCCGGAAACTGGAGAAAGTCGATTCAGAAGTCACGAACCCCTGTATTTTACTGAAGCAGAAATGGAGAAATACTTTCCTCCGGAAGTGGTGCAGTGGATGGTGGAGAAATCTCCTGCAAAGTCGAAAGAAGATGGAAAGGATATGCTTGAGTTGCCAGAACCAGAGCATTTTCCCGTGGTGCTGGCTACCCGGATGAGTCTTGCTTTTCCATTCCTGATCTCAGCCATTCCCTTATATGCTGTAGATCGTGATCTCACGGATGAGCGGAAGTTTCGCCGGTGCTGGTTTTCAGATGGAGGAATCAGTTCAAATTTTCCTATCCACCTTTTTGATGGTCTGGTTCCAGTTTGGCCTACATTCGGGATTCATTTAGAACCCGCAATAATGAGAAATCGGAAAAAGTTTTATTTACCGTCCAGGTACGATGAAGGCTATGAGGAATCCTGGAGCCTGTTTGCGGAAAAACCCGAACCTGCTGGCATATTAGGGGGATTTATCAGTGCCATTATCAATACGATGCAGAACTGGAACGACAATACCGTCAGGCTTATGCCCGGTTTCAGAGATCGTGTCGCTCGCGTCAGGCTCGAGGATGGAGAAGGCGGTATGAACCTGAATATGGAGCCCCACATCATCGAGGATCTTGCTGAGCGAGGGGAGGAGGCTGCCAATGAGCTGATCCAGCGTTTTGCATCTTCCAATGGAAATGTAGCGGTTGGCTGGGATGAGCACCGTTTTGTTCGATTCAATAATCTCCTCAAGATGATGAAAGCGCGAGTGCCAAATCTGGTGGAAGCACTCGGTGATGACTGTAAGTATGCAACCAGAATGGAGGATTTACTGGAGAAATTGAGCTGCGCAACGGATGATAACGGCAAGCTGATTCCTCCACCTGGCTATGAAGAGCCAATGACTCAGCAGGAAAGGGAGGCATACAAAATTATAGTAGCCGCATTAAATGCATTGGCAACAGTGATGAATAATCAGAAATACAATATCCCATTCAAACCGATTCCAAAACCGGAACCGGAGCTCAGGGTCAGACCACCCCTCTAATACCCAATTGCATTCACTAAACAACCACCGACTAAAGCCGGTGGTTGTTTCCTTCATCACGAACCAACACTGCAGTCCGTCTGCAAAATCAGAGGCTCATTCGCTCCCGACCATATTCGTCCTATATCAAAACCACGGGTAGATTCGTTTTTATCAGCCCGATAGAATAATAAGCATTCTCATTCTTGTTGATTGTCATGTTGGATAACAGCATTCATACCGATTTATGTCTGGTGTCTGACGCCACCGTGTCCACCAATATTCAAGCCCTGTTACCTCAACTCTGAGAAAACATCTCCAACTCTCGCAACTTCAGAATTAATACTCAGGCGGACGGCCTGAGATTTTTAAAATCAGTGACAGCTATGTTGACAGTTACCGACTACTATAAGGAATTGCTGAATTTCTGCGCCCGCACCCTGAAAGATCGCGATGCTGCGGCTGATCTGGTGCAGGAGGCTTACACGCGCTTCCTGGTGGCCCAGCGTTCCGGCGCCGCCATCGCGGACCCGCGTGCGCTGCTGTTCCGTACCACGCGCAATCTGCTGATTGACCAGCACCGCCGCGCCGAAGTCCGCATGCATCTGAGCCTGGACACACTGCTGGAAGAAGAGCAACCCCTGGCTCCCAGGCACCTGCAGCCCGAGGAGGTACTGGCATTCAGCCGGTATGCGCAGGCCCTCTACGCGGCTATTGAAAGCTTACCCCGGCGCTGCCGCGAGGCCTTCATCCTCAATCGTTTCGATGGCCTGTCCCACCAGGAAGTAGCCGAAAAAATGGGCATCTCCCGCAACATGGTGGCTCAGCATATCATCCGTGGCGTGCTGGTCTGCAAGGCCTGCGACGACCGTTTTCACGGCCGCGTCGTACTCGCCAGCAAGCCAGCGGAGTAAAGGAACCTCTGATCAAGCCCCCCATGAGCCGCATTGCAGGCAAAATCCGGATCACCGCCTTCAGATCTCAACTGATCAAACTCTCGTTCGTCTACACTAATAAGGAGCTCAAACTTTCCACATGAACCAGCCCGTTCCCAACCGCCCTGCTGCCAGGCCCGACACACCACCAGCATCTTATCCGCAAGAGGAGGCAGATGCGCGCGACTTTGCCGAGTTCATCGCGGGGCAAGACCCACTCGACGCGGCTGCTGCCGGCTGGGTGGTACGCCGCCAGGACGGGCTCACACCCGAGGAAGAAGCCGAGCTTCAGGAATGGCTGGCCGCCGATCCGGCACACGCCAGAGCATTGGCGCAAGTGGAAGACGTCTGGAGTCGCATGGATGAATTGCCCGACGAAGGCGTCGTGGCGCTCAAGGCCGGGCTACCGTCACATAAAGCCGGTACCGCGTTGCCGCCTTCGGTCGCGATACCTACTCCGGTGCCAGTGGCACCCGAGCCTCAGCATCATCCTCGGCCCTCATCGTCTATTCAGCCGGCCTCCCCCGGCCGTCGTTCCTGGCTGATCGGCCTGGGCCGCTTCGTGCCCCAGATCACGGCGGCAGCCGTGGCTTTCAGCGTGGTGAGCGTCGGCTGGTATGGCTGGAGCACCTGGCAGCACCAGCCCACCTTCCAGCAGTCGTTTGCCACGGCACGTGGTGAGCAGAAAAAAGTGAATCTGCCCGATGGCAGTACCCTGTGGCTGGATACCGCCACTCGGGCCGAAGTTGCCCTGTACCGCCAGCGGCGCGAGGTGCGTCTGACTGACGGACAAGCGCTCTTCGCCGTACAGTCCAATCCCGACCAGCCCTTCGATGTGCTCACGGGTGGTACCCGTATCACCGTGGTCGGCACCCGTTTCTCGGTGCGGCGCACGCGCAGCGGGCTCGGTGCCGAGGGCAGCGTCAGCGTGGTGGTGGAAGAAGGGCGTGTGCGCGTCGCCAGCCGCTCGGCGGCGCACAAAATGGATAGCAGCTCATCTGTCGAACTCAGCGCGGGCCAGTCCATCATTGCTGATGCGGCGGGTGCGCTCGGGCCGGTGAATCGCGATGATGCCCCGGCCGCCACCTGGCGCGAAGGGCGCGTCAGTTTCAGCGGTACTCCGCTGATGCAGGCGCTGGCTGAATTCGAACGCTATGGCGACACTGGCCTCGTCATCCGTGATCCAGCGGTCGCCGCGCTAAAGGTCAATGGCAGCTTTGATCTGCGGCAGATCGGCGCCTTTGCCCGGGCTTTGCCTCGGGTCCTGCCGGTGCAGTTGAGCACGAGAGACGGACAAACGGAAATCATTGCTGCTCCCGGCGGCTGAGGCCAGCCGCTCATCGCACCGCAACTGAGGGTTTGAGCAGCCCTGGGCGGATCTGATCACAAAAAAATTGAAGGAAGTTCAGGCGGCGACCTCAACACATTGGCGGCTCGTGCGTCAGCACACGTAGAAACCTCATTTTTTCTACTGTGGAGATCTCATTCATGCCGCGACTCACCCCGCTCGCCCTGGCCGCTGCACTGGCCTTGCCGTCATTGGTATTCATCGTTTCGCCAGCTCATGCCCAGACGTCTACCGCTATGCCTATCTCTCTGCCCGCGCAGTCACTGGGCGCCGCGCTGAATGAGCTGGCCTGGCAGGCAGGCTTGCAGTTGATGGTGCATCCCGATCTGGTGGAAGATAAGCAGGCGCCAGCCGTATCGGGCAGCCTGACGCCACGGCAGGCGCTGGACAGGGTGCTGGCCGGCAGCGGACTGAAGGCGGATATCCAGGGGACGGAAGTCATCATCCGACGGATGCCTGCAGCGGAGTCCGGCGTGACTACGCTGGTCGAGATGAAGGTGACGGCGCAGGGCATGGATGATGGTACCACCGAAGGCACGGGCAGCTACACCACGCGCAGCATGGGCACGGTCACCGGGCTGGTGCTGTCGCCGCGTGAAACACCGCAATCGGTCAGCGTCATCACGCATCAGCGTATCGAGGATCAAAGGCTGGTGTCAGTGGCCGAGGCGTTGCGCAACGCACCCGGTGTTTCATACAAGGCGATTGATCGTGGTCGTGGCGGCACTACCGTGCGCGGCTTCAGCCTTACCAATTTCCAGATCGACGGCGTACCGACGATCCTCGATGCCAATATGGACATCGACAACGCCAGCATCGCGATCTACGACCGTATCGAGGTGGTACGCGGCGCCACCGGCTTGCGCTCCGGCGCGGGCGATCCGGGGGCGACTATCAACCTCGTGCGCAAGCATGCAAACAACAAGGTGTTCACCGGCAATCTCATGTTGGAGGCAGGTTCCTGGAACCGCTACGGCGCCACGGCCGACCTCACCGCACCGTTGAATACCGACGGTTCGGTGCGTGCCCGCGTGGTGGCCAATTACCGCGATCAGGGCGGCTTTATCGATTTCGAGCAGACTCGAACTACGGTGTTCTACGGCATTGTCGATGCTGACCTCGGCAACCGCACGCGTCTGAGCCTGGGCTTCAGCGATCAGCGCAACGAGCGCAAGGGAACCTATTGGGGTGGCCTGCCGGTCTGGTATGCTGACGGCACACGTACTGAGTGGGACCGTTCCAAGACTACGGCGGCCAAATGGCATCGGTGGGATGATCACTTGCAGAGCGTGTTCGCGTCGCTCGATCATTACTTCGATGGCGGCTGGTCGATTCAGGTCAACGCCCAGTACCTGCGCGCCAAGGAAGTCACCAATCTGCTTTGGTTCGGAGGACTGCCAGATCGCACTACCGGCCTGGGCATGAGTGCGTGGCCATACTACTACCGGGGTAAGCCGCGACAATACCAGATCAATATCCAGGCTGGCGGTCCCTTCGAGCTGTTCGGTCGCACGCATGAACTGATGGTTGGCGCGGTGCACATGCACGGCAAGAGCGGCTGGGATTCGGCGGATCAGATCGGCGACCCCGCGCCGGTCGGCGATTTTAATCACTGGGACGGCTCCTATCCCGAGCCGGTTTATGGCCCGACGTATGTCGGTCGTGGACAGACCGAAACCCAGTCAGCCGCCTACGCTGCCGCGCGCTTGAACTTGAGCGACCCGCTCAAGCTGATCGTCGGCACACGCGTCACCCGCTTCGACCGCGACATCACCGCCATGTGGGGGGCACCCCCCTACGAAATGCGTGAATCTGCCGTCTTCACGCCGTATCTTGGCGTGTTGTACGACCTGAGCACCCATCTGACCGCCTATGCCGGCTACACCAGCATCTTCTCGCCACAGAACTTGCGCGACCGCAACGGCGGCTATCTCGATCCGCTCGAAGGCCAGAGCTATGAAGCAGGCCTCAAATCCGAGTTCTTTGATGGCAATCTCTACGCCTCGGCATCCGTGTTTCGCATTCAGCAGGAGAACTTCGGCGTGCTTGATGGCGGCACGCTGGTGCCCGGCACCACCGAGTGGGCATACCGTGCCGAAAAAGGGGTGAAGAGCGAAGGCTACGAACTGGAAATCACGGGCAGGATTCTCCCGCGCTGGGATGTCAGCCTGAGCTGGACACAGTTCTCGGCCAAGAACCGTGAAGGTGAGCGCGTTGCATTCCGGTATCCGTCACGTATGCTCAAGCTGTTCACCAAGTATGATCTGTCTGGTGCCTTAAACGGCCTCAGCATCGGTGGCAATGTTGAATGGCAGAACGACATGCCTGACTGGCGTGCGAACCCTGCCACCGGCCTGCAAGAGAACGTCGGCCAGTCGGCTTTCGCCACCGTGGGGCTGATGGCGCGCTACCAGCTCAACAAATCACTGTCAGTGCAGGCCAACATCTATAACCTGTTCGACAAGCAATACTACGAGGGTTCGTGGGGAACCTTCACCTATGGCGAGCCGCGCCGGATTTTGGCCAACCTGACGTACCGGTTCTGATCCGATTGCGTTTGTCGGCACCTCCGTATCCGGCAACCGTGCGTGCCTCTGTCGATCCAATAGTCGCTTCTCGCATCGCCACCAGCCTTGCTGGGCGGCTACGCCTTCTGCCGTGCTTTGCTGCCACGTGCGCCGGATCAGCGAGGGATTTCAGATAATTTATCAGCCTTTTGCAACGCGGATTTTACTGCGCTCCGATTTTGCTGGAGAATTTGGGTTTTATCCACGAAATTCCGTTACCCGATGTCGAAACTGTTATTCAAGCTGAGAAACGTACCGGATGATGAAGCAGAAGAAGTACGGGCGCTGCTGAGCGCGCACCAGATCGATTTTTATGAGACTTCTGCCGGTAACTGGGGGATTTCTCTGCCGGCACTGTGGGTACGCGATGAGACGCAGTATTCACAAGCGAGGGAATTGCTGGATGTCTACCAGGCGGAGCGCAGTGCACATGTTCGTGAGGAATATGCCCGACTCAAACAGGAGGGGAAACACAAAACGGTGCTCGACAGTTTTCGTGAAAATCCCTTCGCTTTCATTGCTTACCTGTTTATCGTGTACGCCTTGCTGTATCTTCCTTATAAGATCATTACCGGGCTGAGCAGTCAATAAAAGAACCTGTTTAATATCTCACTGAAGGACGCATTGCGGCGTTGAAATTGAACTCAACATACTCACATACTTCGAGTATGCTCCGCTTTTGCGTCCAATTTTGCCTTGCACTGCATTCCTTGATCGAGATCCTGAACAGGTTCTTAAGCTCATTTTCCTGGCTGCGGTAGATTACTTTTCTGCTCCGATTTTTCTTGATCCGATAGAAGTGTGAATATATTGAACGGTTATTTCAGACTGATTGCTGCATTTGCGTTGGGTGTGGCAACGGTTTCCGGTTTTGCGCCTTTTTATCTTTATCCGATTCCGGTGGTCACGCTGGCGTTGCTTGCTCTGCTCTGGCGCAGGAGCAGGACACCTGGCCAGGCTGCGCTGACTGGATTTACCTTTGGCATGGGCCTGTTTGGTGCGGGTGTAACCTGGCTTTACGTCAGTTTGCATGATTTTGGCCATATGGAGCCCGCGCTGGCGGTACTGGCGCTGATAATCCTGTGCGCTTATCTTGCATTATTTCCTGCGTTGACCGGATGGATCACCGCTTTCCGGCATTTTCGTGCATCCTGGGCATGGCCGGGGATGGTAGCGGCACTCTGGGCGCTGGCGGAATGGTTGCGCGGTACTCTGTTTACCGGTTTTCCGTGGCTGACAGTCGGTTATTCGCAGGCACCGGCCAGTCCTTTGGCGGGGTTTGCTCCGGTGATCGGGGTGTATGGCTTGTCGTTGCTGCTGATGTTGAGTGCAGCCTGGCTTGCCTGTTGGCTGGAGAACAGACAGAGCCACCGTTTCTGGCTGGGGCTGGGAAGTGTCTGGCTCATTGGTTTTGGTTTGCAGCAGATTCACTGGACGCAGCCGGAAGGAGAGCCGGTGACGGTCAGTTTGCTGCAAGGTAATATTCCACAGAATATGAAATGGCAACCGGAACATCTTGCAGCTACCATGCAGATTTATGCTGAACTGGTGCAGGAAAGCCCGAGCAGGTTGATCGTTACTCCGGAAATTTCGTTTCCCCTGTTTTACGAACAGGCGCCACAGGACTATCTGGCGTTATTGGCTGAACATGCCCGCTCCCGCCAGGGTGATTTGCTGATCGGCATGGCGGAACGTTCTTCATCCGACAATGGCTATTACAACACCATGTTCAGTTTCGGTACTTCGCCGGAGCAAAGTTATCGCAAATACCATCTGGTTCCGTTCGGGGAATATATTCCGCTGAAGCCGGTATTTGGCTGGATCATCGACGTGCTGCACATTCCGCTGTCTGATTTTTCGCGTGGAGGACTGGATCAGCAGCCGTTGGATCTGGCCGGGCAGCAGGTGGCCGTCAATATCTGCTATGAAGATGTGTTTGGTGAGGAAATCATCATGCAGCTGCCGCAGGCCAGCCTGCTGGTCAATGTCAGTAATGATGCCTGGTTTGGCCGCTCGATCGGTCCGCGGCAGCATCTGCAGATTTCGCAGATGCGCGCGCTGGAAACAGGTCGTTACATGTTGCGGGCGACCAATACTGGCGTGACCGCTATCATCGATGAGCGAGGCAGAGTGCTGGAGCAGCTGGATATGTTTACCACTGCCGGTTTGCACAGCACTGCACAGGGTTTTGGCGGTGCTACTCCCTATGTTCGATTCGGAAACAGTCTCGTATTTGCGTTGATTGGCCTGCTGTTGCTGGCCGGCAGCCTGGCGGCATTTTCCGGGAGACGCAAAACTCTGTAGAATGGGCCCGGTTCATCATCAGGCCGCTATCAACCCATCGCTAAACCGTCGTAACATGTCTATTCCCACTTTTCAGGAAATCATTCTTACCCTTCAGCAATACTGGGGGCAGCAGGGTTGTGCATTGCTGCAGCCTTACGATATGGAGGTCGGTGCCGGTACCAGCCATACCGCAACCTTTCTGCGGGCACTCGGGCCGGAACCCTGGCGTGCTGCCTACGTGCAGCCTTCCCGCCGTCCCAAGGATGGCCGCTATGGCGATAATCCCAACCGCCTGCAGCATTACTACCAGTTTCAGGTTGTACTGAAACCCGCACCACACGATATTCTGGATCTGTATTTCCGTTCGTTGCAGATACTGGGGCTGGATTTGCAGCAGAACGATGTGCGCCTGGTTGAGGATGACTGGGAGAATCCCACACTCGGTGCCTGGGGGCTGGGCTGGGAAGTCTGGCTGAATGGTATGGAAGTGACCCAGTTCACTTATTTTCAGCAGGTGGGCGGGATCAACTGCCGGCCGATCACGGGGGAAATCACCTACGGGCTGGAACGTCTTGCCATGTATCTGCAGGGAGTGGAAAACGTGTTCGATCTGACCTGGACGGATGGGCTGACCTATGGCGATGTCTATCACCAGAATGAAGTGGAACAGTCCACCTACAATTTCGAATACAGCGATACCGGATTTCTGCTGCTTTCTTTCGATAAACTGGAAGCACAAGCCAATCAGCTGATCGATGCACAACTGGCATTACCCGCCTATGAGCAGGTACTGAAGGCTGCGCATACCTTCAATCTGCTGGATGCGCGCGGTGCGATTTCAGTAACCGAACGTGCAGCCTACATTGGCCGTATCCGCAATCTGTCGCGCCGCGTGGCACAAGCCTATTACGATAGCCGCTTGCGTCTGCAGCCACCGTTTCCGCTGGCACCACGTGAGTGGGTCGCTCAGATTCTGAATCAGGCGGAGTCGGCATGATGATCGAAAATTTACTGATCGAACTCCTGACCGAAGAACTCCCACCCAAATCACTCGACAAACTGGGCAATGCTTTTGCCGCCGTCATTGCCGACAGCCTGAAAAGCCAGAATCTGACTACACCGGATACTATCCTGACTGCCTTTGCTTCCCCCCGCCGGCTGGCGGTGCATCTGACCGCCATTCCTGCTCAGGCACCGGATCAGGTCGTAGCGCTCAAACTGATGCCGATTACCGTCGGGCTGGATGCACAAGGGCAGCCAACGCCGGCATTACATAAAAAACTGGCTGCGCTGGGTATGGAAAATGTCGATGCCTCTGCGCTCAAACGGGTGCAGGAGAGTAAGGCGGAAATGCTGTTCCTGGAACAGAACGTTACTGGAATTCTGCTGGCAGCGGGTTTGCAGAAGGCGATGGAGGATGCCATTCGGCAACTGCCCGTTTCCAAAGTCATGACCTATCAGCTCGATGACGGCTGGGAGAATGTGCATTTCGTGCGGCCGGTACACGGACTGATTGCATTGCACGGGCAGAAAATCATACCGGTCAGCGCGTTTGGATTGACTGCCGGGAATACTACGCGCGGACATCGTTTTGAAGTAAAACAGACCGAGCTGATCATCGATCATGCAGATCGCTATGCTTCCCTACTGGAAACGGAAGGGGCTGTGATTCCGGGGTTTGACAGGCGCCGCAGCTGGATCCGGGAAGGGCTGGAGGCTGCCGCGAGTGCAGTGCAATTGCGTTGTATCAGCGATGAGGTATTGCTCGATGAGGTCACTGCACTGGTGGAGTATCCCAATATCCTGATGGGAGCATTCCCGACAGATTTTCTGGAAGTGCCGCAGGAATGCCTGATCTCGACCATGAAAATCAACCAGAAATATTTTCCTCTGCTGGATACCGATGGAAAACTGACCAACCAGTTTCTGATCGTTGCCAATATCACGCCGGCTGATCCGGGGCAGATCATCTCGGGTAACGAGCGGGTGATCCGCTCGCGGCTGGCGGATGCAAAATTCTTCTTCGATCACGATCGCAAGCGTACGCTGGCTTCACGCCTGCCCGATCTGGACAAGGTGATCTACCATCACCAGTTGGGTTCACAAGGGGAGCGAACCCGCTATGTGCAGACACTGGCACGAATCATCGGACGGCTGCTGGGTGACGATAACCTGGCCGGTCAGGCGGATCAGGCCGCGATGCTGGCCAAGGCCGATCTGCTGACCGATATGGTCGGAGAATTTCCCGAGCTGCAGGGCATCATGGGACGTTATTACGCCCGATTCGAGGGAATGGATGAAACGATTGCATTTGCCATCGAGGATCACTACAAACCCCGCTTTGCCGGAGATGTGTTACCGCGCAGTATGGCGGGAATTTGCGTGGCACTGGCCGATAAACTGGAAACCTTGATCAGTCTGTTCAGTATTGGCCAGCTTCCGACCGGTGACAAAGATCCTTACGCACTGCGGCGGCATGCACTGGGCGTCATCCGTATCCTCATCGAAAAAAATCTGCCGATCGGGCTGGATGTGCTGATTTCACGCGCGGCTGATGTATTGCAGGATGAAATGATTGGAAAACAGGATTCGGGGCCGGGTCATGCGCGTCCGGTAACGCCGCAACTGGTGGGACAGTTGCAGGATTTCTTTTACGATCGTCTTGCCGCCAGCCTGCGTGATCAGGGTTACACGGCTCAGGAAGTGGAAGCTGTTCTGAATCTGCGGCCTTCACTGCTGTGTGAAATCCCCCGGCGGCTGGCGGCGGTGCGTGCATTTGCCGCCTTGCCCGAGGCAGCCAGTCTGGCGGCGGCCAATAAACGGGTCGGCAATATCCTCAAAAAATCGGAATGTGATGCAACTGTCGCTATCGATGAAGCCTGTTTGCAGGCGTCAGCTGAAATCACTCTGTATCGCGCCTTGTCCGAAATTGAATCCGATGCCAGGCAAGCTTTTCAAAACGGTGATTATGTGACTGCCCTGCAAATTCTGGCGGCCTTGAAAGCACCGGTCGATGCCTTTTTCGATCAGGTAATGGTGAATGATGAGAATGAGGCATTGCGACGCAATCGCCTGGCCCTGCTGATGGCATTGCAGGCGACGATGAACCGCGTCGCGGATATTTCCCGGTTAGCTGCCTGAGTATCCCGGAAATGAAACTGATCATTCTCGACCAGAACGGCGTCATCAATTATGGCAGTGAAACCTATATCAGAGCACCCGGTGAGTGGAAATCCATTCCTGGCAGCCTGCAGGCGATTGCACGGCTGACTCATGCCGGTTATCGGGTGGTGACTGCCACCAATCAATCCGGCATCGGGCGCGGTTTGCTCGACATGACGACCTTCAATTCGATCAACGACAGGATGCTGCGCGCCGTGCAGCAGGAAGGCGGGCGGATCGATTCCCTGTTTTTCTGCCCGCACACTCAGCATGACAAATGTAGCTGTCGCAAGCCGGGTATCGGCATGTTCAAGGAGATCCGGCAACGCTACGGCATTGAACTCAGCCATGTACTTGCGGTGGGTGATTCTTTGCGCGATCTGCAGGCGGCTGCCAAAGTGGGCGCCATTCCCGTGCTGGTGTTGACCGGCAAGGGCCAGGTCACCCTGGCGGAGGGTAATCTGCCAGCAGGTACGCAAATCTATCCGGATTTGTCAGCAGTGGCAGACAGCCTCGAAGTAGAGGCAGTGTAATGGCCGGTTTGCGTTCTCTGATCTACATGCTGCTGCAGGCAATTATTACACCGCCGTATGCGCTGTTTACGCTGATGTGTTTCGCGTTGCCTCCTCATTCCCGCTATCAAGTCACTTATGGCTGGACCCGGCTGATGCTGTTCATGCTGCGTACCATCTGCGGCCTGCGTTATGAAGTGCTGGGACGGGAAAATATCCCGGATCAGCCATCGATCATCCTTTCCAAGCACCAGTCCGCCTGGGAAACACTGGCCTTGCAGCAGATTTTTCCACCGCAGGTATGGGTGCTGAAAAAAGAACTGCTGCGCATTCCATTCTTCGGCTGGGGGCTTGCCATGACCAGCCCGATCGCGATCGACCGCAGTGCCGGCAAAGCAGCGCTGGAGCAGATCGTAGAGCAGGGAAGGGAACGGTTGCAGCAGAATTTCTGGATCGTCGTTTTCCCCGAAGGTACGCGCATTCCCCCTGGCAAAAAAGGCAAATACCGCATTGGTGGCGCCTGGCTGGCTGTGCATACCGGTGCGCTGGTCGTACCGGTGGCGCACAATGCCGGGGAATTCTGGGGCAGAAATTCCTTCATCAAATATCCCGGCACCATCACGTTGAGTATCGGCCATCCGATTCATCCGGATGGCATCGAAGCAGGCGAGCTGATGGCACAGGCGGAAGCATGGATAGAAGCTGAAACTGCACGCATCAGTCGCCCGTCACACCGGCCGATCGAATGATCGTGATATTGACAATCATCACCTGAGCTGTTTTGGCCATTATCCGAGCCATCGTTTTCTTCTCCCGCACGAATTGAAATAATCTGTTTTCTGCAACAGGCAGAGAGTATTATTTGATTGACATAGTCGGATCAGATACACGATCAGAATCGATCTGACAGAAAGCGGGACTATTCAGTCAAGGAGAAAAAACATGGCCACAGAAAAACGGAGTTCCCGTTCCACCAGCAGCAAATCATCCGGCAGCAAATCAGCTGGTACTGGAAAGACCAGACAACCCGGCGTCGAACACATCAGTCCTTTTGCTCAATTTTCCCGTTCTGCAGCCAGCACTAAATCTGCCGAATTTCCATCGATCTTGAACAAGGAAGGCAGTTCACCGGAAGTCGGTACGATCGTGTATATCCATGGCATAGGAAACAAACCCGTGGCATCGATCCTGAAATGCCAATGGGATACGGCACTGTTTGGTGCACCCATGGGAGATCGCACCCGCATGGCGTACTGGGTGGATCGTAATCGTTACCCCAAACCCAAGGACGCCAGTTGTGCCGACAAGGATACGCTGCCGGAGGATGCAGGTGGAATGGGGGTACAGGCGCTGCAGGAAAACGAGCTGGAGCCGGAAATCAAACTGAGTGCGGCCGAGCGCAAAATCATGGCCGCACTGGAAGAACGTCTGCGCGCAGGAGAAAAGCAGCCCGGCGGTGTCAATGTCAAGGTACTGCCTCTGCCAGAGAGTGTGCGATTGTGGATTACCCGCCGTATTACCAAACTGTTCCTCAAGGATGTGCAGGATTTCTTTTTCGATGAGCACAAGCGCAACGTGATGGAACAGTCGCTGCGTGATCGTCTGGATGTCGGCGGTGGCCCGTTCATCGTGGTTGCTCACAGCCAGGGCTCGATGATCGCCTATCATGTACTGCGCCAGTTGAAAAAAGCTGACTGTGACGTACGCCTGTTCATCACTATCGGTTCACCCCTCGGTATTCAGGAAGCGCAGGATGTGCTTGGCAAGATCGGTTCCGGCAAACCGCTTGCCGTGCCGGAATGTGTCGATCGCTGGCTGAATGTGGCTGAACGCCTCGATCCCGTCGCACTTGATTCAGATCTTGGTAACGATTATCAGCCTAACAGTCACGGTGTGAAGATCGAGAATCACGCCGGTTTGATGATAAATCCTGAGTGGGCATCCAATCCCCATTCGGGTACGGGTTATCTTTCACTCGATATCGTGCGTCAGGCTGTGCGTGAGACAGCAGGTCCTACCTTCAGCAATCCGGTGGGTCGCAATATCCTGATGAAAGATCTGGTCGACAATATCGAGGATGGCCACCGTGAGCAGAGACACCCGACACTGATTCAACTGGTTTCAGATGACGATGATGCCACCTCGCTGGATGAGGTGCGTGATCGCCTCAGTAACCTGATAAAGAATGTCCTGATTTTCAACAACGCTGAACCCGAAGAAGGGCGCATCCAGCTTATGCGCCGTTTCATCTCGGCGGATCTGACCCGGAGTGAAATCGAGGAATTACGTTCGCACTGCAGTACATTGAAAATCGATCGCGTGTGGCGTAATGCGCTCAAGCGTACGCTGCTGCACCAATCGGCACACACGATCCAGGTGCGCCCGGCCAATCTGGGTTATGGTGCCTGTGGCCAGAATATCGCCTGGGCCGTGCTCGATACCGGAATCGCTGCTGATCACCCGCATTTCAAAAAACACAACAATGTGGTCGCACAGTGGGATTGCACCGGCAGTGGCAGCCCCAGGGAACTGAGACTCGGCGACAGCGGGTTTGGCACACTGGATGGTCATGGCCACGGTACCCACGTTGCCGCCATCATTGCAGGCACGCTGACCTTACCGCACGATGAAAAGGATAAATCTGAAATCCTGCTGCAGGGAATGGCACCCGAGGCCAGGCTTTACGGTTTCAAGGTGCTCAAGGACAACGGTAATGGAGAAGATGCTTTCATCATCAAGGCGCTCGATACCATTGCAGAACTGAATGAACGTGCCGGTAAACTGGTCATCCATGGTGTGAATCTCAGCCTGGGCGGCAATTTCGATCCCAGTGTTTTCGGTTGCGGTCATACGCCACTGTGTCAGGAACTGCGACGCCTGTGGCGTCAGGGAGTACTGGTATGTCTCGCGGCTGGCAATGAGGGTTACGCGCTGCTCGATTCCGCCAGTGGTGTGATACCAGCCAACATGGATCTTTCCATCGGTGATCCGGCCAATCTGGAGGAAGCCATTTCTGTTGGCTCGGTGCACAAAACCAATCCGCATACCTATGGCATTTCCTATTTCTCCTCACGCGGCCCGACTGCCGATGGACGCATGAAACCGGATCTGGTTGCCCCGGGTGAGAATATTCTCTCGGCACGCCATCAGTGGCCGAAAAGCAAGCTCACCATGCGTAATGCGTATGTCGAGATGAGTGGTACCAGTATGGCTACCCCGCATGTTTCGGGATTGTTTGCAGCTTTTCTTTCCGCCAGACGGGAGTTCATCGGCTATCCGGATCGCGTCAAAACACTGTTGCTGCAGCATTGTACCGACCTGGCTCGTGATCCTTACATTCAGGGTAAAGGGATGCCCAATCTGGTAAGAATGATCATGAATACCTGAGCAAGAGCCGGCCAGGTCGCTCTTGGGTTGTCTGATTATTAAGATAACCCGTGTGTTGCCGCTCCGGCGGCCAATATGCCCCGCTGGAGCGAGGCCATATTTTGGCCACTCAATAACATAATAAATGGGCATTTTAAGCTGCGTTTTTAACGCAGAAATGGCAACGCAGGTAGTTTTTCAGAGGTTTTTTAAGCGTCTAATCACATACCTATGAGTATTACTATAAAATATGACTATGTAGATTAATAAATAGTATGAGGAATACCATGACTCATAGAGTGACTATTACGCTCGACGCAGAAACATTTGCTTTTCTGAACGATGTTGCAAGTAGTAATCGTAGCGCCTATGTTAATCAGCTCTTAAAACAGGATCGCAAAAATTTCCTGCAGGCAGCGCTACGCAAAGCGAATCAGGAAGAGGCAGAAGATACAAACTACCAGGAAAAATTACAGGCATGGGAAAGTACGCTGTCAGATGGATTAGCCAATGACTGATTTCAAGCAGCGGGATATTTACTGGATCGATCTTGAACCGACAAAGGGTGCGGAAACAAGAAAATTAAGGCCATGTGTAATTATTCAAAGTGACCTGGTTAACGTTCAATCCAGAACAGTGATAGTTGCCCCTTTGCTCCTTCAGCATAAACCCTGGCCATTTGCAGTGAATCTGGAGCCCACAGAAAAAAATGGTCTGGATAAGGATCGTCATATCAACCTCAAGCAATTACGCGCGGTTGATATTTCACGCATTGGAAAAAAACAAGGCAGGCTTGAAAATAGATACAAGGATCCTATCAAAGCAGCTTTAATGATCATCTTTGATTTGTAAGCTGGTAAATATGCCTCGCTGGAGCGAGGCGGGCTGCATTCTCACACGGAGCGTGGGAACTCAATTGGCTATCCGGATCGCGTCAAGGCACTGCTGCTGCAGTATTGCACCGACCTGGCCCGTGATCCCTATATTCAGGGTAAAGGAATGCTTAATCTGGTAAGAATGATCATGAATACCTGAAAGAAAGTCAGCCGGGACACATCGCCGGGTTGCCAGATTATTAAAAAATAAAATCATGACAAAATTTTTGGGCTGATTATGACTCAAACATAAAATAGTCAAAATAGTAATCGTATTGATCAAAAGTGCTTCCACCAGAAGAGTAGGTCACTACTCTTTCGTTCTTGACTGAGCAGTTCTAAATGGAGGGCATCATGAGACGCATATACTTTTTGGTTCCAGAGATCGTTACTACCCGAAAAATTGTTGATGATTTGCTTCTGGCAAAGATTGAAGAGAGGCATATTCATGTGATCGCAAAACGTGGTACGCCGCTGGAAGATTTGCCGGAAGCCAACCTGCTGCAGAAAACTGATTTTGTTCCTGCTGTTCAGCAGGGAATTGCACTGGGTGGCGCCACAGGGCTGCTTGCCGGGCTGGTAGCCGTTGCGCTGCCACCTGCATCAGCAGTCATTGCCGGCGGCATTCTGCTGGCAACCACACTGGCGGGAGCCGGTGTCGGGTCGTGGGTAAGTGGCATGATCGGTATGACCATCGGCAATCGGCGCATTAAAGAATTTGAGGAGGAAATCGAAGCAGGAAAACTGCTGGTACTGGCGGATGTGCCAGTCAATCGAGTCGATGAAATTGAAGATCGGGTGAAACAGCATTTACCGCAAATCGAGGTGATGCGAACAGAACCCAAGGTTCCGGCATTTCCTTAAAACGAATATCCGGGCTCAGAACAGAGCCCGGATGTTTATCATAGAAAAATGGATGACTTCACTACATTTGCAATGATGAGGTGTAGTAGTTCAGATTTGATCTGACAGCAGGTCTTGCCAAGAGGTGGGATTACCC
>NZ_FUWK01000030.1 GCF_900167395.1 Nitrosomonas europaea
TATTTGCGAACGCTTTCACAAAACCATCTTGCAGGAGTTCTACCAGGTGACATTCCGGCGCAAGATTTACCAGTCCATTGAAGAGTTACAACACGATCTGGATGATTGGATGGCGTACTACAACAGTGTGCGGACTCACCAGGGAAAAATGTGCTGTGGACGCACCCCGATGCAAACTTTAATTGACGCTAAGGAGATATGGGACGATAAAATTACCGAATTGAATAACTGAATCTGATCTAACAGGCACTCGTCAAATCGGGTAACTGTCAGATCAGATCTCAACTACTACACATCAGGAGATTTTTTATTTTTCCCGGATATATCTGATTATCCTGAAAAACGAGAATCAGTTGACCTTGAGTGCTCCTCCGCGTCCTAATCCTCCTTCTACCTTCTGTGCTTCATAATGTTTGAGTGCTCGTACCATTCCGTTATAAGCATCGAAAAAAGCAGCGACTGTCGCCTTGCCTGCGGGAGTACGTGAGAAACCACCCAGGGCGCCGCCTGCACCACCACCAAATCCACCCAATGCAGCGCCGTAGTTATTGGCGGTTGAGCTTCCTTCCGAGATGGAAATCTGGACACTGGAACGAATGTCGAACAGCGACAGTGTGACGACGGAAACCTTGGTTTCAAGCGCGCCAGCCAGTGCACCGACTAATGGGTTGAATGCTCCTCCGATTGCAGCACCGACTTTTCCAGTCGAATCATTGTCGATGATGATCTGCGGCTCCATATAGTAATCTGCAGCGACACGTTGTCCTTTTTGCTGTTTCGAGCCGGCACGATATTCACCAGAGTTACGCTGCATATCGGTAATACGGGAAAGGCGGCTATCTGTCCGTGCATTACCGATGGAAGTAAGCACGAAGCAGTTTGATTGCTGAACCGCAAGCCGAATGAGTGGTTCGATTGTGGTAATGCTGGTAGCACTGCCAAAACTGTGGTACCAGTTTGCTTCCCTGCCGTCATCGACAGCAAGTGTGCCCAGTGTTTTATCACAACGTTCCAGATCGGCATTGGCACCCGCACTGGCACCTCCTGCAGCCGCACCGGTAACGGCTGTACCGCCGGTGCCGGTCGTTACGTTTGCACATCCTGTGAAAAAAGGTATGCAAATGGATATTGCTACTAAAGATCGAATTGAACTGCTATTTTTTTTCATAAAATGACTCCCTTTCATAAAATTAAAAGCTATTTTTATTAGCTTGGTTTATTGTTACTCATGTTCAAATTCGATCTTTATATGATATATGAAAGGAATGTAAGAAAGTGAATATACAAATCATTTTATCGCTTATTTTCAGTATGATCCTGATGGCTTGTACGACATCTTCACCCCAAAAGGATCTGTCGCGAATTTGTGATTCTTCCGGTTGTTCAGATCGTTCCGGTAACTATGTTTCTAATCATTCATCTGCCGCTTCTTCGGATGAAGAAGCCAGGATCAGGGTGCTTGAGGATGTTGCCCGCCAGGATCCGCGTGCAGCGTATGATCTCGGCCTTCGATATTTCCGGGGAGATGGGGTGCGTCAGGATAGCTATCAGGCATTACAGTGGATGCGTGAGGCAGCAGAAAGGGGCGATCTCAATGCACAAAAGGCACTGGGCCGCCTGTATCTGACGGGGCTTGAAGAAATGGGCGCAGACTATCGTGAAGCGGAAAAGTGGTTACGTATCGCTGCGAGCAGAGGGGATAAGGAATCCGAGCAGTTGCTCGTGGAAGCGGCTGCTTTTGCATCGGAAGAACGCAGATCAGGTGAAATTTACCACCGGTGGGTCAATCGCTGGCAGCCTGTTTTTTATCAGAGGTGGTACTACGGCTATCCCTACCTGGGAACCTGGCGGGGCAATTACTGGTATTACTGAATATGAGGCTTTGAAATATTTTTCAAAGCCTTTCTATAGCGAGCCTTCTTTTTACGAAATTACGATGATTCATCCGGTTCAGGATCTTCCGCCCGGGGAGCACTGGCCTGCATCTCTACTGGATGTATCTGGTTTGTGGTGCTTCCGGGAATCCTGGGAGTAGAGCAGACGACATCCGCATTTTGTGCGCGGTGACGCAAGGCATGATCCATCAGCACGATGGCCAGCATAGCCTCCACGATGGGAGTTGCCCGGATGCCGACACAGGGATCATGCCTGCCATGGGTTTCGACCAGTACAGGATTTCCTGCCTTGTCGATCGAACGTCGTGCCAGACGGATACTGGATGTGGGTTTGATCGCCACACTGACAACAACCGGCTGGCCGCTGGAAATTCCACCCAGAATCCCGCCGGCATTGTTGCTCAGGAAACCTTCCGGGGTGATCTCATCCGAGTGTTCGGTCCCTTTCTGAGTAATGCTGTTGAATCCGGCCCCGATTTCCACACCCTTGACCGCATTGATACTCATCATGGCGTAAGCGATATCGGCATCCAGCCGGTCATAAACCGGCTCACCCCAGCCGACCGGTACGCCTTCCGCCACGACATTGATTCTGGCGCCCGCTGAATTACCTGATTTGCGCAAGCTGTCCATGAATGTTTCCAGTTTCTGAACATAATCGTTATCTGCAACAAAAAACGGATTCTGATTGACGACATCCCAGCTTTTGAAGGGAATGGCAATCGAGCCGAGCTGTGCCATGTAACCCCGGATGACAATACCATAGCGCTGTTGCAGCCATTTCCTGGCGATGGCGCCAGCGGCCACCCGTACAGCCGTTTCCCGTGCGGATGAACGGCCTCCTCCCCGGTAGTCGCGGATGCCGTATTTCTGCCAGTAGGTGTAGTCTGCATGGCCGGGGCGAAAAACATCCATGATCTTGCTGTAATCCTTGCTGCGTTGATCCTCGTTACGGATCAGCAGGGCGATCGGTGTGCCCGTCGTTGTGTTTTCAAATACGCCTGAGAGTATCTCTACCCGATCCGCCTCGCGTCGCTGTGTGACATGCCGGGAAGTGCCGGGTTTGCGTCGATCCAGTTCCTGTTGGATGTCTTCGACCGACAAGGTTAATCCAGGCGGACATCCATCTACGATACAGCCGATTGCCGGACCGTGAGACTCACCGAATGAAGTGACACTGAACAGTTTTCCGATGCTGTTGCCAGACATGACAAATCCTTGGTTGAACGGGGAAACGCAAAGTCTAACATAAGCCAAAGCGGGGAGATGGGCTGGGGGCCACCTGTCAGCGTGGTTTCAGCGTGCCAATTCAGGGTTGTGCAGGTAGAATTGGCTGAAAAAACCGATTGGTGAACAGCATATTACATGGGGAGGGAATATGAATTTTGCACAGGTCAAGGATTACCTGGTTGATTTGCAGAACAGAATTGTGACTGGACTGGAGCAGGTCGATGGCCAGTCGTTCCGCCGTGATACCTGGGACCGCCCGGAAGGCGGGGGAGGGACCAGTTGTGTGATCGAGGAAGGCAACGTACTGGAACGCGGGGGAGTCAATTTCTCGCATGTGTTCGGTAAGGGGCTGCCCGCCTCGGCCACTGCAGCCCGGCCCGAACTGGCCGGCAGAGCATTTGAAGCAGCAGGTGTTTCGCTGGTGCTGCATCCGCGTAATCCTTATGCGCCTACCGTCCACATGAATGTCCGTTTTTTTGCAGCCACCAAAGAAGGAGCGGAGCCGGTGTGGTGGTTTGGCGGCGGGATGGATCTCACCCCTTACTATGGTTTTGAAGAAGATGCTGTCCATTTTCATCAGGCTTGCAAGGATGCACTCCAGCCTTCGGGTGAAGAGTACTACCCGCGTTTCAAGAAATGGTGTGATGAATACTTTTATCTGAAACACCGCAAGGAACCACGCGGAATTGGCGGGGTATTTTTTGACGACCTCAACCAGCCGGATTTTGCCACTTGCTTCAACCTGACCAGAAGTGTCGGTGATCATTTCCTCGCAGCGTATGTTCCGATTCTGCAAAAGCGCCGCGATCTTCCCTATGGCGAACGTGAACGGGATTTTCAGGCGTATCGCCGTGGCCGTTATGTGGAATTCAATCTGGTATGGGATCGCGGAACGCTGTTCGGTTTGCAGTCGGGAGGGCGTACCGAATCCATCCTGATGTCGCTGCCGCCTGTCGTCAAATGGCGTTACGACTGGTCACCCGCGGCGGGCAGCCCGGAAGCGAAGCTCTATACTGATTTCCTTACGGGTAGAGACTGGTTGCCGCTTGGCTGATACTGCAGCTCTGCAGAATGACGTTTTTCAGGACATGCAGCTTGCCGTGGAAGAAATGCTCGGCACCGGGAATGACAGTCACCGGAAGCGTTTGTGGAGCTGCCCAGTTCAGTATGCTCTGAAGCGGCACGATCGTATCCTGATCACCCTGAATGACCAGGATATGCCGGGCATGATCGACCACAGGCGGGGCCTGCAGGCGTTCCACTGATGGTGCGACCAGTACCAGCCTGGAGGGCTTCAACTGCTGTGCAACGTGTGCCTGGACAGCACCGCCGAATGAAAAACCGGCCAGTGTCAGCGGCAGCGGTTCCGGTCCGGTATCGTACTGCTCACGCATGGCCTGAGTAACAGCCATGACATCTTCGATCTCCCCTTTTCCTTCGGCATAACTGCCTTCACTCGCGCCCACGCCACGGAAATTGAATTTCACCGTGATGTACTGCTGTTCGATGAAAGCCCGGCTGAGGATGTAGACGATCTTGTTATCCATGCTGCCCTGATAAAGCGGATGTGGATGCGCCACGATGGCAAGACCGCGCGGCGCCCCCTCCGGCAGCGTGACAACGGTTTCCAGTCGACCGGCCGGACCGGTTACGAAGCGTTTCTGTTCATTCGGCATGGATGATAAACCCTGTAACAGATGACTGTTTCATGACAGACAATTATAGTATAGGGCGGTTTACCGGATGATGAGTGAATGCCGGGTGCCGTATTTACAGCGCGTGATTTCCTGAACCGCTATCTGTTCAATCCAGGATTGTTTCCTGGATTAGTAAAGGAGGCAGGTGTAAAGGGATAAAAAGTTGATGGGTAAAAAGATCATCATCATTGCCGGCCAGAATATTCAAGCAAGAAATAATCATGATCATTTTGTCACACAGCGGCTGTCTCGGAGTGGTATGGGAGGATACATCCGTACGGTATGAGATGATCATATTCTCAGTCGTTCAACGATTTTTCCGTTCTGCAGGTGAGATTCAATGATTTCATCGATATCTTCCTGATCGACATAGGTGTACCAGACTTCTTCCGGGTAGATGACGATGACCGGGCCTTCGCTGCAGCGATCGAGGCAGCCGGCGTTGTTGATGCGTATTTTCCCTTTTCCGCTCAATTTGAGCTCCTTGATACGTGCCTTGGCGTAATCGCGCATTTCCTGGGCGTGGTGGTCGTTGCAGCAGCGTTCGCCATTGGCGCGCTGATTGATGCAAAAGAAAACGTGGTGCTGATAGTAGGTCATGCCCTTTACCTCAATTTGATTTCTGTCCATATCCGGCTGAGCAGCCGGCGTTGGGTGTGGTTGATATCTTCCAGCATTTCCAGCCGGGAAAATTGTGCTGCATCCGGGAAAATGGCCGGGTTGGCAATGATTTCGGGATGGATATGGGGTCTGGCATCCAGATTGGGGTTGCCAGAGCCGGTCAGGTTGGTCAGCTCGGCGGAATTTTCACCTTCCAGCATGAAATTGATGAAGCGGTGTGCCAGATCGGGACGGTGTCCGCTGCGGTGGAGCACCATGCTGTCGAGCGATAATACTGCACCTTCCTTCGGAATGACGAAATCGATACTGAACTGGCGCCCTGTTTTTTTTGCATCCTGTGCAGCCTGGAACATATCGTTCGAATAGCCGTGAGCAACCCACAGATTGCCAACTGCCAGTTCACGGATATAGCTGGTGTTGTTGAAAGCGGCCCAGTAGGGTTTTGCGCGGATGATCAGTGTTTTGGCCTGCTGCCAATGGGCTTCATCAGTGTCATGGGCGGAGTAACCCAGATATTTGAGTGCAGCGGCCAGCAGTTCGCGCTGGCTGTCGAGTACTGTCACGCGTCCTTTGATTTTTTTCAGATATTCCGGCTCGAAGATGATTGCCCAGCTATCGGTGGGTAATCCCAGCCCGGTAATTTTTTCGCGGTTGAATCCCAGCAAGGTGATGGTATTCGCATACGGGACGGAATAGCGGTTGTCCGGATCAAATTTGGTTTTCAGGTAGCCGGGATCGATATTTTTCAGATTGGGGATCTTTGATTTATCCAGCTCCCTCAGCGCGCCCTGCCGGATCAGTGTATCCATGGCATCACCCGTCGGAACGAGGAGATCATAACCGGTTGCGCCGGCCGCCAGTTTGGCGAGCAATTCCTCATTATCGGAATAATAGTCCTGTGTGACCCGGCACTGGCACATCTGTTCGAAGCGTTCGACTGTTTTCTGGCTGATGTAGTTATTCCAGTTGAACAGCCGCAGAACGTTATCCTGCTGATTGGATGGATTATCTCCGGATCCGCTCCCGGAAGTACATCCAGCAAGTATGCTGATCAGCAGACAGACGAAATACGATCGAATGATGCTCGCTTTCACTGTTATTCTCCGCGCAGTGCGCCGGCATCGAGCCGATTGGCGAGAATGATCAAGGCAAGCGTCAGTAGCATCAGCAGCGTGGAAATCGCATTGACTTCAGGTGTCACTGAAATTTTGATCATGGTGTAGATCTGGATTGGCAGAATCGGTTCACCGACGCCCTTGGTGAAGAAGGTGATGACGAAATCGTCGATCGACAGTGTGAACGACATCAGTGCGCCGGCGGCCACGGCAGGCATGATCAGCGGCAGGGTGATCAACCTGAACGTTTGCCAGGGAGTTGCGCCCAGATCGCGCGCTGCTTCGAAAATGCTGTCATCCATACCTTGCAGGCGGGCACGAACGATGATGGCGACAAAACCGATACAGAAGGTCGTGTGGGCAATGATGATTGAAACCATACCCAGTGTCAGGTTCAGCACCTGCAGGAAAAACAGCAGCAGCGAAACTCCCAGCAGGATTTCCGGCATGGCGATGGGTGTAAAGGCGAGTATCGGCAGTACTTTGAGCCGGTAGCGGTGAATCGCCAGTCCGGCCATGGTTCCCAGTACGGTGGCGAGCAGGCTTGCGGTAATCGCAATGATCAGTGAATTGCGGGCGGCCAGCAGCATTTCGCCGTTATTGAACAGTTTGTAGTACCAGTCCAGCGTAAAGCCCACCCATTCCGCATTCAGACGGGAATCGTTGAACGAATACACCACGACGACAATCAGCGGAATATAAAGAAATGCATAAACCGGGATGGCTGCAAGCCACAATGTCAGATTATTACGTTTCATGTCAGTGAATTAATTGCTGGAAGCAGTGCGGGAACGGGCGAACCAGGTGGCCAGGCCGGCCACACTCAGCACCGCCAGCGTGAGCATGATGGACAGGGTAGAGCCAAACGGCCAGTCGCGCGTACCGAGGAACTGATCCTTGATCAGGTTGCCGATCAGGATGTCACCGGTGCCACCCAGGATATCCGGTATGGCAAACATGCCGAGTACCGGGATGAATACCAGTGCCGAACCGGAAAACACACCCGGCAGGGATTGTGGCCAGGTCACCCGCCAGAATCGCTGCCAGCGGTTCGCACCGAGATCCTGGGCTGCATCGAGCAATACCGGATCATGTTTTTCCAGATTGGTGTAGAGCGGCAGGATCATGAACGGCAGATGCACATACACCGTGCCTACCAGCACAGCAAAGGGAGAAAACAGCAGCATGACCGGTTCTAAACCCAGCACATCGAGTACGCTGTTGATCAGGTGGCTGAATGTCGATTCCGGCCCGAGAATGATCATCCAGGCATAGATGCGGATCAGAAAGTTGCTGGCAAATGGCAATACCACCAGCAGTACCATCAGATTGCGGTATTTTTTTGCACTCCGGGCGATCAGCATGGCGACCGGGTAAGCCATGACCAGGCAGATCAAGGTGGTGGCCGTTGCAACCGCGAATGATTTCAGGAAAATTTCTGCGTACAGGATATCGCTGAAAAAGAAACGGTAGGTTTCGAGTGTCAGACCGTACAAGCCGGAACCCTCTTCTGCGAGACCCGTTGCCGGCACTGATAGAGGTGCCAGCCCGCCAAATTCACCCGGGTAGCGGAAAGAGGTCACGATCATGAGCAGGCTGGGTACCACAAAGAACAGCAGCAGGAACAGTGTCGGTGGCAGGCTTACCAGCCAGCGTGTCAGGCGAAGTCTGTTCATGTTCAGTTCATCAGAAATTGGGCGGCTTCCCGTGTCCAGCTGACGATGACCGGATCACCCACTTCAAAGAAACGCGCGCGTCCGGGTGAGGAGTTCGCCAGCAGGGCTTCCACGCGGATACCGCAATCCAGTTCGACGATATAGGTGGTGACATCGCCAACATAGAGAAAATCGAGCACTTTGCCGGTATGGGCATGGGGCAGTTCCGCATGCCTGGCCAGTGCATGTACGCTCACTTGTTCCGGGCGGATTGCCATCACGCCCTGATCTCCGGTTTTGATACCTTGTTTGAGTGGGAGTGTGGTGGTGCCGAGCTGGTCGATTTCCAGCGTCATGTCGTTGTCGGAAACCTGTGTTACCCGTGCTGCCATCAGATTGATCTTACCGATGAAGTCGGCAATGAAGCGATTGGCCGGGTGGCTGTAAATTACGGAAGGCTCACCGATCTGCTCGACTTGCCCCTGATTCATGACAGCAATTCGCTGCGATAGCGCCAGCGCTTCATCCTGCGAGTGAGTGACAAAAACGAAAGTGATGCCGACCTCTTTTTGCAGGCTGATCAGCTCCCGTTGCATATCTTCCCGCAGCTTTGCGTCCAAGGCGCCGAGCGGCTCATCCATCAGCAGCAGGCGTGGCCGGTTGATCAACCCGCGGGCAAATGCCACCCGCTGCTTTTGTCCGCCGGACAGTTCATGCGGAAAACGGTGTGTGAATCTGGACAGTTGTACTTCTTCCAGTGCTTTTTCTACTCGTTTTTTGATTTCGGCAGGTGTCTTTCCCGACATCTTCAATGGGAAAGCAACATTGTCCGCTACTGTCATGTGCGGAAACAGGGCGTAGCTCTGAAAGACCGTATGAATAGGACGTTTCTCGGGCGGAGTGTTGGCGATATCCTGTCCATCCAGCAATATTTGGCCGGAATCAGGTACATCGAACCCGGCAATCATGCGCAGGAGTGTCGTTTTTCCGCAGCCGGACGGACCCAGTAAGGTGAAGAGCTCGCCTGCCTCGATCGACAGATTGACGCAGTCTACTGCGGTGAAGTCGCCAAAACGCCGGGTAACGTCGCGCAACTCGAGTAACGCCATGACTTTATTCCAAAAAGCCGGATTTTAACAAATTTGATTCTGCCGGGTTGGGAAACTCTGAATGCCTTTATATGAATGACAGTAAAGACTGGGATTCGGAGTTTCTCAGCCTCGTTCAGAGGTATATCTGGGCAAGTAGTAGTCCTGCCAGTAACAGTGCAAGCAACATCAGCAATCTGCTTTGCCGTTTCTCCTGTGCGACCAGTTGGGCCAGTCTGTCTTCCAGATTCTGGGCGCGTTCCTGGCTCAGGTTGTAGTGCAGCAGGCGGGGAAACTGCGGCAGAATGACTGCCCAGTTGGTTGCTTCCTTCTGGAGATGGGTAACCAGCCCGCGCAGGCCGACCTGCTCAGCCATCCAGTTTTCCAGAAAGGGTTTGGCGGTTTTCCAGAGATCGAGATCCGGGTCCAGATCACGACCCAGTCCTTCGATATTGAGTAAGGTTTTCTGCAGCAGAACGAGCTGGGGCTGGATTTCCACGTTGAACTGGCGCGAAGCCTGAAACAGACGCAGCAGCACACGGCCAAAATAGATTTCTTTCAGCGGCCGGTCGAAAATCGGTTCACAGACGGCACGAATAGCAGATTCGAAGTCATCCACGCGCGTATTTCTCGGTGCCCAACCTGCTTCAATATGTGTTTGCGCCACACGACGGTAATCGCGGCGGAAAAAAGCCAGGAAATTCTGTGCCAGGTAGTTTTTATCCTGATCACTCAGCGAGCCCATAATGCCGAAATCCACGGCGATGTAGCGCCCGTCACTGCCAACGAAGATATTGCCAGGATGCATGTCGGCATGGAAATAGCCATCTCTGAATACCTGAGTGAAGAATATCTCCACTCCCATGCGGGCAAGTTGAGGAATATCGATTCCCTGTGTGCGCAACGAGGCGACATGGCTGATGGGAGTGCCAACGACGCGTTCCATCACCATGACTTCCGTGTGGCAGTAATCCCAGTACACTTCCGGTACCAGCAGTAGAGGAGAATCCAGAAAATTACGCCGTAACTGGCTGCAGTTGGCTGCTTCCCGGATCAGGTCGAGCTCATCTCCCAGATGCCGTGCGAATTCTGCCACCACCTCACGCAGTTTCAGCCGTTTACCATCCGGCCAGATGGATTCGAGCAACCAGGCGCCGGTTTCCATCAGTGCCACATCATGTGCGATGACCGGCGCGATGGTCGGCCGCAGGATCTTGACAGCAGCGCGTGTGCCATCATGCAGTACCGCATAGTGCACCTGGGCAACCGATGCACTGGCGACCGGTTTGATATCGAATTCGAGAAAAACCTCATGAACCGGTCTGCCGTAGACGGTTTCCAGAATTTGGACTGCCTGCTCCGAAGGGAAGGGGGGTACCCGATCCTGCAGCAGTGCCAGTTCCTCGGCAAAATCCTGGGCAAGTAAATCCCGGCGAGTGGACAGCATCTGTCCAAACTTGATGAAAATAGGCCCTAGTGTTTCCAGCGCCAGACGCAACCTGACCGCGCGCGGCAGCTGGAGCCGTGAGCGGAATGGCAGCAAAGCCGAGAATACCTTGAGTATGCGCAGGCGAACTTGAGTGAACAGGATTTCATCCAGACCGAAACGAAAAGCGATCAGGATGATTTTGAGCAGGCGGAAGAAACGCATGAGGCAGTTGACCGGTCAGTGAAATTACCGGCAAACGAGGCCGGTGTCAGTGTGGCACGCAGCACAGCACTGCGTCATACGATTCTCGGTCATCGGCCAGTCCGGGGCAGATTGCCCGCAATCGAAGAAAACGATGGAACGAGTGCGGTAATCCGCTTCTCGAGTCGTAAAATCCGCCGCTGCAGTGATTCAACCTCGGAAGCAAGCTGATGGAACCGATTTCTGCTCGCGGTTACCGGCTGCTCCTCGCTCAGGAATTCACCCAGTGCTCGCGACAGATTGCGGATGCTTCCCAGATGCCAGCGTACCAGCTCCTGTCCGGTCAAGGTTGCCCGCCGGGCAAGCACATCTCCCATGACCGAGCTCAGATTTTCTTCGATTCCCGCCTGAAAGATCTTGCCCATGTAAAGCAGAGTATCTGCCAGTTCCGGATCACCGCAGATGATGATTTTATCGAACGCGGCCATCTCGCCGGAAGCAATGCGGGGGATGAGCTCGGCCGCTATGTCGAGAATGACCGCAGCTTGCGTATCTTTGGCGGCTGTCGTGAAATGGCCGTCCTGCGTAATCGTGACAGACAGGCTGGCCAGAGAGTCGATACGGAAACATACGGTTTCATTCGCATGAGTCTGTAACCGCTGTTTCACCTGGCTTGATTTATTGGCCAGACGATTCAGACAGCCAGCCAGGGGGTAAGTCAATAGTGAAGACTGAGTGATCATTACAGAAACGGATTGTCAACATGGCCTGCTATCAGTGCAGGGCGGGTATGCCTGCCGCCGGATGGTTGAGAGTACATCCGGTGGCAGATCAGCTGGTCAGATTATAGCGCGATTTGGCGGGTGGACAGGCGGTTGCATCATTGCCGCTCAACCGGTTGACGATGACTTCAGACAGGGTGAGCTGCTCCTGCAGCGCGATTTCGGAAAGAATTTTCCACGCGCGATGGGTCACGCTGATGGTTTTATGCGGCTCAGCAGCGTATCGCAATCTTGTTTCCTGCCGGTCTTTGGCTATACAGATAGCCTGTTTGATTTCTGCCCATTGGCTTTCATTCAGCCACTTCTGGCACCACGCATTGAAACTGGCCGGGTCGGTCCTGGCCTGCAGATATTCCTGCCCGGCGATCGCCCGCTGAGATTCGGTTTCATTGAGCCACGCGTGGTTTTGATTCAGCTGATTATCGATGAAGCTGATAGCTGCATTTCTGTCCTGTTGCCGGATGACGTAAGTGTGGTTTGTCATTTTTATTTTTGCTCAACTTGTTGCTCGAATTTCCGAAATATAAATAACGTCTTACGAGTGAGGATATTACAAGGGAACGTACCTTGGTCGCAACGTGAATTCCTGTCGTTCAGACGCCTGCCTGATTTCTTTTTTCGCCGTTATGTGCTGCCATTTTTCCGGTTTTCAGAGCGGGGAGGATGGAAATGGCTGTCATTGCGTATTGTACCCGGCTTTGGAATCAGCAGAAATGAAGCCGGTTTATCAATCTGTTTGAAATTACATACTTGTTTTGCTGCAGTAATCTGTTGCAAATTTAAGACAGGAGCCCTTATGAGCACTGACCTCGAGCAATTTTACGAGATATTTTTTGAGGAAGCAGGTGAATTGCTGGCAGAAATGGAAACACGCCTGCTGAGGCTGGATATTCTGTCGCCTGATCCGGAAGATCTGAATGCGATATTTCGTGTGGCCCATTCCATCAAAGGTGGAGCGGGAACCTTCGGTTTTACCGATATGGCAGAACTCACCCACGTGCTGGAATCCCTGCTGGACAGATTGCGCAGGAATGAGCTCGAACTGCGCGCTGAAATGGTGGATGCTTTCCTGCATGCCCGGGACGTGCTGAAACACCAGCTCGACGGCCACAAGGGCAACGGTTCAGCCGATCCGGCGGAAGTGGAAGCGGTCAATCGCAAACTGAAAGAGCTGGAGAGGGATACCGGCAGCAGTCATACGCCGTCTGAATGTCTGTCTGAAACCATCGAATCTGCATCGGTGGAAGAATCTGCCAGCGCTGTCGGTGCTGCTGTACCGGTCGCTGTTGCAGAACTGTCCGTGGCAGTAGCTCAACCGGTTTCCGTTCCGGAAAATGCAGCCACCTACCGGATCGAATTTGATTGCACGAACCTTGCCCGGCCGGTCATGGAAAAACTGCTGGCCGATCTCTCACGGCAGGGGCAACTGAAAAACCTGACCGAACCGGGCAATGAAACGGTCTGTACATTGCAGCTTTCCACGCAGATCAGTGAGGAAGATGTCTGGGAATCGCTGGCATTTTTAGTGGATCCGACCAGCTTGTCCATCGAGATCGCTGGAAAAATTGCGGATGATTCGCCATTGGCTGCAGTGGTTCCCGAACCGGTGATCGAATGTGAACAGAAACACCCTCCTGCCATCGATCAGACAGCTGCAACAGTTGTTGAGGTGCAGGAGGAGAAAGAAGAAACCATAACACCCGTCCTGTCCAATGCTGCCAGTCCTGTTCCTGTCAGTCTCGTGAGTTCCGGGGCGAAGCAACCCGCAGGAGCAACTGCCGGCGCACCGCGCTCGAAATCATCGGCAGAGCAGTCCTCAGCAAACAGCGAATCTTCTTCCATTCGTGTCAGTGTCGAGAAAGTGGATCAGATGATCAATCTGGTAGGTGAGCTGGTCATTACCCAGGCCATGCTGGCGCAAACTGCCAGTCAGATCGATCCGGTCATTTTCGAAAAACTGCTCAACGGCCTCAACCAGCTCGAACGTAATACGCGCGACCTGCAGGAAGCTGTCATGTCGATCCGTATGATGCCGATCAGTTTCGTCTTCAGCCGATTCCCGCGTGTAGTGAGAGATGTCGCTTCCAAGCTCGGCAAGCAGGTCGATCTCAAAACCGTAGGTGAAGGTACCGAACTGGATAAAGGGCTGATTGAAAAAATTACCGATCCGCTGACGCATCTCATCCGCAACAGTCTCGATCACGGTATCGAAACACCGGAAAAAAGAAGGGAGCTGGGTAAACCGGCGCGCGGCACGATTACCCTGCGTGCTTCTCACCAGGGGGGAAGCGTCATCATCGAGGTGGCGGATGACGGCGGCGGACTGAACCGGGAGAAAATCCTGGCCAAGGCACAAAGCCGTAGCCTGCCTGTCAACGAAAACATGACCGATCAGGAAGTGTGGATGCTGATTTTCGAAGCTGGCTTCTCCACTGCCGATGTCGTGACGGATGTCTCCGGTCGTGGTGTGGGCATGGATGTGGTCAAACGCAATATCGAAGGGCTTGGCGGACGGGTGGAAATCGATTCGATTACCGGACAGGGCACCCGGATCTCGATCCGTCTGCCGCTGACGCTCGCCATATTGGATGGATTGTCGGTTGCTGTGGGTGATCAGATGTTCATCATCCCGCTGACCTATATTACCGAATCACTCAAACCTGCCGCAGAGGATATCCGCACCATACAAGGTCAGGGGCGCGTGGTACAGGTGCGCGGAGAATACTTGCCGGTGATTGCCCTGCATGAAATTTTCAATCTGGAACCGACTGTCAAAAATATCCACGAGGGCATTCTGGTGATCCTCGATGCCGAAGGCAGCAAGGCTGCCATGTTTGTCGATACGCTGGTCGGCCAGCATCAGGTGGTGATCAAGAGTCTGGAAAGCAACTATCGCCGCGTAGCGGGAGTTTCGGGTGCCACTATCATGGGCGATGGCAGTGTTGCTCTGATCCTCGACGCTGTGGGACTGGTCAATGTCACAAAACAGAGAATGATCCATGCAGCGTAATAAATTGATCAAATTTCTGTGGGGAAGGCCGTTAAAACTGCTACCCGATTGTGCACATTACTGAGGAGCAAACCATGTTGTTGACACAAGCCGCAGCCGCCGGTGAATCGCTTAACCCGGTTGGAAATCTTGCCAGCAGTGAATTCCTGATTTTTCGCCTGGGGAAAGAGGAATACGGTATCGAGATACTCAAAGTCCAGGAAATACGCGGATACGACGCCATCACCCGTATTGCCAACGCCCCCGAATTCATCAAAGGGGTCATCAATCTGCGCGGTGTCATCGTCCCGATCGTCGATATGCGTATCAAATTCAATCTGGGTGAGGCCCTCTACGATCAGTTCACCGTGGTCATCATTCTGAATCTGTCCGGGCGTGTCATCGGCATCGTGGTGGATGGTGTATCCGATGTGATCAATCTGGATACCGAACATTTGCGCCCCGCCCCGGAGTTTGGCGGGGTGATCGATACCGAATACATCATCGGACTTGGCACCATGGAAGAACGCATGCTGATTCTGGTGGATATCGAGAAGCTCATGAGCAGTTCGGAAATGGGTCTGCTGGAACAGACAGGCAAATAGTTGTAGAAATCAGTGGCTGTGACGGGTGCACAGTATTTATTTTGGGAAACAAGTTACTTTATCGGGAGCAGAAATGTTGCAGAACATGACGATCAAATCACGGCTGATTTTTATAGTCGGCCTGCTGTCTTTGGCACTGATCAGTGTGGGATCCGTCGGGTTGTACGGCCTGTATCAATCCAAGACAAAGCTGGAAACGATTTATCAGGATAGGGTGGTGGTGCTTGGTCATTTCTCGCAAATACTGGACAGCCTGCTGCAAGTGCGCATGTATGCGTTACTGGTAACCAATTTGCGCGATACCGGCGTTGCCAGGCAGCGTGCCGCGCAGGTAGTCGACGAGGATGCCAAAATCAACGAATTGTGGCGAAAATTCACCCAGACCTACATGACCCCGGAAGAACAGTCACTGGCCGGACGTTTTACTGAACAATGGAAGGTTTACCAGGCAGCGCGCAACCAGACGCTCAATCATGCGATCAATGGCAATTTCGATGCAGCGGTAGAAGTTACCCTGCAGGACGCTGGCCCCAAATATGAGGCAGTACATGGCTCATTGATGCAACTGATCGGTCTGCAGGAAAGCGTGACGGCACAGGAATATGAACAGTTACAGGCAATGACTTCTATTATTTTTGCCACCACGATTACCCTGACCGTGCTGGGAATTCTGCTGGCGGGCGGGGTGGGATTCGTGCTGATCCGTGGCGTCAGCCGTTCGATCAATCAGGCGATGGAGGTAGCGGATGGCATTGCCAACGGCCGGCTGGATCAGCGCATCGAAGTGACTGGCCGTGATGAAATTTCCAGGTTGCTGCAATCGATGACGAAGATGGTGGAAGTGCTGAACGGTTTCATGTCTGCCCAGCAAAAAATGAGTCAGCAGCATGACGCCGGGGCGATCAGTTACCGTATTCCGGCAAGTCAGTTTCCCGGCAGTTACGGTGAAATAGCCAATTCGATCAATGAACTGGTGAAAGCGCACATCGCCGTCAAAATGCGGGTGGTTGAAGTCGTTGCACGCTATGCGCAGGGTGATCTATCAGTGGATATGGACAGGTTACCTGGTGAGAAGGCAAAAGTTACGGAAACGATGGATAAGGTCAAAGCCAGTTTGCAGGCGATCAACGGTGAAATCAAATACCTGGTGGAAGGGGCGACGGCGGGTGATTTTTCCCGGCGTGGCAAGGCCGATAAATACCAGCATGATTTCCATGCCATGGTTAGCAACCTCAACCAGTTGATGCAGACTTGCGAAACTAGTCTGGAGGATGTTATCCGTATCATGGATGCGCTGGCGGAGGGTGATCTGACGCAGAAGATCACACGAGAGTACCAGGGAATGTTTGCCACGATGAAGGATGATGCCAATATCACCGTGGGACAGCTTGCCAGTATCGTCAGACAGATCAAGGATGCAACCGGACTGATTTCCACCGCATCGAAAGAGATTGCCGACGGTAATTCGGATCTTTCACAACGCACGGAAGAGCAGGCGGCCAATCTGGAAGAAACTGCTGCCAGCATGGAAGAGCTGACTTCGACGGTGAAACAGAATGCGGACAATGCCCGTCAGGCCAACCAGCTGGCGGCTTCGGCTTCCGATGTGGCCGTGAAAGGCGGCGAGGTCGTCAGTCAGGTGGTACAGACCATGAGCGCGATCAACGACAGTTCCAAGAAGATCGTCGACATCATCAGTGTGATCGACGGCATTGCCTTCCAGACCAATATTCTGGCACTGAATGCGGCGGTGGAAGCGGCGCGTGCCGGTGAACAGGGACGCGGGTTTGCCGTGGTGGCAACCGAAGTACGCACGCTGGCACAACGCTCTGCGGCAGCGGCGCGGGAAATCAAGGAACTGATCAGCAATTCGGTGCACAAGGTGGAAGATGGCACCCAGCTGGTTGATCAGGCCGGCAGGACGATGGAAGAAGTGGTGCTATCAGTCAAGCGCGTGACGGACATCATGGGCGAGATTTCGGCTGCTTCGCAGGAACAGAGTCTGGGAATCGAACAGGTCAATCAGGCCATTTCACAAATGGACGAGATCACGCAACAGAATGCGGCGCTGGTGGAAGAAGCGGCTGCGGCTTCCGAATCCATGCGCGAACAGGCGGATCAACTATCCCGTGCAGTGGCAGCATTCAAGCTCGAGCACGGAATGGCTGCAGCTCATACGGACAGCCAGCCATTCGTCGAGCGGCGCGGCCCCAACCGGGCAACCAACGTCGAACGCCTGCCGCAACAAGTAAAAGGCCACAGGAAAACTGCTTCCCCGGGTGCATCCTCCTCCATTCCAACCGGTACGGATGGTGACTGGGAAGAGTTCTGAAACAGAATAAAACATTCGTCACTACAAAATAATTTGAGCATGAAGCAGTCCGGTAGCAGCAGCACTGGATTGCCACGTGACTACATGACTTGCAAAGACAAAATTTTGAATTGTACAGCCTGCAATATTTTTTATATGAAGGAGGAGAACGCCAATCAATCCGGCTGATGCCGATAAAACAGTATTTCTGTCAATAACGTAACTTACCAAGAAAGCGAGATCATGCGAGTCAATATGCCAGTTACCAATGTGGAACGGGAAATGCGGGATGGAGAGTTTCTCGTTTCCAAAACCACGGCCAAGGGGGTCATTACTTATATCAATGAGCCCTTCATCCGAATGAGCGGCTTTACAGAGCAGGAATTGGTCGGACAGGCGCATAACATCATCCGCCATCCGGATATGCCGCCGGAAGCCTTTGCAGATTTCTGGAATACGCTCAAACGGGGCAGGCCGTGGAGCGGTATGGTCAAAAATCGTTCCAAGGATGGCAGCTGTTACTGGGTATATGCCAATGTGACACCCATCAGGGAACATGGCAAGGTGACCGGACACATGTCTGTGCGCAGCAAACCAACGCGTGATCAGATTCAGGCAGCCGAGACGCTCTATCGCCAGATGCGTGAGGGTACGGCAAAGGTGCAGATCGTTGCCGGAGAGATAGTTGCAAATAGCTGGCTGGGGTCATTGCGCGAGAAATTCCGCCATCTCAGCCTGAAAACCCGGATCACCGGGTTTGGTGCGGTACCTTTGCTGGTCATGGCGGGTTCTGCCTGGCTGATGATGCAGGGCCAGCTGAATCTGGCGTTTGCCGGGATGGGGTTGAGTGTCTGTCTGGCAGGTGGAATGGGTGTGCTGCTGTATCGCTGTATTCGCCAGCCGGTGGATACCATGATTCATCACCTGGATAAAATGGCGCAGGGTGATTACACCAGCCAGATCCTCCTCGAGCGTAATGATGAAATCGGGCGGCTGACCGAAGCACTCAAATCCATGCAGATTCGTGCGGGAATCGATTTCACCGAAACCAAGCGGATGAACATCGAGAATCTGCGGGTACGTAATGCGCTGGATATCGCAACTTCTGCGGTCATGATTGCTGATAACACCGGAACGATCATTTTCATGAACCGGATGGTGCAGGAAATTCTGGTCAATGAAGCCAATGAAGTGGATGTATGCGAATCATTGCAAAGTCGATTGAGAGATCTGGCCGGGCAGCAACAGATCGATAACGTCAGAATCGGAGAGCGGACGTATTCACTGCTGTTGATGCCGGTTACCAGCGAATCGGGTGAACGGGCAGGTGCTGTGGTTGAATGGCGTGACCGTACTCAGGAGCTGACAGTCGAAAAGGAAGTCATGGAAATCGTTCAGGCGGGTGTGGCGGGTGACTTCAGCAAGCGTTTGGTGTTGGCTGGTAAGGAAGGTTTTTTTCGGCAACTGGCAGAAGGAATCAATCGGCTGATGGAGAGCACTTCACAAGGGTTAGATGAGATGGCTACCATGCTGGAGGCTCTGGCACAGGGTAACCTGACCATGCACATTACCCATGACTATCAAGGTATGTTGGGCAAGTTGAAAGATGATTCGAATTCGACCGTGGATCAACTTGCCAGCATTGTCAGACAGATCAAGGATGCAGCCGGACTGATCACCACAGCTTCGAAAGAGATTGCCGATGGGAATACCGATCTTTCACAACGTACCGAACAGCAGGCAGCCAACCTGGAGAAGACCGCTGCCAGCATGGAGGAACTGACTTCGACGGTAAAACAGAACGCGGACAATGCTCGCCAGGCCAACCAGCTGGCGGCTTCGGCTTCCGATGTGGCCGTGAAAGGCGGTGAGGTCGTCAGTCAGGTGGTACAGACCATGAGCGCGATCAACGACAGCTCGAAGAAGATTGTCGACATCATCAGCGTGATCGACGGCATTGCCTTCCAGACCAATATTCTGGCACTGAATGCGGCGGTGGAAGCAGCGCGTGCCGGTGAACAGGGACGCGGGTTTGCCGTAGTGGCGACTGAAGTACGCACCCTGGCACAACGTTCTGCGGCAGCGGCGCGGGAAATCAAGGGACTGATCAGCAATTCGGTGCACAAGGTGGAAGACGGCACCCAGCTGGTGGATCAGGCTGGCAGGACGATGGAAGAAGTGGTGCTGTCAGTCAAGCGTGTGACCGACATCATGGGCGAGATTTCGGCTGCTTCCCATGAGCAGAGCTTGGGGATCGAACAGGTCAATCAGGCCATTTCACAAATGGATGAGATCACGCAACAGAATGCGGCGCTGGTGGAAGAGGCGGCAGCTGCATCCGAATCCATGCGCGAACAGGCAGAACAACTGTCGCGTGCAGTAGCGGCGTTCAAGCTGGAGCATGGAATGGCTGCAGCTCATACGGACAACCCGCCATCCGTCGAACGGCGCAGCCCTAACCGGGCAACCAACGTCGAGCGCTTGCCACAAACCCGAAACCGGAAGAAAGCAGCTACCAGAAGCTCTGTTGCATCGGTTTCCGCCGGCACCGAAGGGGGATGGGAAGAATTTTGAAACCGGATCTTGTGATGACACCGATCGATGAAAATATTCGTCTTGGCTCAATCCTGGCCGTTTTTGCGAGTGCCATCGGCGTGAAGCAATCCGGTAGCGGCGGTAATAGAGACATTGAATCGTTATTCACCACGCTTTATTTGCGGCTAAACGGCACTTGCGGTCTTGCGAAGACAAAATTCGGGGCTGATGACGGGAGGAAAGACATGCAATACACGATGACGGAATCCGGGGTCGTACAACCTGAAGTGGCAGAGGTGCGCGAAGTAAGGTGGGGGGGGGATTCCCTGCCTGTCATCATTACGGTGATGACAGGTAGCAGGTTCTGTTCACCTGACGGTCATCTGCCATGAATGCACGTGCTTCGGGTGAACACAATACACGTGAGTACGCGTTTTCCTCACATGACTTCGAATGTGTGAAAAAGCTGATTTATGCGCGCGCCGGCATCGCACTGGCCGAGAATCGTCAGGAGATGGTGTATACCCGTCTTTCGAAACGTCTGCGCGCAACCGGGACGAACAATTTCAACGACTATTTGCAGCGCCTGGAAAGAGATAGCGAGGATGTAGAGTGGGAGTCATTCACCAATGCGCTGACCACCAATCTGACATCGTTCTTCCGGGAAGCTCACCATTTTCCAATGCTGGCCGAGCATGTGAAGAAACGTCAGCCTGGCCACACGGTGAAACTCTGGTGCAGCGCGGCTTCTACCGGGGAAGAACCTTATTCGATGGCCATGACCATGGTGGAAACCTTTAATTCAATGAAACCCCCTGTCCGTATCCTTGCCACCGACATTGATACCGAAGTGCTGGCAGCAGCGCGTGAGGGCGTTTATCCCCTCGACAGGCTGGAATCCATGTCCTCTGAGAGAATCAGAAGATTTTTTCTCAAAGGGAAAAGCAGTACCTCAGGCTATGCCCGGGTGCGACAGGAATTGCGTGACTTGGTTACATTCAGGCCATTTAATCTGCTGGATCCCAAGTGGCCGATGCGCGGACCTCTTGATGCGATTTTCTGCCGTAATGTCATGATTTATTTTGATAAGCCGACGCAGTATCGGATTTTGCAGAAATTTGTACCGTTGCTTGATCGTGACGGACTGCTGTTCATGGGCCACTCGGAAGTGTTCCAGCATGCTTCCGACCTGATCAGGCTCATTGATCGCACTGTTTATAAGCCAGTTAAGAAATAGGCAGCAGAATCAGGGCTATGCCAATCTCTGTACCAAAAACAGATTTGATAAATTATCGGGTAGCTCTGCCTTGCTATGGTTAATCCTCAGTTTGCTTCAAATTTCTATTTCGATCAGCGCCTGAATACGGAAGCGGTCAAACTGCTGCCGGGAGAATATTTTGTGACCACTCGGAATATGGTGCTGAGTACAGTACTGGGTTCCTGCGTTTCAGCCTGTATTTATGACGGTCAGAGCGGCGTGGGCGGAATGAATCATTTTATGCTGCCTAGAGGCGAAGATGACCAGGGACTTCAGGTGGAATGCGCGCGTTTCGGTGGCTATGCAATGGATATCCTGATTCGCGAGCTGCTCAGAAACGGGGCACACAAGGAGAATCTGGTTTCCAAGGTATTTGGAGGGGGTAATGTGCAGCGTGCCATGGTGTCATCAATGATCGGTTCGCAGAATACCCGGTTTGTCAAAAAATATCTGGCGGAACGGGGGATTCCAATTCTGGCGGCAGATCTGGAAGGTAATCATCCACGCAAGATCCATTTTTTCCCCAAAAACGGCCGAGTGTTGCAGAAGAAATTATATGTATCGCGTAACGATACCATTGTCGAGCGCGAGCAGAATTACAGCCGGTTACTGCTGTCTGTAGCGCAGTCTGCAATACAGCCAGGTACGCGTGAAAATTGAGGAGGAGCTCATGAAAAAGATCAGTGTACTTATCATTGATGATTCAGCCCTGATTCGCAAATTACTGACCGAGATCATCAATGCCCGGCCGGATATGGAGGTGATTGGTGCGGCCCCGGATCCGATAGTGGCGCGTGAAATGATCCGGACATTGAATCCGGATGTACTGACGCTGGATGTGGAAATGCCAAAGATGGATGGCCTGGAATTTCTGGAGAAACTGATGCGATTGCGGCCCATGCCGGTGGTGATGGTATCGACACTGACTGAGCGGGGATCAGAAGTAACCTTTCGGGCGCTGGAACTGGGGGCCGTTGATTTTGTTGCCAAACCAAAGATGGATATCCGCAATAGCCTCGAAGCCTACACAGATGAAATTACAGGAAAAATTCGTACTGCCAGCACGGCACGTATCCATCGTCTGGAACCCGTTGCCAGCAATGGTGCTGCAAGTGGAAGTATTGTACAGATGCCGCGGCATCACGGTATTTCTACCGAAAAGCTGATCATCATTGGGGCATCTACTGGCGGTACCGAGGCCATCAAAGATGTGCTGATTCATTTGCCGCCGGATTGTCCGGGTATACTGATTACTCAGCATATGCCGGAAGGGTTTACCCGTTCCTTTGCCGAGCGGCTCGACCGGTTATGCAAAATCCGGGTCAAGGAGGCCGAAGGAGGCGAGCGGGTGCTGCCGGGTCATGCATATCTCGCACCGGGTCATTCCCATCTCCTGCTGAAGAAAAGCGGTGCTAACTATGTGACCGAATTGAGTCAAACAGATCCGGTCAACCGCCACCGCCCATCAGTGGATGTACTGTTTCAGTCTGCGGCCCATTGCGCCGGGAAAAATGCTGTCGGCGTGATTCTGACGGGGATGGGCAAGGATGGTGCCGCGGGAATGCTCGATATGCATCATGCAGGTGCCTATAATCTGGCGCAGGATGAAACCAGTTGCGTGGTGTTTGGTATGCCCAAAGAAGCTATTACCCTTGGCGCTGTCGATGAAATCGTCCCGTTGCAGGATATGGCCAGACGAATATTGGCGAGACTGGTCGGCGCAGGTAAACAGGCTGTCCGTGTATGAGATTGCCCTGTTATCACCTGCTTTCTGCCCATTTCCAAGATAGTTCTTATTTCATCAAGGAGCGGTGCGGGGTAAGGAATTACCTCGTGAGGTCGTGATACTCTCTCTTTAACCGCAAATGGAGTGTGGCAAGTAGCGGTGATCTGGTACCTTCGTAATTGATGGGTTGGATTGTTTCATACCTGTCGGCATTTACAAAGAGACTGAAAATCAGGATCCGGATTTTTCAGCGTATCAACTTTACCAGAATGAAGTACCGTGTTCCCAATCTTGGAGATGGTATCCTTCAGTGGCGTCAGTAGCGGGCGTGCACCAATGTCCTGGCATCATTCGGCGTGATGCGCAGCAGTTCACCGATTTCAGCATAATCATCCGGCAGGGCAGCATCATCCCAGCCATGGGCGCTATGTCGTGCAAGGTTGACCGCCAGTACGACATTACGAACTCGTGGATGGGCGATATGCTTTTTGTCCATCAGCATGATCAGCAGTTCTGGCAGTGCCCAGGCTTCTATCAGCGTAGCTTGCAGATCGTATACCGTGAAGCCCAATATCGTTTTTTGAACGGTGGCGCTGCGCAGTGTGCTGTCCTGTCGTTGCAGGGCATCGATTTCGAGCATTTTGTCAGGAACGAAGCAGCGCAGCAGCATTTCAGTGATGTCGTGCAACAGTGCGGCGATACGAATTTCCTCGAAATGAGTGTCGTACAGGCGTATGGCCCATTCAAGTGCATAGTTGGAGGCAATATGCGCACGGTGTATCCGTTGCAGCAGGTTGACCAGTGCAGCGGGGCGCTGTTGCAGTAAATGTTGCACGAGAGGTTCAGCGACAACCTGATCAAGTGCGTTTTCCACACCCAGCATGATCAGTGCCTGTTCGACCTGCACGATTTCCTGCTGCTGCCGCTTATGCTTGTGTTGTTGCAGATGGCGCAACAGCTTTACGGTCATGAGCGGGTCATGCCTGATGATGCGAGCGACGTTACGTGCACTGGGATTGGGCTCCTGTTCTCTCAATGCTGCCAGATCGTTGGCAGTTTTACGCAATACGGGAATTTCCACTTCACTGAGAAATTGAGTCCATTCAGTCAGTTTGCGAAAATTCTCCGGCTGTATCGTCATCTTTTGTATCCGTCCTGATTGATTGCGGGTTCTGATCTGCTCCAGAGCCGATGCTCCGGAGGGGGTATTGAAGTTTCTTCGGCAAACGGATGGAATAGTTTAGGGAAGTCGTAGTTGGACGTACCCAACTACCGTTTGTTTCCTTTTTTGGTATTTCCCCATTGTTTGTGAAACGTGGCCGTGATCTCGATATGCGGAGTGTGAGGAAACAGATCTATGAGCTGAATATCAGTGAATTTCCACCCGTTTTTGCAGAATATCCAGGCATCGCGCGCGAAGGTTACGGGATCGCAGGAGATGTAGCAGATGGTTTCAAGTGCAGCGAAGGCATCGAAGAATCCACGCAGGGTTTTCAGCCCGGAGCGGGGCGGGTCGAGCACCAGGATGCCGGCATCCTGCACATTCTTTTTGAGAATCTTCCAGATGAAGGGGTGGTAGAGGTCGGCCGTTCTGGCATCCACACCGGGCAGATTCTTTTGCCGGAGAACGGTGATTGCCTGCGGATCGGCTTCATAAGCCAGTATCTCTGGGCATCCGGTTTGCGCGATTACTTCAGTGAAATTGCCTGAACCGCAGAATAATTCGACGATTTTGTGCGAGTGACCGTGCTGTTCGAGTGCGTATTTCAGCCACGATCTCATCCATTGATTCTGTGCATCATTGCCTTGTCGGAAAGGCTGTTTCCAGTTGAGCAGTACCGGTTCTGCCGGTGATTGATCGTCCAGATCGATGAAATTCCAGTCATCGCCCGGTGCCGGACTCCATTCGCGGCTGGGCAGGTGCTTGCGCAGGGTTTGCAGATGTTGCCGGCAGGCAGGATTGAGAATCAGACAGTCCTCGATCGGGACGATATGATGCGATCCCTCGGCCACGAAGCCCAGTTTTTCACCATCTGTTTTGACCTGAAAACGGTTGCGATAGCCGAACAGATCCGGAGAAGGCTGTACCGCTCCGATGTTCAGATCAGCGAGATCGAAGCCAACTCTGTGCATGGCGTAGAGAAACCGGTTTTTTTTCTGTTCCAGCTGGCTGTCGTAATCCGCGATCATCCACGGGCAGCCGGAGCAATCATTGCCGCTGAAACCGAGAAACCGGCATTCAGGTGTTTTACGATGACGGGAAGACTGAATGAGGCGAATCAGACGGGCATAACCGTATTTTCTGTTGTTCAGGGCGCGATCGGTTATTTCGAATTCCCCCCTATCTCCAGGCCAGGTGCCGGCAACGAAGTAAGAGAGCCCGTTCTCCGGGTGTTGTACGACTCCCAGCCCTTTCTGGGATAGATGGGTGATTTCGCCCTGGAATGACATGGTTGGCTGAAAAAAACAACCCTCTGCCACTGTTGCGGGCAGAGGGTGTCGGGTGATCGATCGTTCAGGCTTGTTCGGTGGCAGGTTGGTTCTGTTCCTGCTCCAGATGACCGGACGGATCGGTGAACTGGTCGTTCAGCATCTGGATGTAATCGTTGGCATCTTCCTTGACTTCAGCCAGGATGCGACGATTTGTACCATTCCAGCCAGCCGGTTTCTTCAGGAACATGGGGCGGTAACCGGCCGTGCTTTTACTGAAGGCGCGGCTGAATTGCTTGGCTGCATTGTGATCGTGTCCGAATTCCTGCGGGAGTTGTTTCAGGATGCTGCGGGCGACACTTTTACGCACGGCAAAGTGAATATAGCCGATGACTCCCAGCAGAAGCATGATGGTGATGATCGGCAATATGCCACCGGCAGAAATCCCGTCGATGCATTCCTTGAGCAGATGCCAGCTGTCCGTAACGGTCAGTGCTATTCCTGTCAATGCTGCCAGCAGGCCGACCAGTATGCCGTCGAGTGTGAGTACCTGGCTTCTCCACTGATCGAGTGCAGTTTCCAGTTTACCGATGACCTGGTTTTCGATGGTGTTGGCTGTTTGTTCGAGCATGGCAGCAATGCGGTACGAGCGTTCGATTTCGATTTGTTGCATGCGTGTGCTGATATCTGCCAGATCTTCCTCGCGTTTTTGTTCGAAACGTTCCCGGATTTGCGGATTTTCGATGGGGGTGGCTGCATCCTTGTCATAAATCCGGTAGAAACGCCCGGCCAGCAAGCCGGCCTGAGCCAGTGAACGTTGCCAGGCGGAGATGACTTCCTCGGGATTGTCTTCTTTTGCCGTCACATCGATCTGGTTGAGTATGTACAGAAACTTGTTGGCATCCGGGCGATTGATGGTGGCGGCGACCAGATATTCGAGCGTGTCTTTCATGGCACCGGGTTCCGGGTGGCGCGCATCGAAGAAGACGAGCACCAGGTCGGACAGATCGATGATGTGCTGAGTGAGGCGCAGGGTGGAAGTACGCTGGCTGTCTGCATCGAATCCCGGGGAATCGATCAGGATTTTGCCGCGAATCTGTTCCGACGGGCAGGTTTTGAGCTGAATGTAGGCATCGATGCGCTGTGGTCCGGCTTCTGCAATTTCGTCGATGCTATGGCTGATCTGATAGAACGGGAAGCGCGGATCGGCATCGAGTGCCACACCGGGGAGTGTTTTGATTTCATCGTGGCGGCTGTAACAGATCACGGTGAATTTATCGTCGACCGCCTGATTGCCGGTGCGCTGCAGCGTCATATTCAGATAGGAATTGATGAAAGTCGATTTGCCCGACGAGAAAGTGCCCAGCACTGCAATCATCGGCCACCAGGTGACATAGGTGGCGTATGACTCGTTCAACTCCAGTAATCCGAGCGCCTGGGCGACACCATCCAGTTTTCTGAAGCTGTGGACGGCTTTGGTCAGGACCGGATTATCCGGATGTTCCTCTGCGAGATGTTTTTCCAGATTGGCAAGGTGCTTGAGGATATTGGTCGTGCTCATAGTTGATGATCCTTGTTTGGTTGATGAATATCTGCCGCAACCCGGGTATTGCAGCATGGTCCACCGTTTGTAAATGGGGGTTGCCCGTCATTTGCGCTATGTTTTCTGGCTGTGCCTGAGGTTGCACATGGCTGGTGCAGTCCGGTGATGACGGGTTACTGGTGCTGAAAAGCGCTGGTAAAAGCGTTGGTTTGTGGCAAATATCTCCTTTCTCGTTACTTGGGTCATTTTATTGTGACTGTTGCTGCTTGACAATGAACGTGATTACACGGGTAGGTCTGCTCATCAATAAAGTTCGGCCAGTAATTTTTTCATGGTGATTTCCGCCTGGCTCAGATACTGCGGCCCGAACAGATTGAGATGATTGAGGATGTGGTAAAGGTTATAGAGCTGCTTGCGGGTGGTATAGCCGGTTTCCACTGGCCAGGTATCGCGATAGGCAGCCTGGAAATCGGGCGGGAAGCCACCAAACAGTTCCGTCATCGCCAGATCTGCTTCCCTGTCGCCGTAATAAACAGCCGGGTCGAAAATGACGGGCTGACCATCCTGATCGAAAGCGTAGTTGCCTCCCCACAGATCGCCATGCAGTAGTGACGGGAGTGGCAGGGTATCGGTAAAGAAATGTTGAAATTCGGACAGAAGACGTTCCCCCAGTGATTGCAGTGAACCGGTGTGGCCATTTTTGCGAGCGAGATTCAACTGATAACCCAGCCGGTGTTGTCGCCAGAACGAAATCCAGTCGCTGGCGGTGGCGTTTCTCTGGGGGGTCGAGCCGATCGTGTTGTCGCGTATCCAGCCGAATGTTTCCGCGGTGTGCCGATGCATGTTTGCCAGCCCGATGCCTAGTGCAGCTGCATTTCCCCGGTTCTGAAGATCGATGAATTCCAGTACCAGCCAGGCATCATCGTGATGACTTCCGCAGCAAAGTGGTTGAGGGACACGCAGGCTGGCAGAATCGAGTATTTCTCCCAGTCCCGCTGCTTCGGATTCGAACATGGCCAAATTCCCGGCTTTGTTCAATTTGACGAAGTATTGCCGTTCGTGATCACGGATGCAGAAGGTCTGATTGATACACCCTCCACCGATCGGGGTGAGGCTTTCCGGGGCGAATGTCTGTCCGGTGTGTCGTGAAATCTGTGCAGCCACGGTTGCCCACAAAGAGGAGGCGATGTGCAGAAATTCCTGTTTCATCCCGCGTTCTGTCTCCAGCTTAGCCGGGTAACTGTGACCGGGCACGACAGATGGCTTCACGCACTTGTTCCGGGGCAGTGCCGCCAGGATGATTGCGACTTTGCAGGGAGCCTTCCAGCGTCAATACCTCGAAGACATCTTGTTCGATGACTTCGGAAAATTGTCGCAAATCTGCAAGCGAGAGTTCACTCAGATCACATGCCTTGCTTTCCGCGAAACGGACCGCCTGGGCGACTGCTTCGTGCGCATCGCGAAACGGTATCCCTTTTTTGACCAGATAATCGGCCAGATCGGTGGCCGTTGCGTAACCGCGCAGTGCAGCCTGGCGCATGGCTTCCGGGTTGACGTGCAGCCCGGCCAGCATGTCGGCGTAAATGGTCAGGGTATCCTTCAGGGTATCGACCGTATCGAACAGAGGCTCCTTGTCCTCCTGATTATCTTTGTTATAGGCCAGCGGCTGGGATTTCATCAAGGTCAGCAGCGCGACCAGATGGCCGTTGATGCGACCGGTTTTTCCGCGTACCAGTTCAGGCACATCAGGATTTTTCTTTTGTGGCATGATCGACGAGCCGGTGCAGAACCGATCTGCCAGCCGGATGAAACCGAAGGCCGGATTCATCCAGAGTATCAGCTCCTCTGACAGGCGGGAGAGGTGCATCATGATGAGTGCAGCGCAGGCACAGAACTCGATCGCGAAGTCACGGTCGGAAACGGCGTCCAGCGAGTTGTGGCAGATATCATCAAATCCCAGTTCATACGCAACCATTGCCCGGTCGACGGGATAGCTGGTGCCGGCCAGAGCGGCAGCGCCCAGCGGCAGTTGATTGACGCGCTTTCGGCAATCCTGCAGGCGCTGCCCGTCACGCTGCAGCATTTCATGGTAGGCAAGCAGATGATGTCCGAACGAAACAGGCTGAGCCACCTGTAAATGAGTGAATCCGGGCATGATCGTGGCAGCTTGCTGCTCTGCCAGATCCAGCAGTACATATTGCAGCGTGTGGATGAGGTCGATAATTTCGTCGATCGCGGTGCGCAGGTAGAGTCGGATGTCGGTGGCCACCTGATCGTTGCGTGAGCGGGCGGTATGTAATTTCTTTCCAGCATCTCCGGTCAGCGCAGTCAAACGCCGTTCGATGTTCAGATGGACGTCTTCCTGTTCGAGTTGCCATTCGAACTCACCCTTACTGATTTCTTCACGGATTTGTGCCAGCCCCTGTTCAATGGCGGCCAGATCAGCGGGCTGGATGATACCAGTGGCAGCCAGCATACGGGCGTGTGCGAGCGAACCCTGGATGTCATATTCGGCCAGTCGGTAGTCGAATCCGATCGATGCGGTATAGCGTTGTACGAGTTGCGCAACCGGTTCACTGAAACGTCCCGACCAGGTTTTTTTATCTTTTTCCACGGAAATGTCTGTCGTTTGTTGAAACCCTGTATTTTACCCGCAACCCGGAAAGAATCGACTGGCAGATTTTGCAACACGTATGCATAATAGGGGCTGGTTATTGGCAGCACTGCTTTCCCTGGAAAAGGGAATGGTGGATAATTAGCGCCTTTCATCGAGTCACTCATTAACGAAGGAGCAATTCATGTCGGATCAATACACGCAGAACGAGAGCGACCAGTCCAAAGACAAGGTCGAATGGACCAAGCCCGCTTCATTACTCAATATTCTGGGCAAGAAGTTTGCGCCAATTGCCGACCTGCAGCACAAACAGTTGCCTTCATGGTCATTACTGGTTTTTCTGGGCATATTGCTGCTGGTGTTCATCTGGAAGCAGATTGCTGTAAACCAGGCTGAGTCACGGCTGGAAAAAGGGCAGGCTCAGATCGCGCAGCAGCTTGAGGAAAAGAGTAAGGAGTTGGTCAAAAAAGCGCGTGAATATGCCGACAGCCAGTACAAAAAGGAAGAGGAACGCTTTGGTCAGGTGCTGGCTTGGGCAGTGCGTGGCGAGCTGATCCGTAACAATCTGGACCAGATCGACCAGTATCTGACCGAACTCGTCAAGACGAAAGATACCGAGCGCGTCGTATTGATCAGTGATGAAGGCAAGTTGCTGGTATCCACCGATAAAAGACTGGAGAGTGAAGAGGCTTCGAGTCTTTATCCTAAAGATGTTCTTGGTCTGCAGACCATCACTATCAAATCCGACGTGGATAACAGGAAATTGCTGGTTGTGCCGGTCATGGGCCTGAACAAACGTCTGGCTACCATCGTGATCAGCTACAACCCGCCATCACTGCTGAACTGATTCGACGACGAACTGCCAGTTTCAGACCCCCGTAATACGGGGGTTTTTTAATTTATGCGTTTGATTTGTGCACCTGCCTGTGCCAGTTTTCGTTCGATTCGTTCGTAACCCCGATCCAGGTGATAGATCCGGTCGACGATGGTTTCTCCCTGCGCAACCAGCCCGGCGATGATCAGGCAGGCGGAGGCACGCAAATCAGTTGCCATCACACTGGCGCCATCGAGTTGGGGAATGCCATGCACGATCGCGGTATTGCCTTCGACCTGAATATCCGCATTCAGACGTTTGAGCTCCTGTACATGCATGAAGCGGTTTTCGAAAATCGTTTCCGTCATGACAGAGGTCCCGTCAGCAATACTGTTCAGCGCCATGAACTGCGCCTGCATATCGGTGGGAAAGGCCGGATAGGGTGCGGTACGCAGACTGACTGGCTGTGGCCGGTGCTGCATGCGCAGGCGGATCCAGTCTTCACCCGTATCGATGGCCGCACCAGTCTCGATCAGTTTACCGAGTACGACATCGAGTGTATCTGCGCGTGTCCGGGTCAGGGTGATGTCACCCCCGCAGGCAGCGACAGCAGTCAGGAATGTGCCGGTCTCGATGCGATCAGGCATGACAGTATGTGAACTGCCATGCAGGTGATCCACTCCTTCGATGACGATGATGTCACTGCCTGCCCCTTCGATTTTCGCTCCCATGCCAATGAGGCAATCCGCCAGATCGACTACTTCAGGTTCACGCGCGGCATTTTCCAGGATGGTGGTACCGGAGGCGAGTGTGGCGGCCATCATCAGATTCTCGGTGCCGGTGACGGTAACGAGATCCATGACGATACGCGTACCCGAAAGGCGTCCGGCCTGGGCACGGATGTAGCCTTGTTCGATACTGATGTCCGCTCCCATGGCCTGCAGTCCTTTGATATGCTGATCTACCGGACGCATGCCGATTGCGCAGCCGCCCGGCAGTGAAATATATGCCTGCCCGGTTCGTGCCAGCAGTGGACCCAGTACGAGGATGGCGGCACGCATGGTTTTGACCATGTCGTAAGAAGCGGTCGGATTGGTAATGCTGGCAGCAGACAGTTCTGCTGTACCCGGGTCATTTGTTAAAATGCGCACACCGATCTGTTCGAGCAGTGCCAGCATGGTGGTGATATCCCGCAGATGCGGGAGGTTCTGGATGGTAAATGTATCGGCAGTCAGCAGCGATGCGCATAGTACCGGCAGGGCTGCGTTTTTGGCACCGGAAATACTGATTTCACCCTGGAGCTTAGCTCCTCCGTGAATGACGAGTTTCTGCATGAATTTATACTTTATCGAGAATTGAGACGCTGCCTGCCTGTGCGGGCGCCAGACATTTTATTCTATCGTACTATCCAGGGAGTCAGAATGAGCAAATTTATTATCCAGACCAATGATGCCCCGCAGGCAATCGGCACCTATTCCCAGGCTGTTCGCGTGACGGGCGGGGAGACCGTTTACCTTTCCGGCCAGATCGGGCTCGATCCGGTCAGCATGGAAATGGTGGCGGGGGTCGATGCGCAGATCGAGCAGGTCATTGCCAATCTCAAGGCAGTGATCGCTGCCAGTGGCGGCAGTTTGGGCGATGTGGTCAAACTGAACGTTTATCTGACCGATCTAGGCAATTTTTCCCGGGTCAATGAAATCATGGGCAAGCATTTCAGCCAGCCGTATCCCGCACGTGCAGCCATTGGTGTGGCAGCATTGCCGCGTGATGCACTGGTGGAGATGGATGCTGTCGTCGTGCTGGATAAATGACGCTGGTTTACCATTCACATCATTTTCCCGTTGGCTGCTCATTTTTTCGACTCACTGGATGAGGCTTTACGCAAGAAGCTCGAGAAACTTGGCCTGTTCAGTGATTTCGATCTGGTTTTGCACCTGCCGCTGCGTTATGAGGATGAAACACGGCTGTCGCCCATTAGCCAGGCCGTTCCTGGAAGTACAGTACAAGTAGAAGGGGTCGTTGCCGAGCAGGAAGTGCTGGTCCGCCCGCGGCGGCAGCTCGTTTGCCGGGTGGATGACGATAGCGGTACGCTTTATCTGCGTTTTTTCAATTTTTATGCCAGTCAGGTAACCGCCTGGTCACCGGGTACGCGGCTGCGCGTACTGGGTGAAGTACGGGCCGGATTCCACGGAGTGGAAATGGTGCACCCGAAATGCCGGGTAGTGCGTGGCAGTATGGTGTTGGCGAATACGCTGACACCGGTTTACCCGGGAATGGCCGGGCTGCCGCAACGTACCCTTGCCCGGCTGATCATGCAGGCTTTTGAACGATTACGTGCAAAACGGCTTCTGCAGGAAACCCTGCCGGCAACGATATTATCTGCTTGTCAGTTCCCTGCATTCGAGGACAGTTTGTCCATACTTCATTGTCCACCTGCCGGGGTGTCGATCACATCCTTGCAGCAACGCTCCCATCCGGCCTGGTTTCGGATCAAGTTCGACGAATTACTGGCGCAGCAACTCTCCATGCGTTGTCATTATCACCAGCGCCGCAGTCAGCAGGCACCTGTTCTGCAGCAGCAGACCGGCTTGCAGCAGGCATTGCTGGAGGTACTGCCATTCGGTCTGACTGACGCGCAATGCAAAGTGGTGACCGAAATCAGCAAGGATCTTGCGCAGCCTTACCCCATGCAGCGGTTGTTACAGGGAGATGTAGGCAGCGGCAAAACGATCGTGGCAGCACTGGCTGCTTTGCAGTCGATCGGAAACGGTTATCAGGTCGCTGTCATGGCGCCGACAGAAATTCTGGCCGAGCAGCATTTCCGCAAACTATCCGACTGGTTGACTCCCCTTGGTGTGGGGGTGGGCTGGTTGTCCGGCAGCCAGAAGAAAAGCCTGCGCAATCAGGAGCTGGAAAGAACAGCAACGGGTGAGGCTATGCTTGTCATCGGAACACATGCGTTGTTCCGGGAGGCGGTCCAGTTCAAGTGCCTTGGGTTGGTGATCATCGATGAACAGCACCGTTTCGGTGTTGGTCAGCGGCTGGCACTGCGTATGAAAGGTGGAGATGAGGAGGTGATACCGCATCAGCTGATGATGAGTGCCACACCGATTCCACGAACACTTTCCATGAGCTATTTCGCTGATCTGGATGTTTCTGTCATCGATCAGCTGCCGCCTGGCAGATCACCGGTGGTAACCAGATTGATCGACAGCAGCCGGCGCGAGGAAATCGTTGCGCGTATCCGTGAAGCTTGTCTGGCTGGTCGCCAGGCTTACTGGGTCTGCCCGCTGATCGAGGAATCAGAGGCATTGCAGTTGAAAACGGCGGTGGAAACCTATGAAACGTTGAGCCAGACTTTTCCTGATCTCAGAATTGCTCTCATTCACGGCCGGCTCGACAGCGATGAAAAATCTGTGATCATGGCGGAATTCAGTCAGGGAGAAGTACAATTGCTGGTTGCCACGACTGTGATCGAAGTAGGGGTGGATGTGCCGAATGCTTCGCTGATGGTGATCGAGCATGCTGAGCGTATGGGGTTGTCGCAACTGCATCAGCTGCGCGGGCGGATCGGTCGTGGATCGGCCACCGGTGTGTGTGTCCTGATGTATCAGCAGCCGTTGTCCGAAGTGGCACGTAAACGGTTGCAGATCATTTTCGAACATCGTGATGGATTCGAAATCGCGCGTCAGGATCTGTTGCTGCGCGGGCCTGGGGAGTTCCTCGGCACCCGTCAGAGTGGTGTGCCTCTGCTGCGATTTGCCAATTTGGAAGAGGATATCGATCTGCTTGAAATGGCACGTAATGCTGCAGAGAACATGCTGCGCGATCATCCGCTGGCGGCGCAGTGCCACATGCAGCGCTGGCTGGGAAGGAAAGAAGATTATCTGCGGGCGTAGTGCGGCTTGTATTCCGCCAGGCCGCGATGACGTACCAGAACATGGGCGCTGTCATGGAAGTGCAGTGCGAGCTTTTCTGCAAAATAAACCGAGCGGTGCTGTCCCCCGGTACAACCGATGGCAACCGTGAGATAGGCCCGGTTATCCCGTATGTAAGCAGGTAGCCAGGTACCCAGAAAACTGCTGATATCTCTGAGCATTTTTGAGGCATCCGGCTGAGATTCCATAAAGCGGATGACTTCGGGATCGTGCCCGGTCAATTCCTTCAGTTGCGGATCGTAAAAAGGATTGGGCAGACAACGTATGTCGAATACCAGATCAGCGTCCAGCGGAATACCGTGTTTGTAGCCGAACGACTGGAACAATAGTGTCAATTGAGAGGGGCTTCGGCTGTCTGCAATGAAATCCTTGATAAAGGCCCGCAGCACATTGGGCCTGAGAGAACTGGTATCGATATGATGTCCCAACCCTGTCAATGTGGCCAGTGCTTCACGTTCACGCCGGATGGCTTCTTCCAGGGTAATATTTTTATCGCTCAGGGGGTGTCTGCGACGGGTTTCGGAAAAGCGCTGCATCAGCGTCTCAGTACGTGCTTCCAGAAATATGAATTTTATCTGGATGCTTTTGTCGATCATTTTGAGCTGCCAGGGCAGAACAGTAATGTTCTCGCCGCTGCGCATATCGATGGCGACCGCAACGTAAGCGTGCTGCTGCGTTTGCAGGTGGTTGATGAGAACGACAAGCAATGACGCGGGAAGGTTATCGACACAGTAGTAGCCTGAATCTTCCAGGACTTTGAGTGCGATCGATTTTCCCGAACCGGATAACCCGCTGATAATGATGACTTGCATGGTTTTGAGTATAACAGGCAGATTAATCTGGGAGTGTATGCAAAAGCAGTATTCGTTCATACAAATGATGAGTGAATGTAAGTGTGAGTAAGGCATTTACCAAGGAAAGTGACGGTGAGGAAGAGCTGGATGGCAACCCGCAGCTGCCGCAAGGCGTAAAAAACTACATTACTCCGGGAGGTTATCAGCGCTTAAAGGATGAATTCGATCAATTATGGAGAGTGGAACGCCCGGAACTGGTCAAAGTCGTTTCCTGGGCAGCATCGAACGGTGATCGCTCGGAGAATGGTGATTACATCTACGGAAAACGGCGTTTACGTGAAATCGATCGCCGCCTGCGGTTTTTATCCAGGCGTCTGGATAACGCCGAAATCATCGATCCGAAGCAGCGCGGCGAATGTGATCAGGTATTTTTTGGTGCGACGGTAACGGTTTGTAATCAGCGCGGCGAGGAGCAGACTTACAGCATCGTCGGTATCGATGAAGCTGAACCGGGCCGGGGCTGGATCAGCTGGATTTCACCGCTGGCCAAAGCACTGCTGAAGGCACGTGAAGGAGATGTGGTGCCATTGCAGACACCGGGCGGCCCGCAAGAACTGGAAGTAGTGGAAATCCGTTACGAAGCGTTGTGACATCGATACAGGTGAGTCGTGTCCGGAACGGCTGATCGTTCGTGCATCAGGCAGAGATGTGATCAGTCTTTTGCGTGATGAGTGGTGAAAATGTCGTGCAACAGAGGCTGGCTGGCGGTTTGCACATAGCGAACGGCCTGTTTGTTGCGTTTTCCTTTCAGCTTGAGATGAAAGGGTTTACTGAATCTGATTTCAGGGTGATCCATGTGTGCGGTGGTTTCGTACAGTGCTTCGCTGATCAGTATCGCGCCCGGACAGCAGTTTTTTTCAAGACGGGCAGCAGTATTGACGACATCTCCGATCGTCGTCCAGTCGAGCCTGTCAGAAGAACCAACATTACCGATGACCACCTTGCCCCAGTGGATACCGATGCGTAAGAGCAGCAGATCTTTGCCGGCACGCATTCGCAAATTATTGAAGTCGTAGGAATGTTTGTGAATTTCCAATGCGGCCAGTATGGCTTTGTGGGGCTCTCTGAACAGCGCCATGACACAATCACCCATGAATTTGTCGATGATTCCCTCATGCTGTCTGACGGCTTTTGTGATTCTGCCGAGTATCAGGTTGAGCGTATGAATGACGGATTCTTCTTTTTCGTTGTTTTCCACATAGCTGGTAAAGCCGGCAATATCACAGAACAGGACAGCGAGCCGGCATTCTTCATTGGGGAGTGCATTGCCGCCCAGCCGGACGATTTCCCGGGCTTTTTGCTCGACCAGCTGAGGGACGTAATTACGGGTGATGTTATGAACACGGGCTTCATTGAGAATGGAACCTTCGGCCAGTGTATGGGTGGCTTTATGGTCCAGCGATACGACCTGCCACAATGTGTGAATGGTCATGTCATGATGGCGATAACCGCTGATATTGAAAAGTAGCGACAGGCTGTTGTCATGCGGCAGTCTGACGCGGATTCTGTAGTTCTCGAATACCCCACCCTGTGACTCCAGAGCAAGTCCCCATAGCACGTCGTTATAGAAATGGCCGGGAATGATGCCTGTCAGGATGTGAACCGAAGTCGGTGATACTTCCAGCTTCAGGTTGTTGAGAATCGCAGGGGAGATGGACAGGATATCGCCTGCACTGGAAAAAACGATGATGCCGTAGTTCAGTTTGCAGAAAATAGCCTGTGTTTTATCCGATTCCTCAGCAGAGAGCAGTAATTCAGAATGTTCCGCCTGTTCCAGGTGAGGGTGATGCCGTGCTATGTCTCTCACTACTTTGGCGGAGTGATAGCCCGGTGCGGTGGTCCCATCGATCTGTTTTAGCAGTGTGAATCCGATCGCTTTGGCAAGTTTACTATCCAGATAAGCACTGTTGTCACAGTTTTCCGGGTATTCGATGCGTATTAAAGTGCCCTTTTCTTCAGGAAAGGTCAGTATGACCTGGAAATGATTCTTTCTGCAGAATTGCTCGATATTCCGATCACCATGCGTGATCAGCTCATTCTGCAGAAGTTCATCGAATACATTGTCCTTGCTGGCGATATCGATGTTCAGATCATCTTCGATCGCTCGCTGGAATGCATGGCGATGCATGGTTCTGACTATGTTTGTAATCAGTTTGTGCAGTAAAAGTACGGTTGAATCCAGCAGACGCGGGCATTGCAGACGTTTCAGTGAACATACGATTTCCTGTTCCAGCTCTTGCCAGACGTTATGCTCAATCGAGGTAACGATGATCGGGCGACCGTGCCCGGGAGAATGTGATTCGATCTTGTTCGAGCTTGTTCCAGAGGGGGGGTCAACAGCGATCATGGGCGCAGAACTGAAAGATTTCATCGTTGATCAATTTCTGAAAGAAAGCTTCATCGAGCAGATGGTCAGAAAACTCTTCATTCAGTCCGTAAGCCATCAGCTTCTCCTTGCGGATGACCGGGTCACAGGGGTTGGTACCAATTCCGGCTCCTTTGATCAGGCTGTTGGCGATTGCCAGCCAGAGCAGGATTTCATTGTCGATCTGCCCGGGTAATAACTGATCCAGATCAGTGCCGACATACAGCTGAAACTGTGGCGGGAGTTTCCATTCCCTGACTGCCTGCTCACCGATCTGGTAATGATCCGTACCCATGAATTTTTGCTCCGCTTCTTTGCTAGAGCAGGCATTCTCGAGCGCATAGGTAAGCGCATCCATATAATCCTTGCGTACGTGGGTAAAAAGCAGCACCTTGCCGATATCGTGAACCAGTCCGGCAACAAAGGCCTCTTCACAATCCTCCGCTTTTCCCAGTTCAGAACAGATGTTGTAACTGGCAATGGCAGTCAGCAGGGAGTGGTGCCAGATATGTTTGCATACCAGGGCATTCTTGCTTTTGGAAAATACGGAACGCGAGAAAGCCAGTATGACCAGTGAACGAATGATATTGATTCCCAGCAGACTGATCGCAATGGGTAATGTCCTGATCGGCTGACTGCGATTGTAAATGGGTGAATTTGCCACTCTGAGAATGAACGATGCAACCACCTGGTCGGAACGCAACAGATGATCCATCTCCCTGAAGCAGTTCGGAGATTCTTCATTGATCTCGATGATTCTGGAAATGATTTCCGGTTGTGCGGATTTTATGGTTTTGTAGTCAATGATGCATCGATTCATGGCTCATGGCTGCCGGGGTCATGGCAGTAAAAATTTTTGGGTGTTGTTATAAATTAAAACAACGGCATGTATGAGACCGGCTTGATAGATAACAAAGAAAATTCCCGGAATTTGGGAGAATTCTTGATCGTTGTTTCTGAAAGCCTGGCGAAAACAGTTTTGATCGGAATTAACTATATTCGGGATATGAGAATCCGAATTGATATGAGGTTGCAATAGAGAGACTCGTACAGCTTGTGGAAGTTTTAGCCAGGATTGTTGTAACCAACAATATCGAATCAGGTGGGTGGATTGAGAAACTGAGGAATAAACGCCCAGGTACTGAACACTCCTGTAGAGACTCGCGTTGTTTCCCTTTCAGGGGCGCCGTTGCCGCTACAGGGGTAAAGGAAGGGGTGTGTTCAGCACCTGACCAGACTATAAGCCCGAGAAATTGATGATGTCAAGGTTCCTCGAAATAAAAGTTTCTAAACAGCATCCGACTATTATAAAAATTTTGAGCAATGGATTAAGGCGTCTCGAATCATAAAATTTATATGTAGTAGTTGAGATCTGATCTGACAGTTACCCGATTTGACGAGTGCCTGTTAGATCAGATTCAGTTATTCAATTCGGTAATTTTATC
>NZ_FUWK01000015.1 GCF_900167395.1 Nitrosomonas europaea
CGGCAGCCATCTCGCTTGCCGGCGGGGTTGCACGTCATTACACCTGTGACGAACAATCCAGCTGGCTGCCCGATCCGGAAAACATAAAAGCCCAGGTCAGCAGCAGAACCCGGGCCATCGTAATCATCAACCCCAACAACCCGACCGGTGCGCTGTATCCGGATGATCTGTTGCGCGAAATCATTGAAATTGCCCGGCGTAACAATCTGATCATTTTTGCGGATGAAATCTACGACAAAATTCTTTACGACTCTGCCAGCCACACTTCGGTTGCCTCGCTGGCTGATGATGTTTTATTCGTTACATTCAACGGTTTATCCAAAAACTACCGTGCAGCCGGCTTTCGCTCCGGCTGGGTCGTCGTTTCCGGTAACAAGACTCATGCACGGGATTACATTACCGGGCTCAACATGCTGGCATCGATGCGCCTGTGCGCCAATGTTCCGGCACAATTCGGCATCCAGACTGCATTAGGCGGTTATCAGAGCATACATGATCTCACCATGCCTACCGGCCGGCTGAAACGGCAGCGTGATCTGGCCTGGAAACTGCTGACCGACATCCCGGGCGTGACCTGCTTCAAACCGCAGAGTGCACTGTACCTGTTCCCACGACTCGATCCCGACTACTATCCAGTTAAAGATGATGAACAGTTTGCACTGGATCTGCTGCTGGAAGAGAAGGTGCTGGTGGTACAGGGAACCGGGTTCAACTGGTCGCAACCCGATCATTTCCGGATCGTGTTTCTACCCAACAGTGATGATTTGACAGAAGCAATCGGCCGGATCGCGAAGTTTCTCGACCGTTATCGCACCCGCCACGGCAGTTGATCCTGTTACCTGCAAACATGGGTAACTGAACGGGCAACCGACTTGCCCCGCTTTATTCCGTATATAATCCGCAGTTTACTTTCATCGATGTACATACAAATTCTGTTATGAAGCCAATTTATGTAGGACTGCTCGGTGTCGGCACTGTTGGCGGCGGCACTTATACCGTTCTGAAACGCAACCAGCAGGAAATCACTCGCAGAACCGGTCGCAATATCGTCATCCGCATGATTGCCGATCTGGATCAGGAAAAAGTGCGTCATCTGACAGCAGGTGATGATGTCATCGTAACTTCCGATGCGCTTGAGGTTGCCCGACACCCCGAAATCGATATCGTCATCGAACTGATGGGGGGACAAACCATTGCCAAGCAGGCGATCCTTGAAGCCATCGCTCATGGCAAGCATGTCATTACCGCCAACAAGGCACTGCTGGCAATCCATGGCAATGAAATCTTCGCAGCCGCACAACAGCGCAATGTCATCGTTGCGTTCGAAGCTGCCGTGGCAGGTGGCATTCCCATCATCAAGGCCTTGCGTGAAGGTCTGGCAGCCAACCATATCGAATGGATCGCCGGCATCATCAATGGAACCAGCAATTTCATTCTGTCTGAAATGCGTTCCAAAGGACTGGATTTCACTACCGTTCTGGCTGAAGCACAGCAACTGGGCTATGCCGAAGCTGATCCGACCTATGACATCGAAGGCATCGATGCAGCGCATAAAATTACCATCATGTCTGCCCTTGCCTTCGGTATCCCGGTCCGGTTCGATCAAACCTACATCGAGGGAATTACGAAACTGGCCAATGACGATATCCGCTATGCTGAAGAACTGGGGTATCGCATCAAGCTGCTGGGTATTACCAGGCGCACCGCCAACGGGATCGAGCTGCGTGTCCATCCGGCACTGATCCCGGTCAAACGGCTAATCGCCAACGTTGAAGGCGTGATGAACGCGATCATCGTCAAGGGAGATGCTGTCGGCCCGACACTGTACTACGGTGCCGGAGCCGGAGCAGAACCTACTGCCAGTGCAGTCATTGCCGACCTGGTCGATGTGACCCGTCTGCTCACTTCCGGCCCGGAACACCGGGTACCGGTGCTGGCATTCCTGCCGGAACTGCTGTCCGATACTCCCATTGTGCCGATGGAAGCAGTCGAAACGGCTTATTATCTGCGACTCCAGGTTCTGGATAAACCCGGTGTGCTGGCTGACATCACCCGTATCCTGGCAGACAACCATATCTCCATCAACGCCATGATCCAGAAAGAACATGCGGACAAGGAGGACAAGGTCAACATCATCATGCTGCTGCACAAAACACGGGAAAAGAACGTCAACACCGCCATTGAAAAAATTCAGAACCTCCCGGCCATGACTGATAAAATCATCCGGATCCGGCTTGAGGAGCTCGGCAGTTAAGCTGCACGGGCTTTTCAGGTTTGTTTTACCCGGGCCTGATCCATTCCCTGCATTTTCACGGAATTGACACATTTCCACCGGGACATACCCGATATTCGTATCCCGCTTATCACAGGCTAATATGCGTTATCTTTCGACTCGCGGCGGCATGTCGCCCAGAACATTTACTGAAATACTGCTGACCGGCCTGGCACCCGATGGCGGGCTGGCCATGCCGGAAGCCTATCCGGAAATCAGCTCGGCAACGCTTGAATCCTGGCGACCACTCGACTACCCGTCACTTGCGTTCGAAATTCTGTCGCGTTTCATGGATGACATCCCTGCCGACGATTTGCGCACACTGATCGCACGCACTTATACCCCTGAGATATTTGGCAGTAAAGACATTACACCCGTCCAGACGCTCGAACCCGATCTGCATCTGCTACACCTGTCCAATGGACCCACGCTGGCATTCAAGGATATTGCCATGCAGTTCATGGGTAACCTGTTCGAATACGTTCTGGCAAAAAATAACGATGAACTGAATATTCTGGGTGCAACGTCCGGCGATACCGGCTCCAGTGCGGAATATGCCATGCGCGGGAAACAGGGGATCCACGTATTCATGCTGTCACCCTACGGCAAAATGAGTGCTTTTCAGACAGCACAGATGTTTTCACTCCAGGATGAAAACATCTTCAACATCGCGATCGAAGGGGTATTCGACGACTGCCAGGATATCGTCAAAACAGTCAGTAATGATCAGGCATTCAAACAGCAATATCGGATCGGCGCCGTCAATTCAATCAACTGGGCTCGCATCGCCGCACAGGTGGTTTACTACTTCAAGGCCTATTTCGCAGTCACCCGTTCCAGCGACGAAGTGGTCTCGTTTTCCGTCCCTTCCGGCAACTTCGGCAACATTTTTGCCGGCCATGTCGCTCGTATGATGGGTCTGCCAATTCGGAAACTGATTCTGGCAACCAATGAAAACGATGTACTGGATGAATTTTTCCGCACCGGTTTGTACCGGCCACGCTCAACGGCTGAAACCAGGCAAACCAGCAGCCCCTCGATGGATATTTCCAAGGCATCGAATTTCGAGCGATTCATCTTCGATCTGACCGGCCGGGATGCTGAACGAGTCAAAGAACTCTGGAAATCGGTCGATCAGGGAGGATCATTCGATCTCTCCGGTACCGATTTATGGGCAAAAATCAGAGATTTTGGCATTACATCAGGGACCAGCTGCCACGCTGAACGCATCAATACCATTCGCGAGATATACCGCAAATTCAACGTCCTGATCGACACACACACTGCAGATGGGCTGAAAACAGGGATGGCATTGCGCGAACCTGGCATTCCACTGATCTGCCTGGAAACGGCACTACCCGTCAAATTTGCGGACAGCATCCGGGAAGCGGTCGGATTTGAACTGGAACAGCCGGCCGGGTACGATAATCTGGAAAGTCTGCCCCAACGTTTTGAACGCATGGCGGCAGATGCCGAACAGGTCAAACAGTTCATGGCCAGCCGGATCGATTCATCAGACAAAATAAACAAGTCATAAAAAACCGGGGGAAATCCTGATATATTGAACCTTTTCCCTGAGCAACATCGCCCAAATACCGTTTTCCCTCCCCGATTCGGGTGTTTTTCTCACTAAATCGCAACAAACGGAGAAAGGAGTGCACCATGCTGTTTTCGATTAGCCGTTATGATCCAGACAAGGATGAAAAGCCGTACATGCAGGATTATGACGTTGAGCTTGAGCCTACGGATAAAATGCTTCTGGATGCGCTGATACGCATCAAAACCATCGATGACAGTCTCAGCCTGAGGCGCTCCTGCCGGGAAGGTGTCTGCGGTTCCGACGCCATGAATATCAACGGTCGAAATGGACTTGCCTGCATCACGCCGCTGGCCGGCCTGCGTGAACCGGTGGAGATCCGTCCTTTACCGGGGTTACCGATCATCCGGGATCTGATTGTCGATATGAGCCAGTTTTTCAAACAGTATCACTCGATCAAACCCTATCTGGTCAACAATGATCCACCGCCGGAGACAGAGCGATTACAATCCCCGGAGGAGCGCGCCCGGCTGGATGGGCTCTATGAGTGTATTCTGTGTGCCTGCTGTACAACTTCCTGCCCTTCATTCTGGTGGAATCCCGATAAATTTGTTGGCCCGGCCGGATTACTGCAAGCCTATCGCTTTCTGGCCGACAGCCGGGATCAGGCCACCTCGGAACGACTGGATGATCTGGAAGATCCCTACCGTTTATTCCGTTGTCACTCCATCATGAACTGTGTCGATGCCTGCCCCAAGGGATTAAATCCCACTGCCGCAATAGAAAGCATAAAAATCATGATGCTGAATAAAACGGTATGAATCATCAGGCCCGCATGCGCTGGCGTTGTCGTCGCGGCATGCTGGAACTGGACATCGTCCTGCAGCGTTTCATAGACAATCATTATGAACAGCTGGATGAACACCAGCTTGAGCTGTTTGAAATGCTACTGTCGCTTTCCGATCACGACCTGTGGAACATAATTATTGGCAACACTAAAGAGCCCAATAATCAGTTTCAGCCTGTATTGAAACTTTTACAGGAAAATTGACCCGAAATTCGGGCATCTGCAGAAACAATTTAAATTACAGGATAAATGGAGAAAACTATGCCCCCACAAAACGTAGCCACTTTGTCACCGGGTAAAGGCAAACAAGAGATTGAACTGCCCATTGTGTCCGGTAATGAAGGCCCGGATGTCGTCGATATTCGTTCGCTGTATGCCCAGAGCGGCATGTTTACCTACGACCCCGGTTTTGTGTCGACGGCCAGCTGCAAATCGGCCATTACGTTCATCGACGGTGACAAAGGTGTTCTGTTGTACCGTGGCTATCCGATCGAGCAACTGGCCACCCGCTGTGATTTCATGGAAGTCAGTTATCTTCTGCTGAATGGCGAGCTGCCGACACCCGACCAGAAAGCGAAATTTGTCGACAACATCAAAAACCACACGATGCTGCACGAGCAGCTGATCAAGTTTCTCAGCGGATTCCGCCGTGATGCGCACCCCATGGCAGTCATGGTCGGCGTAGTCGGCGCATTGTCTGCCTTTTATCATGACGCCATGGATGTCTCTGACGCACAACATCGCGAACAGTCTGCATTCCGCCTGATTGCCAAGCTGCCGACGATCACGGCCATTGCCTATAAATACAATATTGGCCAGCCGTTCATCTATCCGCACAACGATCTGGGATTCACGGAAAATTTCCTGCACATGATGTTTGCCACACCGGCCGAGCAATATACTCCCAATCCGGTCATCGTCAGGGCACTGGATCGCATCCTGATTCTGCATGCAGACCATGAACAGAATGCCTCCACTTCGACTGTCCGCCTGGCCGGTTCGAGCGGAGCCAACCCGTTTGCCTGTATCTCAGCCGGAATTACCTGCTTATGGGGTCCGGCACATGGGGGCGCGAATGAAGCCTGCCTCAACATGCTTGAACAAATCGGAGATGTTTCACGTATCAACGAATACATTGCGCGAGCCAAAGACAAGAACGATCCTTTCCGGCTGATGGGCTTTGGCCACCGGGTCTACAAAAATTTTGATCCGCGCGCCACATTGATGCGTGAAACCTGCCATGAGGTCCTGGATGAACTGGGGTTACATAACGACCGGTTGTTCAAGCTGGCGCTAGAGCTGGAAAAAATCGCGTTGGAGGATGACTACTTCATTACCAAGAAGCTTTACCCCAATGTCGATTTCTATTCGGGCATCGTACAACGCGCACTGGGTATTCCGACGTCGATGTTCACCGCCATTTTTGCCACAGCCCGCACCGTTGGCTGGGTTGCTCAGTGGAACGAAATGATTTCCGATCCGGAACAAAAAATAGGCCGGCCACGTCAACTGTACGTGGGCGCACCTCGCAGAGATGTGCCATGACGACCGCAACCCTGCCAGGTAAAGACCAGACTTGTAAACGAGTCTGCGGCGGCTGACGGGAATCGGGAACAGTCGAGGTCATGCACGTCCATCGCCTGTTCTCTCCCCCAGTACTCCGGAAAAAATGTTGCAGTGACTTCACAGGCTCCAGGTGGTTATCGTGACAAAACAACTTTTAGAAGATTCGAAACTGTTCGGCAACAATGCGGCATTCATCGAAATGCTCTACGAACGCTATCTGGAAGATCCATTTGCGGTATCGGATCAATGGCGCCAGTATTTTGATTCACTGCAGCCGACAGAAACCATCTCTGTACGAGACATCCCTCATACTCCTGTCGTTGAGTCACTGGTACGATCTGCCACCCTGCACAAACCACCTCTGTCCGGGACTCCATCAAAGCAGGCGATTGAACAACCGTCTGATACTGAAACACAGGAACGCAAGCAGGTTGCTGTTCTGCAATTGATCAACGCCTACCGGTTCCTGGGGGTACGCAGAGCCAACCTCGATCCGCTCGATCTGCAGCAGAAACAGGATATTCTCGAACTCGATCCGGGATTTCACGGGCTTACCGACACTGACATGGACAAGGTGTTCAATACCGGCTCCCTGGTCGGTCCCGAGCACGCCACTTTGCAGGAGATTCTACACCGTCTGCAGCAAACCTACTGCGGCAGCATTGGTGCCGAGTACATGTATATTGCAGACACCAAACAGAAACGCTGGATACAGAACCGGCTGGAATCCATCAACGCCCAGCCCGGTTTTACGCCAGAGTACAAACGTCATATTCTCGAGCGATTAACTGCTGCAGAAGGACTGGAAAAATATCTGCACAATCGTTATGTCGGCCAGAAACGCTTTTCCGGAGAAGGTAATGAAAGCCTCATTCCAATGCTGGACAAGCTGCTGCAACACGCCGGGATATCCGGTGTACAGGAAATCGTCATGGGAATGGCTCATCGCGGCCGCCTGAATGTACTGGTCAACACGTTGGGAAAAATGCCTTCCGAGCTGTTTCAGGAATTTGAAGGCAAGCACCCACAAGCGCTGACTTCAGGGGATGTCAAATATCACCAGGGATTTTCTTCTGCAGTCATGACTTCGGGCGGCATCATGCGTCTGGCGCTTGCATTCAATCCGTCACACCTCGAGATCGTCAACCCGGTAGTGGAAGGTTCGGTACGCGCTCGTCAGCACCGCTTCGGCGACAAAAACGGAGATCATGTCATCCCGGTGCTGATTCATGGTGATGCTGCCTTTGCCGGACAGGGTGTCGTGATGGAAACGCTGAATCTGTCACAAACACGCGGTTATGGCACGGGTGGAACGATTCATATCATCATCAACAACCAGATTGGTTTCACCACATCGGATCCGCGCGACAGCCGCTCCACGTTATATTGCACCGATGTCGTCAAGATGATCGACGCACCGGTTTTCCATGTCAACGGAGACGATCCTGAGGCAGTAGTACTGGCTACAGAAATCGCATTTGATTTTCGGATGCAGTTCCATAGAGATGTCGTGATCGATCTGGTCTGTTTCCGCAAGCAGGGGCATAACGAGCAGGATGAGCCGATGGTGACCCAGCCTTCCATGTACCGCGTCATCCACCAGCATCCGGGCACCCGTAAACTGTATGCCGATGGGCTCATCCGCCAGGGTGTAGTCGATAACGCCGATGTGGAGCATATGGTGCAGTCCTATCAGGATGCCATGGATGAAGGGCGTAACCCCAATACGACTATCTGCTATGACTACAAATCTCCCAATGTGGCCAACTGGGTACCCTTCCAGGCTTCTGAGAAATGGAACCAGCCGGTAACAACCGGAGTACCGGTTGAAGATCTGAAATATCTGTCGGAACGCCTGACTACCATTCCAGCCACATTCAAGTTACACCCCAGGGTCGAAAAGATTATCCAGGATCGCCGGAAAATGGGGGAAGGCAGTTTACCGCTGGATTGGGGAATGGCTGAGAACCTCGCCTACGCTGCTCTGCTGAAAGAAGGTTACCCGGTTCGTATTTCCGGGCAGGATTGCGGGCGTGGCACTTTTTTTCATCGTCATGCCGTCCTGCACGACCAGAATCGTGAGCAGGATCAATGGGAAGATGGAACGTATATCCCTTTGCGCCATATCACACCCAGGCAGCCTGATTTTGTCGTCATAGACTCGATACTGTCAGAAGAAGCCGTACTAGGTTTCGAATACGGTTATGCCACCGCCCAGCCAAATGAGCTCGTCATCTGGGAGGCACAATTTGGCGATTTTGCCAACGGCGCTCAAGTAGTCATCGATCAGTTCATTGCTTCCGGGGAAGCCAAGTGGGGGCGCCTGTGCGGACTGGTTCTGCTGCTGCCGCACGGTTATGAAGGCCAGGGTCCGGAACATTCATCGGCCCGTCTGGAGCGATATCTGCAGCTATGCGCCGAATACAACATTCAGGTATGTGTTCCTTCCACTCCAGCACAGATATTCCATCTTCTGCGGCGTCAGATCATCCGGCCGATACGTAAACCGCTGATCGTCATGTCACCCAAAAGCATGCTGCGCCACAAGGAAGCAGTTTCATCTCTGGAAGAACTGGCAAATGGTCGTTTCCAGCCCATCCTCCCTGAAACGGAAGCATTCGAAATCGAGAAGGTAAAACGGCTGATCGTCTGCAGCGGAAAAATATACTACGAGCTGACAGCCTATCGGCGCGAACACCATATCACCAATATGGCAATCATCAGGCTGGAACAGCTTTACCCGTTTCCTCACGAAGATTTTCAGGCAGAAATCAACCGGTACGACCATGCTACGGAAATCCTCTGGTGTCAGGAAGAGCCAGGCAACCAGGGTGCATGGCACCGTATCCAGCACTATCTGTTGCGACATATGCGGCCTGATCAGATACTCGGGTACGCACTTCGCCCCTCATCTGCTTCCCCCTCAGTCGGTTATCTGGCGATGGACAGATTCAGACAGAAAGAATTGATCGAGGCAGCGTTCCGCGACACAATCTGACAAAATCATGGAGAGTTCATCATGCTGATCGAAGTCAAAGTCCCCGCATTATCAGAATCGGTAGCGGAAGCCACATTGATCAACTGGCATAAACAGCCAGGCGAGTATGTTGAACGGGGTGAGAACCTGATCGACATCGAAACTGATAAGGTCGTACTGGAACTCCCTGCTCCGCAGTCCGGAATCCTGGCTGAAATTATCCGGAACGATGGCGCTACCGTCACCAGTGGAGAAATCATTGCCCGTATCGATACCGCTGCCAAAGAGACAAAAACTGCTGCACAGCAGCCTGCTCCGATTGATTCCGGACACCTGGAAATCACAGAATCTACGGTAGCATCCATGCATCCGGCTCAGCCGCTCATGCCGTCAGCCAAAAAAGCTGCCGAGGAAAATGGTCTTACCATGGAAGAAATTGCAGCCATTCACGGTACAGGCCGTGGCGGACGCATCACCCGGCAGGATGTGCTGGCCCATGTCAGAAACAAAAACAGTGCCGTTACCGATCAGCAGTCTGATTCCCGCACCGATCAATCTGCTGCTGGTATACCCCAGGCAGACACTTCCCCGATACCAGTCGATCAGACAGAAAAACCAGATCGGCTGGAAAAACGCGTACCCATGACGCGTTTACGCATGCGCATTGCTGAACGGCTGGTACAGTCCCAATCTACAGCAGCCATTCTGACTACGTTCAACGAAGTCAACATGCAGGCAATCATGGATTTGCGCGCCCGTTACAAGGACAGCTTTGAGAAAGAACATGGTATCAAACTCGGCTTTACTTCATTTTTTGTCAAAGCTGTGGTTGCCGCCCTCAAGAAATTTCCTATCATCAACGCATCGGTAGATGGAAATGACATCATCTATCACGACTATTACGATATCGGCATAGCAGTGGCCAGTCCACGTGGTCTGGTCGTGCCGATCATCCGTGATGCCGATAAGCTCACCTTCGCCGGGATCGAAAAACAGATTGCTGATCTGGCCAGACGGGCACAGGAGGGGAAACTCACACTGGAAGAACTGACAGGAGGTACGTTCTCCATTACCAATGGAGGCGTATTTGGCTCGATGCTCTCGACACCGATCATCAACCCGCCCCAAAGCGCAATTCTTGGCATTCATGCCACCAAGCAACGCCCGGTCGTCGAGAATGGGCAGATTGTAATCCGGCCGATCAACTATCTGGCACTTTCCTATGATCACCGCATCATCGACGGGCGCGAAGCTGTCCTGTCGCTGGTCGCGATCAAGGAAGCACTGGAATATCCGGTCAGCCCGTTATTCGAGGGTTGAGAACCGACAGAAACGGAAGAATCGAAAAGGATAAGAGGATATCCAACTCGGCAGCGACTGATTCACAGACTCTGCTCAGAGCCATTTACTCACCCTGCACTACCTGCTGATCAGGTGACCTTCAATGCTGTAGATGTAAAACAGCCTGAGCAGAAGACGCGATCTCTCGTACTTTTATTTCAATTTCAGTGAGTGTTTTTTTCCTGTTTTGCTGGGCCAGATCTGCTTGCGCTCGTAGACGATAGGCATGTCGCGGTTGATTTGTGCTGCAGAAGGCTTCACCGTTACATCCACACCCTGACCACATGATTCGGGTAGTGGATTGGCAGTCAGGTTACGCGTGATCTTCAATGGAGCAGGGCCATTATCTATGTTGCTGTCAAAAATTGTTCCCAGGTCATTATGCGTCCACAATTCTACTACACCCTCTGTTTGCAATCCGCCTGGACCTGTGATCTGGCAGATGTCAACAATAGACACCTGAAAAGTTACACTTTTTGCACAAGAGCCGGGTACGATGTTCACTGCATTTAACCGGAAGGGGACATAAGCCACCATTCCTTCCGGCATCCCCGGGCCACCGGCTGCCCAGAACCCAACCACGTTTCCTGCAGCACCTTGCTTGGGTTGTATATGATCAAAGGCTGCCCGGCTCAGCAAAGGGCGAACGTTGTCACCCCAGTTTGATACGAAATCGGTCAGTGGACTGCCTTGAGGCTGGCCATCAACCAGAACGGTCGAATCAGCACCATCGGGAAATACGACAGATGTTCCAATTATAGGATTGGTTCCACAAGGATGCCCGATCACCACATTATTCGTGACTCTGACTCCCTCACCAACCGTACCGGTCTCGAAACGGGTATGCGCTGATACCTCCAGCCCCGTTCCCAACAGCACGGCTACTGTCAATGAAAATAATGACCATTCCAGTTTAATTTTTTTCATGCAATCTACCCCTTTGTTCTGTTTATACGCATAAAGCAAGACGAAACTCATCTGCAGCCATACCGGCATCCATTTCATCCTTTCAGTCATCCATAAATGATGAAAATGGCAACCTTGCTGCGACCATTTATTCTTCTTAAAAATGGCTGGCAGCCGGAAAACATTATCTGATCCGCATAAGTAAATAACAATGCGACAAATTGTCGCGCCCGTTGCAAAGATGAGCGCTCACGGTCGTGGCAGGACACGCTAACCACATGACAAATAGATGAAATTCGTTTACAGCAGGAGGGATTGCTCTGCGGCAGTCACCACGCAAATGCGACAATTTGTCGCACTTGCGAAATGGCTGCCATTCCGGGAACCTGCGACTGCGGACAGCCGCGTAAAAGTGGAAAAAGAAATGGACGAAATCGCAGACTGATCGATCCGGACTGTCTCCATCGATCAGGGGAAGGTGGGTATTGCTTTTCTAACCGGTAAGATCACTGAATGATAATCGCTGCACATGATTGCCGGACTCCATGGCTGGTTTACTGCTTTAGCCAATAGTCGTCCTGACCGGCATATCAGGTCGGATATCAATTCGAGGTTCTGGCCGCTTCCCACTGTTCGGGAGTATAGGTTTTCATTGACAGGGCATGAATTTCCTCACGCATCCGCTCGCCAAGTGCCTGGTAAACCAGTTGATGCTGCCCGACGATACTTTTTCCCTGAAACGACTCACTGACGATCACAGCACTGAAATGATGACCGTCATCTCCCTCTACCCTGATCCAGGTGCAGGGTAAAGTGGCTTTAATCGAATGCTCGATTGATTCTGCAGTAACCATGTCTTCTCCTTTATTTCTCAGATATAAAAATAAACTTGCTCATGAGCGGATTTTGTAACCGCTTTTCAGCATCCACAATGCCCATCCCGAAATAGCTGCGAGACAGCACGATACAACAATCATGCTGATATAAGGTGAGATGTCGGAAACACCAAAGAAACCATAGCGGAAACCATCGATCATATAAAAAAAGGGATTCAGATGAGATAAAAACTGCCATACCGGTGGCAGAGAATGGATGGAATAGAACACCCCGGAAAGGAATGTCAGCGGGAGGATAATAAAATTCTGGAATGCTGCCAGTTGATCGAACTTATCCGATATGATCCCGGCAATGACACCCATCACCCCCAGCAGAGCACTGCCAAGCAATGCAAACAGCACGACCCAGAACAGTGATTGCAGCGGCAGCGGATAAAACCAGGCAGCGACCGCATAGACACCCAGGCCGACCATCAATCCGCGTAATGTGGAAGCACTGACATAGGCCAGAAAAATTTCCAGATAAGAAAGTGGCGACAGCAGAATGAATACCAGATTTCCGGTTATTTTCGACTGGATCAGGCTGGAAGATGAATTGGCGAAAGCATTCTGCAAGACGGCCATTATCACCAGCCCGGGAATCAGAAAAACGGTATAGGGAATACTGCCATACACTTCTACCCGTGCCGCAAGAACATGCGAGAAAATCAGCAGATAAAGCAGGCTGGATAATACTGGCGCGAGAATCGTCTGGAGACTGACTTTCCAGAAACGTAACAGCTCCTTGTGAAACAGGGTATAAAAACCGGTCATGATATCCCCGCTGCGTCCGTTTCCATAATCTTCATGAATACAGTCTCCAAATCAGGCTGGAGTAACCGCATATCGAGCACCTCGATTCCGGATTGGCGCAATACCGACAATATTTTCTCGATCTCGGTGTAATTCTTTATTTTCAGGTTGTGCAGGCAGCCGTCATGCCCGCCTGGCCACGTACCCAGCCCGGATGGCAGTGTGTCGGTGGATAAACGCAACTCCAGCGTATAGTCCCGGGTACTGCGTACGAGATTATGCATACTGTCGAGCGCTGCGATTCTGCCCTGCTTGAGCACTGCCACACGGTTACACAAAGCTTCGGCTTCTTCCAGATAATGCGTGGTCAGCACGACCGTATGACCTTCGAGATTGAGCTGCCGGATGAACTGCCACAAACTCTGGCGCAAATCCACATCCACCCCCGCCGTAGGTTCGTCAAGAATGATCACCGGCGGTTTATGCACCAGAGCCTGCGCGATCAGCAAACGTCGTTTCATACCGCCTGACAGCGCACGTACATTCGTATGTGCCTTATCAGCGAGATCGAGATGCTGCAAAATTTCATCGATCCAGGCATCGTTGCACCTGATTCCGAAATAGCCAGATTGGATGACCAGCATCTCACGCACCGTGAAAAAGGGGTCGTACACCAGCTCCTGCGGAACCACCCCCAGCCTTTTCCGGGCTTCACGATATCCGGACAGCACATCGTACCCCATTACTCTGGCAGATCCCTGGCTTGCCCGGGTCAGACCCGCCAGAATACTGATCAGCGTGGTTTTACCAGCTCCGTTGGGCCCCAGCAACGCGAAGAATTCCCCCGGTTGAACGACCAGATCGATATTATCCAGTGCAACCAGCTTACCGTAGCGTTTGCTCAGTTGCCGTACCTCGATCGCCGGGGTCATCTGGTAATGGAAAACATCAGCGTATTACTGAAATAAAAGCAGGGAAATGGCAGAATCCGTCAGATCAGACGGATTCTGCCGGTTTATCAGTTGGAATCAGGCTGCCTACATCATACAGTTCTATGAGGTCAGCCAGATTTGACGGCAGATTGATGAATTCGATTCTCCGGTCATATGTCTGTGCGGTACGCATCCACTCAAGCAGCATGCTGACAGCCGAGGAATCCACCCAGGTAACCCCCGCCAGGTCGATCAGCATATCATCTGCTTTGATCGCTGCATCACCTGTGCGGATCACCTCAACTACGTTGTCATAAGTTACCGGGCCGCCGACAAAGAGACGGTTTCCCTCCAGGCGAATACGTGCATCCGTTCCGGCCACACTACTTTCCCCGCATCGATGCATTCTTCTCTGCAAGCGCCGTGATCAATCCATCCACGCCACCATCTCTGACCTGGCTGTTGAAGGTACCCCGATAATTGGTAACCAGGCTGACTCCGGCAACCGTCACATCATATACTTTCCAGGTGCTATCGCTCTTTTCCATGGCATAGTCGATCGGCACGGGCTGTTTCCCGCTACCCTGAATCACCAGCGTCTTGACTGTTGCTTTGGTATCCTGCGAACCGACATTTGTCGGACTGACCTTGATGACTTCATCGCGGTAAGTGGTCAGTGAATTGGAGTAGGTTCGTACCAGCAGTGTACGAAACTCCTTCACCAGGGATTTCTTTTGCTCCGGACCGGCCAGAGACCAGTTCTTACCCATCGCCAGCTGGGTCATACGCGTGAAGTTGAAATGGGGCAATATCTTTTCCCGGATGAGACTTAATACCTTGTCCTGATTGCCCGCTCTGATTCCGTCATCCTGTTTCAGCACGGCGACTACCTCATCGACCGTATTTCTGATCAGCGCATCCGGTGAGCTGTTCTGCGCCGACACAGGCAATACAACAGCGAGTAATGCCAGTAAAAGAACGTTACCAATGCGTATTTTCATGTTTTATCACCTATTTCAAATTTCCGGATCCGAATTCTTTTTCTCTGAGGCCTTATCGAACAGGAATCGCCCGATCATCTCCTCAAGCACAATAGCCGAGTTGGTTTTCATGATCTTTTCACCATCCTTGAGCATCTCCTCGTCACCTCCCGGTAACAGTCCGATATATTGTTCGCCCAGCAATCCCGATGTCAGAATGCTGGCAAAAGTATCTTTCGGAAACTGATAACGCGTATCCACTTTCATGGTGACTACTGCATCATAAGTCTGCACACTGAACTGTATATCCGTCACACGCCCCACCACTACACCTGCACTCTTTACCGGTGCTCTGACCTTTAAACCACCAATGTTCTCGAAATTCCCCACCAGTACATAACTTCCTTCCGGCTGAAAATCGGTCAGATTACCCACTTTCAATCCAAGAACCAGCAGTGCGCCAATACCCGCCATGACGAACAGACCCACCCAGAAATCCATCATGGTACGTTGCATCAGCTTACTCCTCTGAACATGAATGCAGTCAAAACGAAATCCAGCCCCAGAATCGCGAGCGAAGAGGTTACCACCGTACGGGTGGTCGCCCCCGATACCCCTTCAGCCGTCGGCGGCGCATCAAACCCTTCAAATACAGCAATCGCCGTTACGACCACCCCGAAGAAACAACTTTTGATGACACCGTTCACAATGTCATAACGAAAATCAACCGAATTCTGCATCTGTGACCAGAAAGATCCTTCATCTACGCCAATGAAAACCACTGTCACCAGATATCCGCCAAACACGCCCATAACTGAAAACATCGCCGCCAGCAACGGCATGGAAAAGACGCCTCCCCAGAATCTGGGTGCAACGATACGTGCGATCGGATCCACCGCCATCATTCCCATGGCAGCCAGTTGTTCAGTTGCTTTCATCAAACCAATTTCGGCCGTCATGGCTGAACCGGCACGGCTGGCAAACAGCAATGCCGCAATGACGGGGCCCAGCTCTCGTACGAGAGATAACGCCACCAGCGTTCCTACGGCTGATTCAGAACCGAATTTCTGTAATGTTTCGTACCCTTGCAGACCCAGCACCATACCGACGAACAATCCGGATACCAGAATGATGATCAGTGACAGAACACCGGCGAAATATATTTCGCGTGTAATCAAGTGGAAACGCAGAAAACTAGGTAGGGATTTCAACAGTACCAGCAATACGAAACGGGTTGCACATCCCAGTCGCCAGATACTGTCGGCCACTCTGTGCCCGATCGATTCAATAATGGTCCTGATACGTTTAGCCAAACTGATCATTCCTATCATTCATGCCGTCAGTGTCCGGTCATCTCTCCATGACGCCTATGCCCAGATCCTGCGAATAAGCTTGTGCCTGGTAATGAAATGGCACCGGGCCATCTGTTTCACCATGGATGAACTGATGGACGAACGGTACTTTCGATTCGCGCACTTCGTCAGGCGTTCCATGAGCAGCAATCACGCCATCTGCCAGGAAATAAATGTAATCGACTATCCGTAATGATTCCTGAACATCGTGCGTCACCAGAATGGACGTCATGCCAAGCGTATCCGTCAAACGACGGATCAAACCGCCGATCACACTCAATGAAATCGGATCCAGTCCGGTAAACGGTTCATCAAACATCATCAGCATGGGATCGAGTGCGATAGAGCGTGCCAGCGCCACACGTCGTGCCATCCCGCCGGAAAGCTGTGCCGGCATCAGATGATATGCGCCGCGCAAACCCACCGCATGCAGTTTCATCAGTACCAGATCCCGAATCATTGACTCAGGCAGATTCGTGTGTTCACGCATTTGAAAGGCAACGTTATCGAATACCGACAAATCCGTAAACAGAGCACCAAACTGGAACAACATGCCCATTTTGCGCCGCAGCCTGAATAATTCATTCCGGCCAAGTTCATGTACGACCTGTCCCGCTACGGTGACGGAACCTGCCGAAGGCCTGACTTCACCGCCGATCAGGCGCAGCAGTGTGGTTTTCCCTGATCCGCTGCCGCCCATGATGGCAATCACCTGCCCCCGCGACATGCGCATATCGACCCCTTTCAGGATCGGCCGGAGACCGTAGGAAAAATTGACTTTACTGAACTCGATCAACGCATCGTCAGCCATCAGCCGATCCGCCTCCCGCCTTCCAAAATTTCAGTGGCATGCGTAATATCCCTGGTTTTGTGTCTTGTCGCCGCTATTGGCTGTACAGACCATTCAATCTGAATAATTCCGACTGGATTCAAAGTTATGCATTTTACCAGAGCACTCCGGATACAGCTCATCCCATCATTCTTTTTCAGGGCGATTTATCCCCTTGTAGTTCTGCTGATTCTTCTACATGCCCAGTCCGGTCTGGCCGAGACCATCTATCGTTCTACAGACTCTCATGGCCGCACGCTTTATTCAGATATACCCACACCAGCAGCCAAACCCTTACAGCCAGCCACTCCACCGGCCCGCAGCAAATATCGGGTTACCCGGGTCATCGATGGCGACACCATCGTACTCGAGAACAACAAGCGGGTAAGGTTGCTGGGTATAAATGCACCTGAAACCGGAAACCGGTACCACCCGGGAGAACCGGGCGGGGCAGATGCAAAAAAGTGGCTGCGAGGGAAATTACAGGGGCGCAGCGTATATCTGGAACATGACCGGCAAACACATGATCACTATAAAAGAATGCTGGCTCACTTGTATCTTCCGGATGGAGAACATATCAATCTTTCCCTGGTGGAGAAGGGATTGGCCATAGCCAACCTGATCCCGCCCAACCTGCTCCATGCCAATACGCTCATCAGGGCACAACAACGGGCAGAAACCAGGAAACTCGGAATCTGGTCAATGCAACACTATCAACCGCGCCCGCTGATCAAATTGACCGAGAAGCCGTTCGGCTGGCAGCGCTACCGGGTAAAGGCCAAAGTACTCAAACGAAACCACCGATTCAGCCGGCTCATTATCAGTGACAACCTCGATCTGTCTTTTGCCAACCGGGATCTAGCCTTGTTCCCTCCGCTTGAAACCTATTTAAACAGACCACTTGAAGTACGTGGCTGGGTATCACGCCGGAAAAACCATTTTTCAATACGTATCCAGCACCCAAGTGCGTTGATCCTGTATTGATCGATTGTCGGTTGTTTAGAAGTCGTTGTAACGTGACCGCTTGCGCCATTGAATACGCGGAATGACCAGCCCCAGAAACAAACCGGCAAACAGCACCAGTGCCCCGGCATAAAACCATTCGCGTTCAATCTGTCCGCTGAGCGCATGATTCTCCTGTTCAAGTTCACCGAGTTTCATCTTCAGATCAGCTACCTGTTGCCGCATTTCCTGATTCTCACCATTCAATTGCACTGCGTTGGCAGACAATTGCCTGATTTTGGACAATTCGGCTTCCAGTCGTTTATTGTCTTTCTCAAGGGTTTCTGCCTGCTTCTTCTGCATCCCCAATTCATGTCTGACGAGATCAGCCTGTGCACGAATGCTATCCGGCCGGCTGTCCGATCCGGAAAAATCACTGCTCAATTTTTCAAGCAATTCACGCGCCGCGGGTTCAGCCATCAAATATCGGGACAGCACCCAACCTTCTGTACCTCCGGTAGTCCTGACTCTGGAATATCCCTTGTTCTGGTCACGCTCCAATACTTCCAGCGCCACACCACTTTTCAGCATCCTTACGATCGCATGCTGCTGACTGGGACCAGTTCGCATCAACACTTCCACCTGGTCACTGGCGTAACTTTTTTCTGCCCGGGCGGTCAATGGCACCCCCCATAAGAAAACAAAAAACATGGATGCAGCAAGAAAATAAGTAATTTTGTTCATTTGCGGTAGTGGTATCCGGCTCCAGAAACAAGGTTATACCATCGATATTGACGTAAGTCCGAAATGCCGGATTCTCATATCGACTGAAAACACTACTTGTTCTCGAACCCGGATATGAAATATTTGATCAGCAGAACCATGAAGAAAGGGAAAGCGCTCAGTGCTGTAACCAGATAATGTTCGTAGGTAAACTGATCACCTTCATCCATAATGATGTAAGTAAAGAAAATACTGACAGGAAAAATAGCTGTAATAGACTGGAGTAACACAAACAGATTTTTCATCATATCGTTTCACACCATCTTCTTGTTGATTGCCACGAGAAATCGCATTTACTACAATAGAATATCATAGAAATTCAGATCACCTGCCGGGACGACTATTCTCAGAACTCCATGAAATGACCGGATCATCACAAATTCTGCTCGTTCTGACCAACTTCCCGAATGACACAAGCGCCAGGGAGCTGGCAGAAATGCTGGTTGACCGCCGGCTGGCTGCCTGCATCAACATTCTGCAGGGGTGTACTTCTGTTTATCGGTGGCAGGGCCTGACTGAAACAGCCAGTGAAGTTCCGGTGCTGATCAAAACCACCCGGCAGCGTTATGAAGCAGTGGAACAGGCAATCAAATCACTGCACCCCTATGAACTCCCCGAGATTATTGCTGTCCCTGTCGATAACGGATTGTCTGCTTATTTACAGTGGATTGCTCACGAAACAACCGAAACAGATACTTAACCGAGATAGCCAATGCGCTGGATAAAAACCATTTTACTGTTACTGTGCCTGGTAAGCACTCACACCATGGCCGAAGAAGGTTCATCAGGGGGATTGATGAGTATTCTGCAACGGCTCGGTGTCGGTTCCGAACAGACCGAGCAGGAACTGCTGCCACCGGATGAAGCTTTCAAGCTGTCGCTCGAAGTCCGGGATGACCGCACGCTGATTGCTCGCCTGACACCCGCCAAAGACTACTACCTCTATCGGGATAAAATCAACTTCGAATCGAAAAGTGCAGGTATCCATGTCGACCAGGTAGCCCTCCCGCCGGGTAAAATGAAGCAGGATCCCGCTTTTGGTCAGACGGAAGTTTACTACCAGCCCCTGGAAGCCATTATTTCGCTACGTCGGGATGCATCTGCACCGGAGCAACTTTCCCTGTCTGCCACTTACCAGGGCTGCAACGAGCCCATCGGTGTGTGCTATGCACCGATCAACAAGGTAAATGACATTCTGCTGCCGACTGTCAAAGCTGCAATCGACACGGTTGCCGGCACGATCAGTGGAGATGTTCAGGCAGCCGGAGCTACCGGAACCGATGCTACAGCCGAATTGTTCCAGACAGACAATGCACCATTGTTTGAAACGGAATCCTACAAAATAGAGCGCTTGTTCGCCAGTGGCAATTTCTGGCTGATTCTGAGCGGATTCTTTGGTATTGGCTTGCTGCTCGCCTTTACTCCCTGCGTATTTCCCATGTTTCCGATTCTGTCCGGAATCATCGCCAGTAAAGGGCAGCAAATGTCGAAACTGCGCGGGTTCATGCTGGCGCTGGCTTATGTACTGGGCATGGCGATCACTTATGCCATCGCCGGCGCAGCAGCGGGTCTGTCTGGCACCATGCTGTCTGCTGCACTGCAAAATGCCTGGGTATTGGGAACATTTGCGCTGGTCTTCGTGGCTCTGGCTTTCTCGATGTTTGGTTTCTACGAACTGCGAATGCCATCTTTTATACAAAACAAGCTGGTCGAAGAAACAGGTCATTTCAAGGGAGGCCAGCTTACCGGTGTATTTGGAATGGGAGCATTGTCTGCTCTGATCGTCAGTCCCTGTGTCGCTGCCCCGCTGGCTGGTGCACTGATTTATATCAGCCAGACGCGCGATGTCGTACTGGGCGGTTCCGCACTGTTCATCATGGCACTGGGAATGGGTATGCCATTGCTGCTGTTGGGCGTCTCGGCCGGTGCATTACTGCCCAGATCCGGTGCCTGGATGAAAGCTGTCCAGCAGTTTTTCGGCGTCCTGCTGCTGGCCGTAGCAATCTGGCTGGTCTCGCCCGTCATCACGGAAGTTGTGCACATGCTGCTTTGGGCGGCACTGCTGATCATTTCGGCAATCTACCTGCATGCACTCGATCCACTGCCCGGCCATGCATCAGGTTTCAACAAATTTCTCAAGGGAATCGGTGTCATCGCGCTGCTGGTAGGTGTTGCCTTGCTCATTGGCGTACTTTCCGGAAGTCGGGATATTCTGCAACCTCTATCCAAACTCAGCCTGGCTGCTGCCACACCTTCCGGCCAGCTTGCCGAACCCTCTGTGAACACAAATGAATCTCTGCCATTCAAGCGGGTTAAAACGACTGCCGAGCTGGATGAACTCATCCGGCAATCACAAGGACGTTATGTCATGATCGACTTTTATGCAGACTGGTGTATTTCCTGCAAAGAAATGGAGCGCTTTACCTTCACTGACCCGCAGGTTCAGGCACGCTTGAAAAATGTCGAACTGGTGCAGATCAATGTCACAGACGGCACACCGGATGATGCTGCTTTACTCAAACGTTTCAAGCTCTTTGGCCCGCCCGGAATTCTGTTTTTTGACCGGCAGGGAGTCGAGATTCCAAACATCAAAATCATTGGCTACCTCGATAAAAGAGACTTCATCACGGTACTGGACGCAATCCTGCTCTGATAACCGGCTGATTACCGGTCTGCCAGTGTAGAAAACTTCCTTCCGGTACCGGTATATCTGATATAAACCCGGTTTCCGCATTTCACATAAACTTTCTTTCAGAATTCTCTATGTCCAAGCCTAACAGGTTCTCGTTCTACGTCATCGTTGCAATTCTTTCACTGGCTGCTGGTTTCGCTTACAAATCCAGAGAAATGGGCATCACAGTCTCCCTGTCGAGTGCTGACAGAAAGGCCGGAGCTGATAAATTCTTCGATGCAACCTTGTCCGCTCTGGATGGCACCCCTCAAGCTCTGTCACAATGGCGGGGAAAAATCGTCATCGCCAATTTCTGGGCAACCTGGTGTCTGCCTTGCCGCGATGAAATTCCGGAATTGATCGATACCTATACGGCATACCATCAAAAAGATCTGGTCATTCTCGGTATCGCCATAGACGATACCGATAAAGTAGCCGCGTTCAGTAAGGAATTCAATATCAACTACCCTGTGCTGGTCGGGGAATTCGATGCCTTTTCACTTGCAGAAGCCATGGGCAACCTGCAGGGTGCTCTGCCTTTTACCGTCACGATCGACCGCAGCGGCATGATCGTCGATACCCACTTGGGAAGAATCAAGAAAAAACAGATCGAAGAAATCATCAAACCAATGCTGCAATAAACCTGCAAAACCCGTTAACCACTACTCATGGTCTGATACGTCTTGGCACTCCGCATGATTGCCTCGGAATACAACATTACCTTTCCATTCCTGCATCTCGCGTAATATTGCGTTATGTCGCGCTCCTTCTGTCTGATCTTCCGGCACGTCTCGCATAAAATACGTTGACTCATGCGAAAAAATTTTGCCTCAAAACCCGAGATCAGGCATTTTTAGTGCACGCTATTTTTACCATCGTGTTTTGCGCAAGACTGATCACAACCGGCTTCACATCCCAGTCCCATGCGACCCAGCCCACCACAACTGCCGGCAAGAGGCTGACGTCCGCCGATGACCCCGATCGCCATGGCGATAAGCGCAAGCCCCATTACCAGGAAGGTTGCAATAAAAATCTGAGTAAAATCGGATGCACGCTCCGCCGGGAAATGACTGCTCGTATATCCTTTGATAACACCTTCCTGGTTGACAATGAAGAGAACCGCGATGCCTTGATCTTCAGCAATAGTCAGGCCACGCTCGTGCCCGAGCACCAACAATGCCGTTGCCCATGCATCTGCAACCATGCAACTTTCCGCCAGTACGGTAACCGAAGACGCTCCATTTTCCACCGGCCAGCCGGTAGTGGGATCGATAAGGTGGCTGTAACGATGGCCTTCAATTTCGAAGAAATTTTGATAATCTCCTGAAGTTGCCAATCCTGTATCCTGCAAGGACAGTATCTTATATGGAGCGGAACGACCATATTGGTGATGTGGTTTCTCGATTCCAATTTGCCAGGGAGTATTCTGCGCATTGGTACCACGTGCTCGAATCTCACCGCCGATTTCGACCAGGTAATGTTCAATGCCCCGTGCATCGAATATTTCCGCTACCCGGTCGACCGCATATCCTTTGGCAATAGCAGATAAATCTATATAGATATCAGAGTGTAGCTTGCGGATAGCATGCGTTTCTCGATCGAGCACGAGCTTATCCTGACCGATTGCCGGAAGTACCGCAGCAATTTCACTTTTATCAGGAATTCGTTCGGAATGGAACTCGGGCCCGAACCCCCAGAGATTTACCGCCGGTCCGACCGTAATATCGAAAGCTTTTTCACTCCGCGCACCTATCTCCAGCGCCGCTTCAAGTACGGTAAATAATGAGTCGGAAACCGGGATCCAATCAGATGTAGTTGCTCGATTCAAGCGTGAAAGTTCCGATTCAGGATCGTAGGTAGACATAGCCCGGTTAATTTCGTCGAGAACCGACTCTATCTGTTTTTGTGCTGTATCAGGTGTAAAACCACCCTCCGGATGACGGTATTTCACACTGTACTTCGTCCCCATGGTATAGCCATGCACGTGTGACTGGGTAAGAGAAGAAGCAAAAAAAATCCGTCCAAGCAGTGCCATCATAATCAGGAAAGCTGCAATGATGATCATAATCGACCGGGGAGACATGGATAGTGAAGCTTTCATCATAATGATTGTCATCCTCCAAAGTCGTCGAACAATATATTTTCCTGTTCGACACCCAGACCAATCAGCATATCGATAACTGCCTTACTCATCATGGGCGGGCCACACAGATAATATTCGCAATCCTCCGGAGCGGGGTGATCTTTCAAATAGTTATCGAACAATATCTGGTGGATGAAACCAGTATACCCCTGCCAGTTATCCTCAGGCAATGCATCGGACAAAGCAACGTACCACTTAAAATTGTCATATTCCTTCGATAGCCTGTCAAAATCCTCGACATAGAACATTTCATTCCTGGAGCGAGCACCATACCAGAAGGAAATTTTGCGCCGGGATTTGAGCCGGCATAACTGATCGAGAATATGGGAGCGCAGGGGTGCCATGCCTGCACCACCACCAATGAAAATCATTTCGTTTTCGGTATCGCGCGCGAAAAAATCGCCGAATGGCCCCGTGACCGTAACCGAATCGTCAGGCTTGAGCGAAAAAATATAGGATGAAGCCTGGCCTGGTGGTACATCTTCACGCTGAGGTGGAGGCGTTGCAATGCGTACATTCAACATGATGATGCCCCGCTCTTCGGGATAATTGGCCATCGAATAGGCGCGCATGACAGGTTCCTGTGTTTTCGAAACATAGCGCCAAAAATCATAATGATCCCAATCTTTGCGGAAACGTTCTTCTATATCGAAATCCTTGAATGCACTGACATAGGGCGGACACTCAATCTGGATATAACCGCCGGCACGAAAATCGAACTGTTCACTTTCGGGAAGCTCCAGTACCAGCTCTTTGATAAACGTAGCGACGTTATGATTGGAACGGACCTTACAAGACCATTTTCTTACCCCAAATGCCTCATCGGGTACAACGATCTTCATGTTCTGTTTGACGGAAACCTGGCAGGACAAACGGTAGCCGGCCCGCGCGTCATGTTTGTTGATGTGGGAAGTCTCGGTGGGCAGAATATCTCCGCCACCTTCGAATACCTTGACACGACATTGACCACATGTACCGCTTCCACCACAGGGAGAGCTGACAAAAATACCAGCAGTGGCCAGCGTACCGAGCAGCTTCCCTCCGGTCAATGCTTCGATAGTGCGCTCATCATTCACATTGATTGTGACACGACCATGCGTTACCAATTTGGCACGCGCACCAAGGATGACAAATACCAGGACGATAATTATCGCAGTAAAGAAGAAAACACCGAGAAAGATTTCCAGCATACGCGATTTCGGATTAGGGCCTGTAACGTAATCGCGACAAATAGCCTGGAAATAAAGTATTCAACATACAATGACGAAGCATGTCGGATAGATGAGTCGCAAATATCGCGTCTGCTATGCCATGGAAACAGGGAGGGGATATAACGATTTTATTCACAAATGTTAAAGCCGAATGCCGGAGAAGGCCATGAATCCCATAGCCATCAATCCCGCACTGATAAAAGTAATGCCCAGTCCCTGTAAACCGTCTGGCACATCCGAATATTTGAGTCTTTCACGTACACCAGCCAGCGCAACAATTGCCAACGCCCAACCGAAACCGGAGCCGAGACCATATACAAGGCTCTCAGTAAAATTATAGTCACGTTCCACCATGAACAATGAACCACCCAGAATGGCACAATTCACGGCAATCAGTGGCAGATAGATGCCCAATGCACTGTGCAGAGCCGGCATGAAACGATCCAGAAACATTTCCAGAATCTGTACTATCGCGGCGATAACCCCAAGATAACTGACGAGCCCGAGGAAAGTTAAATCAATCTCCGCCAGACCTGCCCAGACCAGAGCACCGTCACGAAGCAGGTACTGATAAACCAGATTATTGATGGGAACCGTCAATGTCTGGACGACGATCACGGCAATTCCCATGCCGAACGCCACCTCTATTTTTTTGGAAATGGCCAGAAAAGTGCACATGCCAAGAAAAAAAGTAAGCGCAAGATTCTCGACGAAAACTGCGGTAATAAATAAACCGGCCAGACTGTTCATCTTATGATCTCAGTAGGATTATGGGTCTGCTGGATGCGGAACTCGGGTTGCTCGACTTGATTCGTTTTCCAGGAGCGCACCCCCCAGATGATCAATCCGATCAGAAAGAAAGCGCTGGGCGGCAATAATAACAATCCATTGGGTTCATACCAACCACCATCCCGAATGAGTGGCAGGATCGTAACTCCCAGCAGGGAGCCCGAACCGAACAGTTCACGTATTATCCCGACTATCAGCAAAATCGCGCTGTACCCGAGACCATTACCCAATCCATCAAGGAAACTCGGCCAGGGCGGATTTTTCATGGCAAATGCCTCTGCCCGCCCCATGACGATACAATTGGTAACGATCAGACTGACGAATACCGAGAGCTCCCGACTGACCTCATAGGCAAATGCCCGCAGGAACTGGTCAACCACGATCACCAGCGAGGCGGCAATCGTCATTTGTATGATAATACGAATATTCGTAGGGATGTAATGACGAATCAGACTGATCAGCATGCTGGAACAGGCTACGACCAGCGTCAAAGCAATACACATAGTCAAAGCTGTAGATACTTTGCTGGTAACCGCCAGCGCTGAACAGATCCCCAGTACTTGCAGTGTAATCGGATTTTCGTTAACAACGGGTGTAAATAAAATTTTGCGGACGGATTGTGCCATCATTCAACTCCTTTCTTCACGTAAACGAAGCAGGAAAGGGCCAAAACCATTCTCTCCAAACCAGAATTTCAATAAATTATCGACGCCTCGCGTAGTCATGGTTGCACCGGATAAACCATCCACTTTATGCTGACTGTCAGGCGTAGCGCTTCCAACTGACCCTCTGATCAATTCGATACGCGGTTGCCAAGCTTCGTCAAAAATGACTTTACCTTCCCACGAGGTAAGCCAGCGCGGATTGTCCACTTCGCCTCCTAATCCCGGTGTTTCCGCATGCTGATAAAACCGGAGCCCTTTGACTGTGCGCAAATCCCCTTCCAAGGCAATAAAACCGTAAAGCGTAGACCATAATCCGTGGCCGTATATGGGCAGGATCAATGTTTCCAGTTTTCCAGCTTCATTATGAATTAGATAAACTGGCAGATATTTAGGTTTCCGCTGAATCTGCGCGATATCCTCTTCACGCGTCAATGCGGTGGATTGCGCCTCATCCTTGGCTGCTTTGGTAATATCGAATCGTTCCGTGTCCTGATCATCCACGAAGTTGCCACTCGCAAGCTCAACCATACGCACGTCGAACAGACGATAAGCACTCTCGATAGATAATCCCAATGCAGTCAGACCGGCAAGTTCTACAAGCACACGTTGACGTTCCTTGACTTGATTGGCTATCTGTATCGGCCTGAGCGTCACTGCAGCACTGGTCACGAACAGGGAGCAAACCAGACACACGGCCAGCGCTACACCCACCGTTCTCCGGGCACTATGCTGAACGGGAGCTGAATTCGGCTCAGCCATGACGACGCAGCCTCCGACGAATATTAAGCTGGATGACAACATAATCGATCAGCGGTGCAAATACATTGGCAAATAAGATAGCCAGCATAATCCCTTCCGGAAAAGCCGGATTCACCACCCGGATCAAGACCGTCATAAAACCGATCAATAAACCGAACACCCAGCGCCCGGCGTTGGTCATGGCAGCAGAAACCGGATCAGTCGCCATGAATACCATACCGAAAGCGAAACCACCCAGCACCAGATGCCAGTGCCAGGGCATGGCCATCATCGGATTATCGCTTTCTAATATATTAAACAAAAAACTGGTTGCCACCATCCCAAAGAACACACCAAAAATGATACGCCAGGATGCGACCTTGGTATAAATCAGAAATATTGCACCCAGCAGACAAGCCAGCGTCGAAGTTTCTCCCAGGGAACCAGGCATCAAACCGATGAAGGCATTCCACCAGGTGTAGCCACCTGCCGTCACCGCTTCCATGCCGCCAATCGCACCCAATCCCAATGGTGTCGCACTCGTGTAACCGTCAACCGCTACCCAGACCAGATCACCCGAAATATCCGCAGGGTAGGCAAAATAGAGAAACGCGCGCCCCACCAATGCAGGATTGAGAAAATTCTTACCGGTTCCGCCAAAAACTTCCTTGCCGATCACCACTCCGAAACTGATTCCCAGTGCAACCATCCACAGCGGCATATTAGGTGGCAAGGTCAATGCGAACAACATGGAAGTAACCAGGAATCCTTCATTTACCTCATGTTTACGTACCAACGCGAACAACACTTCCCAGAATCCACCTACCGCCAGTGTCGTCAGGTAAATAGGCAGGAAATACAGTAAACCATGTATTGTGCTGGCCAGGACACTGCCGGGATCGAATCCGACATTCAGTGTCAGCAGCAGATTGTTACGCCAGTTCTGGCCGATCTCTCCCAGTTCCTGCAGCGCAAGATTCGCCTGATAACCAGTGTTATACCAACTCCATAGAATACAGGGCAGCAATGCGATGACCACATAACTCATCAGGCGCTTAAGATCAATCGCATCGCGCACATGCGGTGCAGAGCGGGTCGAGTCGTCTGGCGTATATAAAAAAGTATCCACCATTTCGTATAAGGCGTAATATTTTTCGAATCTTCCGCCTCGATCGAAATGTGGTTTTATATTATTAAGCAGACGACGCATGGAGTGCTTATCCTTCTTTCTCGATTTGTCGTAAATTCTCTCGCAGGATTACACCATAGTCATGCTTACCCACACATATGAATGAACATAACGCCAGATCTTCTTCATCCAGTTCGAGACAACCCAGCTTTTGCGCCATATCGGTATCCATCACCAGCAACGCGCGTAAGAGTTGTGCAGGCAATATATCGAGTGGCATGACTTCTTCAAAAGTGTCGATCGGAATCATGGCACGCGGGCTGCCTTGCTGGCTGGCCGTAAATTCGAACTTTCTCTTTTTGCGAAAGAAACTGGAAAACAGTACATTCAACTTGGAATATTTATTTCCCCCGGGGTTAAGCCAACCCAGGAATTCCCGCTCACTCTTCTCTCCAATTACAGTGACCTGCAAATGATGCCGCCCCAGAAAAGCCAGTTCATCTACCGCCTTGCGACCGGACCAGACTGAACCGGAAATAACACGCTTATCCATTGATTCAACCAGTTCACCAGCCAATAACTCCTCTAGTGAAGCTCCCAACCGGGTACGTAACAGACGCGGCTTCTTGACCCCGGGCCCGCCAAGCGCCACGATACGCTCAGTCCAGAGGCGCCCGGTTACGAACAGCTTACCGATGGCAATTACCTCCTGATAATTCAGATACCAGACCGTTTTATATGCACTGACTGGCTGAAGAAAATGGATATGCGTACCGGGAAGACCGGCAGGGTGCGGCCCGGCAAACCGGGCTTGCTGCAATTGTGGCAAATCTTCAGGTAACGATAATTTCGCCTGGGGACTCTGACAGACCCATAATGGCCCATCAGTCAAACGCGACAGAATTCTCAGGCCGTGATTAAAGGATTCCATCTCTGCCGTGATAATGGGTACGGGATCCGCAGCTAGGGGATTGCTGTCTATAGCGGTAATGAAAATTGCGGCAGGCCGTGTAGCAGGATCAGGCACCTTACTATAGGGACGAGTACGTAATGTCGTCCACAAGCCGGAGATCAGCAGATTCTCTTTGACCTGCTCATCTGCCAGATTAGATAGTTCATCCGGAGCATATTTGATGAAAGTCTCTTCATCCTCCTGTTCATCCAGTTGAAGGACGACCGATAATAGTATGCGCCTTGTCCCCCGGTTAATCGCCACGATGCGCCCGGCACCGGGAGCAGTGAATACGACACCAGGCAGTTTTTTATATTCGAATAAGGGTTGTCCAAGCCTGACCCTGTCACCTTCTGTTACCTTCATGGTCGGTTTGAGATCGATGTAATCCACTCCCGCCACAGCGATATGGCGTACTGCAGTCGCAGCATACACACACTGCTCCGGCTCGCCGCTGATAGGCAGATCCAACCCCTTGTTTAGTTTGATAAACATGATCGAAGAAAAGAGGTCTTTGTTCGTCCTGTGTTTTTATCCAACGTGGTCCCCGCAGAACTGTAACAATCCAGAATTGAATCGGCTCACTCAATCATTAATATACCTGTAACGCTTCAGGCGTAACGATAATCCTCCGTCATGACAAACGCTGGGGGGTGAAGCCATCCGAGATGGAACTGACAGGACGCACAGGATAACCATCACACCTACCGTCACGGTATTTTCTGGATTGCCACACCACTCACGCGACTAGCAACGACCAGGATGGCCAGGGACAACGATTGCGATAATTTCTCTACTCGCCATTACTGATTCGATGCGTGGTATTTCATTTCAGATCTGCCTGTCTGCACAGGCAGATCTGTACAAGCAGATAAACAGACTAAACCGAAAATGGTTTAGTGACGTAATCATTCCTGGCATCTCGCCAGATGCATGGAATATTCCATGCATCATATTAGCTCAATAACCACCCCTTTTAATAACGCGGGAAGATTTTTCCTGTCAAATTTCCCGCGTATCGTAAATGTAGCGTTCAAGCTGATTAATGACGAACTGGTGCTGCGAAATAGCATCCTTCACTAAATCCCCTATTGAAAGCAGACCGATAACCTTGCCATCATCCAGAACAGGTAAATGCCGGACACGCATTTCTGTTATCAGGGCCATGCAATCCTCATTGGTATTGTTCAGATCGACGTAAGCCACCTGACGGGTCATGATTTCCTTCACCTGTGTATCCTTCACCGGCTTATCCAGCAGATACGATTTTCTGGAAAAATCACGCTCTGTAAGAATACCGACGAGTTTCTCATCTTTCATGACCAGCAATGCACCGATATTATCGGCTGCCATTTTCTGCATGGCGTTAAATACTGAATCATCCGGACCAATGGCAACTACAGTATGCCCCTTTTCCTGTAGCAAATGTTTGACAGTTTTCATGGTGATTTCCTTTCTTGTTAACAAATCAGTTTGCTCAACTATGGTAGCGCTTTACCGGCGCAAAGCAAACCAGGACGCTACAGATAGCTTTATGAAACTAAACAACCACCGGCTAAAGCCGGTGGTTGTTTAGTTTGGTCTCATTATTGAAAAATCAAATTTGCCGTCCCGGCATTTGAGGTATGCCCGGATGGGTGTTCAGCGCTTACGTCGGCGGGGAGGTGGCGCAGAAAAACTGCTCAGTAAATCACCCAACATTTGCAACCCATCATCAAACTCGTCAAACCCATCATTCACCTGATAGTGCTTAATAAAGGTCGCGAGCTGTTTGGCATCCTGGAAAGCGATGAGATCAATATCAGCTTGCCGCAGATCCATTTCCAGCCGCGTGATTTCAGCATCCATTGCCTTGTCAACATGAGTCGGCCTGATCTTTTGTGTATAAGGCACCAGCTTCCAGTAGGGCATCAATAACGACGCAAGCTCCGCCTTGAGTTCCGCCAGTTGCTCACGCAGTACCTGAATGTAATGTTCAATACGTTCATCAGGCAGGTTGGTGAGGTAATTGGTATCAATCTGTTCGATTTCGAGCTGGATATTCAGCAGCTCAAGCAAATCGCTCCGATCATAAGCCTGGTTGACGCGCTGCATCAGGGTGGTTTTCTCATCCGCCGTCAGATCGGTGCTTGCGCGATCAGGATGCAGGCTACTGGCCAGTTTGCGATAAATTTCACGCACGGACTGGCTGATTTCTTTTTTTGCTGCCGCACGTTTCTCCTCAGCGGCCGCCTGTTTGGCTGATTTACGGCGGCGTGAGCCTGATCCGGCTTTATTTTTGGCTTCTTCTTCCTGCCGTTGGCGCATGGCTTTTGCCAGCATTTCCTCCATGCTGACATCCGCATTGTCATCGTCCAGACGCACACCAAACAGTTCTTCGATCACATCCTGCGAAATGGTCTTATCAATCCCGGCCTGATCGTCATAACTGGGATCGCTATATTTGTCATACAGCGCCACGATTTCCTCATCGCGCTGCTCAAGCAACAACTCATGCGCCAGGTTGAGAATGATGTCGCACAACTTTGCGCGCTGTTGCTTGCCACGAATGACATTGCGCTGATGAAATTGCGTGTCAAGCAGATGCAGCATGGCGATGCGTTTTTCGCGCAGTTGTGCAAACAGGGGCATCAGTTCGCTGCCCACGCGCTGACCGTAGCGTTCGCTATAAGTGTGCCACTCCGCAACCTGAGCTCGTTGCTCGTCAATTTGCCGGATCAGGCGCTGGAAAGTTGCCTGTTGCTTGGTTTGTGGTTTTGCGTGCGTCAGAACATCGGTAATGGTGAGTTCACTGCTATTGACGGGATCGGATAGTGATTCTTGCCGAGGGCTACGAGACATAGCGGAAATTCCAGAATGTAAAAAACAGAAAAACTCGCAGTTACAATCGTATTCATCTATTTACCAGCATTTTCCTGAAAAATAAATCAATCCTTTTTAGGAAATGCTGTTTCTTCTTCGTTCAAGTGCGCTGCGAATGCTCTCCAGCGCCTGCCTGATACGGTGTCGGGGCGCACCGATGTTCATACGCATGAAACCGCTGCCTTCCTTGCCAAACGAGATGCCGGGGTTCATACCGATCCCCGCCTCGAAAATGAAGAAATGTTTGATTTCATCGTCACTCATGTCCAACCTGCGACAATCCAGCCACAACAGGTAGGTACCCTGTGAAAGAATCAGCCGAATCTCCGGCAGATATTCAGCCAGATATTGTCGTACCATTTCCCGCGTATCTGCGAGATAGGTCATCAGCGCTTCCAGCCATTCACCTCCGGCACGGTAAGCTGCTTCAAACGCCACTACGCTGAACGGATTGGCGGCACTGACGTGCATCATTTCCAGCCGGTCACGAATAGCTGCCCGATACGCCGGATCGGGAACAATCAAAGCAGATAAATTAAGTCCGGGGATGTTGAACGTTTTACTCGGTGCGACAGCAGTAATAATTGATTCTGGAGAACCGGCCAGGCTGGCGAGGATATGATGCTTGTTACCGGGGTAAATCAGGTCAGCGTGAATTTCATCGGATACGATGATGAGTCGATGTTGTCTGGCAATATCCAGCAACCTCTCCAGTTCCGGTCTGCTCCACACCCGGCCAACCGGATTATGTGGTGAACAGAACAGCAGCATGCGCGCAGAAACCGCCTGCTGTGAAAGATCAGCAAAATCCATCCGATAGCTTCCTTCCACCAGTTGCAATGCACTGGTCAGAAGTTTTCTACCTGTCTTTTTGATCACCGAGAAGAACGGATAATATACCGGCGGCTGAACGATGACAGATTCATCTGGCCCACTCAGCGCAAGAATTACCGTGCTCAGTGAAGGGACTACCCCGGGACAAAGGACGATCCACTCCCGCTCTACTTTCCAGCCATGACGCAATTTCAGCCAGTTGATCAACGCTTCATACAGACTGTCAGGAAAAAGCGTATAGCCGTAAACCGGGTGGGCAGCGCGTGCGACCAGTGCTTCAGTCACTGCTGCCGGAGCAGCAAAATCCATATCCGCCACCCACAACGGCATGACATCCGGATGACCGAACGTTGCCTGACGGCCGTCATATTTCGTACTGCATGTCCCGGTACGATCGATTTCGCGGTCGAAATCGACGCTCAAACAACTCTCTCCCAGATTGTCACTTCCGACAAGGTATGTTGAAATTTATGCCGGGTTTCACGAATCACGAAAGGCACTTCACATGGCGCTCCAATCAGCCGGAAATGTTTACCCAGTATTTCTTTCAAGCCGTCCAGCGTAGTAAAATTTTCACCATCCCGTTTGAAACCGCCAATCCAGTGTTCCCGTTTGGTATGTTCTTCCAGCCATGTATAAGGCGATGCAATCAGCAGCATCCCCCCCGGATTCAGCCGCTCATGCACCATGGTCAGGAATTTGGCAGGTTCATACAAACGGTCGATCAGGTTGACTGCCAGAATCAGATCGTAACCTGTCAGTATCGGTTTGAGATTACAGGCATCCCCCTGGAAAAACTCGACCTTGTGCCTGACACTCTCCAGATTCAGTCCGGCAAGTGTACGTTCCCGGTAGGAAACCAGCTCTCCCTCATCCACGAGGGTATAACGCAGGATGCCATGTTCCGCCAGTGCCACGCCCTGGTTGATGAAACGCGCAGAAAAATCGACACCGGTGACATGATCGAAATGTCGTGCCAGTTCGAACGTTGCACGCCCGGAAGCACACCCCAGATCGAGCGCCCTGCGTGCCGGACGGCCGCTCATCGCAGCAATGGCCAACTCGGCCAGTGCCACCGAGAAATTGGGCACCCCGAAATAGGTATCACCATAGTGAAATTCGGCATACTCCGACAACAGTTTGTCAGTTTCATAATGTGAACTGTGGTGGGTGGCAGGCATATCGGAAATCACATAACGGAATCCGGCATGCTGAAAAAAATGCCTGCGGAAAGCGTAGCGTGACACCCAGATGGATTCATTGCCGCACGCGACCCACGATCCTCCTTTGAGGAGATTGTGCCGATCGTCAAAAGTGGGGGTCGTAAAATCATCGTACAACGGATGCACTTCAAAACCGGTAAAAGGATAGGTGGGTGTTTCCGTCCACTGCCAGACGTTACCCACGATGTCGAAAAATTCACCCTGCTGAAATTCATCCACCGGACAACTGGAAGCATAGTGATCGAGATGAATGTTACCTTTTGCCGGTTCCGTATGCGGTACCTCGGTCAGCCCTGCGACATCATACAAACGGTACCACTCGTCTTCGGTCAGCAAACGCACCGGCTGCCCGGTTGTTTTCTGCTTCCAGTTACAGAATGCCTTGGCCTCATGGTAATTGACTTCCACCGGCCAGTTCCAGGGCATGGGTACTTCCTCTGTCATCAGGCGCAAGCGCCACTGGTCACCTTCCCGTATCCAGAAAGTCGGACACGCAGCCCCACTGAACTGCCGCCACGCCAGCCCTTCTTCTTCCCAGTAATCATTCGTTTCGTACCCTCGTGCTTCCACGAAACCAAGAAATTCCTGATTGCTTACCAGATAACGGCTGGCCTGGAAGGCAGAAAGCTCAGCCTCATGGTGACCATATTCGTTATCCCATCCGTAAACAGGATCTGCCTTGTCTTTACCCAGAACCACTTTCCCCGCCGGAACCAGGATCATCTCGTTCTCCGGTGCATTTCCGCTGTTACGACAGGGTTGCCAGGCGGGATGAGACTGTACATATTTGAGTTTATGCTGGCGGATCAATACGGAAGAAGTTTCAAGATGGATACGTTCGTGTTCCACACCCATCACGATCGCCCACCACGGACTTTCCCATGAAATGGGCAAAGTCAGCGGCAAGGAGCTGATCAGCGCATCCACCTTGTCACGCATGGCGCGGCGGTAAGCCATCACCTCCTCAACCGTCGGCCAGTCATAGTGAGCTGTATTCAGATCATCCCAACTCATTTCATCCACACCCACCGCAAATATGGATTCCAGCCTCGGGTTGATACGCTCTGCCAGTACTCCGGCCAACACCAGTTTGTTGACAAAAAAAGTAGCGGTATGTCCCAGATAAAAAATCAGGGGATGACGCAATGAAATCGGCCTGTCGTAATAGGCCTCGTCACCGCGCAAAGTCTCGAACAGCTGCTCGTACTTGTCCAGGGTAGTGTGAAAATAGGCCCGCAACTCTGTACGTTTGGCTTCGATATCTTCGCCATTCAACCATGGCGTCCTTTGGAAAAGTTCAGGTTTGGAAGACATAAAACGACTCAAGACAATAATCTTGCTGTATTTGGAAAGGGCCGATTATACCGCCACTCACCGACTGGATCATTCTGTTAGACAAAACACATTATGCGGAACAAGATATTTTTGATTACAAAATCAAATCCTGCAGCCAGCTTGAAATTTCACGGTTACATCATATAGTAGGGGCATTCCAACCTATTTTATTTTCAGGAGATGATATGCGGTTTGACAAATTCACCACCAAGTTTCAACAGGCACTCGCCGATGCGCAAAGCATGGCGCTGGGTCAGGATCATCCCTATATCGAACCGCAGCATCTGCTGCTCGCCCTGATGCAGCAGGATGACGGCAGCATCACTTCTCTGCTGCAGCGCGCCGGTGTGAATGCCCAACCATTGCGCCAAGCACTGACGCAAAGCCTCAAACTTCTGCCTAAAGTGGAAGGTACGGGCGGAGAAATCAATGTTTCCCGCGATCTGGCCAATCTGCTCAATCTGACGGACAAGGAAGCGCAGAAAAGAGGAGATCAGTACATCGCCTCGGAAATGTTCCTGCTGGCAGCGCTGGAAGACAAAGGAGAAACCGGACGATTGCTGAAACAATATGGAGCGACACGTGCTGCGCTGGAACAGGCGGTCGATTCCGTGCGTGGCGGAGAAAAGGTGACCGATGCCGAAGCAGAAGGCAGTCGTGAAGCATTGAAGAAATACACATTGGATCTGACTGAGCGTGCTCGGTCAGGCAAGCTCGATCCCGTGATCGGACGCGATGATGAAATCCGGCGCACGATTCAGGTGCTGCAGCGGCGCACCAAAAATAACCCGGTCCTGATTGGCGAGCCCGGGGTCGGGAAAACGGCAATCGTGGAAGGATTGGCACAGCGCATCGTCAACGGGGAAGTACCTGAAACACTGAAAAACAAGCGGGTGCTGTCACTGGATATGGCAGCGCTGCTGGCAGGTGCCAAATACCGCGGAGAATTCGAGGAACGATTGAAAGCCGTGCTGAAAGAATTGGCGCAGGATGAAGGCCGCACCATCGTGTTCATCGATGAACTGCATACGATGGTGGGAGCCGGCAAGGCGGAAGGTGCCATGGATGCGGGCAACATGCTCAAACCGGCGCTGGCACGCGGAGAACTGCACTGCGTAGGCGCAACCACACTGGATGAATATCGCAAATATGTTGAAAAGGACGCCGCACTGGAACGCCGTTTCCAGAAAGTGCTGGTGGATGAGCCCGGCGTTGAAGCAACGATTGCCATTCTGCGCGGTCTGCAGGAGAAATATGAATTGCACCACGGCGTGGAAATCACCGATCCGGCTATCGTGGCAGCAGCCGAACTCTCCCATCGCTATATCACTGACCGCTTTCTGCCGGACAAAGCCATCGATCTGATTGACGAAGCTGCAGCACGCATTCGCATGGAGCAGGATTCCAAACCGGAAGTCATGGATAAGCTCGACCGGCGTCTGATCCAGCTGAAAATCGAACGTGAGGCTGTCAGGAAAGAAAAGGATGATGCTTCTAAAAAACGCCTGGCATTGCTTGAAGAAGAAATCAGCAAACTGGAACGGGAATATGCTGATCTGGATGAAATACTGAAAGCAGAGAAGTCCCGTGCAAAAGGCTCACAGGAAATCAAGGAAGAACTGGATAAACTACGCCGTGAAGAGGAAGCTGCCCGACGCAAGGGAGATCTGCAGAGAGCTTCTGAATTACTGTATGGCCGTATTCCGCAATTGGAAGCACAGCTTGCCGAACAGCTCCATCACGCCGAATCGGCCGAGGAAGCTGTACAACCAAAGTTATTCCGTACCCAGGTAGGTGCCGAAGAAATCGCCGAAGTCGTTTCGCGTGCAACCGGCATTCCGGTTTCCAAGATGATGCAGGGTGAGCGTGAGAAATTGCTGTTCATGGAAGACAAGTTGCATGAACGTGTCATCGGCCAGGATGAAGCCGTCCGCCTGGTTTCCGATGCAATCCGCCGCTCACGCTCCGGGCTTGCTGATCCCAATCGCCCGTATGGGTCTTTCCTGTTTCTGGGGCCGACCGGGGTGGGCAAGACCGAGCTGTGCAAAGCACTGGCAGGATTTCTGTTCGATTCCGAGGAACACCTGATCCGGGTAGATATGTCCGAATTCATGGAGAAACATTCGGTCGCACGCCTGATCGGTGCGCCACCGGGATATGTCGGCTATGAGGAGGGCGGTTATCTGACTGAACAGGTGCGGCGCAAACCCTATTCCGTCATTTTGCTCGATGAAGTGGAAAAAGCGCATCCGGATGTATTCAATGTCCTGCTGCAGGTGCTGGATGACGGACGGATGACGGATGGTCAGGGCCGTACCGTGGATTTCAAGAATACGGTTATCGTCATGACTTCCAACCTGGGTTCACAAATGATCCAGCAAATGAGCGGAGACGATTACCAGGTCATCAAACTGGCAGTGATGGGAGAGGTTAAAACCTATTTCCGGCCTGAATTCATCAATCGTATCGACGAAGTAGTCGTTTTCCATGCACTGGGTGAAGCGCATATCAAATCGATTGCCCGGATTCAGCTGAGCAACCTGGGCAAAAGACTGGCACAAATGGAAATGAAACTGGTAGTTTCAGAACCGGCACTGACCAAACTGGCCGAAGTCGGGTTCGATCCGGTATTCGGTGCACGGCCGCTGAAACGAGCCATTCAGGCTCAGATCGAAAATCCGTTGGCGAAAGAGCTGCTGGAAGGCCATTTTTCTGCCGGAGATACTATTCTGGTGGAATACAGTAACGGCCACATGCAATTTACCGCACAACGTTAAACTGCCTCATGACCCATCGCTGAAGTTGGATGAAGGCAGGTGGTTTCGGGTAGAATAACGATCATTGTTTTCAGATGGATAATATGCCATGTTCACAGGTAGCCTGGTAGCTATCGTTACACCCATGCTCGAAGACGGGGCGCTGGATCTCGACAGATTCTGCGCCCTGATCGACTTTCATATCGAACAGAAAACGGATGGTATCGTCGTGGTTGGTACCACAGGCGAATCTCCTACCGTGGATTTCGATGAACACCATCTGCTGATCCGCACGGCTGTCACCCACGCAGCCGGACGCATTCCGGTCATTGCCGGCACAGGCGCCAATTCGACGCGCGAAGCAATCGAGCTGACGGTATTTTCGAAGAATGCCGGCGCAGACGCCTGCTTATCCGTAGCCCCCTATTACAACAAACCCACCCAGGAAGGGTTGTACCAACACTTCAAAGCAATTGCCGAAGCAGTCGATATCCCGATGATTCTGTACAACGTACCGGGACGAACCGTAGTAGATATCAGCAACGACACTGCGTTGCGGCTGGCGCAGATTCCCGGTATCGTCGGTATCAAAGATGCCACTGGCAACATTGCGCGGGGATGTGATTTATTGCAGCGTGTGCCCGATAATTTCGCGGTCTACAGCGGAGATGATGCTACTGCACTGGCACTGCTGCTACTCGGCGGTCATGGCACTATCTCGGTAACAGCCAATGTCGCACCCCGGCTGATGCACGAGATGTGCACCGCTGCCTTTGCCGGTGACTTGGCCCGGGCACGGGAAATCAATACCCGGCTGTTCAGGCTGCATATTGATCTGTTCGTCGAAGCCAATCCGATTCCGGTCAAATGGGCCGTCGCAAGGATGGGATTGATCAACGATAGTCTGCGCCTGCCATTGACAGCTTTATCCAGTCAATATCACGAACTAATCAGAAAAGCCATGCTCCAGGCTGGCATCACGGTTTAAAGGTTTACCATGCGCAACAAGCATCTGGCAACGCTTCTGATTGCAAATATCATACTTGCGGCTCTTATTCCGGGTTGCAGTCTGTTGCCCGAAAACAAAAAGATTGATTACAAGTCGGCTGGCAAACTTCCGCCGCTTGAAGTTCCGCCAGATCTGACCAGCCCTGAAACAAACGACCGGTTTGCCGTACCGGATGTAGATGCATCCGGCAGTGCAACATTCTCAACCTACAGCAACGCACGTAATGGGCAATTGAGAGATCGATCAGGATCACCCGTACTCTCTGCCACCGCGGCACAGGATGGAATTCATATCGAACGATCCGGCACACAACGCTGGCTGGTCATACCCCGTGAACCTGCTACAGTATGGCCTGTTATCAAGGAATTCTGGCAAGACATGGGGTTTCTGCTCAAAATGGAAGCACCTGATGTGGGAATCATGGAAACCGACTGGGCGGAAAATCGCGCCAAGATTCCTCAGGATATTATCCGAAGCGCACTATCAACTTTCCTGGATGGCCTTTATTCCACCGCTGAGCGCGATAAGTTCCGCACTCGCCTGGAACAGGAGCAACCTGGTATAACCGAGGTTTATATCAGCCACCGCGGCATGATCGAGGTACTGGCAGATCGCAACACCAATCGTACCATCTGGCAACCACGCAAATCCGACCCTGAGCTGGAAGCGGAAATGCTCAGCCGCCTGATGCAACGCTTTGGTGTGGATGAGGAACGTGCAACTGCCGAAGTTGCTGCCAGCAGCACAGTCGAGGAACGTGCCTTCCTGGACAAGACCCGTAAAGGCGTATTGATCATAAAGGAGCCGTTTGATCGCGCATGGCGACGGGTGGGCAATGAGCTCGACCGGATCGGCTTTACCGTAGAAGACCGGGATCGCTCGAGTGGAATCTATTTTGTCCGATATATCAGCCCTGATGAAGAAACTCGCAGAGCGGCTGAAGGTAAAGGTTTACTCTCCAAGCTGGCTTTCTGGTCAAGTGATACTGATGATAATAATAAGGATGCTTCAGCGGAGAAATACCAGATCAAAATAAGCGAGGTTGGGTTGAACAGTGAAGTCAGCGTGCTCAATGCGAATGGTGTTGCGGAAGGTTCAGAAACTGCTCAACGCATACTTGACTTGTTGCGCGAACAACTCAAGTAAGTATTCAGAACAGTACGTGCATACCGCCTCCCTGAAGATATGGGCAATCTGGCGGCTCATCTGTATATAACTCAACCCAGTTTCTACGTCGAGCTATACTCCTCAAACAATGCTGCGACTGGTTCATCCATAATAAAAAAACCGCCTGAAAGGCGGTTTTATTTTGAAGCTGTATAGTTTAGTGCCCTTCCGGGATACCAGTTTCACCTTCTTTCAAACACTTGCCATTTCCGTCAATACCGTGCGGACATTCAATTTTTTGACCGGATATGATTTTCTCGTAATTCTCTCTTTCAGTTTCTGGAAGAGCCTGCGACGGACGTCCACATGCTACCAGCAGAAATGCGGTGGCGATAACAGCTGCGTAAGCAAATTTCATTATAAAAGTTCCTTTAAAAAATTTCATAAAATCTTGCTGCGGCCGGCAGTATATAACAAAAATATCTCTCGGCTCAAGCTCGGGGAAGCAATCTTAATTTGATTCACGTCGGAAAAATAAAACCAGCATCCAGTACACTGAGACATCTCCTGACGCAGGATCGGATAAATATGCAGAATGAATCTGTCGGTGCACATCGAGAAAGGCTATTGCCGCGCAAAATCACGCAATCGGAACCCCAGCATCCACAGGCACGCAAAATAGCCAATCCCTCCCAGTATTACTACCAGCCCCAGTTTTATCGCACGCTCGGTCGCCGTCAGCACAAACCATTCAGCACTATTTCCGGTTGCCAGCCACAATCCGGCACCCATTACGATCAATGCAACCAGAATCTTGAATATGAAAATTCCCCAGCCAGGCAAGGGTTGATAAATTCCCTGCGAACGCAACTTGGAGTAAAGTACCCCTGCATTGAGACAAGCGCCCAGGCTGATGGCCAGTGCCAGACCGGCATGTTTCAGGGGAATTATGAATGCGAGATTCATGAGTTGAGTCGCCGCCAGCGTCAGAATTGCAACCTTGACCGGAGTTTTGATGTTCTGCCGGGCGTAAAAGCCTGGTGCCAGCACTTTCACCAGTATCAACCCAAGCAACCCGACACTGTAGGCAATCAGTGCTTCACGGGTCATCCACACGTCTTCCACGGTAAAAGCACCATAATAAAACAGCGTCGTAATGAGAGGAGTGGCCAACAATGCCAGGGCTACAGCAGCTGGCAGTGTCAGCAGAAAAGTCAGACGCAATCCCCAATCCAGCAGACGTGAAAATTCCTCTGTACTGTTCTGCGTATAGTGGCGTGACAGTGACGGCAGAATTACGGTACCCAGCGCCACCCCCAGCATACCTGCCGGAAATTCCATCAGCCGGTCAGCATAGTACAGCCAGGAAACACTGCCAGTGATCAGCAGTGATGCAAAAATAGTATTGATCAGCAGACTGATCTGCCCGATCGAAACTCCGAATACTGCTGGCCCCATGAGCTTGAGTACACGCCATGCCCCGCTGTCACGGAATCCAAAACGTAAACGCGGCATTCTTTTCAGGCGCAATAGAAAAGGTATCTGAAAAGCCAGCTGCAACATACCGCCAATGAATACAGCCCAGGCCAGTGCAAGAACAGGCGGATCCATCAATGGTGCCAGCCATAATGCACAACCGATAAAGGAGAGATTCAGTAAAACCGGAGTCAGGGCAGGCACTGAGAAATGGCTGTAAGTATTCAATATTCCACCCGCAAGCGCCACCAATGAAATGAAAAAAATATAAGGGAAAGTGATTCGAAGCAGCGCGATGGTCAGTTCGAATTTATCCGGCACACCGGCAAAACCCGGCGCGCTGATATAAATAATCAATGGTGCTGCCAGGATACCCACCAGTGTAACGATGAATAATGCGCTACCCAGTAAGGTTGCCACGTGATCGATGAGCTCCCGGGTCTGTTCCTCCGTACGGTTGTTTTTATACTCCGCCAGAACAGGAACGAATGCCTGGGAAAAAGCACCTTCCGCGAACAGGCGCCTCAACAGGTTTGGAATACGGAATGCTACGAAAAAGGCGTCGGTCGCTACCCCTGCACCAAATATCCTTGCAATGATCAGATCTCGTACAAAACCAAGGATACGTGAAACCAGTGTCATACTGCTGACAGTGGCCAGTGCTTTGAGCAGATTCAATTGTCAGAATATTTTCGGGATGGGTAATGCTGACAAGCCTGGGGATTCTCAGGAAATGACCCCCATCGGCCGGAAAGAGTTAATTATGGCCGATTATCCTGGATTTCAGGATCAAGCACCAGAATTTGCTGATATCGTGCGTGAGGTATATTTACAACGTCCTGTCAGTTTTCCGGGAAATTGGAGCAAAGCACCCGGCAGTCATTTATGAGCCAGGTGCTTGTTATCGGGAATAAATCAGTGAAAACAAAACAGAATAGATATTATTCAACATCAGATCACACACAGTTCTCCAGCTCCAGCTTCTTGTGCTGCCCTGGCTTCCTGTGCCACCCGTTTGGTTTTACCGGCGCGTGAAGGAACATGGCAAAGTCCGCAGACATGATTGGATTGAATATCCAGGCTGTGCACCAGAAAATTACCGGTACATTTGACACAGGATGTGACGGATAACACTTTGCTCTCTACGAAACGCACCAGCGTCCAGGCACGAGTGAAGCTCAGGATACGCTGCAGGCGATTGGCTTCGATATGTTCCAGATACAGTTGATAGCTCTTGATAATCGCATCGATATCGCGCACTTTCGTGTATCGGGTAATGTAGTTGTAGATATTGATGAACAATGATGAATGCATATTAGGCTGCCATCCTGTAAACCAGTCCTCCGAATAGGGAAGCATACCTTTGGGAGGAGAAGCACCTTTGACTTCCTTATACAGCTTCACAAGTCGTTCCCGGCTGAGCGTGGTGGATGCTTCGAGCACTTGCAGTCTTGCACCCAGACGAACCAGTTCCGTAGCAAGCTGAATCTGTTTACCTTCGGATAAAATACTTTTCCCTTTCATGATTTTTCCTCCTTTATGCGGGAACTCAGGAAATTTTCTCAGCAGGCAGACCTGCCATGAGTATTGCGGCGTGGGATTGTGTCAGTGCACGATCCTGTTTATGACTGGTAAGTATTTCTGCAATCAGGCTGTCATCAAAACGGAACCGGCACAACAACATGTTGGATCCGGCCATTTTGAGCAACTGACTATTGGTCAGTTTGACCAGGATATCGGCTATATCCTCATCGATACCCAAACGGTACATGGCAGCAATCCTGTCTTCACGCAGCATTTGTTGAGCCAGCAGCAAATAACTGAGATTGACTTCCCTGATTTCATCCAGAATCTGATTTGTCCCCATTTCCACTGCTCCTTTTGATATGTACAAATTGAACCGGGTTACTCCAAAAATGATGTGTGCATTTTTAACCCGGGAGCAGATACCGTAAAGCAGGCTACCACTATATCTTCAGTAGGAATTTGACTGGAAAGCTTGTAGGAATTTTTCCTACAGACCGGAAGGGGATGTTTCCAGCTGCTATTGCAACATCGATGCATACGACATATATATATCGGGCATATCAGTGAAAAGTCTGCCACACTGGGAATCCGGGAAAATATTCAATCCTCCCTGTCTGCTGAAGGCCATTCATCATGCCAGAAACGGCGATTGAGCCTTCTCCACGTATCAGCTGTGATATTACCGCTGACAAAGCGTAACAGTACTGCACCGTCATGATCACTGCGGTACAAGCGGCTGCCGTGCTCAAGATACCGTTCGACTATTTCTGCATGCGGATGCCCGAACCGGCTGCGATACCCCACTGTAAAGATGGCATGATCAGGATCAACCTGTCGCACGAATACCTCTGATGACGATGATCGGCTGCCATGATGCGGCACGATCAGCACACTGGACGCAAGCTCACGAGCATAACGTTGCAACAAATCTTCTTCCGTTACCCGACCGATGTCTCCCGGCAGCAATACACTGCCATGCGAGGTTGTCACTTTGAGTACACAACTTGATTCATTGGTTTTACGTTTACGAATCAAAGTATCTGGTTTGACCGGGTGCAGGATTTCGAAATAAACTCCGTCCCACCACCACGCATCGCCTGCAAGACAATGGCGATTATCGGGAACAGCCTGACGAATCGGATGATTATCTTCAATTGAAGTCAGCAGTACATCTGTCTTTATTCTCTTCAGTACCGACAATGCCCCACCGCTATGATCCGAGTCGACATGGGAGACAATCATCATATCGAGCGCCTGTACGCCCTCCCCTCGCAAAAACGGCAGAACCACATACTTCCCGCTGTCATTTTCACCATACCCCGGCCCGGTATCGTAAAGCAAAGTATGGTTGCGGGTACGTACCACCACTGATAACCCCTGCCCCACATCCAGCACTGTCAGCCAGAGTTCTCCCTCGGCCGGTTTTTCTGGGGAAATCAGAAATAATGGTACCCCTGCCAGGATTCCCAGCCAGCGTGCAGGAAAACCCGCTGATACACCCAGCCCCGGCCCACCTGGCAGTAACAACCATACCACGCCGAGAGTGGCCGCAATCACAGCCCACAAAGGCGGCGCCTGCTGCTGCCATGTTGCCAAAGGAAGCTCTCCCAGCCATTGCAACACCCCCATCGTAATCTGAAGAACGGGATGAGCAATCAGCAACAGGAATTCCAGCCCCGGGATAGTCGCCAGCAGTGCCAGCGGTACGATGATGAAACTAATCACTGGAATCGCCACAGCATTGGCGATGGGCGATATCAGTGAAATCTGCTGAAACAGAATCAATAGCAGCGGAAACAAACCGAGCGTAATCGCCCACTGGATACGCATCCAGCCAGCTACCACCCCCGGCCGACCAATCCGGCCTGATATAACCAGACAAATCAGCGCAACCGCCGCAAAAGACAGCCAGAAACCCGGCGCAATCACCGACCACGGATCCAGCACCACGACCAGTAACAACACCCATCCCAACACTGGCAACGTGCGCACACGCTGATTTCTCCAGAATGCCACCACGATGATCGCCATCATGAACAGTGCGCGCCTCACAGGTACAGCAAAACCGGCCAGTAGCGCATAGCCGATTGCGACAATCAACCCGCATACCAGCGCAAACTTGCGGGCAGGCAGCCACAACGCCAGACCAGCATACCGCCAGGCCCGGTATGCCAGCAGAAACACCATCCCAGCCAGTAACGTAATGTGCGAACCGGAAATCGCCATGAGGTGGCTGGTACCGGTACGGGTAAAAGTCTCCCACTGTTCCGACGGAATAGCCTGCTGATCGCCCACTGTCAGTGCAATCAGCACCCCTGCATACGGATAACCCGCCAGATAATGTTGAAACTGGCTGCGAATTTCATCCCGTTTGCGCTCGAACAAATAAACCGGATGAATCTCCTGAACCTCGAGCCGTTTGTTGCTCTCCCCTGCCCGCACATATCCTGTTGCACGCACATTCCGTTCAAACAACCGGGCTTCATAATCCGGAACATGCGGATTGGCACTGCCATGCGGACGCTTCAACCGGACAGTCAACTGCCAGCGTTCACCTGCCGTGATCCGAGGCAAATTTCCTTCGTCACGCCTGCCATCGCGATACCAGGAAAGCTGAACATGGGCTGGCACCGCAGCATCCGGCGTCAACACTCGCTCGACCTCGAACCGGAAACGCATACTTTGCCGGGTAAGTTGCGGCATTTCCGTAACCACCCCGATCACCGCAATATCCTGCCCTTCCCAAGCAGAAGGAAGATCATCCGCCAGCCTGACCTGCGCCCATAACGCTGCCCAGAAAAAACCGGCACCCAGCATGACAGCAAGCAGAAGACCTCTACCTGCCAGTATAGAAAAGCGCGTCTGAAATCGAAGAAGAACCAGCACCCCCAACGCTACTGGTATCAGCCCGATTGCCCAATAAAATTCCGGCAGAACCGACTGCTGTTGCAACCAGAGCGCGCCGAATACAAATGCAAGACTGTAAATCCCGATTAACACTGATTCACCGTCAGAAATCCCCTGAGAAACTATAGATCCGACTATACAATGTTTCAGAAATCAGCCGGGTTGGGAAATGGGGACAATGGGGTACTGCTGGCAACGCTCGAGTGAACGACCATCCTGAGTTGCCCAACGGACACGGTTCTTCCGGTACGGGGCAATCAGCTCGATTCCCTGGGCTGTCAACTTACTGATCAAGCGGATAATTGCCGCAGGTACGATCCTCCATAATTCATCAGGGCCATCCCACGTAATGGTCTCAGCAAGCGTCGCTTCACAAGGGTAACTTCATGTGGCGAAGCAGAAGCTGTGCGCACGGTAAGTGTAAGACAGCAACATCTGCAATAACCATGAGCTTCGTATCTTTGTCTCGCTTAATCTTCCTGATTTTGGAGCTCTTTTTTATCACCGTGAAGGTACCGTCGATAAAGTATTCCGTGAAATCGATTCCACCTTACTCCTCCAGATCTCTCACATCTTGCATAGTTCGCCTGCTTTCACCCAGCGGCTGAACATTCGGAAACAGGTCGAGGGAGAGGCCAGAGTCATTGAGGTGCCAATCAGCAGCAGCGATTAAGCCTGCCTTTGCTACCATAACGTGCTTCCAGACGCTCACGAAAGAATTCCTCTTGCGACATGATCGCCTGTTCGGGATGTGCACTTCTCATGTGCTCGACATAAACTCTATATTCCGGCACACCTACCATCAGGCGAAAACTTTGCGCAAACCGTTGCCAGACGTGCTTTATTTGATTATTGATCATTGCAATTCCTCCCGATTATTTCTCAATAGATGCATAAGCAGGTAACAGTTCGAACGGCGCTTCCCGAGTTGTCGGATGAAGGATGATACGTGCCTGCAGAATAGTTCGAATACCGAACATCAGTATGCTGATGAGTACCGCCATGAACAATGCCGTCAGTGTAACGTTGATATAGTCATTAAATATAACCTGTTGCATTTGCCCGATCGACCGGGCAGGTGCCAGCACAATATCTTGTATCACTGCATCCTGATATTTTTCTGCATGCGCGAGAAAACCGATCCGCGGATTATCATGAAATATTTTTTGCCAGGCAGCAGTCAGTGTACAAATGCAAACCCATACTGCCGGAATCACTGTAATCCAGGCAAAGCGATCGAGCTTCATCCTGAACAGCACACATGTGCACAGGATCAGTGCGATACCGGCGAGCATCTGGTTGGCGATCCCGAACAGCGGCCACAGGGTATTGATACCCCCCAATGGATCGATCACGCCCTGATACAGGAAATACCCCCAGCCGGATACACAGATACCTGTAGCTATCAGGCTTGCTGTCAGCGAATCAGTCCGTTTCATCGCCGGAATGAATGAACCGAGCAGATCCTGCAACATAAAACGCCCGGCACGCGTCCCGGCATCAACCGCCGTCAGAATAAATAATGCTTCAAATAAAATAGCAAAGTGATACCAGAACGCCATCATCGCAGTATCACCGATCACTCCCGACAAAATCTGCGCCATACCCACCGCCAGCGTTGGCGCACCGCCCGTTCGCGAGATGATGCTGTGTTCACCGACGTTCTGTGTAGTTTGTGTGATCATTTCCGGAGTGATATGGAACCCCCACTGGGAAATCGTTTGTACAGCCGATTCCACCGTAGTGCCGATGATCGCCGCCGGACTATTCATGGCAAAATAAATACCGGGCTCAAGTGCTGCTGCGGCAACCAGCGCCATGATCGCGACAAACGATTCCATCAACATTGCGCCGTAACCAATGAAACGTGCATCAGTTTCATTCTGGATCATTTTGGGTGTAGTGCCGGATGCGATCAACGAATGGAAACCGGAAACCGCACCACAGGCTACTGTCACGAACAGGAACGGAAACAGATCACCCGACCAGACCGGGCCTGAACCATCAATGAATTGTGTCAGCGCAGGCATTTTCAATTCCGGTGAAAGAATAATGACACCGATTGCCAAACCAACGATTGTGCCAATTTTAAGAAAAGTCGACAGATAATCGCGTGGCGCCAGCAACAACCATACCGGCAATACTGAGGCAATAAAGCCATAGCCAATCAATACCCAGGTCAGTTGTTCACCGGTTGCCGAGAACACCGCTGCCCATGCAGGGTCCTCCTGAACATACTGGCCGGCTATGATCGACAGAATCAGCAGCGTAAATCCGATCAGCGATATCTCAGCAATTGCACACGGCCGGAAATAACGCGAATAAATCCCCATGAACATTGCGATAGGGATCGTCGCCGCAACGGTGAATGTCCCCCATGGTGATTCAGCCAATGCCTTGACGACAATCAGCGACAATACAGCAAGTAAAATCAGCATGATGAAGAACGCACCGAACAATGCGATCATACCGGGAACATGCCCCAGTTCGGATTTGATCAGATCACCGAGTGACCGGGCATTACGCCGCATCGATATGAACAGTACGATGAAATCCTGCACTGCACCGGCGAATACGACTCCAGCAAGCAGCCACAACATACTCGGCAAATACCCCATTTGTGCTGCCAAAATCGGCCCAACCAGTGGCCCGGCTCCGGCAATCGCAGCAAAATGATGCCCGAACAATACATATTTATTGGTTGGAACATGATCCAGTCCATCATTGTGCTTATATGCTGGAGTCATACGCGTTGTATCCAGCTTCAATACCCGATTGGCAATGAACTGACTATAGAAACGAAAGGCGATCAAATACACACACACTGCCGCAATAACAATCCAGATTGCACTAATCGATTCACCTCGGTTGAGGGCAATGACACCGAAAGCTGCCGCACCCAGCAGGGAAAACAGTGACCAACCTACCCACTTGCTTAACTGATTCATGACTACCTCTGATAAAAAACCCGACGCTCATTAAATTTCTGAAAACTTTACATGCAGATTCACAACACTATCAATCAATGTAAAGTTTTGACTTCTTTACCGCGCAAATCCAGCAGCATATTTCGCAACATACCAGCCACCCGCTTCGGTATCGACAATAACATTTGCCTGTCATGTTGCTCTTCCCACATCTGATTTTATATTTCTTGCTACTGAAGAAACTTTTCTTTTCCTCTAAAGATAACGCTGTTGATGGTGAACCTTCAAAAATTTTCGTACTGGATTCATCAGTAACGAGCCTCTCACCTAAATCAAGTGTGCTGCAACATTCAGCATTTAAGGAGTATAAGAATCGACACAGGGATATGAATTAAAAGACTAACCCGATCAGGATGTCATCAATACGATTCATCGAATTATGCGGGGTAAGCAGATATGTTGATACAGACTGGCAGGTATCCATGCAACTGTAATGACCCAGTATTATTCCCCAAGGATGTACGCGAACAGTACGAGCACGAGATCAAGAAGTTGCAGGAACCCTATGGCGAGGTGAGGCAATACTGGAATCACGCGCCCGAAAAAGCTGGATACCTTGCTGCGCAAGAATAAAAGCTGATCAACCGAGTGCAACAGGGCTTAAGGAAAGGAGGAATCCCAAGTGTCAGCCAGCTGTGCTGCTAGAGTTTGATGTGCTTCGGTGTATACCCTCTATTATCGCCGCCCCATCAAGGCACTACCGTCAGTAGCGAGCCGGTCTGATCAGCGCTGAGCGACCGATCTGTGCCGCATATTGGGGAAGCGTCACTCCGAAATAGAAGTCGGCCATAGTAGCCCGATCTCTACTTTTGGAACCCATTATAAATAGGGGATTACACTTAATCTGCCGGTATGGCACGCTTGGACGTGTCAGGAAGCCCTCTCTGCTACGCTCAGACAACAGTTTAGTGTTCAGTCAGGCCTACACCCGGCTGGATAAGGAGTTACGGGCTGAAGTAGGAGTTCATCACACTGCACTACCTGTTTGGTCCCGCATTGTGATGGTGTATTGTATGATTTGCTACCGACACAGGAGGAATTATGGGACAGATATTACACGGGAGCGCCCGC
>NZ_FUWK01000017.1 GCF_900167395.1 Nitrosomonas europaea
CCATCAGGATGGACTTTGACTATCGTACTATCCAGCGACATGTGATCCACTTCCAGCTGTATCAGCTTGTTTTGCTGAAGCGCGAGGAAAACCCGATCCAGGACGCCATTCCTGGCCCAACGGTTGGCGCGCGTGTAAATGCTGTGCCAATTGCCAAATTTCACAGGCAGACCACGCCACTTACAGCCGTGCTCTGCAACATACAGAATCGCGTTGAGCACTTCCAAATTCGAGAGTGTGACGTTACCCCGTTGTATCGGCAGTAGATTTTCAATAAGCTTGAATTGCGATGCGGATATTTCCATTCGGTAATTCTAACAGAAATAGTGTTAACAGGCCCTAGTACCTTCAAGCGGGAGGTAGACAATGCGACCGAATTCATCCTATTGTGGGTGAAGGTGGTAGTGCAGTTGCACCCGGCTTGGGTACGATGGTGGGCTGTTCCTGATGCCTCGTCACTGGTGGATAAAGTATCCGGTACGATACCGTTCATTTGGCGATGGTGATACCGGGGGCACCTGTGCGCGGCAAGTCGGTCACCGTCATCTGAAACAGCAGGTACAGCATCTGAAATGCATCGCGATTCCAGCGGGCCTGCTGCCCTTGGGTATCCACTGCGTAATGCCTGCCATGTGAACGGATTGACAGATCGGTATTCGGCGAGGGGGTATCCGTCACGAGAAGCGCCATCGTGGCAACAGGATTTTCATCACGGGAGACAGGTAGTGTGCGTAGATCTTTTTCTACGTGGTATTCCGGCTCATCGCTCAGTGAACGGCCGAGAGCGCTGATGATTGCGTGAAAACTTCTTAACCGGAAAATACCCTTCATGGGCCATTCTCCCCCCATTCCACCAGGACGGATGTCGAACGCCACATCATTCGGCTCCCATCCTTCCGCCTCTTTGCTCAACTGTGCACGTTCCTTTTCGGACAGGATGCCAGGATCGTAGTTGGTGATGAGGATCGGCCCCTGTTTTTTCTGGTGAAGAATGAACAGATCATTCTGCCGATCGTGGTGGACGACGAATTCCTTTGCCAGCGTATGGAAGCCTTCGGCGGATACCGCTGCCGCAGGCAGGGTCCAGTCGTATTCCAGATTCAGCGGTTCAGCATAGAGCTGATCCCGATCCTGGATTGCCGACAGATGCAGTACCACCTTGCGAAATGTTTCGTAGCCTGTCATATCGGACGGGGTATTACGATAAGTCGTTTGTGATGTCGATTCCTGAATGCGTACCTCCTGCGCCATCAGTCTCAGCAGCAGGTCGATGTCGAAACGCTGGCGCAGTAACAGCATGAATTTGTTTTGTTGGAAAGGTGTCAGCAGCCGTCTGGTGAATTCTTCACCCTCGATCGGGACGATGCTGATTGTGGGATTTTCCGCCACACTGCCACCAAATAGCGGCATCAGTGTTGTTCCGGCCAGCCCACCCAGTGCGGGAGTGGCGCCTGCACTGAAACGAAAATCGAAAGTGGCCGCCACATTTGAGACCCCGGTGAAATGGATCGGCTGGTGATGGCGGGCACGGGCAATATTCGTCAGCAGTTGTCTGGAAATCGTACTGGTGATGGCATCATCGTAGGCGCTTACCGCGTGATGCAGTGTGATCGGTGACAGGCAGCCCGGAAGCGTGGTCAGCAGGCAGGGAAGCAGCCACCATGAATAGGGTTGTGTGTTTTTCATTCTGATATCTTTGTTACGTCCTTATGATTCCAGCCGCTCGAATTTTCTCGCAGATTGGGTGACATTATTATGAAATACATCGATCAGGATAAGTGAGGTGAGGGCGGGGTAAGCAGGCGAATAAGGCGGATCCATTCGCGGCAGAAGCCGGTTCGTATCCATTTTCTGTTTTGTCATGGAATTTTTGCTGCCGGCAGGCGTGACAGAATGATCCTGGATTTGTTGAGCAATTTCGGTAATGTACGGCGGGTGTCGTAAAAACGCGGGTTTGGGATGATCGATGCCAGCCAGGCCGCCTGTGCGGGTGTGAGTGATGCAGCGGATATGCCGAAGTAATGACGGGCGGCTGCCTCGATTCCGAAGATACCATCACCCCATTCGATGATGTTCAGATAGATTTCCAGAATACGACGCTTGGTCAGAAATTCTTCCAGCATGAGCGTGATGAGGGTTTCCCGGGATTTGCGCCACACAGTTTTTTCAGTGGATAAAAACAGGTTCTTGGCGAGTTGCTGGCTGATGGTTGATCCGCCGGCTGCCCATTTGCGTTGCTTCAGATTTTTTTTCCAGGCAGTTTCAATCGCCTTGTAATCAAACCCCTGGTGCTGCAGGAAGCGGGCATCCTCGGCAGCAATGACTGCTCGCTTGAGATGGCTGGAAATCTGTTCATAATCGACCCATTGGTGCTGTAAGCTTGCAGCAGGGTTTTGCTGGCGCATGATCTTCAGGCGATCCTGCATGAACGCGCTGGTGGTCGGGGAATATGAACGCCAGTAGACAATATGCAGCAGGAACCAGGACTGGTAGAGCAGGGCGGCTGTCAGGAGCAGCAACAGCGGCCGTAACAGCCAGGTACTGATCAGCCTCGGTTTAGAGGTGGCAGGCCGGCGTGCTTGTGCCAATTTCACGAGGTAGGGTGGCGCAGATTATCCCTGAGCTGTCTGATGACGGTCTGCGTTTCCGGGCGGATCCCGTGCCATAGCAGAAAGGATTCTGCAGCCTGTTCTACCAGCATGCCGGCACCATCTGCCAGATATCCAGCTCCCTGCACCCTGGCAAGCTCCAGAAACGGTGTCAGCCTGCTGCTGTACAGCATGTCGTAGGCAAAAGCGTTACGGAACAGATCTGCCGGTACGGGGGGGAGTTCGTTGTGCAGGCTGGCTGAAGTGGCATTGATGATGAGATCGAAATGCTGCCCGGCAAAATCATGGTAATGCCCGGTTGTGATATTGCTGTAACTGGCGAATTGGCGTTGTAATGACACTGCTTTATCTGGCGTGCGGTTGGCGATGGCCAGCAGGTCAGGCTGCTGCTGCAACAGTGGCAGGATGACGCCACTTGCGGCACCACCTGCACCCATCAGCAGAATGCGCTTGCCTGCCAGCGGGAAATTCAGATTAACCTCGATATCACGTATCAATCCGACACCATCGGTGTTGTCGCCGAGTATTTCTCCTGTTTCTTCAAACCGGAAAGTGTTGACTGCACGTGCAGCACTGGCGCGATCGGTCAGCCGGCTGGCGAGTGTAAAGGCTTCGAATTTGAAGGGAACAGTGATATTCATGCCTTTGCCGCCGGTTTTCCGGAAATCCAGAACAGTCTGCTCGAACCTGTCCAGTGGTGCGAGCAGGGCGGTGTAATGGATGATCCGGCCGGTCTGTTGTGCAAACCGGGCATGAATGAAGGGCGATTTGCTGTGCGCAACCGGGTTGCCGATGACTGCGTAGGTATCCATTCTGCTTTACCTCAGGTATCCGGAAAAATTGCGTTATTCACTCAGTAGTTTATCCGCACGGGAAAATACCCAGGTGCGGGTGATATGCAGGATGTCGGTATCGCGGCGGATATCGGGCGGGAAAGGTGAAAACCCGTTACGTGCGGCCAGCCGCACTATGTGAATGGCTGCATCATCCAGTACCTGTACTCCCGAGGAGCGGTCGATCCCGATCGATTCCAGGCTGCCATCGGAGCGGATGCCGACCGTCAGTTGCAGGCTGCCGTACAGCTTTTGTTTTCTGGCGACGTCCGGGTAATTCAGGTTGCCAATGCGTTCGACCTTGAGCCGCCAGTCTTCCAGATAGCGGGCAAAGCGGTAATCGCGAGTGCGTGCGCCAATGAATTTTCGTTTTGGCCGTTTCTGGTAGGCTTCATGGTCTTTCGCGATTTGTGCTTCCAGACGGGCGATTTCGAGGCTGCGCTGCAACAGATTGTCATGGTTGTCCGGATTGAGGGCGGCAGGCTGATTCTGTACGGGCTTATCCTGCCCCGGTTTTGTGTGGGGCAGGGGTTGTACGACCTTGGCTTTGCTTTCAGCTGCAGTCAGCAGTTTTTTGACTTCTTTTTCCAGCTGTCTGGTTTTCCGGGTAACTTCGGACAGGCTTGTCACCGGCTTCACACCTGGCAGAACCGGCAGGGGGGTTTTCGCTCGCCGATCTTCTGCTACATTCCCGCCGCCATCGAGATTGGCCTGCGCCAGCACTTTGGCATCCACGGGTCTGGTTTGAGATTTGCTGTTGACCAGAATCACATCCATGGATTTGGCGACCTTGGTCGTTTTCTGTTCAGGCGGGCTGAGTGATACGCCCGCAATGATGGCTGTATGCAAGAGCAGCGAGATCAGCAGTGCCGGAAAAATCCTGTAGTCGGGCTGCATGGGAGAGTTGAAAACCGCGGTGATTTGCATCGATCATCAGCCTTCACTTTTACCAAGAAAGCTGGCATTGAGTGATCGATCGATCAGGTCGATCTGTGAGACACCGACGGCCACCAATGTGCCGGGTGCCAGTTCGGGTAACGAGGGTATACGTACGATCAGCGGCAGGCGGTCCAGTTTGATCATGTTTTCCTTGATGACGATGGCACCGGATGTGCTGATGTTTTCCTGCAGCAGCCAGCGCAGGCACCAGTAGCGTTCCATGCCGCGCTGGAATTCCGCATAGGTTGCATACGCCATTTCAAAATCGCGCATGGCGATCAGCAGCGTATCATCCTCGCGGGTATAGGGAGGTGGATTGCCCGATACCAGCGCGATCAACTGGCGCTGGTTGATGAGATCGACATACCGTCGCATGGGTGAACTGCTCCAGGCGTATTGGGATACGCCCAACCCCTGATGCGGTGCGGGGGAAAGGCTCATTTTCACCTTGCCGTTTCCCTGGCTGCGATAAATCCCGGCGTAACCGGCATCTGCCAGTTGTTTGCCCCATTCGGCGTTGGCAAAAATCATCAGTTCCGATACCACTTTATCGATGGGCGCTCCCCGGCGGCGTTCGTAAACCGAAACACGATCCTGATCGATGATAAAACTGTAGTCGATCTTTTCGCTGTTGATGTCCTGATCCTTGCCGCGCAATTTTTCCATTTTGCAGGAGAAATTCCAGAGCAATCTCAGCTCATGGGCAAAGGGATAATCCGTCTGATTCTCGCGCAGCGTGATTTCGTTGAATTGCCGTTCAAGCGAATCGAGGCGCAGATTGGTGGAAACCTCGATGGTTTCGATCCGGCTGAAGGTACGAGTAACGGTGAAATCATCCGCAACTTCCAGATAGAGCGAGAGTACCGGCCGGTGGTGTGCTTCTCCCAGTGTAAAGTGCTGGATCACGCTTTCCGGCAGCATGGTGATTTTACGGCCGGGCAGATAGACGGTGGACAGGCGTTTTGCCGCAAATTTATCGAGCAGGGAGTGCGGTGCCACTCCCAAAGCAGGGGTGGCAATGTGTATTCCGATCCGGAAGCTGCCGAAGTTCAGCGGGGTGACTGAAAAGGCATCATCGATTTCAGTCGTGGTGGCATCGTCGATGCTGAATGCCTTGACGCCGGCCACTGGCAAATCTTCCGGGTCCAAGAGGTGAAAGTCGGCAGGGTATGCGTCTGTGTCGATACCTTCCGGGAAGTGTTCGTACAAAAACTGGTTATAGTGGTAATCATGCGTTGAGGGAATGGCACCGCATCGTTCCAGCAGCCTGGGCACGCTCAACCGGGTAGCGTCGCACGCGGTTTCCAGTGCTTTCCATTCGATCGTGTTTTTGTCCGGTTTGTACAACAGGTCATCGAGCAGCGGCCGGAAGGTATCGGGCAGTTCGAATGCCATCAATTGCTGCACGTAACCGGCCTGTTTTTCCTCGGCCAGTCGTTTTTTTTCACGGCTGGCAAGCGCAGCCTGCAGAATTTCCGGCGGGGCCGCCTTGAAACGCCCCACTCCTTTCTTATGAAAATAAATCGGATTCTGGCTGAGCAGAATCAGGATGGCGGCAGTTTCGAGAGGATCAGGCGTGTGGCCGAAATAATCACCAGCCAGCTCCTGTCCGGTGAATTCCCGGTTCTCTTCGCAGCACTCCCATAGAAAATTCACGTCGATGTCGGCCGCTTTTTCCTGCGCCTGCTGCATGAATCCATGCATGGGCGGGTTCTCGAAGCGTAACAGAACCAATGCGGCCTTGATCTTGGAGCGCTTTCCATGTGCAGATTCGATCTGCAGAGAGGTCGTATTGTCGGTCAGAATGCTGCCGACCTTGAGCGCACCTGCTTCCTCGTAAAAAACGTTTACCAAATCAACCCTCGGCTTAACCCAGAAAAGCGTGTGAAAAAATGTTTTCCAGACCGTATAGCACCGTGGTATGCCTTGTTGCGTCACCTTCCAGTTGAACGTCAACCTCAATAGTGGGATTGCCGTGCGAGTCTAGGATTTCACGCGTATGGAGGGTTTGAGTACTAGACGTCGTCATTGGAGTCTCCGTCTTGGTCGGTGTCTATCTGCATCGGACATTTTGGTCATTCGCTCGAAACAATCGGGCTGACAATGCTAAAGGATGTAAACACGAACGCCTACAGCCCTAACGAAGGTCAGGTCCTGTAGGCGTCATCAGCAGCGCTAAACGGCTGCGGTTTCTTCAAAAGGAGGAACACCATCTCCTTATCTTCACTATACACAAGTCCTAAATAGCGGTCGAGATCATTTCAATGTGAACCACTCAACGGGACAATAGTAAAACACAATGTAAATTATGTTACGGTAATTTTATTAAATTTGTTCAAATGGAGAAGGCTCAAAGCTGGCTGTTGCTCACGTACGAGATGCCGGTCGAGTTTTCCGGCACGCCTGTGCTGTGTAATATCCGTTTCATAACTTTTCCTGCGTTGGTAGCGCACCATACCAATATACCTTCAGTGGGGCTAAATATCGTACCACCCGGGGGCGACAGGAAAATACGCCGTTCATGGTAACATAATGTACCGTCAGCAAAAAACAAGGGTTGCAGGGATGGTGGTATCAACCTGCTTCATGCCGGCTCAGCCGGGGGTTTTTTGCCTGCACGTATCCACCGGGATTCCCGGAGACAGATACGACCGCGTATCACAACTTCCAACTTTAGTGTAATCAGATGGTAAAAACACGCTTTGCCCCCAGTCCTACCGGCTATCTTCATATCGGTGGTGCGCGTACTGCCCTTTTTTCCTGGGCGTTTGCCCGAAAACAGGGAGGGAAATTCGTTCTGAGAATCGAAGATACTGACCTTGAACGTTCGACGCAGCAATCCGTACAGGCGATTCTCGATGGAATGGCCTGGCTGGGACTCGATTATGATGAAGGGCCGTATTACCAGATGCAGCGGTTGAATCGTTATCAGGAAGTGGCAGAGCAATTGCTTACCCAGGGCCTTGCCTATCAGTGCTATGCCAGCAGAGAAGAGCTGGATGCATTGCGTGAGCAGCAGCGCCTGGCCGGGTTGAAACCGCGTTACGACGGTCGCTGGCGCGACAGCAGACAAACTCCTCCGGCGGGTGTCAAGCCGGTCGTGCGGTTGAAAACACCCCAGCATGGGTATGTAGTATTCGATGATCTGGTGAAAGGTAAAATCAGCGTCGCCAACCACGAGCTGGATGATCTGGTACTGCTGAGGAGTGATGGTACGCCCACCTATAATTTCGGTGTGGTGCTCGATGATCTCGACATGGGAATCACGCATGTCATCCGCGGTGACGATCATGTCAACAATACTCCCCGTCAGATCAACATTCTCAAGGCGCTGGGTGCAGCCATCCCACAGTATGCGCATGTGCCGATGATCCTGGGTGCGGATGGTGAACGGCTTTCCAAACGGCACGGTGCGGTATCGGTGATGCATTACCGCGATCAGGGCTATCTGCCGGAAGCACTGATCAATTATCTGGCACGACTCGGCTGGTCACACGGGGATGAGGAAATTTTCAGCCGGGAGCAGTTGGTCGAATGGTTTGATCTGGCTGCGATCAGTCGTTCACCGGCGAAGTTTAATCCCGAGAAACTGACGTGGTTGAACCAGCATTACCTGAAAATGGCTGATGATGCGCGGCTGGTGGAGCTGGTCATGCCTTTTCTGTTGGAGAGAAACTACCCTCTGCCAGCGACAGAGAACTTGCTCAAGATCGTCAATCTGCTGAAAGATCGTGCCAGCACTATCGAAGAACTGGCCGATGCATCCGCTTATTTTTTCCGGACGATCGAGCCTCCTGAAGAACTCAGGACGCAGTATTTCACTGCCGAAATACGTCCGGTGCTGGAATACCTGGTCGATCGCCTCGCACAGATCGAATGGAAGCGGGAGACCATTCATCACGAAATCAAACAAACGGTTTCTTCACACAATCTGAAATTTCCCAGCCTGGCGATGCCGTTACGTGTCATGGTCACAGGAGAAGCGCAAACCCCGGCAATCGATGCAGTGCTGGAGCTGCTTGGCAAAGAGGAGACATTGCATCGTTTGCGAGGCCGGATGGAAATTTTTCCTGGATGACATTCCTGATCTCTGGTTGCCTGGGGCCGAGTACACAATGGAATACATAAAGTACCAGATGGCTATCCTTTACAAGGATAAGGCTGCTTTTTTACTGACTGAACAATTTCAATTGCCGAATCTGTTATGACAATGCATGAACGTGCTGATTTGCTGAAACGGTTGCTTGCCGAGCGTATCCTGATGCTCGACGGTGCCATGGGTACGATGATCCAGAGCTACAAACTGACCGAGTCGGATTATCGGGGGGAACGTTTTGCCGATTTTCCGCATGATCTCAAAGGCAACAATGATCTGCTCTGCCTGACCAGACCGGAAGTCATCCGCTCCATTCATCGTGCTTACCTCGAAGCCGGGTCGGATATCATCGAGACCAACACGTTCAACTCGAATGCGCCGTCGATGGCGGACTACCACATGCAGGATCTGGTGTATGAACTGAATGTGGCGGGTGCGCGCCTGGCGTGTGAGGAAGCGCGGGCAATGGAAACGCAGCAACCTGACCGGCCCCGTTTCGTTGCCGGTGTGATCGGGCCTACCACCAAAACGGCTTCACTCTCACCGGATGTCAATGATCCTGGATTCCGGGCCATTACCTTCGATGATCTGGTGGAAAGCTATACCGAGTCGGTGCGCGGGCTGATCGACGGAGGCGCGGATATTCTGCTGGTCGAAACCATTTTTGACACCTTGAATGCCAAAGCCGCATTGTTTGCCATCGATCAGTATTTCGAAACGCATGGATTACGTCTGCCGGTGATGATATCGGTCACGATTACCGATGCTTCGGGACGTAATCTTTCCGGGCAGACACCGGAAGCTTTCTGGAATTCGGTACGGCATGCACGTCCGCTTTCGGTGGGAATCAACTGCGCGTTGGGTGCGGAGTTGATGCGCCCCTACGTGGAAGAGTTGTCCAATGTGGCTGAGGTTTTCACCAGCGCCCATCCCAATGCCGGCTTGCCTAATCCCTTGGCGGAAACCGGTTATGACGAAACGCCGGAATATACCGCCCGTCTGATCAAGGATTTTGCGCAATCCGGGTTCGTCAACATTGTCGGCGGCTGCTGTGGCACTACACCGAAACATATCGCGGCCATTGCAGAAGCGGTACGGGACATCCCTCCGCGCCCACTGCCCGATATTCCTAAAAAACTGAGGCTTTCCGGCCTCGAGCCGCTCAATATCGATGAACATTCCCTGTTCGTAAACGTGGGTGAACGTACCAATGTCACCGGCTCCAAGGCATTTGCCCGGCTGATTCTCAATGGCGGTTATGCTGAAGGGCTGGTGATCGCGCGCAGCCAGGTGGAGAACGGCGCACAAATCATCGATATCAACATGGATGAAGCGATGCTGGATTCACAGAAGGCGATGGTGACCTTTCTGAATCTGCTCGCTGCCGAACCGGATATCAGCCGGCTGCCGATCATGCTCGATTCCAGCAAATGGTCGGTGATCGAAGCCGGACTGAAATGTGTCCAGGGTAAGGCGGTCATCAATTCCATCAGCCTCAAGGAAGGTGAAGCGGAGTTTTTACATCATGCCAGGCTGGCGCGTCGTTATGGGGCCGCGGTGATTGTCATGGCTTTCGACGAAACCGGGCAGGCCGATACCTTGCAGCGCAAGGTGGAAATCTGCACGCGTTGTTACCATACACTGATTGAACAGGCCGATTTCCCACCCGAGGATATCATTTTCGACCCCAATATTTTTGCCATTGCTACGGGTATCGAAGAACACAGTAACTATGCAGTGGATTTTATCGAGGCGACACACGTCATCCGGCAAACGCTGCCTTATGCCAAAGTCAGCGGGGGTGTTTCCAATGTTTCCTTCTCGTTCCGGGGTAACGAACCGATCCGCGAAGCCATTCATACCGCATTCCTGTATCACGCGGTCAAGGCAGGCATGACCATGGGTATCGTCAACGCAGGTCAGCTTGGGGTTTATTCCGACATTCCGCCCGATCTGCTGGAACATGTCGAGGATGTACTGCTGAACCGGCGGCCTGATGCAACCGAACGTCTGGTGGAGTTTGCGGAACATTTCAAGGGACAGAAAAAGGAGCAGATCGAAGATCTGTCCTGGCGTGATGAACCGGTGCGGCAGCGCCTGATTCATGCACTGGTCAGGGGTATCAGCACCTACATCGTCGAGGATACCGAGCTCGTCCGGCAGGAGATCGACAGCCAGGGAGGCAAGCCGATCGAGGTGATCGAAGGCCCGCTCATGGACGGCATGAATGTAGTGGGGGATCTGTTTGGCGCAGGCAAGATGTTTCTGCCACAGGTGGTCAAGTCGGCACGGGTGATGAAGCAGGCGGTTGCCTATCTGTTGCCGTACATCGAGGCAGAGAAAAAAATTTCCGGCGACAGCAAGCCCAAGGGCAAGGTGGTGATCGCTACCGTCAAAGGGGATGTGCATGATATTGGCAAGAATATCGTTTCCGTCGTGTTGCAGTGTAATAACTTTGAAGTCATCAACATGGGGGTGATGGTCCCCAGTGCACAGATTCTGGAAACAGCACGCCGTGAACAGGTCGATATGATCGGTCTGTCCGGCCTGATCACCCCTTCGCTGGAAGAAATGGCGCATGTTGCCCGGGAAATGGAGCGTGAACAATTCACCGTTCCGCTGCTGATCGGTGGCGCCACCACTTCGCGGATGCATACGGCAGTCAAAATCGCACCCCATTACGGTGGGGTGACCGTATGGGTGCCGGATGCCAGCCGGGCAGTCGGGGTGTGCAGCAATCTGATGTCACAGGATCTGCGTGATGACTATGTCCGGCAGGTCAAGGCCGAGCAGGAGAAGAGCCGGGTGCAGCACCGCAACAAGAAAGGGCCATCCAAGCTCCTCACTTTCGAGGAAGCCCGGGCCAACGCACTCAAGACGGATTGGGCTCGTTATACTCCACCAGCTCCGGATTTCCTGGGGTTGCGCACCCTCAACAACTATCCGCTGGAAACACTGGTGCCGCACATCGACTGGACACCTTTCTTCCAGGCATGGGAACTGCACGGGCGCTATCCTGCCATCCTGCAGGATGAACTCGTCGGGGAAGCAGCCAGCAATCTGTTTCGCGATGCCCAGAATATGCTCAGAAAAATCGTCGAGCAAAAATGGCTCACCGCCAACGCCGTTATCGGCCTGTTCCCGGCCAATACCGTCAATGGAGATGATATCGAGATTTATGCTGACCGTAGTCGCAGTCAGGTGATCATGACCTGGCACACCTTGCGGCAGCAGACGGCCAAACCGGCAGGGCGTCCCAATCTGGCACTGGCTGATTTCATTGCGCCGCGTGAAACCGGACTGGACGATACCATCGGTTTGTTTGCCGTCAGCGCCGGTTTCGGTATCGATGAACGCATACGCGCTTTTGAAGCTGCAAACGATGATTACAGTGCCATCATCCTGAAAGCACTGGCTGATCGTCTGGCTGAAGCGTTTGCAGAACACATGCATGCACGGGTGCGGCGAGAATTCTGGGGCTATGTGAAAGATGAGAGTCTGGACAATGAACAGTTGATCGACGAGCAATACCTGGGAATCCGTCCAGCACCAGGTTATCCTGCCTGCCCTGATCATACCGAAAAGGGGCCATTGTTCGCTCTGCTGGAAGCGGAAAAACGCAGCGGAATCGTCATAACGGAATCATTTGCCATGGTGCCGACTGCAGCAGTATCCGGCTTCTATCTCTCTTACCCTGAATCCAGCTATTTTGCTGTTGGAAAAATCGGAAAAGATCAGGTCGAGGATTATGCAAGACGCAAAGGGTGGACGCTGGAAGAAGCAGAAAGGTGGCTTGCGCCTGTCTTGGCGTATGAGCGTTAAAGAACCTCTGAAAAACGTCGACGAGGCAGTCAGTTCAAGGCAAAAATCGGTGAGAAAGCGGAGTTTATACGTAATAAATGAGCATTTTAAGCCGATTTTTAACGTAGAAATGGCAACACAGGTAGTTTCTCAGAGGTTCCTTAACCGCTTCAGGGCCGGAGATCAGGTGTATCCCTCAGACAGGCAATGAATGGTGATGTTTTCACTGGCTGCCGGCATATTATCATTCTCCGTGACGTGACCAGAACTCGGCAGGCGTGACGATGGGGTAGTCGCGCGCCAGTGCCAGCAGGTCCTTGTCGCCAGTCACCAGATAATCGGTTTGAGCAGTTATCAATGTCAGCAGTACAGGCTGATCGCCAGAATCGCGCAGATTTGAGTCCTGTGACCCTTGCGGCTCGACGACGTCGGCCAGAAACATGAAGCTGTTTGCTAAATCGCGGATTTCTGCCGGGGTCATCTGAATCCTGCTCAAGCGCGGCAATACTCTGATCATTTCATCCAGGATGTAATGCGACAGAACTACATTCAATGCGCTTTGCCGCCAGGCGTTGATGATGTGTCCCGGGATACTGGCGGGATACGCCAGCCCCAACACCAGTACACTGGTGTCGAGCACGACGCTCAGACCCGGCATCAGCGGTGCTGCTCGCGCATGCGCCGGATGCGGGCAAACATTTCAGCATCGACGAGGGCTGCGACTGGCTTGCCGTTCTTGCTGATGACGGCTGTCATTGCAGTACTATACTTGGTTGAGAATTTTGCCCAGGTTCTGCCGGAAATTCATAGTACTGACTATATAGCGTAGTCACAATTGAATCCTGTGAGCTACGCTTATGAGTTGAATTTGCGAAATGTTAGAAATTCATACTGGCGGAAAACGCGACAGTTCTTGGTACCCCTAGATATGTAGCATCTTGCCAGTAGTTTTTACCAGTCAGATTGATGACATTCAGGCGTATGATCAGTGACTTATCCAGTACACGAGTTGCATATCGTGCCCCGATATCGTACAGAGTATAACTTGGGATCTTGTCAGTATTGGCCGCATTGGCATATTTTTCACCGGTGTAGTAAATACCACCGGTTAGGCTCAACCCTGGAATCCACGGTAGCGCATATTCTGCATAAATCTTCCCCATGCGAGAGGCAGCATTAGTTGGTTTTTTGCCTTCCAGAGCAGGATTATTAGCTTTTTCTACGCTGATATCCATCAGGGTACCACCCCCCATGACAGTCAGGTTGTCGGTTACTTTCCCGGTCAAGACCAGTTCTACCCCGTTATGTACCTGCAAACCATCCTGAACATAAGTAGGCAATGGTGTTGCAAGATTTGAATACTGATTGGTTTTTTCAATGCGAAACAGTGCAGTGCTCAGCAACAGATTAGGATTAATATCGTATTTCGCACCCACTTCATATTGTTTGCTGACCAGTGGAGATAGAACCTCTCCGCGGTTAGCATAAATATTACCCACTATCGTTCCTCTTTCAAGTGCCTCCATATAGGACACATAGGTAGTTACCTCTCCAATCGGTTTATACAACAGTGAAACGGAGGGGGTCAGTGCAGATTTTTCATAGTTACTGTCACCATAGCTACCAGCCGCTTTATTTGCCGTAGTAGCATAGTTGAGTCCGACCATCGCAGACCATTTATCATTGAAGGTAATATCATCTCCAATCAAGACATTATTATATCGTTCAACCCAGGCAGTTGACATTGCCCTGCTCCCGAAAGATGCTCCCCAATCCGGCTCAGCTATATTTTTAAGTTCGCTCAGCGGCAAGTTTGTGCCAGATCGAGCGACATTACCCCGCTCAAAATATTCAAAAAAAGTAGATGAATAACCTAAGGTCAGCTTGTGATCAATCGTAAGAGTTGAAAATCGAGTATCCAGGTAGATATATCCTCCATAATTTTCATACTTTTCCCAAGGGAAGTTTGTCGTTCTGGGAATGAAAGTCTTATCTACCTGTTGACTGAAAGATATTAAATGATTTCTTATCCTTGTATCCTGATAAAAAAAAAACGCTTCTGAGAGTGAAATGCTTACTGGGATCCCAGCGCAGGCTGGTGTAGGCTTTATGACTTTCTACGTCATTGGATGACCATTTTGGGGTATAGCGTTTACTGGTATCAATAGAGGTTCTTTCCCTCATAAAAAAAAAGGGTTGTGTCGCTTCTTTGCTGTAGTCGTTATAGGTATATTTGATATCAGCATAGAGGGTATCAGTGAGATGTCCATCCAGCACAATATTGGCCACTTTCTGGTTGACTGATTCATCGATGGCGGTATCTCCCCCTTGGTAGAGCAGATTGGCTCGGTAACCGAAGCGGCCTCGTTCATCGAATTTCCCGCCGATATCGGCATGGCCGTAAAACTGCGTCCCACCGTAGTTACCGAATGTCAGTCTTCTGAGCGGAACATCAGTAGAGTTTTTAGTCACATAATTTATCGCTCCACCCACTCTGCTACCGCCGTAGAGAAAGCCTGAGGTTCCGCTAAGAATTTCAACCCGATCAATCTCGATCACTGATACAGCAGAACCATTTGCAAAAGCAAGAGGCACGCCATCATAAATCGGGTTAGATACTTGAAATCCCCGTATGGTGGGATGGGGAACACCAGTGAAATTTGCGATGAATGGTTCCTGGGTTAGAGGGTTCATTTTAAAGATCTGGCCCATGTTCTGGGCATTGACGTTTTCGATCAAATCAGAAGGGACAACACTCATCGAATAAGGGGTATCACGCAAACTGCGTTCACCCCACAGACCAATTCCGCTGATATTACTGACCCGATAACCTTCTTCCGCTGTGCCTTGTTTCAGGGAAGCTGTACTGACTGTCATGAGGGGCAGTGTCGTGACTTCGTTTTCGGCCAGTTGCAGCGCGTATCGTCCTTCAGCATTGCGCGCCGCTTTCAGGCCGGTGCCTGCCAGCAGAACGCCGAGCGCTGCGCCAGGCGTGAAGCGGCCTTGCACGCCGGGGCTGTTCCTGCCCTGGGCGAGTTCCGTGCTGCCGGAGAGCAGCAGGCCCGATTCGGACAGAAAGCGTATCAGTACCGTGTTCAGCGGCCCGGCAGGGATGTTGTAGCTGCGCAGGTTCGTGGTACCCGCCTGGTTCTTCGATGCGGGTGCCGCCTGCTGTGCGTGTGCATGACTGGCCCAGCCGACACTGGCAGCGGCAATGCCGCCAGCCACCAGCAGATGCGCCGCCAGTGCTAAGGGGCGTGGAGTGAAGTGCTGCAGAGGCGTAGCGGTGGAACGATGATGCGTTGGGTGACGTGACATGTTGATCCTTTTCCTCGTTTTGATTGAATCCATCGGCGGATCGAGACTTGTCACCCTCCACGTCTTGCGACATGCCTGGACGTGGAATTGGCTGGTGCGGCAAGTGGCCTTGTCCATGCAGAGAGCGCCGGTGCGGACAAAAAGGGCTTGCGAGTTGGCTATATGCGCCGCTTGCTTCCGGGAGCAGCGGCGGCCATGGCGACTTGTCCATCCTCATTAAGGAACCTCTGATCAAGTTCTCCATGAGCCGCAACCCTTTGGGGCACTGGTTTTGCAGACGAACTGCAGCGTTGAGCTCGTTGTGAAGGGGCCACCATTCACTGCCTCACTCGCCTTGCATTTCATCCGCAAAACACAGTGTGCGGCTATGTGGAACTTAATCAGAGGTTCCATATGTAAACCGGATGAGCGGGGAAAAAGTGGAAATGGTTTTGGCGGATTTCGCAAAAAATTTTTGCGGCTGCCGGGGACCCTATTGTGCGCGTGCCTCGATGCTTGTCCACCAGGGCAGCGGGCGGCGGATGTGGATGGGCAGTGCCTGTTGGAGCATGGCTAGCGCGCCGTCGATGTCGTCGAGTGGGTAGCTGCCGAGAACGGGCAATTGTGCTACGTCGGGCGCCACCGCTATGTGGCCGTGGCGGTAGCGGGATAGTTCGGCGATGACTTCGCCCAGCGGGATGTCCTGTGCGAGGAGGATGCCGCGAGACCAGGCTTCACGCGCCGGATCGGCTGGTGTGGGTGCTTCCAGGTGTTCGGCAGTGAAGCGCGTCTGCCGGCCGGCAGTGACTGTGGTGCTTGGTGCGCCAGCAGCCAGGGTGACTTCAACCGCGCCCTTGTAAACGGTCAGTTGCGTGCCGCCCTGTGCGTCCAGGCGCACGTTGAAGCGCGTGCCTAAGGCGCGCATACGGCCGTGAGCCGTATGGACGACAAAGGGGCGGCCACCCGTGTCGTGCTGGTTATCGGCAGTGGTCTGGATGAGGATTTCACCGGTGTACAGGCGCAGTCGGCGCAGGCGAGCGTCGTATTCCTGATTGAAAGCGCTGGCACTGCCGAGCCACACTTGAGTGCCGTCCGCCAGGCGGACTTCGCGCCGCTCGCCGGTGGCAGTGCGATAGTCTGCGCCCCAGGCCATAAGGGTGTCTATCGTGCCAGGCCGTTGTCAGACAGCCCAGCTGAGCATGCCGCCCGCACCGGCCATGACGGCCACGCCTAGTACGATTCGGCGCCGGGCGAGCCGGCGATTGGCTACCTGCAGTGCGTCCGCGGCCAAGCGCGGGGAGGTATCGGTCTGCAGGGGCTGGAAGTGCTGGCTGACTCGATCGACGAACGCCCAGGCGGCGCGATTATCCTCGGTGCGGGCCAGCCAGTCTTGCCAGCGCGCGCGGTCGGTATCGGTGGCCGTTCCGGATTGCAGCAGCGAAAACCACGCGGCGGCCTGCTCCATGGCTTCATGCGAGGGCATGGTCGGGCTCTGGCCTGTGGGTGAAATGTTCATGGAGCAATGGCGCCGGCCTGGCCCAGATTGCGTGCTTCGAGCTGCATACAATGGAGCATGGCTCGGGTGATGTAGTGTCCGACCATGCGCGAGGACACGCCCAGCTCACGCGCGACTTCCTGGTGCGTCATGCCGCAGGCCATCGCCAGGACGAAAGCCCGAGCGGCTTTGAGCGGCAGATGGCGCAGCATGCCATCGATTTCGTGCAGCGCCTGCAGTACCGCTGTCTGTTCCTCGGCCGAGGGCGCGTACGCCTCGGGTTGTGTAGCCAGGGTCTCCAGCCAGGCACGTTCGATCTCGCGGTGGCGCCACAGGTCGATGCACAGGCCGTTGGCGATGGTTCGCAGGTAGGCGCGGGCTTCCTGGCTGCTGTCGAAGCACCGGGGGCGGGCAATCAGGCGCACGAAGGTATCGTGCGCCAGGTCGGCCGCATCGCCCAGGCGAAAGCGCAACCAGCCGTACAGCCAGTTATGATGATCGCTGTAGAGAAAGTGAACCTGCTGCATTGCAGGGTTGGCGGCTGGTGCGACATCCTCCTGGTGATCACGCGAGTGCATATGTTAATTCAATAAGTTAATGAGAACCATTCACATTTTATAAGATGTAGTACGGACTGTGCAACCGGGTTTCGATGAGATAATGGCAGCTTGATTTCTTTCTTGTGGCAAATAGTCTGTATAGCATCAGGGTTTTTTCAGAAATAGCTTACAATCTTCCCCGGAGCCAGTGAAATTTTGCGATTATTATCGGCGGTGGGTTGGTGGCCGATTTTTTGTGCATTTATTTTTACGTTATTTACCGGGGGGGATAAAAAATGAAATACAACAGTATCGAGGAATTCAAGAATTATGTTTCCGAAAGGAATCCAGGGCAACCCGAATTCCTGCAGGCCGTTTCAGAAGTCATTGAAAGCTTGTGGCCTTTTATCGTCGATCATTCTCGTTACGCTGAGCAGGGGTTGCTGGATCGGCTGATCGAGCCGGAGCGCATGATCATATTCCGGGTGGCGTGGGTGGATGATCGGGGTGAAGTCAAGGTCAATCGGGGGTACCGCATTCAATATAATTCGGCGATCGGCCCATACAAGGGGGGTACGCGCTTCCATCCGTCAGTCAACCTTTCCATTCTCAAATTCCTTGCATTTGAGCAGACTTTCAAGAATGCACTGACAACATTGCCGATGGGAGGAGGCAAGGGTGGATCGGATTTTGATCCCAAGGGTAAAAGTCCCGGTGAAATCATGCGCTTCTGCCAAGCGTATGCGGCCGAACTGTTCCGGCATGTCGGTGCGGATACGGATGTACCTGCCGGAGACATCGGTGTGGGCGGACGGGAAGTCGGCTACATGGCTGGTATGGTCAAGAAGCTGACCAACCGTTCGGACTGTGTATTTACCGGCAAAGGATTGACCTTCGGGGGATCGCTGCTGCGGCCGGAAGCTACCGGGTACGGTCTGGTCTATTTTGCCGAAGAGATGCTGAATCACTCCGGTTGTTCATTGAAAGGCATGCGGGTATCCGTATCCGGTTCCGGGAACGTGGCACAGTTTGCCATTGACAAGGCCATGTCGCTGGGTGCCAAAGTAGTCACGGTTTCAGATTCGAGTGGTACGGTGGTGGATGAAGCCGGTTTTACACCAGAAAAACTGGCAATTCTGGCCGAAGTCAAGAATCGTCTCTACGGGCGTGTCAATGAATTTGCTGAACGGGTGGAAGCACAGTTCCTTCCGGGTGAAAAACCGTGGCATGTGCCGGTGGATGTCGCTTTGCCCTGTGCGACCCAGAATGAACTGAACGAAAACGACGCCGCAATACTGATCAGGAATGGTGCGAATTGTGTGGCCGAGGGTGCCAATATGCCATGCACTGCAGGTGCCGTGGAACGATTCCATCATGCGAAAGTACTGTTTGCACCTGGCAAGGCGAGCAACGCAGGCGGAGTGGCTACCTCGGGTCTGGAAATGAGCCAGCAGGCCATGCGACTTTCCTGGACGAGCGGAGAAGTCGATATGCGGTTACAGGAAATCATGCGTGCCATTCATCATTCCTGCACCGAATACGGCAAGAAGCCTGACGGTACGGTCAACTATGTGGATGGTGCCAATGTTGCCGGATTTGTGAAAGTGGCCGAGGCAATGCTGGCGCAAGGGGTGATCTGATAAGAGTTTGTAGTTTCTTGCAGCATTTCTCAGAAGATCCATAACAAAAAACGATTGGCTCTGACGGTAATAGATGAACGATATGCCCTCTTATTATGACATGAGTATGTTGTTTCCCCTGTAGGCTGGGTTGGTTGCAACCGGTCAGCCGCACGGCCGGATTTGATTTTGATCATGGTATGAATAGACGGGTAGTCATGAGTAAGATATTTATCGGGGTGTTACTGGCGTTCTGGTCACAGCTGCTCGTTGCCGGGGGGGATGAAGATTACCTGGAAATACGGGAAGCATTCCGGGCGGGTAATGCAGCACGTGTTGCCGAATACGCCGAACGTATGAAGTACCATGTGCTGTCGCCTTATGCCGAATACTTTCGGTTGCGCCTGTCGCTGGTAACCGCAGAGACCGGGGCAGTCAGGGCATTTCTGGCACGTCACGACGGCAGTTTCGTAGCAGACAGACTGCGGGCGGACTGGTTGCAGATTCTCGGCAAACGCCAGCAGTGGGCGACGTTTGCCGAGGAATATCCGAAGCTGGTCAATCGGGAAGAGAGCCTGCAGTGTTATGCATTGCAACACCGGCTGGCCACGGGAGATAAAACTGCAAACGGGGAGGTTCGTTCACTCTGGTTCACCGGGCGTGATATGCCGGCCAGTTGTGTGACCGTATTCGATTCACTGGTCAGGATCGGTGCCATCTCGGTAGAGGATGTCTGGACCCGAATCAGGCTGGCCTTCGAAGCCGGCAATACAGGTGTGGCCAGAAACATAAACAAATATCTCCCGCGCCATCAGGCTCTCGATTTACAAAAACTGAATGCCGTGATCAAAGATGCCCGGCGTTTCCTCGATCGTCCGGTATCCGTCCAGTCGCGTGCCGATCGTGAAATCGTATTGTTTGCGCTGTTGCGCCTGTTGCGCAGTGAAACCAATCAGGCACTGGCCCGCTGGCATAAAATCCGCGGGCAATTTCCTGAAGCGGATCGATCTTATTTCGCCGGGAATCTCGCTTACTGGGCGGCGATCAGACAGGATTCGCGCGCCATGAACTGGTTCATGGATGCCACGACGGGCAGACATGTCTATCCGTTATCTGAAACCAAACAGGCATGGAAAGCACGGATAGCATTGCGTGAAGGCAACTGGAAAATGTTGCTGGACACGCTTGGCCAGATGCCTGCCGCAATGCAGCAGGAGGATGTCTGGCGTTACTGGCGTGCACGCGCATTGAAAGTCAGCAGAAAGAATTCTGAAGCCAATACGTTGCTCGTTTCCCTGAGCCGTGAACATAGTTTTTATGGACAGATGGCCCGGGAAGAACTGGGTGAGATGCTCAGTGTTCCGGCTGACGAGTATCAGGTCAGGCCGGAAGAAATCCGTCTCATGGAACAAAACCCGGGGATTCGCCGGGCGCTGGCGCTGTATCGGCTCGATCAGCGGATAGAGGCAAATCGTGAATGGATCTGGACGATACAGCATTTCAGCGATGAACAACTGCTGGCAGCAGCCAGAGTGGCTCAGCGTCATGGCATTTATGACCGGGCGATCAATACGGCCATCAAAACCGTTGCGCGTCATGACTTCAGTCTGCGTTATCTGGCGCCTTATCGTGAGCAGGTGCATACAGTCCTGCAGCAGCATCAGCTGGATGAAGCGTTCGTATACGGACTGATACGGCAGGAAAGCCGCTTTATCTCGGATATCAAGTCCAGTGCCGGAGCAACCGGCCTGATGCAGTTGATGCCGGCGACAGCCAAGTGGGTTGCCGGCAAACTGGGTTTACAGGATTTTCATACCAGCCTGGTGACCGATATCAATACCAATCTTCAGCTGGGCGCCTACTATCTGAAGCATGTATTGGGTCAGTTGGACGATCAGCCATTACTGGCAGCGGCTGCCTATAACGCTGGGCCCGGGCGGGCACGGCAATGGAGAGATATCCGGCCGCTGGAAGGGGCGATCTATGCCGAGACCATTCCGTTCAACGAAACACGTGACTACGTCAAAGTGGTGCTGAGTAATTCGATGTATTACGCCAATAATTTCGGTCATCCAAACAAGCCGACTCTGAAACAGCGGCTCGGGACGGTTGCCCCGAAGCGCTGATCCTGGATATGAAAATTTACCGGGTAGGGGGCTCCGTACGTGATGAACTGCTGGGGTTGCCCGTCAAGGATCAGGATTACGTCGTGGTGGGAGCCACTCCGGAGGAGATGGTGCGGCTGGGCTACCGCCCGGTGGGCAAGGATTTCCCGGTATTTCTGCATCCTGAAACACATGAACAGTACGCATTGGCGCGGACCGAGCGGAAAATTGCCAGAGGTTACAAGGGGTTTGAAGTTTATGCGGCTCCCGGTGTGACTCTGCAGGAGGATCTGGCGCGCCGCGACCTGACGATCAATGCCATGGCCAGAGATGAGGCAGGCGATATCGTCGATCCGTTCGGAGGAATTGCGGATCTGCAGGCGGGCATTCTGCGCCATATCGGTCCGGCGTTTGTCGAAGATCCCGTGAGAGTGTTACGGGTTGCACGATTTGCGGCACGCTTCGGTTTTCAGATTGCACCGGAAACGCTCGAACTGATGAAAGAGATCGTTCATACCGGTGAGACAGAGGCACTGGTGCCGGAGCGGGTCTGGCAGGAAATAGCTCACGGGTTGATGGAATCTCATCCTTCACGCATGTTTTACGTTTTGCGGGAGTGTGGTGCGCTTGCCCGCATTCTGCCCGAAGTGGATGCTTTGTTCGGTGTGCCGCAGCCTGCGCACGCTCACCCCGAAATCGATACCGGTATTCACGTCATGATGGTCATCGACCATGCTGCTTCAAAACAGTATCCCCTCGAAGTGCGTTTTGCCGGGTTGACTCATGATCTGGGAAAAGGAACGACCTCTCCTGATGAATGGCCACGCCATATTGGCCATGAAGCGCGCAGTGTGGAACTGGTCATGGGGTTGTGCGAACGTATTCGGGTTCCCGGAGAATCCAGGGATCTGGCGCTGCTGGTAGCGCGTTTTCACGGCGATGTTCACCGGGCGCTGGAATTACGCCCCGCAACCATTGCCGACATGTTGCAGGCAACGGATGCCTATCGCAAGAAAGCTCGTTTCCAGGCCTTTCTGCAGGCGTGTGCCAGCGATTTTCACGGGCGACCGGGTTTCGCAGACAAACCCTATCCCCAGAAGGAACATTTGAGCAGGGCATTACAGGTTGCGGTTGACGTGGATGCAGGTGCCATTGCCATGCAGCTCAACCAGTCACACGCCGGTAAAGCCGATCTGCCTATGCGAATCAACCGCCAGGTATATGCTGCACGAGTCGAGCGGATCAGTTCCCTTCTTTCGCACCTGTAATATCAGGCAGGTGGGCAGCAGCATCGGACAGTAACTCTGCTTTGCCATTGGAAACGATGAATACCTGGCTTGCCGCGTTGATGACGGCGGGTTGATGGGAAACGGCGATGATCGTGAATTCCTTTGCCAGATTCTGCAGCGTTGCACAGATGATGCGTTCACTTTCCGGATCCAGCGCACTGGTAGGTTCATCCAGCAGTAACAGCTTCGGCTGGTGAGCCAATGCCCTGGCAATGGCGATGCGTTGCCGTTGTCCTCCTGAAAGCATGCCGCCCCGCTCGCCAACGACAGTATGGATTCCGTCGGGGAATGAACTGACAAAATCCCATGCGCCGGCTTGTCTGAGTGCGCGTTCCGCATCTTCGACGCTGATCGCAGGCTCACCCACAAGGATATTGTTCAGGATGGTATCGTGCAGCAGCACGGTATCCTGAGAAACGTAGCCAATCATGTGCCGCCAGCGGCGCAGATCGATATGATGCAAGGATACCCCGTCGATCAGGATTTCACCGGATTTCGGTTCAGCCAGCCCGCAGAGTAAATCGAGCAGTGTACTTTTGCCGGCACCTGAGGAACCAATGAGCGCGGTGAACGAGTGAACCGGAATTTCAAGATTCAAATCGCTGAAAATCGTTTTTCGTTCATAACCGAAAACGATGTGGCGCAGGTTCAACCCCTGTTCCAGAGTCGGTACCAGCGTACCAGTCGATCTTTCTGCCTCCATGCGCGCTTCTTCAGCGGCATTGCGCAAGGCCCAGTAGGCACTTTCCTGGGCCACGAGCTGCTGATAACGGCGCTGCGTTTTATTCAGCAATCCCAGAATCCGGGTCAGTAGAAAGACCATGACCATGACTTCCGGCAATGACAGTTTCCAGACCACCAGTGCCAGATACAGGCCGCTTGCTGTCAGGGCTGCCAGGATAGGCTCCTGCAGGGCAAGTAGGGCTGCCCGGTTGGTGACTTCCTTGCGTGTCGCTTTTTCCAGCATCCGGGTCTGTTCGTGCAGTATGGCATCGGCCACGTTATCGCGTGCCATGGCTTTCAGGGATTTGACCGAGCCGAGTACATCGGACAGGTACGTCAGCAGATGACGCAGTAAATGGGTTTGTTTGTTACCGGCGCGTTTGGCTGCTCTGACCAGGCGATTGAGTACCACAAACAGGATAGTGCCGATCAACAGTGACGCCAGCGTGGCTTCCCACGAAATGAACAGAGCTACGATGCCGTATACCAGTGCTTCGATTGCCAGTGCCAGCACATTGACACTATGTTCAAAACCCATGGCGGCACGATAAGCCTCGGTGGCGATTGAATTTGCCAGCGCACCGGCAGGCTGGCGCAGATAGTATTGCCACCGGCTGGCAAGCAGCGCCTTGATCAGGTCCAGCCGCAGCGCAGTGGCGACATGCGCAACCGTATGGCCCACCTGCTGGTTGGTCAGCAATAGAATCGCACCTTTGAGAAACATGCCGCCGACGATGACCAGCAGAATGATTTCCAGTGTGGGTGACAGCCCGACCTGATGCAGCGTATCGACTACCAGTTTGCCCATGCTGGAATCGATCGATTCACCTACTGCGATGGATAACAGGGGAAGCAGTGCAGTCAGGCTGAGTGCTTCGGCAATGCCGGCCAGCAGCAGCGCAACCAGTACGAATGCGCTGCGCTTCGGAAAAACCATGATATAGGTGATCAGTGTGCGCATGATGGGGCAGGTGAGTTGATCCGGGCTGGAAAAATGCGGGCGGGTTGGCAGTGACGCAAAATCAATCGGACAGGCAGCTTCCGGCCGTGATAATCCTCCTGGCTGCCTGTCATGTTTGTATGGTGTTTACAGATCAATCGTACCCTCAAACACCGAAACGGCCGGCCCGGTCATCCAGACCGGCTGATCTTCTCCCTCCCAGCGGATACGAAGATTGCCGCCACGCATGGTTACCTGTACTTCGGAATCCAGCAGCCCGCGAGAAATACCGCTGACGACCGCGGCGCAGGCGCCGGTCCCGCAAGCCAGTGTTTCGCCGGTTCCGCGTTCGAAAACACGTAACCGGATATGGGTGCGATCCACGATCTGCATGTAACCGGCATTTACTTTCTCAGGGAAAAACGGGTGTGATTCGATTGCAGGTCCTTCGCTCGTGACGGGTGCCAGATCGATGTCCGGCACAATTTGTACGGCATGCGGGTTACCCATCGAGACGGCAGAAATCTCGATTTCCCGGTCATTGACATTCAGCGGGTAGGTGAGGGCACGTTCCTGCGTGATGAAAGGAATCCGGGCCGGATCGAATCGGGGAATGCCCATATCGACCGAGACTTCACCATTCTCCTCTACAGTTGGCATGATGATGCCGCATGCGGTTTCGACGCGGATAGTGTTTTTACGGGTCAGATCGTGGTCACGTACGAAGCGGGCGAAGCAGCGGGCACCGTTACCGCATTGTTCCACTTCTCCACCATCGGCATTGAAGATGCGATAACGGAAATCCCCACTTTCTCCGGGTTTTTCCACCACCAGCAATTGATCGAATCCGATACCGAAATGACGATCTGCCCACCGGCGGATCGTGGCAGGATCGAGAGAAACGGACTGATTGATCGCATCGATCACGATGAAATCGTTACCCAATCCATGCATTTTCGTAAACTTCAACTTCATCTGCAGAATCTTTGAGGTTGATCAGGATGTGCATACTTGTTCCAAGTTACCGGGCGGTGAACAGGGCTTGATCCCGGAAATAGATGTCATATTTTCCCGCTTGACCGGGATGGAACGCAACTCTACTATACCGGGGTTGAAATATGTCAAAACTTGGCCGTGGTGGGGAGTAGTTCTCCTTCCATTTCGGGCCACCGATGATATGGGGATGGGAACGAGTTGCAAAGGCAATGTATGATGCGTATGTCATCGCTCTGTAACAGACGATCTTCTGCCTGCATGTCAACAAACCTGCCGAACTGGCCATATCCCCGGTTTCCAGATCATATTCCTTTTGCTCATCTGCACTCTTCCCGGGAGCTTTCCGGAAAAATCTAAATTCAAGGATCACCTAAATATGAAGTATGCGTCAAACATCCGGCCGTGTATGGTTTATGAACGCGGGTTCACTTTGCTCGAATTGCTGGTCGTCATGGTCATCATCGGTTTGCTGGCGGCTTATGTCGGGCCCAAGTATTTTTCACAAGTGGGTAAATCCGAAGTCAAAATGGCGCAGGCTCAGATAGATTCCCTGGAAAAAGCACTGCATCAGTACCGGTTGGATGTTGGAACTTATCCCACGACCGAGCAGGGGCTGAATGCATTGCTCACCGCCCCTGCCAATGAGCCGAGATGGCAGGGACCTTATTTGAGCAAGCGTCTGCCGGCCGATCCGTGGGGCAGGCCCTATCAATACAAATATCCGGGTGCGCAGAACGATTTCGATTTGTTCTCATTCGGCAAGGATGGCCAGCCCGGAGGGAGTGGTGAGGATGCGGATATCACCAACTGGTAACCGTATTCGATACCGCTGATGCGTTACACGGTAAGAGCCTTGCTGGCCGGAAAAGGCGCTGTGCTGCTCGAACTCGATGCGGCCAGTGAAGCCGAGGTACGCAACCGGATCAGTGCTCAAGGGGGGGTGATCCTGAGTATACGGCGGAATTTTTCCGGTTTTCTGCCCAGATCGGGTTCCCGTTTTCCGCTGTCTGATTTTTCCCAGGAACTGCTTGCCTTGCTGACAGCCGGCTTGAGTCTGGTAGAGGGTATCGAAACACTGGTCGAGAAGGAAGAGGACAGTGTGACACGCGAGTTACTCCAGCAGATACTGGCGCGCTTGCGTGAAGGAGTAACGTTTTCGCGTGCGCTGGAATTCTATCCGCAGGTATTTCCGTCACTGTATGTCGCTACCATTCGTGCCAGCGAACAGACGGGGGATCTGGGCGAAGCACTATCACGTTATCTCGTCTATCAGTCGCAAATGGATCTGGTGCGCAAAAAGCTGGTGGGGGCATCCATCTATCCGGTTCTGCTGCTGGTGCTGGGAGGCTTGGTAGCCATCTTCCTGCTGGTGTTCGTCGTTCCTAAATTCAGCGCCATTTATGAAGATATGGGTACGGATCTGCCCTGGATGTCCATGCTGCTGATCGAGTGGGGGCATCTGGTGCAGAAGAATGGCTGGATGCTGGCAGGAATGGCAGCGCTCTTTCTGACAGCAGCGTTTTATACCTTTTCCCGGCCGCAGATCCGGGCTCATCTGTTGCGCGCGGTATGGCGCATTCCAACAATCGGCGAGAGGATGCGGGTCTATCAGCTTGCCCGTTTCTACAAAACGCTGGGGATGCTGCTGCGCGGCGGGATTCCCGTGACCCAGGCGCTGGAAATGGTCAGCGACCTGTTGCAGCCGCACTTTCGTCCACGGGTGAAAACAGCTGCTGCACTCATCCGTGAAGGCAAGGCTATTTCCAGTGCAATGCAGAGCGCAGAGCTGACCACTGCAGTGGGAAGCCGTATGCTGCGTGTGGGGGAGCGCACCGGGATGATGGGTGACATGATGGAACGCATCGGTAATTTTCACGATGAGGAAATCGGACGCTGGGTCGAATGGATGACCAAGCTGATCGAGCCATTGTTGATGGCAGTGATCGGAACCGTCATCGGCGGCATCATCATTCTCATGTACCTGCCGATTTTCGAACTGGCGGGGAGTATCAACTGATGCAGACCAACGTCGCCCTGCCGGATAAACCGGCGATCGATCCGGTTATGCTCAGCCAGGCGCGTGAACAGGCCATCGCTCGCAGCACCTCACTGATCAGAGTACTGGAAGAAACTTATCAGGGCACGCCAGATGAACTGGTGACTGTACTGGGAGAAGTGCTGCGCATGCCGGTACTGACCATGAATGATCTGTATGCATTGCATCCGGCTTTTGACAGACTGCCTTTTGCACTGGCTGCCAAACGTGAATGCATGTTGCTGCAGAAACAGGATCAATCGTATCTGCTGGCGGTGAGTGATCCTTTCCGGACGGGCCTGCGCGACTGGGTGGAGGAATATGTACCGGTGGATGCATTGTGGCATCTGGTGCATCCGGCAGATCTGGCGGCCTTTTTCGTGCAGCAGGAACAGACCATGCGTGCGATGGACAATGTGCTGTCTTCTGTTCAGGAAAATCTGATCCAGAGTGGTATCGAGGAGTTATCACTCAAAACGATTCACGAAGGGACCAGTCAGGTGGTGCGTCTGGTTCATTCGACCCTGTACGATGCGCATAAATCGCAGGCAAGCGACATTCATCTGGAGACCACGCCGGGCGCATTGTCCATCAAATACCGGATCGACGGTGTGCTGACCAGTATAGGCACCATGCAGGAGGCGAATCTGGCCGAGCAGGTGATTTCCCGGATCAAGGTCATGTCGGATCTGGATATTGCCGAGCGCCGCATTCCGCAGGATGGCCGTTTCAAGGTTTCCATCCAGGGGCGGGAAATCGATTTCCGCGTATCGGTCATGCCGAGCATTTTTGGGGAAGATGCCGTGTTGCGGATCCTGGATCGTCAGGCGCTGACCGATCATGTCGAAGGATTGACACTGAACCAATTGGGATTCAACGCAACTTCCATTGCCAGCGTACGCCGGCTCAGCGCGGAGCCGTATGGCATGCTGCTGGTGACCGGGCCGACCGGCAGCGGCAAGACGACTTCGCTGTATGCCGCCATTTCGGAAGTCAATCACGGCCATGACAAAATCATTACGATCGAGGATCCAATCGAATATCAGTTGCCTGGTGTATTGCAGATACCGGTCAACGAGAAAAAGGGGCTGACTTTCGCCCGCGGATTGCGTTCGATTCTGCGGCACGATCCTGACAAAATCATGGTGGGTGAAATTCGCGATGCCGAAACGGCACAGATTGCAATTCAGGCTGCACTCACGGGGCATCTGGTCTTTACCACGGTTCATGCCAACAACGTGTTTGACGTGATTGGCCGGTTTGCACACATGGGTGTTGACCCTTACAGTTTTGTTTCGGCACTGAATGGCATCGTGGCGCAGCGGCTGGTGCGCCTGCTGTGCCCGAATTGCATGGTTGCAGAACAGCCGGATCAGCAGATGATCGCAGATTCGGGGATTACCCCGGAACAGGCAGAGCAGTTCGATTTTCGCTCTGCCAAAGGGTGCGGCCATTGCCGGGGTAGCGGTTATCGCGGGCGCAGCGCAATTGCTGAGATTTTGCTGCTGAATGATGAAATCCGTGAGCTGATCATTGCGCAGGCACCAATTCGTCGCATCAAGGAGGCAGCCCGGCTCAACGGCACCCGTTTCTTGCGTGAAGCGGCGCTGGATATGGTTAAAACCGGACAGACCAGCTTACAGGAGGCCAATCGTGTCACTGTCGTGGCGTAATCGGATTCAGATTTTTCTGGCTCCGGATCGGGTCGATCTGACGGGGATTGCACGCGGTATCAGGCCTGTGCAGCAGTTCAGGCAATCAGGCGTGTGTGTTCAGGAAAATGATTCAAGACAGCAGTGGAAAGCGCCTCTGCGATTGCTGGAACAGATGATCGGACAGATGGATGATCGTTTCAGGCGGGGTAGCGAGTTGCATATCACGCTATCCAATCACTTCGTTCGCTATGGTGTCATCGCACCGCAGCCTTCCCTGGCGAATCCGGATGAATTGATGGCTTATGCCGGTTTCCAGATGCGCGAAATTTACGGTGAACGTATCGATGACTGGGAACTCAGCCTGAGTACCTGGGACCCTTATGGCGGCGCATTGTGTGCGGCCATCGCACGCGATTTGCAGTCAGAGCTGATAATGTTCGCCCGGCAATACGATACCCGGTTTGCGTGCATAGAACCTTATCTTGCTGCGGCGCTGGATCACTGGTCGAAGCGGCTGGTTGAAAAGCAGGTGTGGTTTGTTCTGGTGGAAACAGGGCGGTTCTGCCTGGTTGTGCTGTCCGAGGGCGCCTGGCGTTGTGCACGCAACCAGAGAGTCGTGGAGAATCTGCAGGAAGAACTGTTGGCAGCACTGGAACAGGAATCGATCATTCTCAGCCCGGATCGGTCGGTAGAGCGGGTGTATGTGTTCGCTCCCGAATTGACCGGACAGTTACCGGTGCATGATCTCCGCTGGCAGTTCGTACGCCTGCCAGATGAAAAACATCCCGCACCTTCGTATTTTCCCGGGGTAACAGGAATGGATGACAGCCAGAATCATGCGTAGTCTGAAACTGAATTTCCCCTACCGCAGGCAGCAGATTCCACTGGTGGATTATCTGCTGCTGTTTCTGGGAATGGTGCTGCTGCTTGCAGTGATGTATACGCTCAAGCAGACCATGTCGAAAATCACGTACTGGGAAGCACGCGAGGCGCGCATCGTTCAGCAGCAGAAACACACCAGGCAGCCCCGAACGCCGATGGCGCGCATCAATAAAGCCACACAGCAGGAGCTTAAACAGGCGGATGATATTCTGCGCCAGCTCAATCTACCCTGGGAAGCGTTGTTCGATGCGCTGGAACTGGCTGCCAGCGAGCAGATTGCACTGCTGTCGCTGCAGCCCAGTGTTACCGGTCAGACCATCCGTATTACGGGTGAAGCGCGAGATCTTGCCGCTCTGGTGGAGTATGTCCAGGCACTCGAACTGGAGCCGGTACTGAAAAATGCGCATTTGGCCAGCTATAAAGCCCGGCAGGATCATCTACGCCGTCCCATTGTTTTTTCAATCATTGCAACGTGGCACGAATCGCTTTAGAAAACTGGCTGGTCAGGGCACGTTGGCAGGTTACCCGTCTGGGGACCGTCGGCCGGGCAGGGGCGGGATTGCTCGTGTTGACGCTGGTATTTTTTATAGCGGCAGTCATGCCCCAGAAGGAGCGCCTGAAAGAGCTGAAAAGCAAAGTACAGGTAATGCAGCAGGCACAGCCTGATTCTGCCGGGCAGACAAAGCTGAACAATAATCAGGCATTGCAGGTTTTTTATGATTTCCTTCCGCGCAGTGATTCTTCCCCTTACTGGATCAGTGAACTCGACAGGATCGCCAAAGACAGTGGTGTGGAGCTGAATAGCAGTGATTGCCGGCTGAAGGTGGAAAAAGAATCGAAACTGGTACGTTATGAGATTCAATTGCCGTTGCGCGGGACCTATCCCCAGATTCGCGCATTCATTGCAAGCGCATTGCAGGCCGTGCCGGCACTCGCGCTGGCTGATATCATCATCAGGCGCGAAACCATACAGGCTGGCAGAGTGGATGCGCGCCTGAACATGCACCTTTATCTGAATGACTACTAAGCATTTATCTTCGTTATCCAAATCACTTCTGGCAGTCCTGGCGGCCGTGTTCTCCAACCTGCTTCATTGCCGGGTTTTCAGTGGAATCTGACATGGCCGGCACACTTTACCGGAAACTGATTCTCTGGGGTGCTCTGGCGGCTACCGTACTGGCTGCGTTGCTGGTCGATGAGGGGACTGAGTTATCCGTGGATGATGTGGTGCAGCCGGCAGTGGATATTTCCGCTGACAGGCGTACTGCCGGACAAACCCGACAAATACGGCAAACACACGAAACATTACCGGTCGATCAGCTGGGAAAACGGAAATTCAGCGCCAAGGCGGACGATATATTCGCTGTGACGTCCTGGGAGCCCAAACGTACTGCATCTACTGATTTTAACCCGCAGATCTTCCAGCCTCGGAAGGAGGAGGTGGTAAGGCGGCCATCCGCGCCACCATTGCAGTTCGAATATCTGGGCCGGGTCGTTTCCGAAGGGAAGATCCGGGTCTTTCTCGCCCAGGCAGATCAGAATTATGTTGCCGGTGCGGGGGAGCGGATCGGCACTGAATACCGGATCGACCGGATCCGGGAAGATACGATCGAACTGACTTATCTTCCGCTGGGTATCAGACAGACATTGACTATCGATCAGGGAACCTTTGATTAAGTCCTCCATGAGCCGCATTGCAGGCAAAATCGTGATGATCGCAAGAAGCGCGACAAAGGTTGTAGCTATTGGGACTTGATCAGAGGTTCCTTAAATATCTGGAAAAGTGGGGATGAATACAACAAAAAGAATCTTGATATTGCTGCTGCTCGCATTGATCACCGGTTGTGCGATGCATACGACGCGAAATCCATCTTTTCTGGAAGGAAAACGGTTGATTGCAGAAGGGCGGCTGGAAGAGGGTCTGGGCAAGCTGGAACAGGCCGCTCGTGAGGAACCGGATGATAGAGAAGTCGGTGCGACGCTGGCCAGGGAACGTGACACCATCATCGGCCAGATTCTGTTCGAGGCGGATAACGCCCGGCTGGCTGGCAATCTGGATCAGGCCGAGCAGAATTATCAGCGTGTACTGAATATCAGGGCCAGTAGTGAACGTGCCCGGGAAGGATTGGATGCGGTTGATCTGGAGCGCCGCCATATCGTTCTGGTCAATCAGGCAAAAGAGGCACTTGCGCATGGTGATGTGGACGGAGCGGAAAAAATCGTAAGGGGGGTACTGGCCGATAATCCGATGCAATCTGAAGCGAGACAACTGATCAAGGCGCTCAGTGAACAGATTGCACGAGCCGAGATGTCTGAATTGTCTCTGATAACCGAATTCAGCAAGCCCATTACCATGGAGTTCCGCGATACATCGCTGAAAACCATGTTTGAGTTGATCTCGCGCACGGCCGGCATCAATTTCGTATTCGATCGTAATGTTCAGCAGGAAGCAACGGCTTCAATCTTCGTCCGTGACAATTCGATTGAAGATGTGCTGAAACTGATGCTCCTGACCAATCAGCTCGCGTACAAGGTACTCAACAGCAACACGCTGCTGATCTATCCGGATACACCCGCCAAGCAGAAGGATTATCAGGAGCTGGTCGTGCGCAGCTTTCACGTTGCCAATACGGATGTCAAACAGATGGTGGCCATGATTCGTGGACTGGTCAAGGCACGTGACATTTACGTCAATGAGAAACTCAACCTGTTCGTGATACGGGATACGCTGGAGATGATCCGATTGGTGGAACGTCTGGTTGCCATCAACGATTTTCCCGATCCGGAAGTGATGCTGGATGTGGTAGTACTGGAAGTGAAACGTGACAGCACGCTCGATCTGGGGCCAAATATGCCTACTTCGGTGACATTCAGTGCCGTTCCCGGTATAGGTACACCCGCTCAGGCAGCAGCGGATTCCGTGGTTAAAATGAGCATGATCAAGAATACCGGCTTCGAAGGGTTGCGGAGTTTCACTATCAGCAATCAGGCCAGAATCGATTTCGGCAGGACCCTGACCAACGCGGATGTGCTGGCCAACCCCCGCATTCGTGTCAAAAGCCGGGAGAAGGCAAAAATCCATATCGGTAACAAGGAGCCGGTGTTCACGGTCACGAATACAGCCAATGTCGGATCGGCTGCTTCAGCAACTTATATCGATGTCGGGCTGAAATTCGAAGTCGAACCGGTGGTCAGAACCAATAATGAGGTCACCTTGAAAGCGCTGCTGGAAGTCAGCAGTAATCTCGGTGAAAAAAGATCCGGGAGCGGAGAAAATGCAGCCACGGCCATCGTCATCGGCACACGTACGGCGGAAACGGTTCTGGAGCTGCGGGACGGAGAGACACAGGTGCTGGCCGGACTGATTCAGGATGATCTGAGCAGAGTAAGATCGGGTATCGCCGGGTTGACCGATATACCGGTACTGGGTGATATTTTCTCCAAGCAGGTCAGAAAACATAACAAAACCGAAATAATTCTGCTGATCACACCGCATATCGTCCGCAATGTCATTCAGCCCAACCACTTTGAAAGCGAGTTTTATTCCGGTACGGCCAGCGCCGCCGGGAAACTGCCTGTAACCATACGGAAAACGGCACCGCGTTCACTGGCGATGGAATCCTCGAACAGTGCGTCAGATGGAGGATATATGTCATTAGGACGGGCACGATCTGCCGGGTTATTCGGAGCGGCACCCGATCTGTTTGAGGAAGCGGTTACGCAGGCAAGAGAGGCTTCTCCCTCATTGACGTTGCGTGTGCCGGAAAGTGTGGCGGGAGGCCGGGAATTTACCGCTACTGTCAGGCTGGTGACCCAGGATCCCATGCTATCCGGCGAATTGAACCTGACCTATGACCCGGATACTTTGGAACTGGTGGATGGCGGGGAAAAATCCGGAATGCGCAGCCTGAAGCTCGGCCGGGATCAATCCACCGGAATGACAGCGGTGCTGCGTTTCAAGGTGATCAGCACAAATGCAACTTCAACTGAAATTGCTTTACAGAATTTACAGGTGCGGGATGAGACAGGGCAGCCGGTTGAAGTGAATCTGCCACCGGCAGCGAGTATCAGGATTCAGTGATGACATTTCTTCGTCTTTTCTGAGCGGATATGTTGCAGACAGCATCTTGCCGCGGATTTACCCTGATCGAGCTGATGATCGTAGTGGCAGTCATGGGAATCCTGGCTTCCGCGGCGATGCCATTAGGTGAAATGGTCGTCAAACGTGAAAAGGAGCGAGAGTTGCGTATAGCACTGCGCCAGATCCGCACGGCGATCGATGCCTATAAGCAGGCGGCGGATGAGGGATTGGTCGAAAAAAAGGCTGATGAAACCGGCTATCCTCATCGGCTGGAAGATCTGGATACGGGCATGGACGACGTAAAAGACCCTGACAGCAAGAAAATCTTTTTCATGCGCCGTTTGCCGCGCGATCCAATGTTTCCGGATACTGAGGTACCTGCTGCCGAAACCTGGGGAAAACGCAGTTATGCCAGCCCGCCCGACAGTCCGGAGGAGGGAGATGACATTTACGATGTTTATTCCCTTTCCGAAAAAGCGGGGTTGAACGGGATTCCCTACAATCAATGGTAAAGCTCGCTGATCAGACTGTGATCCAATCGGTATCAAACCGATTGAAGCGGCCCGGTGGCCATTGGCGTGAACGGGGGTTCACGCTGATCGAATTACTGGTGGTGATGGTCGTTATTGCTATCCTCCTCACGATTGTGACGCCGCGTTACTTCAATTCTGTCGACCGGGCGAAGGAAACGGTACTCAAGCAGAATCTCAGTATTCTGCGCGACGCGATCGACAAATATTTTGCCGATACCGGCAAATATCCGACCGATCTGCATCAACTGGTCGAGGATCGTTATATTCGCGCGATACCTGTCGATCCGATTACCGAGGAAAACGTCTGGGTGGAAATTCCGCCGCCCGATCCTGAAATGGAAGGCGTGTTCGATGTGCATACGACTTCCGACCGGCAGGCGCTGGACGGGACATTTTATGAGAAATGGTGACAATGTCATGCCGGCAAGAACGGGGATATATTTATATCTGGATGCTGTTTGCTGTTATGCTTGCGGGCGTGATGCTGGCTGCTGCCGGGTTGATCTGGCAGACAGAAGTCAAACGGGAAAAGGAGCTGGAACTGCTGTTCGCCGGTGACCAGTTCCGGCGGGCGATCGAGTCCTACTATAACGATTCTCAAGTGTCGGGGAGAGCGGGGGAGGCGGGTGCCAGCCGCTACCCGGCATCTCTTGAACAGTTGCTCAAGGATGAGCGTTCTCTGGTAGTGAAACGGCATCTCAGAAGAGTTTACCCCGATCCGATGACGAACAGCTACAACTGGGGGCTGGTCAGGCAGCAGGACGGCGGGATTACCGGTGTCTACAGTCTTTCGACTGGCGTGCCGATCAAGCGTGCCAATTTTCCGGCAGATTACATTGCTTTTGAAAAGGCCGGGAATTATCAGGGTTGGAAATTTGTCCATGCTGCCAGTACTGCAGGAGGGCAGGAAAAACAGCAGGCGGAAGGTCGGGGAAACATACAGGGCGATACGTCGATGCCGGGATTGCCGGGTACTGGATTTAATCCGCTTCCACAAAACCAGCCTGCTCCGAATCTATCTCCGCCAACCGGCAATGATGCGTTTTAAAGGAAATCTGGAAAGAGGAAAGAATAGCGAATGAGTGCAGAGGTTTTTCCGGACTTACTCGAGTGAAATATCTTGAAATCAGTGGATATGCCGTAATTAGTAACTAACATAAGAACCGGATTTGTTGTTTGGAAGTCTCAGTACAGATAAAAGGTTGCCGAAGGCCATACGAAATGAAAGTTATTTTGACGATACAGTTAGCATTATTGCTGAGCATGGCGGGATGTACCCAACTCCCCAGAACGGGGGATGCCATTGCTCATGGTTCCGCAGCTTCCGCCGGTGCAGCACCCGCCACGGAACTGACTGCTGATTCCCTCTTTGATTTTCTGATGGGAGAAACGGCCCTGCAGCGAAATATGCCAGACGTTGCAGTGGAAAGTTTCATCCGGCTGGCAAGAGAAACACGCAACCCGAGGATCGCAGAACATGCGACTGATATCGCACTGCGGACGCGTCATTTCGGGGAGGCAAAAGAGGCCATCGATTTATGGGTAGCACTGGAACCTGATTCCATGCATGCGCGCCAGGCGGCAGTAGCGCTGTTCGTTGCGAACGGTCAGCTCGATAATGTCCGTCCCCACGTTGAACAGTTGTTGAAGCTGGAGCCGGAAACCGTCGATAAAGCGTTCATGCAGATCAACAAACTCCTGTCTCATCATTCAGACAGAGAAGCCGTGCTGAAACTGGTGCAGCAGCTTGCAGCATCCTACCCTGATTTGCCGGAAGCCCATTTTGCTGTATCCCAGGCTGCATGGTCTGCCAATGAATTCAAACTCGCGGCAAAAGCCATGAATCAAGCGCTCGAATTACGGCCGGAATGGGAAATGGCCGCCGTGCATCAGGGGCAGATTCTGCAGAAAATTGATAAAGACAAGGCATTGTCTTTTTACGATCAGTATCTCGACCGATTTCCCAGAGCCAATGATATACGGATTGCCTATATCCGCATGCTCATGGAGGAGAGAGAATTTGACCGGGGGCGTGAGCAGTTCCAGAAACTGGAGCAGGTAAACCCCTCCAACCCTGATATTGCGCTGGCGATCGGCCTTTTATCTGCCGAGCTGGATGACCTGGGGAGTGCAGAAAAGTATTTCAAACGTGCACTGCAACTCGGGTTTGAGGACACCAACACAATTCATTTCAATCTGGGGCGTATCCATGAAATTGCACAGCACAATGCTGAAGCAATGGATGCCTACCTCAGGGTGACGGGTGGGGAACGTTATATTGCTGCCCGGGTGCGCTATGCTTTCTTGCTGGCAAAGCGGGATGGAATAGCCGCTGCCAGAAGATATCTGAAAACCGTTCAGGTTGAAAATGAACAGCAGCGTACACAGTTGCTGATTTCTGAAGCACAGCTGCTGCGGGATAGTGGCGAGTTTCGTGGCGCGTATGATCTGCTGGATGCTTATCTCAGAAAGTATCCGGATCAGGTCGAACTGCTGTACGACCGGGCACTGATGGCTGACAAGATCGGCAAGCTGGATGTACTGGAACAGGATTTGCGCAAACTGATTGAGTTGAGACCGGATAACGCCCATGCCTATAATGCGTTGGGCTACAGCCTGGCTGAGCGTGGTCTGCAACTGCCGGAAGCATTGGCACTGATCCAGAAAGCCATCGAACTTTCTCCCGATGATCCCTACATCATGGACAGCCTTGGTTGGGTTTATTACCGTATGGGTGATCTGAAAAAAGGGGTCAATTACCTGAAGCTTGCCTTCGACACTCGCTCCGATCCTGAAATTGCAGCACACTACGGCGAATTGCTCTGGATGAACGGTGCAAAGGAAGATGCCGAAAAAATCTGGCAGTCGGCGCTGGAAGAACATCCTGAAAATGAACTGCTGCTGGATACCGTCAAGCGGTTCATGAAATAGGCAGCAGTTAGGGAACTTCTGAAAAACGCAGTGATGGCAATGTTTTGCAGAGGTTTCTTAGCCGCTCGATTGCTGATATAACCAACCGCACCGCTACTGCCGTTTTTGTGAACGTCGCCAGGTGTTTTTCAGGATCAGGGTAAAAACCGGATAGCGGCCACAACCAGTCCCCTTACCATCAGCGTGGCGGCAAATGAGCAGACCATAAAGCGATCGATCGAGTGGCTAACGATTCTAACCGCTTATCTATTTGTTCAAACCATTAACAAAAGAATGATTCAGGTCTCTCGGAAATTACCGGGCCATCTCATTCGCAAGTTAATAAACAACATCGTGGCTTCCAATATTGATCGGGATAATTTGCTTATCCTCGATCAGGAATTCCAGCGTAATCCGATAAGAAAGATTAATTGAAATTGCATATATCCCCTGAAGTTTGCCGCTTAATACATGTAATCGCAGGGAAGGATGATAGGGATTAGTTTGGAGAATTTGCAGCGTTCTCAGATATTGTGTACGCAAATCAGGGTGACGCCTCAACCAGCGTGCCGCCCGCTGGTTATAAGCATCCGTAAAGATCAGCGAATAGCCCATTTTTTACTTCAGCGTATCCAGCCGTGCAAGATGCGCTTCCGGCGATTCCTGCTCACAACGTCCGGCAGCAAGATCTGCCCGTGTTTCTGCCAGTGCGGCAGTCAGTTCACACTCTCGTAAATAATAGTAATGTTCCAGCTGCATGACGACATAGCGATCCTTGCCTCGCACAGCAATAATCGCTTCCGGTTGTTCCTCCAGTTGCGCTTCAATCGCCGCAATTCCTCTGGTCTTGAGGTCGTTTGCATTAATAGTATTCATTTATAACCTTTTAATCGTCTGTTACAAGCTGCTATTATACGTATTATTAATCACACTATATTGAATGCTGTTAACCGTATGAATTCTATTTTCCCGGTTTGGGGCAGGTGATGTGCTTGATGTTGAAATAGTTGATTACCATTGAGGGATGACGATTCGTATCGAAGATGCTGGAGCATATAGATTTCAGTGATATTGCTGAAGGTAGAAAATTACCTTCTGTTCATCCTGTGAAATTCTGCAAGAAGAATTCCTTGTTCTGACTCCCCATGCGCTTCCCTGGCTCTATAAATTTTCGCTTATGATATTCGTGCCGGGACGCCGCGCAACTCTTCTGAATCGCTACGGCCCCGGGGGCTCGTGATGAACTGTCCATTCATGGTCAGACTGGAAAAGGGTGATCCACATTGCGAACAGCCTCAATAGTCAAAGATGGAACCGGCTTCTATCCCTTCTCTTCCTCGACTAAAATATGTTTATTCAGATGAGTGTTCAGGCATAGAGTGACAGTGAGCGCTGTGTTGCGAAACGTGGTGATCCGGTTTTACGAATCAGTTTGATAAGTCTGTCCCAGTTTTCGTTTGTGGCCGTAGCTGGTCAGTTTGTTTTGCAGTTGTGCCATCCAGGGTTCGGTAATGGCACGGATTTCGGCATCACGTTCCAGTATGCCGTGGATGAGGCTGATCTTTTTTTTCTTCTGTTCTTCGCTCAACTGCTCGTAAGTGTGCTGTTCCATCAGCCAGGTGGTCAGGCGTTTACAATCCTGTTCCAATGCTACCAGCTTGTCCCAGTCGCTGTTTTTTGCCGCTTGCAGCATCTGGTCAGTGATTGCCAGTATGGCTTCATATGTGGTGATGATCTGCATACCGTTTTTATTGTCTTCGGGTGAATATCCGGATGAGGTGTCGGGCTTCATGCCATTGCACCTGTACCGGCCGTGTCCTCGATCGTATTTCTGGTTGCTGTCTGTACATCTGTTTTTCCGGCAGGCTGATTTCCAATCGATGCCCACGCTTCATGCAGCTCGCCCAGCAGGCAGCTGATTTCCTCGATGATCACGGCATCGTTCTGCAGATTGGCCGTAAGCAGCCGGGCGGTCATGTAGTCATACAGCTGCTCCAGCCGGTTGGCCAGTTCTCCGCCGGCTGTTTTGTCGAGACTGGCTTTGAGGCCATGGTCGATGATCATGATCGCTTTGGAAATCATTTCCCCTTTGGCGGCAATCCTGTTCTGCTGTATATACAGCAGGCTGCAGTCCAATGCCTGGCGCGCGCCTTCGAACAGCATCAGGATCAGCTTGTGCGGATCGGCGGATACCACGCCGGATTCGACGCCCACTCGCTGATAACTGCTGATCGCGCGGCTGGGGGATTCAGTAAACATGAGTTCTCCTTTTCAGAAATGAGTGTGCAGTTACGCTATCGGCTATTTATTCACCGATCTTTGGCAGATTCGCCAGTTGTTGCTGCAAATAGTTACTGGTCTGGTTCATGCTGGCAATCATCGTATCCAGCGCGGTGAACTGCGCGCGCAGGCGTTTTTCCACACTTTCCAGCCGGAATTCCAACGCTTCACGCTGTTTGCCGATTCCTTTGATCGTACTGTTGATGCCATCCATGCGGCTGCTGATCAAGCCATCGCTGCGAGTCATGCCATCGATCAGCTCACTCAATCGGGAAGCGAAACCTTCGACAGAGGTTGTGTCATCTCCTCCCTGGGTAGTGAAAAACGCCGCAATATTCTTGTCCGGATTATTCAGCACGGCGCTCAGTTTGTTGTTATCCAGCGCCAGTGTGCCATCCTTCTGAAAGCTGATACCCAGCTCGGACAGCGAGTTGATTCCGCCGGCAGCGGATTGATTGCCGCCCAGCATGGCGCGCATCCGGTTTTGTATCATGCGCATGGTGGAATCCCCGGTCAGCACCGATGCCTGCTTGTTGGCCGCATCGTAACGGGAAAGATTGCCGATCGTTTTTTCCAGATCGTTATACGCTTTTACAAACGCATTGACTGCTGCCTCAACGTTGCTTTTGTCCTTCTCCACTGTCAGCGTGGTCGTTGTGCCAGGGTTGGCCTTGAGCAGGTTGAACGTCACCCCTTCCAGCGCATCGTTGATGGTATTGGATGACTTCGTCACTGGAATGCCGTCGATCACCATGACTGCATTTCTGGCTGCTACGGTTTCGGTCATGTTGCTGACGCCGCCAGTCGAAGCATCAAATGCCAGCTTCGATAACCCGGCGTTATCCGTGTGGTTGCCATCGGTATCGTTCACGCTGATCTTCAGCGCATTGGCCAGCCCGCTATCTTTGGAAGAAATCACCAGCCGGTTGCCGCTGCCATCGTTGACGATACTGGCTGTCACCCCCGCATTCGCTTCGTTGATGGCACTGCGAATATCTGCCAGGGTCGATTTGGCCGGGTCGATCGTGATGGTTTTGGCTGTTTTCTCTGCATTGGCGGTAAACGTGCCATCTTCGTTATATGTGCCGAATTCGATTGTCAGTGTGCCGCTGCCGATCACGGTATCGGTGGTAGCAAATGCTTCTGACTTGATTTTCTGCGCTTGCGCCAGTGATTGCACTTCGATGTCATGCGTGCCGGCCGAAGCACTGGATGAAGTGCTTACCGTGGCTGCAGTCGTATCTGCCAGTGTGGCTTTGTAGCCATTGAACAGCGCAGGTTTGGCCAGCGCCTTCACACTGTCCTGAAACGTTGAGAGCACGCTTTTCAGGCTGCCAAAGGCAGAGAGCTGCGCCTGCTGTTTTGCTTCCTTGGTGTTGAGCTGCGTCAGTGGCTGCTGCTCGATCTCCATCAGTTTACTGATGATTCCGCTGACATCCAGTCCTGAGCCGATTCCCGGTGCTGAAATCATGATGTGTTTCCTCTTCCCTGTCTGTGGGTGAAATTATTTATTACCTGTTGTTTCTGTTTACGGCTGGACAGCGGTGAACTTTGAGAAATAGTGTGAAAATAATCAAATAACCGGAAAGGCTCTGGAGAGCGGCGTGAGTTGCAACAATTTTGCAGCATTTTCTCAGGCCTGGCCGTTGAACAGCAATCCCTGTATCTTTCCCAGCGCGCTGGCAATCTTGATTGCTTCTTCCGAAGGCATCTGCCGAATGACTTCCTGTGTTTGCGCATCAACAATCTTGACCACGGTTTTGCCGGTATCTTCGTCGATCGAAAATTTCAGGTTCTGCGTTAATGCTTGTGTGAACTGCTGAATCTGATTTACCGCCTCTTTCACCTGTTCCGGTTTGATGTCGCTGGTTTCAGCCGGAGGCTGGGCAGCAGGCGCCATCTCGCGCTCTCCTGTCCGGGCGGCAGGCATTGCCGGCTGAACGGGTGCTGTAGCCTGAAATAGTTCAGCAGTTACTGCGTTGATATTCATGTCAATCTCCTTTTAATCTACCTGATCAGTTTTTGCCTGGCTGACTTATCATCGCGATGACGAGGGGTACTGTCTTGCGAGGCGGTTGTAAACCGCCGTGGCAATCCAGTCAGTTACCAGAGTGCTGGATTGCCACGTCATGTTGTTCCTCGCGATGACGAACGCAGTGCTTATCTCAACAGCGACAACACATTGTTCGGCAATGCATTGGCTTGTGACAGCATGGCCACCCCGGCTTGCTGCAGGATCTGCGCACGAGTCAGTGCAGCGGTTTCAGCAGCGAAGTCTGCGTCCTGAATCCGGCTGCGGGAAGCAGACAGATTTTCAGCTGAAGTTTGCAGATTGGCTATTGCAGAACTAAAACGATTCTGGATAGCACCCAAATCTGCACGAGTGCTATTGACGATTTTGAGGGCGTCATCTATGGTTGTAATTACACTCGCAGCAGCAGTACCATCAGTACCAGTAATATCAACGCTATCGACACTTAATCCGCTCGCTGTAACATCAGCTATATCGGTAAAATCGATAGTTTCACCTTCATTGGCTCCCACTTGGAATATCTGACTTGCGAAGGAGCCATCCAGCAGCTTGGTACCGTTAAAACTGGTCTGCTCACCCACGCGTTGAATTTCATCAATCAACTGGGTGACTTCTTTTTGTAGCGCTTCACGATCATCTTCTGAATTGGTGGCATTAGCCGATTGCACTGCCAGCTCGCGAATACGCTGTAAGTTATTGCCAATTTCGACCAGTGCGCCTTCAGCCGTTTGTGCTAGTGAAATACCATCATTGGCATTACGCGCAGCCTGGTTCATACCCCGGATTTGTGAGGTCATGCGCTCGGAAATCGCGAGCCCGGCAGCATCATCCTTGGCGCTGTTGATGCGCAAGCCGCTGGATAAACGCTGCAAGGCGGTGCTCAATGAGTTCTGGGATACATTCAGGTTACGTTGTGCATTGAGTGACGCAATGTTGGTATTGATAACTTGTGGCATTTCAGTTTCTCCTTCAGAGTGGTACTACTTTTTAAAGTGTTGTGGCGCCTGTGCCACCGACGTTTTCCGGCTCTGATCTGCTTTCAGTGTTTGCAGAATTTTCAACCGCCGTTGAGAGCAGTAAACGGACAACCCGGGGAAAGGTTTAGCAAAATAAGCAGGGAAAACAGGTTTTCTTTTTTAAACAATGAAGGCGGGAACTGAAAGGGAAATTGGCGGTTGTTTGAGCGTTTGACTGAAAGCCACGTCTTTGCGAACGCGCAGCGCGAAGTAAACTGCGCCATGAACCGGTCGGTGAACAAGCCCGGCTCCGGGTTCTCTGGAAACAGCTTTTTGTGATTTTCCCTGAATCGGGCGGAAAGTCCGGTGTCTTTACCGGGAAATGCTGACGTCGGTGGACGTGCTGCTTTGTCAGTGGATTGGGTTTACACGATTATATCTTCGTTGCCAGTCCCATCTTCGTTGTCTGACTACTATCGTATAAATTTACGTTATGCGCTATTCTGCATTTCTTTATGAAAGTATTACAGTCGGATAAAGCAATCATGATGAATAGAAAGCTCACCGAATTGCCAATTGACGAGCGCATACAGCTTGTTGAGGATTTATGGGATAGCATCGCGTCTGATCAAAAGATGCTGCGACTTACCACTGAACAAAAGGCTGAACTCGATAGACGTCTAAACGCCTATGAAGTCGATAAAAACCCAGGCCGATCAGCGTTGGAGGCTATCGCAGAAATTCGGCGTAATTTGTGACCTGTGAAGTTCGACTCCGGCCGGAAGCAGAGCAGGATCTGGCAGATGCGGCGGCTTGGTATGAAGAGCAGCGGCAAGGACTGGGTCACAAATTTCTCGATGAAGTGACGACAACGTTATCGAATATTGCAGAAACCCCGCTGGCATACCCGAATGTTCATCGCGGTACAAGACGCGCAGTTATCAGACGGTTTCCTTTTGGTATCTATTTTCAAGTAAAGAAAGCAACAATCATCGTGGTTGCGGTAATGCATGGCAGCCGAAATCCGCATCAGTGGAAAAGTCGAACATAACGTTAAGGCTATGTCGTGACTGCAAAGCAAACCACGCTATGAGCCGGTTGTTGAATGCACATAGTTGGGGTCAGGTCTGGTATCAAGAAAATAAGTACAGCAAGCGTTATTGATTCTGGATCTGCCCCTTTGATTGCTTGATTTGAGCGAAGTGATCACAACCCCATGCAATTTTCTGAAGCGCCAAACCACCGGACTGAACCACAAAGCCCATCCTGTTTGGTGTTTTAGCCGGAATACGATGCACCTAGACGGGGATTTTATGTATGACCCCAACTATGTGAAGCGCCGTGGTACGTGATCCGTATGCCCGTGGTGTGGGAGGAGAAAATTCAAGGTGCCTTCCTATCCCGATTAGGCGCGCGGTTTCTGGATGAAATCGAGCAGTCATTTGACCGCATTGCGCTTGATCCATACTTGTACGGTATGAGTATCGCCAGAATCTTCGCCAGATCATTGGGCAACCGCTTTTCCACTATTACCTGATTTCATCGGTTTAGCCTATAACTTGCCCGGCCAGGAGGTTGACTATACAATGGAACCATTATGGTTCCATTTCAATTGGAAAACTTAGAAACGCCATGCCTACAACCTTAACACTGAAAAATATTCCGGATGATGTGTACGAACGGCTCAAAGTTGCCGCAGAAATGCACCGCCGCAGCCTCAACAGTGAAATCATTGTGTGCCTTGAGACCGTGCTCATGCCAACCAGAATCTCCCCCGGCGAACGACTGGAGCGCGCCCGTCAGTTACGGGCTGGGCTGAACTCCGAAAAATTTCAGGCATGCGATATTGACGTTATGAAAAGACAGGGGCGCCCATGATTGTCGTGGATTCAAATGTACTGGCTTATTTTTATCTGCCCGGCGAATACACCGCCGCTGCAGAAGCCTTGTTTGAACATGATCCTGATTGGGTAGCACCAGTTTTGTGGCGAAGTGAGTTTCGAAACATTCTGGCCGGGTATCTCAGGCGCGGAAGCCTGACATTCTTGCAGGCATATAATCTCCAGTGTGAGGCAGAGGATTTACTCGCTGGCGCTGAGTATGAAGTGAATTCATTCAGTATTCTGGAGTTGGTGCGTGACAGCGAATGCTCAGCTCATGACTGCGAATTTGTTGCACTGGCAATAAAGCTGGGTGCGAAGCTGGTAACGATGGACGGTAAATTGCTAAGGATGTTTCCAGATATCGCATTCGCACTCTCTGCGAGTCAACGTAGCAGCTAAAAAACCGGTTTATCACCTCGATATCGTTGAAAATAATGGGAGATATCCGTCAAGATCAAGCAAGCGGCGATGACTCCGCCTGTCGCCCTGGAAGAACGTTGGATGAGGTGCTCAAGGTCCATGCCGAGGCACACTGGATATCGAAACTCTGGAGGTTGAGGTCATGAAAGTCCATTCACTCTCTGAGGCCCGGCAAAACTTTGCTGCAGTGCTCGACAATGCTCAGAAGGAGGGTGCGGTTCGGATCATGCGTCGTGATGGGAGAATCTTTATTATCCAGCCGGTGGGGGATAGCTCTTCGCCGTTGGCGGTAGAAGCTGTACCGCTCGATCTGAGTCAGCGTGAGATCGTTTCTGCGGTTCGTGAGGGACGAGAAAGAGATTGAGTAATAATAGGGGGCACCCGTTAGCCGGCTGGAGTCAGGTGAGTAAAGGAATCCATGGCGGTGCGAGCCGCCCGGTTTTGGAACATGCTCTCCGTTTGCAGTAGCCGATTACACCCGTTTCTTCAAATCATGGCTGCGATGAATCGCGCCAAGACACCTATTGGGATCAACCCACCAGAATTAAGCGAGCGGTGATGATGACGAAGGCATTGGATTGCTTCACCAGCTTCGCCGTTTCGTAATGACAGTGAGAGACTAGGTTGCTGCGTCGGTCTGCAGCCTCCTCACAAGGACAGCCATTTTGTCATCATGATATGCCAAAAGCACAAAGCAATCTAACCCCTGGATTCAATCTTTCTACATTTGTAGTAATTCCATTCCCAAATCAAAAATGACACGATAATGTAGCGCGGGATGTCGATGCTGCGATTGAGGTTGTGGCAGCCAGGCCGGCAATAGGTGAGCGCAAAAAAGGAGATCTGGCGGAGGCTCCTGGTCTATAAATTCCACAGCCAGGATCAATTATATCTGCTCAGCTACAGTATCGATGAGGCTGTGTATCTGGTGTATCTCGAAGCAATCGGATCGCACGAAAATTTCTATCGCGATCTCAAGCATTCGTAAGGAAAGCGGGAAACAATAGGAGAGAGACCACGGTTTCCTGACTGGCTTGCCGCTTTATTCTGACGAGAACAGTTATGCTGCGCTGCCCGCATGATCGAGGTCAAGTCGTGAATCAAGAAAATAAGTATAACAAGCGTCATCGATTCTGGATTTTTGACTTGTTGATTTGCTGATAATTCGGGTTGTCGTCATCAAATGATTCTGGAGTAACGGGTGGCGAGCGAAGACATAAGCCTGAAAAGTCAGCGCTCCCTTTGGATCACTCAGTAGATGGGACATAAAGATTGGAGGCAGATCTGAGAAATCTATGAGTGTGGGATTCCTTTATCGAATTAATAGTCAAAATCCCATAATGGGACTAATATTCCTTTATGAGAGTAATTGCTTTGTCTACGTTGAAGGTGTTTTGGGAAAACGACTCGTCTCGTGCAGATGCAATTCAACCAACGCTTGCATGGCACAGACATGCACTGAAGGCTGACTGGTCATTACCTGCGGAGGTCAAAGCAGACTTCAAGAATGCCAGTATCCTTAAAGATGGCAGGGCGGTATTCAATATTGCCGGAAACAAATATCGGTTGGTGGTATGGATTAATTACCCTTATAAAATTGTGTATATCCGATTTATAGGCACCCATGCCCAATATGATCGGATCGATGCGCAAACTATCTGATTCAATGGAGAAGACCATGGATATCAAACCAATCAGAACAGACACCGACTACCGCACAGCACTAAAGGAAGTCGAAATGCTTATGACTGCAGAACCCAACACACCCGAAGGTGACAAACTGGATATTCTGGTAACACTGATCGAAGCCTACGAACAAAAACATTTCCCACTTGATCTGCCTGATCCTGTTGAAGCCATCAAATTTGAAATGGAACAGAAAGGCCTGACTGTAAAAGATCTGGAACCCATGATTGGAAAAAGTAATCGCGTATACGAAGTTCTAAACCGCAAACGTTCCCTGACACTCAGAATGATTCAGAGACTTCACCATGAGCTGGGTATCCCTGCTGAATCTTTAATAAAACGATCTTCATATACACACATTTAGTTTTTTATGGTGCTCTGACCAATAGGTTAAATAAATAAGAATTTTAATTTCTGTTTTTGTTATCACGTTCTTTGCTATCTTAAGAATTATTAAGGCAAATCGACATTTACGGATTTCCAACATCTATAATTTTTGCTTTACTGAAAGAGGTTTAACATTTTCAGTGAGGAATGTATGAAACGCTATGAATTGAACAGGGAGCAATGGCGTCGAATAGAGCCGTTTATACCGGGTAAAATTGGGGATCGTGGCCGACATGGCGCGGATAATCTATTGTTTATAAATGGTGTTTTATGGGTTTTACGCTCTGGTGCGCACTGGCATGACCTGCCGGAGCGGTATGGCAAATGGAAAACTGCTCACAAACGCTTTACGCGGTGGGCACAGGCCGGTATTTGGGAAAAGATATTCG
>NZ_FUWK01000035.1 GCF_900167395.1 Nitrosomonas europaea
GAAAGCCAATCATCCGCAGACCAACGGTATTTGCGAACGCTTTCACAAAACCATCTTGCAGGAGTTCTACCAGGTGACATTCCGGCGCAAGATTTACCAGTCCATTGAAGAGTTACAACACGATCTGGATGATTGGATGGCGTACTACAACAGTGTGCGGACTCACCAGGGAAAAATGTGCTGTGGACGCACCCCGATGCAAACTTTAATTGACGCTAAGGAGATATGGGACGATAAAATTACCGAATTGAATAACTGAATCTGATCTAACAGGCACTCGTCAAATCGGGTAACTGTCAGATCAGATCTCAACTACTACACGTGAATCTATCTTTTTCAACTGCTTCTTAAACTCCGATTCAGCCTTTGTTGCTGTTGACAAGCAGGTTGGGTGGAGGACCGATCGGCTCGAATGTTTTCAACAGCGGAATATCCTCTTTGCTTATCCAGCGGATATCGGTATCAAATGTGTTTTGAGGTCCCCAGCTGCCGGTAAATTTCTTGCCATCAGGCGTGAAAGTCCAGCACATTTCTTCACCCGGAGTATTGATGATGTCACCGAGATTGATCGGTTTCTGCCATTCTCCCTTGGCATCCTGATGTGAAATCCACATATCATGCCCACCGCGAGAATCCGGATCGATCCGTGTACTGGTGATGACCATACTTTTGCCATCTTTTGACACTCCGGTCCAATGCATGTGGTCGCGCTGCGGAGAATTGATTTTCGCTCCCAGGCTCACCGGTTTCTGCCACATCCCATCTTTTTTCTCGACTTTCCAGATATCACTCTCCTGAGTGACGCCTGGCTGACTGTAATTGAAATAAATCAGACTGTCAGAAACAATGATCGGACAATGCTCTTCGCCGGTCGGGGTATTGATACTGGGAAGTTCCGGCACGTCATTCCAGTTTTTGGCCGATTGCCATACACCATCCACTTTCTGTACGACATAAAGATCACCCGACAGCAGGTTACCCGGTTCATATCGCGTGAAATAGATAACATTGCCATCATCCGAGAAACTGGGTTCCAGCTCCCAGGCTGTTGTATTGATATTGGGTCCTACGGCCGGATCGATATCACCACCGAGATGGATGGGTTCCTGCCACACCCCATCTACATTGTGCGCCATCCATATATCAAAATTGTAAGGGGTACCAGGTGATTCGACACTGCCCGCGCGGGTTGACACAAAAATAGCCGTTTTGCCGTCTGCACTATAGGTGATTTCTATTTCCGAACCTGACGAGTTGATGGGTGCTCCCATATCTTTCGATGCAGCCGGCGGCTCAGTCGCTCCGCTGCCTTCAGTTCCGTGCATACCCGGCATGGCATAAGACAGATGACTTGCCAGCATTAAAACCGGTAATGTGGAACACAATTTCATAACAGAGCTGTCTTTCATTCTGTTTCTCCTCTTCTTCAGATAAAAGTAAACCAATCGTTCTCTTTTTTTAAGATTGAGAAGGTATACGATGAATTACTGGAATGTCAAGCCGGAGAAATAGAGCCGCCTTCATTCTATTTCTCCTCCTGAAATTTATGAGTTGAACTTACCAGCGTTAATCTGAGGTTCCTTAAGTGGATTCACGGTAAGTGTGTGGGCTTCCCTGCTACTTCATTTTCCGCTCAAGATGTTTTGCAGTAGTAAATCATTCAGTCGTTTGACGAAACCGGCCGGATCCTCAAGCTGCCCCCCTTCGGCCAGTAAAGCCTGATCAAACAGAATATGACTCCAGTCGGCAAACTTGGCTTCTTCATATTTCAACCGCTGAATCATCGGGTGATGTGGATTGATTTCCAGGAAAGGTTTGCTGTCCGGAACTTTCTGCCCGGCAGATTTCAACAAGCGTCCAAGATTGCCACTCACATCATGAGTATCAGCGACCAGACAGGCTGGTGATTCTGTCAAGCGGTAGGTGATGCGCACATCTTTTACCTGTTCGCCCAACACTTCCTTCATTTTGTTTGTCAATTCCTGAAAATCTCCAGCCTCTTTTTCATGCTCTTTCTTTTCTTCTTCATCTTCCAGTTTGCCCAGATCCAGATTACCCTTGGCAATGGATTGTAAAGACTTGCCCGTATATTCATTCAGATTGGCCACCAGCCATTCATCGATACGGTCACACAACAGCAGCACTTCAATTCCCTTCTTACGGAATATCTCCAGATGCGGGCTGCTTTGGGCTGCCTTCAGGCCGTCAGCAGTAATGTAATAGATTTTTTCCTGTTCCGGCTTCATCCGGGCAATGTAATCATCCAGCGAAACGGTCTGTTCTTCACGTTCATCATGTGTCGAAGTGAATCTCAACAGCTTGGCGATACGCTCGCGGTTGCTATAGTCTTCTGCAATCCCCTCCTTCAGCACCTGGCCGAATTCGCGCCAGAAGGTTTTGAATTTTTCCTGATCTTCACTCTTGTCACTCATGGCAAGATCTTCGATCAATCCCAGCACCTTCTTGACTGAGCCTGCACGAATACTGTCGATATCTTTCGATTCCTGCAGGATCTCACGCGAGACATTCAGGGGCAGATCACTTGAATCGATGATACCGCGGACAAAACGCAAATATCCTGGCAACAGTTTTTCCGCATCATCCATGATGAATACCCGCCTGACGTAAAGTTTGAGGCCATGACGATGTTCACGATCAAACAAATCAAACGGGGCATGAGCCGGGATATACAGCAACTGGATATATTCCTGCTTACCTTCGACTCGGGCATGCACATGAGCAAGTGGCGGTTCGAAATCATGAGCAACGTGCTTATAGAATTCGTCGTACTGCTCCTGCGTAATTTCATTCTTTGGCCGGGCCCAGATCGCGCTGGCCTGATTGATGGTTTCATCCTCGTCGCTCAGCCGGTACGATTTGCTCTCGTCATCCCACACTTCCTTTTTCATGACAATGGGAAGCGTGATGTGGTCAGAGTACTTACGGATGATGGAACGCAGCTGAAAACTGCTCAGCAGTTCATCTTCTCCTTCCCGCAGATGCAGAACGATTTCAGTACCTCGATCCGGCTTTTCCACAGTTTCCAGCGTGTACTCACCCTCGCCACCGGATTCCCAGCGCACACCGTGTTCGATTGTCAATCCAGCACGGCGCGTAGTCAGGGTTACTTTATCTGCAACAATGAATGCCGAATAAAAACCCACACCAAACTGTCCGATCAGGTTGGCATCCTTGGCCTGGTCACCTGTCAGTGAATCAAAAAATTCACGCGTACCGGATTTGGCAATAGTCCCGATATTATTGATCACTTCCTGTCTGGACATACCGATACCGTTATCGATAATCGTGATGGTGCGAGCCTCTTTATCGTAAGCAATACGGATCTTAAGATCAGGGTCGGATTCGTACAGCGCCGCATCGGACAACCCTTCAAACCGCAGCTTGTCTGCCGCATCTGATGCATTCGAAATCAACTCTCGCAGAAATATTTCTTTATTACTGTACAGGGAATGGATCATCAGCTTCAAAAGCTGGTTGGCTTCAGCCTGAAAGTTCAAATGTTCGATGTTTTCCGCAGTTTGCATGCTTTCCTCCTTTAAAAATACGCTAACATTGTGCGGTCAGGTTTCCTGATTTCAAGCTGTTTCAACTTCGAAACCCTTATTCCGCAATTTTTCACTTTGTTAGATTTGTATGAAATTTTTATCTTTTATTTTTCTGGTGTCACTGTGTGCTGTTACTTCTCAAATCAACGCCCAGGCACCAGAACTGCCACTCGACAAAATCAAGTTACCGCCAGGTTTTTCCATCAGTGTCTGGGCGAATGTGCCGGATGCACGCACGATGACACTGGGTGACAAAGGAACGGTATTCGTCGGTTCGAAATCAGCCGGTAACGTTTATGCCATCACGGAAAATGCAGGAAAACGCCAAATCCGAATCATTGCCAGCAAGCTTAAAATGCCAAACGGAGTCGCATTTCATGACGGCGCATTATATGTCTCCTCCGTCAACAGGATCCTGCGTTTCGATAATATCGAGAACACCCTCGACCAGCCTTTACCGCCGCGCATTATAACGGCTGATTATCCCAAGGAAACCTACCACGGCTGGCGCTTCATCGCGTTTGGCCCGGATGGCTGGCTGTATGTCCCGGTCGGTTCATCCTGCAATGTCTGCGAAACAGATCTGGAACATTATGCCCTGATATCACGTATCCGGCCGGATGGATCAAATTATGAAGTATTTGCAAAAGGTGTTCGCAATACGGAAGGATTCGACTGGCATCCTGTCACTAAAGCGTTATGGTTTACCGATATCAGCCGGGAGTGGATGGGAGACAATTTACCACCCGATGAGCTGAATCACGCATCCAACCAGGGCTTGGATTTCGGTTTTCCGTATTGTCATGGCAAGGAAGTTTCTGACCCCAAACTCGGGGCAAAGCGTGATTGTAATAAATTCATTCCTCCTGCCGTTGAGCTCGACCCACACGTTGCTCCCATGGGAATGCGGTTTTACACCGGCACTATGTTCCCCGCTGAATACCATAACGGAATCTTCATCGCAGAACATGGCTCATGGAACCGCAGCACGAAAATTGGCTATCGCCTTGAGTGGGTACAACTCGAGGTAAATGAGGTCGCCAGAAAAGAAATTTTTGCTGAAGGCTGGCTGCAGGAAAACGAAGCCTGGGGCAGGCCTGTCGATGTTCTGGTAATGCCGGATGGAGCGTTGCTGGTCTCGGACGATATGGCAGGTGTGGTTTACCGTATCAGCTACGATCAACCATAAAAGCCATTTTCACCTGCCAGTTAAAACCTGGAATCGAATCACATGGAATGCTGAATGGCGGACAAACTCAGTCCCATAAGCATTTGAGGGAACATGCCCAGCAGTATTATGGCTAGGCCATTTATGCTAACGAGTACTTTGACATCCGGCTTGAACATAATCGGCTGGGTTTGTTCCGGCGCATCGAAATACATAAATTTAATGATGCGCAGGTAGTAAAACGCACCTATCAGGGAAAGCATGACTGCAACCACCACCAGCCAGATGTATCCCGCTTCCAGGACAGCCTGTAGCACGGAGAGTTTTGCATAAAATCCGATCATGGGCGGAATACCGGCCATCGAAAACATTACCAGCAGCATCATAAAAGCGAGCCATGGATTGCGCTGGTTAAGTCCTTTGAGATCACTGATCTTATCCGCTTCAAATCCCTCTCGCGAAACCAGCATGATGATACCAAAAGCACCTAATGTCATCAGCACGTAAGCGATTACATAAAACATGGATGAGCTGTAGCCATTTTCTCCTGCCGCAATGAAACCGAGCAGAACGAAACCCATATGTGAAATAGTGGAATATGCCAGCATCCGTTTGATATTCTGCTGTGCGATCGCCGCGATATTCCCCACGGCCATGGAAGCAACTGCCAGTAATACCAACATTCCCTGCCAGTCAGTCACGAGATCACCCAGACCTCCCACCAGCAATCTCATGACAAAACCAAATGCTGCAAATTTGGGTGCTGATCCGATGAATAAAGTAACTGCTGTAGGCGCACCTTCATAGATATCCGGTGCCCACATGTGAAACGGTACCGCGCTCAGTTTGAAGCCGATACCTGCAACGACAAAAACCAGCCCGATGATAAAAATTTCATGATCTGCCTGACCGGAATGAATGACTTTTGCCAACTCCGGCAAATGTAACGTACCGGTCGCACCATATAACATGGACATGCCATACAGCAGAAAACCGGAGGCCAATGCACCCAGAACAAAGAATTTAATGGCAGCCTCGGTTGCAATGGCTGATTCACGCTGTAATGCCACCATGGCATACAGTGAAAGAGACAGAAGCTCAAGCCCCAGATAGAGTGTTATCAGGTGATTTGCCGAAACCATGACCATCATGCCCAGCGTTGCAAACAGTGCAAGACTGAAAAATTCGCCTTTTAACAATCCTCTGGTACTAATGTAGGATCGGGAATAGATCAGTACCGCTGCAACCGTCACATAAATCAACAGCTTCAGAATATCTGACATCGCATCGCCGACGAACATGCCAGTAAATGTGTATCGAACTTCTGTGGAATAGATACCACAGGTAACCAGTGCACATCCTGCAAGTGTCAGCAAAGATAAATAAAATGCCAGATAGCGATTTCTCTCACCGGCAAATAAATCGGCAAGCATCACCACACAAACCATGAGCAGCAGGAAAATTTCAGGGTAGGCTGGTGTAAAGTCAGGTAACAGAAAATCCATGAAAAATCCTTAATTTCCGGTCAGGAAAAAAAACCTTCATCATCCAAAAAATATTGTTTAAGTGCCTCAAAGCTTGGTACGTGCGACATGTTCAAGCAGATTATCAACCGTGACATGCATGACCTCAGTCAGCGGTAACGGATAGATACCAAGCCCCAGCACCATTACCGCCAAAATAGCCAGGATCAGAAACTCACGTGAGGAAATATCCTGCATTCCTTCTACGTTACTGTTGGTGACTTCACCAAATATGACCTTTTTGTACATCCACAAGGTATAGGATGCACCGAGTATCAAAGTGAGTGCCGCGAAGAAGCCATACCAGAAATTGACTTCGATGGATCCCATGATGACCATGAATTCTCCGACGAAACCGCTGGTGCCCGGCAGCCCGGCATTGGCCATTGCAAACAACATGAACAATGCTGCAAACACCGGCATTCTGTTTACCACACCACCATAATCGGCAATCTGGCGAGAGTGCAGGCGGTCATACAGGACACCTACACACAGAAACATTGCACCTGAGATGAATCCGTGAGAAATCATCTGTACCATGGCTCCCTCAATTCCGTATGCGTTGAACAGGAAGAAGCCCAACGTCACGAACCCCATGTGAGAAACCGATGAATAAGCAATCAGTTTTTTCATATCCTGTTGCATCAACGCAACGATACCGATATACACAACCGCAATCAGGGATAAAACAATCAGGATTCCCGACAGCTCATGACTTGCATCCGGAGCGACAGGCAAAGAAAACCTGAGGAATCCATATCCACCCAGTTTCAGCAGGATAGCGGCCAGTACGACAGATCCGCCGGTAGGCGCTTCAACGTGTGCATCAGGTAACCAGGTATGTACCGGCCACATCGGTACCTTGACTGCAAATGCGAGCATGAACGCGATGAATATCAGAATCTGTGCTGTCATCGGCAAAGGCAGATGATGGTAGTCCAGAATCGAGAAGCTGCCTCCTGAGGTCTGATACAGATAAATCAGGGCAACGAGCATCAACAGTGAGCCAAGCAAGGTATAAAGAAAAAACTTTATGGCGGCATAAATCCGGTTAGGTCCTCCCCATACACCAATGATAATGAACATCGGTATGAGTGAAGTTTCCCAGAAGGAATAAAACAACACGGCATCCAGAGAGGAAAATACACCATTGACGACACCGGACATGATCAGAAATGCTCCCATATACTGAGAAACACGCTCCCGAATCACTTCCCACCCGGCAATCACGACAATTGGGGTTATGAAGCAATTCAGAATGATCAATGGCATCGATATTCCGTCTACTCCCAAAGAGTAGAAGACGTTGAGCCGCTCAAACCAGACGAGATGTTCCGTAAACTGCATGGCACTGGTTGATGGATCAAATCCACTGTATAGAGGAAGAGCCACCAGAAACCCGGCTACAGCTCCAACAAGGGAAAACCAGCGTACAGCCCGTACGTTCCGGTCACCCATCACCAATACGATCAGACCAAAAATAATTGGCAGCCAGATAATCAGACTTAACAGCGGAAATCCAAACAACATGATCTTTTCGTCTCAAATTGCATATCAATGCGTGTTATTTATCCCAGAGAGTCAGCAATAGTAAAAACTACTTCTTCCCTGAATCCTAGAAATGAAACAGCCACAGACTCATCAACACAAAAACACCCACAATCATGCTGAATGCGTAATGGTAGATATATCCTGACTGGAATCGACGGACTACCGTAGAAAACCATGCAACAGCCTTTGCAGAACCATTCACCATCAAACCGTCAATAACTTTGATATCCCCGTATTTCCAGAGCACGTTACTCAGAGAGCGCAAGCCACCTGCAAATAACCATGAATAAAATTCATCGATGTAGTATTTGCGATCCAGAAGAGTATAAACAGGGCCGGCAATTTTCCGAATTTTCCCCGGCAGCTCAACCTTGTACTGATACAGGAACCAGGCAGTAAAAATACCGGCCATTGCCAGCCAGAAAGGCAGTGTCATCAATGAATGAATCATCATTCCCACTATGCCCGTGTAGTGTTCTTTCATGAGCGCCACCACATCATGCTGTTCCTGTATTTCAATAACCCTGGCAAAATAATCTCCAAAAAGCAGCGTACCAATCAACCAGCCTGATGCGACGGTTGGAACGGCCAGCACAACCAATGGGACGGTTACTACCCAAGGCGATTCATGTAAATGCTCCCGCGTATGCTTATCCATTCGTGGCTCACCATAGAAAGTCATGAACATCAGCCTGAAGGTATACAGTGCGGTAACAAAAACCGTTGTCAACACACAGAAATAGGCAAAGCCTGACCCGGGAAGCTGGGAGAAATGCACCGCTTCAATAATCGCATCCTTGGAAAAGAAGCCCGAAAATCCAGGGACTCCCGCACTGGCCAAAGCAGCGATGAACATGGTTGCAAAAGTAATTGGCATATACCTTCTAAGCCCTCCCATCTTGCGCATATCCTGCTCATGGTGCATCGCAATGATGACCGAACCGGCTCCAAGGAAGAGTAAGGCCTTAAAAAAGGCATGCGTCATCAAATGAAAAATAGCTGCTGAGTAGGCCGATGCACCCAGTGCAACCGTCATATATCCAAGCTGCGACAGAGTAGAAAAAGCGACAACCCGTTTGATATCATTCTGAACTACTGCAACCAGTGCCATAAACAGCGTCGTAATGCCCCCTATTACCAGAACAGTCGACAGTGCAGCTTCAGAATGCTCAAACAGTGGCGACATACGGGCCACCATAAATATACCGGCTGTCACCATAGTGGCAGCATGAATCAAAGCAGATATCGGGGTGGGCCCTTCCATTGAATCCGGCAGCCAGACATGCAAGGGAAACTGGGCAGATTTACCCATCGCCCCAACAAATAACAGCAGGCAGATGACAGTCATCAGCATCCAGGATTGACCAGGCCATATTTCGACTGAACGGGATGCCATATGCTCTGCATGCGCAAACACAAGTTCGTAATCCAACGTACCGAAATACATCAATACCAGGCCAATACCAAGCAAAAAACCGAAATCTCCAACTCTATTGACAAGAAAAGCTTTCAGATTCGCATAGATTGCCGTTGGGCGTGTGTACCAGAATCCGATCAAGAGATAAGAAACCAATCCAACGGCTTCCCAACCGAAAAACAACTGCAGGAAGTTATTGGACATCACCAGCATCAGCATCGAAAATGTGAACAGCGAAATATAGCTGAAAAAGCGCTGATACCCGGGATCTCCGTGCATATACCCGATCGTGTATATATGCACCATGAGTGACACACTGGTTACCACAACCATCATCGTGGCAGACAATGTATCTATCAGAAAGCCGATTTCAAATATCGTTTCACCAGATGTCAACCAGGTGTAGACACTACCGTTATAGGTATTCCCCTGTAATACATCGACAAAAATGATAATGGAGGAAACGAGTGACAGCGCTACCAAAATGATTGTTGCGCGGTGACTCCATATCAAACCAACCCGTCGCCCGAAAAGGCCAGCAATAATGGCTCCCACCAAAGGGGCCATTGGAACCAGTAAATAAAGATTTTCCATTTAAGCCATCAACTACCAGAATTGGTTTAACAAATTGCTTTTGATCTCGAAGACACAGGGATACTCAGCCTTTCAATTCATCCAGATCATCCACGTTAATGGTGCGCAGATTTCTGAATAGTGCAACTAAAATTGCCAGTCCGATGGCTGCTTCAGCTGCAGCGACAGTCAGAATAAAAAACACGAAGATCTGCCCCGCCGTATCCTGTAGAAAATGTGAAAAAGCGACGAAATTCATATTGACGGCCAATAGCATCAATTCAATCGACATCAGCAGGATAATGACATTTTTCCGGTTGAGAAAAATACCGACGACCCCAATGGCAAACAGGAGAGCACCCAGCACAAGATAATGTGATAGTGAGACCAAGATGATTACCTTTTAGATGAAGAAAATAGGAAACAGATGGAGTCCTGAGCAAAAATTATTCTTTTCTTTCTGCTGGTATGGATATAACTTTTAACCGCTTTTCACGACTAGCAGCTACTTGTTTTGAAACATTCGAAGATTTTTTATCGGTTCGGTAACGCAACGTTATAGCAATGGCAGCAACCATCGCTACCAGAAGAATGACGGCTGACAGTTCAAAAGCGTATACGTAGTCGGTATAAAGCAATTGTCCCAACTCTTTCGTATTACTGTAGTCCACTGATTTGGAAACTGGAATTTGTATATTTTCAGGTCCGAATTGTTTACTCATCAGTACTATACCTATCTCACCCGTCATAATCAGAGCCAGTATGGCGCCAAACGGGAACCACTTCCAGAATCCTTCCCGCATACGATCCAGGTTGATATCCAACATCATTACCACGAACAGGAACAACACCATGACTGCACCGACATATACCAGAATCAGAACGATGGCCAGGAACTCTGCTTCAAGCAGCAACCATAATCCGGAAGATGTCACAAAAGCGAGTACCAGTAATAGCGCCGAGTGAACAGGATTGCGCAGTGTAATCACTCCCAGTGCAGCAATGACTACTACACTTGCCAGGCTATAAAAAACGAAATCCTGTAAATTCATAAATTTATATCTGTTTGTTAGCGATAAGGAGCGTCTGCTGCCCTGTCTCTGGCTATCTGTTCTTCATAGCGGTCACCCACTGCCAGCAGCATCTCTTTCGTATAGGTCAAATCCCCGCGAACTTCACCATGGTATTCCAGAACACGAGTCTCAACAATCGCATCAACCGGACAAGCTTCCTCACAGAAACCGCAAAAAATACATTTAATCATGTCGATATCGTAACGAGTGGTCCGGCGCGTACTATCGTCACGCTGTTCTGATTCGATAGTAATCGCCATGGCCGGACATACAGCCTCACACAGCTTGCATGCAATACAGCGCTCTTCCCCGTTAGGGTAACGGCGTAATGCATGCAACCCCCGGAAACGGGGTGATTGGGGCGTCTTCTCTTCCGGATAATGCACAGTGATTTTGGGCGCAAATAAATAACGTCCAGTCACTTTCATCCCTTTCAGCATTTCAACCAGCAGAAAGGATTTAAAAAACTGCTTGATACGTTCCATTTCGCTATTACTCTCAGTTAAACCAGAGATTCAACGGGAAACTTTGCCGAACAACCTCTGGTAATTGCATCACCATGCCCAGCACTACGATCCAGACAAGTGTGAGCGGGATAAATACCTTCCAGCCCAGTCGCATAATCTGGTCATAACGATAACGCGGGAAGGTAGCACGGAACCAGAGGAAAAAGAACAGCATGAAGGCTATTTTCAGAAGCAGCCAGACCATGCCGGGAATCAGATTAAAGGGGGCGATATCCACAGGAGGCAGCCAGCCACCCAGGAACATGATGCTGGCCAGAGTCGCAACCAGAATCATGTTGGCATACTCGGCAAGGAAAAATACCGTAAAGGCCATTCCTGAATAGTCTACATGGAAACCTGCAACGATTTCCGATTCCCCCTCCGCCACGTCAAAAGGCGCTCTGTTCGTTTCAGCCACACCCGATATGAAATAGACCAGAAACATCGGGAATAACGGGATCAGGTACCAGTTCAGAAAACTGCCACCCTGCTGCCCTGCCACAATATCTCCCAGATTGAGACTTGAAGACATCATCAATACGCAGACCAGCGCAAATCCCATCGCCAGCTCATATGAAACGACTTGTGCAGCAGAGCGCATGGCTCCCAGGAATGCATATTTTGAATTTGATGCCCAGCCGGCAATAATGACACCGTAAACTCCCAGTGATGTCATAGCCAGAATATAAAGCAGGCCAGCATTGATGTCCGCCAGCACCAGCTCCGGCGAAAAGGGAACAACGGCCCAAGCAGCCAATGCGGGCCCTATGGCAAGAACCGGTGCAAGCAGAAACAGGAATTTATTGGCGCCTGTCGGAATAATGATCTCTTTCATGATTGCCTTGACAGCATCAGCTATGGGTTGCCCCCAGCCACGCAACCAAGGTATATCAAAGAAGGTCACTCTGTTTGGCCCCACTCTGACTTGCATATAGGCGATAATTTTTCTTTCTGCAAAAGTAAGATAAGCAACTGCCAGAAGTAACGGAATGACAATCGCCAGGATCAGCAGCAGATTCTTTATCAGCAGAAAGAGAGGTCCCCCCCATTCACTGCCAAACAATTGCTCAAATAATGGTTGCAAGCTATCCATTGATTAAATCCCGATCCAGATTTTATAATTTTTCCAGCTTGATTTCATCGAACATCCCGCCTAATCTGGATGTCTGCAAGTGAGCACATGCCAGTCGGACACAGTTATCAGGCAGGCTGGTATCAGCGGAAATTTCCAGCTGAATTGTCTCATCCTGCTGTTTTATTTTGACTGTCTCACCAGCCTGTATTCCAGATTTATCAAGCAGGCCAGGTGAAGCAAATGCAACGGGTGATACGGCATCATGTGTTTTCTGTAATGAGCTCGCACGCCTTACGATTGGATCAGCCTGATAAATTGGTATCTCACCAATCCTTTCAATGCCACTATTTTTTTGATGATTTTCTGAAATTGAAAACGCTTCCAAAGCGTTATTCAAGCCACGTACAAATTCTTCTTCTGCAGACACTATTTCTGCACGAACCTGTTCTGATGAATCGTAATCGAATCCTTCCAATTGCAACAGATTTCCCAATACCCGCAAGATTTTCCAGGCGGGACGTGCTTCACCGAGAGGAGGTACTACACCACTGAAACTTTGTATCCTTCCTTCAGTATTAACAAAAGTGCCGGATGTTTCAGTAAAAGGAGCAACAGGCAAAATAACATCGGCATAATCAGGAATGTTACCTTTGTAACTGCTCAATGAAACTACAAATTCAGCTTTATTCATTACCTGAAGCGCCCGCCCCGTATCATAACAATCCAGTTCCGGCTCCAGGTTCAACAGTACGTAAGCACTACAGGCTGGTTCACCATCAGGTGAACCTAACCCTAGCATTTGTCCCGCATTCAAACCAACCTTCTCTGATACAGTTTTATTTACAGAATGAGTCCCGGTGCTCCATGGTAACGCACCCGCAGAATAGGCTCCCACACTATTTGCAGCTTCACCCAGCAAACCAAACTGTGCTTCGGTTATTTTCGAAACAGCCAGTGCCGCACAGTGTAGATCAGCAAAATGAGGGTGATGCTGAGCAAGATTACCCAGAAAAACAGCAGCTGGAGCGTGGTTGATGAGACTATTCGCAATTCCCCGTGCAACTTCAGAAACTTCAACTGCATTTGCTGCAGATTTAATATGCCCGGGCACGGGAATATTCTTGATTTCTGCTGCTGCTTTCAGTACCTGTAATACCATGTCAAGCATAGCTGAAGGAGCAACAATCGCGCGATAGGCAATCTTGGTCAACTGATCGTCACCTGATGGATTGATCAGACTTAACTGCCCCCCCTCTTTTACTGCCTGACGCATCCGCTGGGCAAGCAGCGGATGGTCTTTACGCAGTGTACTGCCAACGACCAGCACAGCTTTTAACTGTGAAACCTCGGCAATTTGCATTCCCAGCCATGGTGCTCCACGCAATACGGCATCGGTACGAAAATCAGATTGACGTACCCGGTGATCGATATTGTGACTGCCCAGTCCACGCATCAGTTTTTGCAGTAAGTAGAGCTCCTCCAACGTGCTATGAGCAGATCCCAATGCACCTATACTCAGCGGCCCCTGATTTTTAACGACATTGCTGATGCCCTCAGCAGCATAGGCCAAAGCCTCCTGCCAGCCACATACCTGCCACTGTCCGGATTTTCTGATCATTGGTACCGTCAAACGGTCTTCCGAATTCAGTCCTTCATAAGAGAACCGGTCTTTATCTGACAACCAGCATTCATTGACGGCTTCATTCTCACGCGGTAATACGCGCATGACCCGATTTTTTTTCACTTGCACGACCAGATTACTACCCAGCCCGCAATGCGGGCTGATCGATTTTCTGCGTGATAACTCCCAGGTTCTTGCTGAATAGCGGAAAGGTTTACTGACCAGAGCACCGACCGGACATAAATCGATTACATTACCAGAAAGTTCAGAATCAACCGCTCTGCCGACGAACGTCAGAATCTCGGAATGTTCTCCCCGGCCAGCCATTCCAAGCTCCATGATTCCGGCGATCTCCTGGCCAAAACGAACACACCTCGTGCAGTGGATACAGCGGGTCATATCCGTTGCTATGAGCGGACCAAGATTCTTGTTGGTCACAGCCCGTTTGGGTTCCTGATAACGGGAACCGCTTGAACCATAGCCGACAGCGAGATCCTGTAGCTGGCACTCCCCTCCCTGGTCACAAATCGGACAATCCAGTGGATGATTGATCAGCAGAAATTCCATCACCCCTTTTTGTGCAGTCACCGCCTGCTGAGAATGTGTCGATACTTTCATTCCTTCGGCTACCGGTGTCGCACACGCAGGTAACGGTTTGGGTGCCTTTTCGACCTCTACCAGGCACATCCGGCAATTAGCCGCTATTGACAGCTTTTTGTGATAACAAAAATGCGGAATATAGATCCCGATCTGCCTGGCAGCATCCATTACGGTACTACCCTGCGCAACCGTTACCTGTTTGCCATCAATTTCAATATTAATCATCAGCAATAAATCCCGGAATCAGTGGGAATCAGATAAACATGACATAAAAAACCACAGCCTACCTAGACCATGCACTTTTTATGTTCGATATGGAAAACAAATTCATCCCGGAAATGCTGCAGCATTGCTCTTACCGGCATTGCGGCAGCATCACCCAGCGCACAGATCGTTCTACCCTGGATGTTATCCGCTAGATTATCAAGCAAATCCAGATCTTCAACCCGCCCCTTTCCGTGCTCGATCCGGTTGATGATCCGGTAAAGCCAGCCTGTTCCTTCCCGGCACGGAGTACACTGGCCACAGGATTCCTCATAGTAAAAATAAGAAAGCCGCTCCAGCGCACGCACCATACAGGTCGTGTCATCCATGATGATCACCGCGCCCGAGCCCAGCATGGAGCCTGCTTTTGCTATTGAATCATAGTCCATGTCAGTTTCCATCATGATGTCACCAGGCAGAACCGGCATTGACGATCCACCCGGAATACATCCCTTCAGCTTTCTGCCACCACGCATCCCGCCAGCAAGTTCCAACAGCTTTGCAAAGGGTGTTCCCATGGGTACCTCATAGTTACCCGGCTTATTGACATGTCCGGAAACTGAAAATATTTTAGTACCACCGTTGTTTGGTTTACCGAGCTGCAGATAACGCTCCCCTCCGTTACGGATGATCCAGGGAACAGAAGCAAATGTTTCTGTATTGTTGATTGTCGTAGGTTTACCGTACAAACCAAAATTGGCAGGAAATGGCGGCTTAAAGCGTGGCTGACCCTTTTTTCCTTCTATGGATTCCAGGAGGGCGGTCTCTTCTCCACAAATATAGGCACCGTATCCATGATGGTTATAAAGTCGGAAACTAAAGCCGGAACCCAAGATGTTATCCCCCAGGAAACCTGCGACATTCGCCTCCTCGACGGCCTCCTCCATTCGCTCGTAAACATCCCATATTTCCCCGTGTACATAGTTGTAGCCGGTACGGATACCCATCGCATAGGCGGCAATCAACATACCCTCGATCAGGATATGGGGATTGTAACGCATGATATCACGGTCCTTGAATGTACCCGGCTCACCCTCATCAGAATTACAGACGAGATACTTCTCACCCGTATACTGTTTCGGCATGAAACTCCATTTCAGTCCCGTCGGAAAGCCCGCGCCACCGCGGCCGCGCAGTGCAGATTTCTTGACTTCATCAATTACTGCCTCGGGAGAAATTTTCTGTGAAAGAATTTTTTTCAACGCGGCATAACCATCACGCTTAAGATAATTCTTTAGCCGCCAATTATCCGAATCCGCAGTATCCACACCTGCCATGATGACTTGAGTAGGCTGGGTCATCTGTTTAATTCCTCAAGCAGTTTATCTATCTGGTCTTCAGTCATGAAACTGCACATACGCTTGTTATTGACCAGAAGCACCGGCGCATCCCCGCAGGAACCCATACATTCACCTTCTTTGAGAGTGAATAACCCGTCTGTCGTGGTTTCATTGAAACCAATACCCAGTTTCTGTTTAAGATAATCTGCCGTCTGGTTTCCACCTGACAATGCACAAGGCAGATTGGTACAAACCGTAAGCTTGTACTTTCCGACCGGCTTCAGGTTATACATATTGTAGAAAGTCGCAACTTCATAGACAGCAATTGCAGGCATCTCAAGATAATCTGCAATGAAATCCATCGTTTCAGTTGCCAGCCAACCTTTTTCATCCTGTGCGATCGCCAGTGCAGACATCACGGCCGATTGTTTCCGGTCAGCAGGATATTTAGCGACTTCCCGATCAATTTTTCTCAGAGCTTCAGTGCTTAACATCGACGAACTCATCTGTCTATCTCACCGAATACAATATCCTGGGTACCAATGATTGCTACAAGATCAGCAATCATGTGTCCCTTGGTCATTTCATCCAGTGCTGCTAAATGTGCAAATCCAGGAGCACGAATTTTCAAGCGATAAGGCTTATTGGCACCATCTGAAACAATATAAATACCAAACTCGCCTTTAGGATGCTCCACAGCCGCATAAGCTTCACCCCGCGGAACATGCATACCTTCCGTGAACAACTTGAAGTGATGAATCATTTCTTCCATATTCTGCTTCATGGCCAATCTGGATGGTGGAGCAACCTTATGATTGTCAGTAATCACAGGACCAGGATTTTTTCTCAGCCATTCGACGCACTGTTTTATTATATGGTTTGACTGACGCATTTCCTCGATACGCACCAGGTAGCGATCATAACAATCACCATTGGCGCCGACGGGAATATCGAAATCCACCTGATCATAAACTTCGTATGGTTGTTTCTTGCGCAAATCCCATTCCACTCCGGATCCGCGCAACATTGGGCCGGTAAAACCCAGTGCTTTGGCACGATCAGGCGAAACCACACCAATATCGACCAAACGCTGCTTCCAAATCCGATTATCTGTCAGCAATGCCTCATAATCATCAATGTAGCCTGGGAATCGACGAGTGAAATCCTCAATGAAATCAAGCAGTGAGCCTTGCCGGTTTTCATTACGTGCACGCGTCGCCTTCTCATCGTGTATTGCTGATGGCTGGTACTGCGGCATATTGTCAGGCAGGTCACGATAAACCCCGCCTGGTCGGTAATAGGCAGCATGCAACCGGGCACCCGACACCGCTTCGTAACAATCCATCAAATCTTCCCGTTCGCGGAAAGCATATAGAAAAACCGTCATCGCCCCGACATCCAGCGCATGAGCGCCTAGCCACAGCAGATGATTGAGGATACGTGTTATCTCGTCAAACATTACACGAATATATTGCGCTCTGATGGGCACCTCGATCTGCAACAGCTTTTCGATCGCCATCACGTACGCATGTTCGTTGACCATCATGGATACATAATCCAGACGATCCATGTAAGGTACAGACTGTACGTAAGTCTTGTTTTCTGCCAGTTTCTCCGTGGCCCGATGCAGTAATCCGATATGAGGATCAGCACGCCGGATAACTTCGCCATCCAGTTCCATCACCAGACGCAGAACACCATGAGCTGCAGGATGCTGCGGCCCAAAATTCATAGTGTAATTACGAATTTCAGCCATTTCCTAAGCACCCTCTCATTTGAAAATCCCACATGCCCCGGCAATCAGTCATAGAGTGCTTCATATTTCCTCTCTGCCATATTGTTCTTCACGAATGACATACGGTGTAATTTCGCGAGGCTCGATTGTAACAGGCTGGTAGACAACCCGTTTCTGATCAGGGTCATAACGCATTTCCACATGTCCTGACAAAGGAAAGTCCTTGCGGAAGGGATTTCCAATAAATCCATAATCCGTCAGAATTCTTCTGAGGTCAGGATGATTATTGAAAATGATTCCAAACAGATCAAACGCCTCTCGCTCAAACCAGTTGGCTGAAGGCCATACAGGCATCACCGAATCAACCATGGGAAATTCATTGTCTTCCGCAAAGACACGCACGCGCAGCCTGTGATTATGCTTGACTGAAAGCAAGTGGTACACGACAGCGAACCGTCTGTCCTCCCGTTTATATCCCGCATGTGTATCTGTCGAATATTCACTGAAATCCACACCACATAGATCAATCAGCGTATCAAACCCCAGATCCTGATGATCTCTCAATACCTCAGCGATATCCGGCAGATCCCGGGAATGCACCAGAAGCGTCAGCTCCCCAAGCGCACAACTGATATCAATTTGCCGATCACCCAATATTCTCTGTAAATCCGCCGCAAGTTTTTCAAGGCGACTGTTTGTCATTTCACCCCCTAGCTAGCGCGCGATTGTATTGGTACGCTTAATTTTATTCTGTAACTGAATGATTCCGTAAAGCAGCGCTTCAGCAGTCGGTGGGCAGCCTGGCACATATATATCGACAGGCACTATCCGATCACACCCACGTACAACTGAATAAGAATAATGATAATACCCACCGCCATTTGCACAGGATCCCATGGAAATTACCCAGCGAGGTTCAGCCATCTGATCATAAACTTTACGTAATGCAGGTGCCATCTTATTACACAGCGTTCCGGCAACAATCATGACATCTGACTGACGGGGACTGGGGCGAAAAACAATACCGAACCGATCCAGATCATAACGGGATGCACCCGTTTGCATCATCTCGACCGCGCAACACGCCAATCCGAAAGTCATAGGCCACATCGAGCCCGTACGCCCCCAATTGATCAAGGAATCAAGGCTGGTCGTAACAAATCCTTTGTCTAATACACCCTCAATACCCATTATTCAATCCCACTCCAAAGCACCTTTGACCCATTCGTAAATGAAACCTACTACGAGTAATCCAAGAAATACCAGCATCGCAACAAAACCAAACCACCCGATTTCTTTCAAGACAACAGCCCAGGGAAATAAGAATGCAATTTCCAAATCGAATAATATGAACAAAATTGCGATCAGGTAATAGCGCACATCGAACTTCATACGCGCATCTTCAAACGCACCAAAACCACATTCATAGGGTGACAATTTTTCGGCATCCGGTTTGTTTGGCGCCAGCAACCATCCTGCCAACATTGATAACACGCCGATTGCCAGCCCGACCAAAATAAATAACAGAATCGGGAAATAATTCCCGAGCATGGTGTTCAGCATCTTCAATATCCTTACTAAAATCACCAAACTCAGATCACACAATGATCTGACATTCAAATATGCTTGCCTGGTGCCGACGGCGAGAATCGAACTCGCACAGCTTTCGCCACCGCCCCCTCAAGACGGCGTGTCTACCAATTCCACCACGTCGGCCAAAAACCTCAACCGCTCGCTTTCAACGAGTAAAAACTATTCGGGAATTTCTCCAACTCTGGAAGCATCACCTTCTCCTTCCTTCTCTGAAGTTCCGAGTTTATCACCCCCTGCAGCAGGAACAGCTACTTCACCTGATTTCATATCCAGTTTTTGCATAACACTCTCTTCACCAGAATGACTGGTGCCGGAAAAATATGTTAGCGTTAGACTGGTAATAAAAAAAACCGTAGTAGCCAACGCAGTCATTCTGCTCAGAAAATTAGCCGACCCACTGGCACCAAATAGACTTCCAGATGCACCACTACCGAAGGCTGCTCCCATATCAGCACCTTTTCCCTGTTGTAACAGGATCAGGATGATGATTATGACCGCAGCGATAATATGTACCGACCAAATAAGTGTTTCCACAATACATTATCCCCAATTAATTCTGTGCTGCCAGACAAATCGAAATAAACTCCGCAGCAACCAGCGAAGCCCCTCCGATCAGCCCACCATCTATATCAGGCATTGTGAACAATTCACGTGCATTATCTGCTTTTACACTTCCACCATAAAGTATCTGGATATTCTCAGCAATCCCGCCACTATGAACAGCTATCCGACTTCTTATAAATTTATGGACATCCTGCGCCTGTTGGGGAGTAGCAGTTTTGCCAGTACCGATTGCCCACACCGGCTCATAAGCTATGACTGATTGTCCGAGCGCTTCGATACCCGCCAGATCAATCACGGCATCGAGTTGCATAGCGATTACCTGTTCAGTCTCATCCGATTCACGCTGAGCCAGGGTCTCACCTACACAAAGTATTGGTGTTATCGAACGCTCTTGTGCAGCACGAAATTTTTCAGCGACGACCTGATTCCCTTCGCCGAACAGTGTTCGTCGTTCTGAATGACCCACAATCACGTACCGACACCCTAAATCGGCCAGCATATCTGCCGATACTTCCCCGGTATAAGCTCCGTGGTGGTACTGACTGACATTCTGCCCCCCCCATAGCACATGAGAGCCCTCAAGCACTGACTGTGTCTGTGCTATATAGGGGTAAGGCACACACACCACACAGGATACATTCTGCAACGAGCGAGTACCTGAAACAACCGCATCAAGCAACTCCTGATTCCGAACCAGGCTGCCATGCATTTTCCAGTTCCCGGCCACAAACCCTGCACGCCCCATCATCCCTCCTGTTTATCCAGCTTCAGACTCATAAAACCGGGGGATGCTACCCGCGAAACCGGGTTGCGTCAATGCCCGTATCACCCGATCTGACATATTCACAACCGAAATTACTCTGATTTGCTGCGTCCTGAAGCAAAATATAATAAAATACTGCACATGGTGTTTTGCATAAATTTGCCCCCGTTTAACCAAGGTTGACATGAAAAAACTCGTTCTCCTGCGACACGGAGAAAGTATCTGGAATCAGGAAAATCGCTTTACCGGCTGGACTGACGTCGATTTAACGCCCAAGGGACTAAAAGAAGCCGAAGAGGCAGGCAGATTGCTTCGCGAAAACGGTTTCTCCTTCGACATTGCTTATACATCTCTACTCAAACGGGCAATTCGTACACTCTGGATCGCACTGGACGAAATGGATCAGATGTGGACCCCGATCGAGCTCAACTGGCGACTCAATGAACGGCATTACGGGGCACTTCAGGGTTTGAACAAAGCAGAAACCGCCAAACAATATGGCGATGAACAAGTACTCGTCTGGAGACGCAGTTACGATATCCGCCCACCTTCCATCACAATCAACGACGAACGCTATCCCGGCTTTGATCTTCGCTACAGAAACATGTCATCCGGCGATATTCCGCTTGCTGAAAGTCTCAAGGATACGGTTGCAAGATTTCTGCCCTACTGGAATCAGTCAATCGCTCCACAAATCAAGGCAGAAAAAAAGGTAATCATTGCTGCACATGGAAATTCGCTGCGCGCTCTGATCAAACACCTCGATAATATCTCGGACCAGGATATCCTGAATTGCAATATACCCACAGGGATTCCGCTAGTTTATGAACTGGATGACGACTTGAAACCACTCAACAGTTACTATCTGGGAGATGCTGGCCAAATTGGGGAAGCCATTTCGGCGGTCGCCAATCAGGGTAAATCCGGAGCTTGATGTTTGCCGATTTAATTACAAGTTCAAAATCAACTCAACATTGCCTTTCCCGAAAAGCAAATAGATTGCTTAGAGCTACCTTTCTGTTGCTTTCAGTCAATGTGTTTTTACCTTCCGTGCTGTATGCAATTCCCCAGGCCAACCGGGATAGTCAAAAACAGTTACAGGAATTACGTACTCGTATTGATGCTCTGCAGAAAGATCTGGTTGATAAAAAATCTTCGAAAGCCAAGGTGGCTGATGCACTGCGTGAATCTGAGCGATCCATAAATGATCTGCACGCAAAACTTGCCAAACTCGCACAACAGCAGAAAAATGCACAAGAAAAGCTGAATCAACTGCAAAACAGCTCGGCGCTGCTTCAAGACGATATCAATAACAGGCAAAAACAGCTTGGAAAGCTGATCTATCATCAGCATCTGGCAAAATATGGGAATTATTTGCCATTATTACTCAAGCAGCAAAACCCTGATAAAGCCACACGTAATTTTTATTATTACAGTTACATTGCACAGGCGCGCTCAAAAAATATCGATAATTTACGCAATCAACTGACTGCTTTGGACGCACTGGCTCACGAAAGCCATATTCAGAACGAATCGCTTAAGCGGATCCACAATGAGCAAATCCATCACAAACGACAGCTCGAACTGGAAAAAAACCGGAAATCAGAAATTCTGGCAACACTCTCTAAAGAAGTTACCCGCCAGCAGAAAAAAATTGATGAACTTAAACAAGATGAGCAGCGCCTTTCCAATCTGATTGAAAAACTTAACAGACAGCTTGCCCGGAAAAAAAGCGCTCCGGCCAAAGCAGATGGAAAATCGGTATTACGCAACGACAAATTACCTGACAGCACTGAACACAGGGGTTCCTTTGCGGCACTGAAAGGAAAGTTGAGATTGCCCGTCAAAGGGGAACTTGCCAACCGTTTTGGCAGTCCACGCGAAAGCGGAAGCATCAAATGGCAAGGGTTGTTCATTCGTTCTGCCGGAGGTAACGAAGTCAAAGCAATTGCAGGTGGAGAAGTGATATTTGCTGACCGGCTGAGAGGATTTGGAAATTTGATGATTCTGGATCATGGCAACCACTACATGAGCCTGTACGGTAATAATGCAGCAATCCACAAACGGGTAGGCAGCAAGGTTAAAAGTGGTGATACGATAGCAACCGTTGGTAACAGCGGTGGAAACGCTGAGACAGGTTTATATTTTGAACTCAGATATCAAGGAAAGCCGTTTGACCCGTTAAGTTGGGTAAAGCTGGAGTAATCGAGATTGAGCCGATACTTCTATCAAACAATGGCTTAAATTTTAATTGGCATTACAGAACTTCCGAAAACACAAAGTGCGGAGCAAACACACACCATGCATAATTTTATAAAGAAAATCAGTTTAGTTTTTGCCGGCGTCATTGCTGGAATCATGGTCAGCCTGAATTTCTCCGCCATCGCCGACAAAGAAATCAAAGAGGAATTGCAAACGCTCCCGATTGAGGAGCTGCGTACATTTTCCCAGGTTTTCGGTCGCATCAAAAGCGACTATGTCGAACCTGTAGAAGATAAAAAACTGATTACCGAAGCGATCAACGGGATGCTGGTCGGGCTGGATCCGCATTCGGCTTTTCTGGACAGTGAGGAATACAAAGAACTGCAGATCGGTACACAGGGAGAGTTTGGCGGGCTGGGTATACAAGTAACAATGGAAGATGGCCTGGTCAAGGTTATTTCTCCGATCGAAGATACACCTGCTTTCCGTGCAGGCGTCAAAACCGGTGATCTGATCATAAAAATTGATGATACAGCCGTAAAAGGTATGACCCTCAACGATGCTATCAAGCGGATGCGAGGAAAACCGGATACCCCGATTACACTGACTGTCATTCGTGAAGGTGAAGCAGAGCCCCTTACCTTCACACTCGTTCGTGCCATTATCAAAATTGACAGTGTCAAGTCCAAGCTTATTGAGCCGGGTTATGCCTATGTCCGCATCACCCAGTTCCAGGAACGTACTGGTGAGAATCTTGCGGAAGCCATTACCAAGCTTTACAGCGGAAGCAAAGTCCCTATGAAAGGTCTGATACTGGATTTACGAAATGACCCGGGTGGATTGCTGAACAGTGCTGTCGCAGTCTCAGCTGCTTTCCTGCCGAGCAATGCGCTGGTGGTATACACTGAAGGACGTACGAACGATGCCAAGATGCAACTTCGCGCCAATCCTGAATATTATCTTCGTGGATCAGGGCGTGATTTCCTGGCCAATCTCCCTCAAAGTATCAAAACCATACCCATGGTGACACTGGTCAACGGCGGTTCAGCTTCTGCCTCGGAAATCGTAGCGGGTGCTCTGCAAGACCATAAACGATCTATTGTCATGGGTTCGCAAACCTTTGGCAAAGGATCGGTACAAACTATCCTGCCGCTCAGCAATAACACAGCTATCAAACTGACGACAGCACGTTACTTCACGCCCAATGGTCAGTCGATACAAGCAAAAGGCATCACTCCGGATATACTAGATGAAGAAACTGACAATGACTCACGCCTGTTGAGAGAAGCCGATCTCAACCGCCATCTGAGCAATGGTCAGGAAGAAAAAACCGATAAGGCAGCAGCATCCGACAAAAAAGGTGCACAATCTTCCAAAAGATCAAAAAACAAGGCAGATAAGAAGCAGAAAAAGCATGAACCCATGGAATTCGGATCTAGTGATGACCTGCTGCTGGCCAAAGCAGTCAATCATTTGAAATCCATGGCTCAGAAATCCAAGCATAAAACAGCCAAATCAACTCAAAGCTGATTTTTTCCTGAATGAGGTGGCGGGAGTACTGTGGATGATCAGCAGCTTTTACGTTACAGCCGCCACCTTTTATTACCGGAAATCGATATTCCCGGCCAGAAAAAGTTAACACATTCCAGTGTTTTCATTCTGGGGGCAGGTGGTTTAGGCTCTCCTGCTGCGCTCTATCTAGCTGCCAGCGGAGTTGGAAAATTAACTATTTGCGACCATGATCAGGTCGATTTGACAAACTTGCAACGCCAGATTCTGCATGAAACCGCCTCGATTGGTAAGTTCAAGACAGATTCTGCCAGAAATACACTGCAACGCATCAATCCGGAAATAGAAATTATCTCCTTGCCGGAACAGGCTACTGCCCGCCTGCTCAACAGAGAAATCAAAAGCGTTGATGCTGTCATCGATGCCAGCGACAACTTCTCAACACGCCATCTCATTAACCAGGCCTGCCTTGCCCATCGCAAACCTTTGATATCAGCAGCGGCTGTCCGGTTTACCGGGCAGATAACCGTATTCGACCTGCGCCATCCTGATAGCCCCTGTTACCACTGTCTGTTCCCTGATTCAGGTGACAGTGATGACCCCGCATGCGCAATCATGGGTGTATTTTCTCCACTGACAGGTATTATCGGCTGTATCCAGGCAGCTGAGACCATCAAAGTATTGCTGGGAATCGGTGAAACACTCCATGGTCGGCTACTTCTCCTGGATGGACTAACCATGCACTGGCGTTCACTCAAGCTGAGTAAAGATCCACAGTGCCCGACATGTCACTCTGCTTCAGTGCAAAACCTGTCTGATTCTCAGTAAAACAAGTCAGCCGGGGATTTGAAACTGCGCTATCGCCAGACGCGCATACAGTTCACTAGATTCCATCAATTCCACGTGTGTACCCAGTGCTTCCAGACGGCCATGATGAATAAGAGCAATGCGATCAGAAGTCAGGATGGTACTCAGGCGATGGGCAATGACAATGGTTGTCCTGCCTGTACTCAATCTGGTAATTGCCTGTTGCACCCAGTGCTCACTCTGACTGTCCAGTGCACTGGTAGCTTCATCCAGTAATAAAACCGGAGCATCTGCCAGAATAGCCCGGGTAATTGCCAGCCGCTGTTTCTGGCCACCCGACAACCCCAGTCCGGTATCACCCAGGCTGGTCTGGTAACCTTGTGGTAGAGAAACAATGAAATCATGTATAAAAGCAGCTTTAGCCGCCATTTCGATTTCCGCATCCGAAGCATCCGGGCACGCATAACGCAGATTCTGCTCGATACTGCCATGAAACAGCACAGGATTCTGAGATACCAATGCAAAACTGCGCCTGAGATCAGACAAATCCAGATCGCGGATATTCACACCTTCCAGACTGATGCAGCCCGACCGCACATCATAGAAACGCAGCAGCAAATCGAATAAAGTTGATTTGCCTGCGCCCGAGAGACCAACCAGCGCCAACGTTTCACCCGGGCGTACCGCCAATGAAAAATCATTGATCACTTGTATTTCAGGCCGTGATGGATAAGCAAAACATACTCGCTGGAACACGATATTGCCTGTCACTGCCGGCAATTGACGAGGATCGACAGGCGAACTGATCTGGCTGGGCTCCTCCAACAGCTCCATGGTTCGCTCCGCAGCCCCCGCAGCACGCTGCAATTCCCCCAGTACCTCTGATATCGACCCTACCGCCGAGCCAATGATGATGCTGTAAAAAACGAATGCCGCCAGTTCTCCCCCACTGATTTTACCTTCGATCACATCCATGCCACCGACCCAGAGCATCATACCGATCGCACCGAATACCAGAACAATTACCACCGCGATCAACCAGGCACGTTGTAATGTCCGCTGGCGGGCGATATGAAACGCATCCTCAACATACTGATCGAAATGCATTTTATCCATTGCCTGATGGTTATAGGCCTGCACTGTCTTGATCTGCCCAAGCATTTCCCCAACATAAGCGCCAACGGCCGCTACCCGATCCTGGCTTTGTCGCGACAGCACACGCACGCGTCGGCCAAACAGCAAGATGGGAACTATGACCAATGGAATACTCAGCATAACGATCACCGTCAGCTTGACATTGGTAATAAACAACCAGACGATGCCACCGGCCAGCATAATCAGGTTACGTAACGCTACCGAAATGGAAGAACCCACTACGGATTGCAGCAAAGTCATATCCGCAGTCAAGCGAGACTGGATCTCAAGGCTACGGTTGGCTTCGAAAAATCCAGGATGCAGCTCGATCAGATGTGCGAAAACTTTGCGCCGTATATCTGCGATCACCCGCTCCCCCAGCCAGGTCACCCAGTAGTAACGTGTAAACGTACCTATCGCAAGCAGTACCACCAACAACAGAAAAACCAACACATACCGGGTCAGCAGATCAGGCGACTGTGTAGCGAATCCACGATCCACCATCAGCCGTATCCCTTGCCCTAGCGATAAGGTAATTCCGGCAGTCAGGAATAACGCTGCCAGACTAAAACTTAACGATAGTTTATAAGGTTTGAGGAAAGCAGCCGTTTTCAAAACAGCCTGCCAGCGATTGCTCGTCATGAATAAATCCCGGAGCTAAATCTCGGATCGGGCAGAAAAAGGAAACAAAGACGGAAATTCTGAATTTTGACGATCAACAGTATAATTACAGAGCTTTCAATTTAATTATAACAGCAGGATAAATGAAACATTCAGAAGCAGAAAAAGTTGGCGTGCTATTCGTCTGTATGGGAAACATCTGTCGATCACCCACTGCAGATGCGGTTTTCAACCATCACGTCAAATCAGCCAGACTGGAACACCTCTTTCATATAGATTCTGCCGGAACTCACGCCTATCACATCGGCGAACCACCGGATCGACGCTCACAGCAGGCTGCACTCAGACGAGGCTACAACATGCAGAGTTTACGTGCCAGAAGAGTCGTACCGGAAGATTTTTCACGCTTCCAATATATTCTGGCCATGGATCGTCATAACCTGGAGGAATTGCAGCAAAACTGCCCGTCACGATATACCAGCCGGCTGGGAATGTTCCTGCAATACAGTAACCAATGGGATATTCGTCAGGAAATACCTGATCCATACTACGGCGGCAGCCACGGATTCGAAAGAGTACTGGATCTGGTAGAAAATGCGAGTCAGGGATTGTTAAAGTACATACTGGAGAATTTAAATACTTAAAAATTCTTTAGATGTAGTAGTTGAGATCTGGTCTGACAGTTAACCGATAGTAAATAAGCTTTCAACAAATCCTTATTTTCACGCACCGCTTGCGCAAAAGCTGGAAAAGCCACCTTGCGTACTGCGTTCATCATATCGCGATGAAACAAATAGACTAAACCCTGCGCCCGGCTGTAAAGCGCTACCGCCTGGAATCCTAAAAACCGGCCCAGAATCAGATCATTCATATTCATTGCAATTTCGGTAACAATTGCAGCAACACTGGTTTGCACGCCAAAACTGGCAATACGCCGCCACTCTTTCAGACCTGGCGTAATCCATGCTTCTTGCGGACGAGCAGTATTCACCAGCAGCATCAGACACACGACATTCGCTACCGAAGCCCAGGCAAGACTCATGTACCCATATCCAAGCGCTGCAAGACTCACAGAGACAACTGTCTGTACAATTGAACAAACCACACTGATCCGATAAAGCACTGTAAATTGTATATCTCTACGCAACAAAGCCAGTACAGGAGCAGTAAAAGGAATAATCAGAAAATTGACACACTGGATTTTACCAGATCAGCAAGCCCGGGTTCATTATAAAAATCGGCTGCCCACGAACTAGAGAGATACAATAGTCCCCTTACTGTCCAACTGGTGATAATGGCAATCGTTAAGGATGTTTGAATTCTTTCCCTGGTTAGCTCACACTCTTGGATTAGGTAGTTACCCACACCAGTATCACGCATCATTTGCGCGATACTGGTTACGGCAGAAGCAACCGAGTAAATGCCAATCTCTGCTGGCACCAGCAACCGAGCAATCAGCATAATGCCGATAAAGCCGATAAACATTGTTGAATAATTTTCGGCAAAAGAAATAATGACGGCTTTTCTGATACTGATCACTGGTCAATAAAACTCCAAATATACCGCTGAATTTATCTCCCGATAATGCGGCATGAGATTCGTACAGGCAGCTTCCTATCCCTGATTCAGGAATATAGCGCTATTATCTCTGCTCCAGCTCGAGATCAGATACCATTTTACCCAGTATTACTGCAGCATCTTCCGCAATCAGCTGTAGTTGCTGCTGTTCTTGCCGAGAAAAATTTGTCAACACTCTCTTCTTGGCGCCACCAGTTTTCCCTGATAACCCCACGCCCAATCTTAATCTTTTAATTTGATCCGTCCCTAACGCGACTAGGACAAATCGACATTTACGGATTCTCAACATCTATAATTTTTGCTTTACTGAAAGAGGTCTAACATTTTCAGTGAGGAATGTATGAAACGCTATGAATTGAACAGGGAGCAATGGTGTCGAATAGAGCCGTTTATACCGGGGAAAATTGGGGATCGTGGCCGACATGGTGCTGATAATCTATTGTTCATAAATGGTGTTTTATGGGTTTTACGCTCCGGCGCGCACTGGCATGACCTGCCGGAGCGGTATGGCAAATGGAAAACTGCTCACAAACGCTTTACGCGGTGGGCACAGGCCGGTATTTGGGAAAAGATATTCGATGTTTTGACCGAAGACCCGG
>NZ_FUWK01000012.1 GCF_900167395.1 Nitrosomonas europaea
ACTATCCAGCGACATGTGATCCACTTCCAGCTGTATCAGCTTGTTTTGCTGAAGCGCGAGGAAAACCCGATCCAGGACGCCATTCCTGGCCCAACGGTTGGCGCGCGTGTAAATGCTGTGCCAATTGCCGAATTTCACAGGCAGACCACGCCACTTACAGCCGTGCTCTGCAACATACAGAATCGCGTTGAGCACTTCCAAATTCGAAAGTGTGACGTTACCCCGTTGTATCGGCAGTAGATTTTCAATAAGCTTGAATTGCGATGCGGATATTTCCATTCGGTAATTTTAATACAAATAGTGTTAACAGACCCTAAGAAATGGTTGTTTCTTCTCATGGTACAGAAGCCCTCTCAGAACTTTCATCCTTTGGGCAACGACCAATATTGATGAACTCGACACGCAACATCACAGAAGAACTACCGGAAACCATTCTGGAAGAAGCGGCGATCTGGCAAGCACGGCTGCAGCATGGTGAAACGGATATCGAACTTCAGAAAGCCTTCAACATCTGGCTTGCGGCTGATGCACGCCATCGGCAGGCCTATGAGGAAATGGAATCACTCTGGGGAGCGCTGGAGACCCCGGTAACACAGCTCATGGCTGAACAGTCTGATCATACCTTTGCCGCAAAAACCGTTCCCCTCCACAAGTTGCGGCAGCGATCCTTGGGACGCGGGTTCCAGTGTCTGGCTCTGGCTGCCTGCCTGGTACTGGCCATTGTCATTGGCTGGCAACAGGACTGGGTTACCCGCTGGCAAAGCGATTACATGACTGTCATTGGTCAAGAAACGTCTTTTCTGATGGCAGACAACAGCCGCATCACGCTCAATACCGACAGTGCCTTGGCAGTTGATTTCACGGCGGAACGACGACAGGTACGCCTGCTCAAGGGAGAAGCCTGGTTTGAAGTGACATCAGCTGATAATCGCCCTTTCATCGTAGCGACCAGCGCGGGTTCCGTGCGAGTCACCGGCACTCGCTTCAATATCCGTTTGCATCAGGATACCGCTATAGTCAGTCTGGACGAGGGGCAAGTGGAGTTAAGTACGCCTGACCACTCCAATAACCCGAACGGCTCACCGATTGTTCTTTTCCCTGGCCAGCAGGCTACGCTATCGCCCCAGGGTATCTCCTCACCATCGCCCTTCGATCATACTGCCATCACCGCCTGGCTCAGAAATCAGCTCGTGTTCTACGACACGCCTCTCGCCGAGGTCGTGGACACCCTCAATCGCCATCGTCACGGCCGTATTTTTATCACCAATCAGAAACTGAAAGCCTTGAAGGTCAGTGGTGTATTTTCCACCGACGAACCTGATACAGCACTGGATGTCATGATCAACACCCTGCCTATACATTTGCTTCGCCTGACCGATTATTTGGTACTGATCCACTGACGGGCGGCTCACCCACTGCTCCAAAAAATTTTCTCCCGGACTGGGGGATTCCCCTCTGTCATTACGTCTTATCCATAAATGTGAATCAAACGCATTTATGGATAAGACGTAATGACAGGGAGCACCAATGAAATTCAATATAAAAAAGATAAATACTCAGATAAAACACTGCATATTGACGGCTATTATCACCGCAGTACCGACACAAACAACATCCGTACTGGCTCAGACCGATAACCCAAACTCGTCATCCGCAACATCGCAGACAGAACAGATCTATCCATTCAATATTCCTGCCAAACCTCTGCCTCAGGCTATTGCCGATCTTTCAGCAGTCACAGGCTTGCAGGTACTCTATACCGAACAATCTACCTTCAACCATACCGCACCTGCGCTCAAAGGGAATTACTCCGTTCGTGAAGCATTGCGACGACTGCTCGACGGTAGCGGACTGGCTGCGCGTTTTACCGGCAGCAATTCTGTAACGATCGAGCTGGCACCGTCTGAGAGTGGGGCCATGACATTGCCACTGATGACCGTGACTGCTGACGCTGTACCTGGTGAATTGCCTCCGGCCTATGCAGGTGGTCAGGTCGCCCGCGGTGGGCAAGTCGGGATGCTCGGCAACAAGGACGTGATGGATACGCCGTTCAGCGTCATCAACTACACGAACAAGACGATCCAGGATCAACAGGCGCGGACCGTTCAGGATGTTCTAGCGAATGTTCCGTCGATACTGACGAAACAAAACAGCGCAAGCGATGAAGACGGCTCATTAACTATTCGGGGTTTCTCGAACACCCTGTCAGCTGGCACCGGTAGTCTGAACGGGTTGGCGGGCATGGCCCCGTTGCGGACGCCGGACATGGATTACATGGAGCGCGTCGAAGTGCTGTTGGGGCCGAGCGCCCTGCTGAACGGCATGGCGGCGTCCGGGGCAGGCGGTATCGGCGGCTCGTATAATCTCGTCACCAAGCAGGCCGGCGACGAACCGCTGACCCAGCTGACCGCGCGGTATGGCTCCCGCTCTCAGCTTGGCGCTCATCTCGATGTCGGCCGCCGCTTCGGCGCAGGGAATCAGTTCGGTATCCGCTTCAACGGCGCATACCGCAAGGGCGATACGCCGGTGGCACCTGTCTCCGCAGAAGTGGGTTTGGGGGCGCTCAATCTGGACTATCGCGGCGAGCGTGTCCGGGTATCCGCCGATATCGCGCATCAGTCGAATCATGCCAATCCTCAGATCGTACAGCAGCTCGTTGTCAGCGGTGTCGGCGGCGGCATCGTTCACGTTCCGAAAGCCCCCGACGCCAGAACCAGCCTGAATCCCACATGGAGCAAACAACCCAGCAGATTGACGGGGGCTATGCTGCGTGGCGAAGTCGACATTACCGAGACTGTCAGGCCTATGGCGCCATCGGCAAGCAGAAACTGGAACTCACACTCATGGGCCCGAACCAACCGAGGCTGCTCGATACGAGCGGGACTTATGGGTGGGCTAACGTCGAGCACACGAATCTTTCCTGGGACGTGCTGTCCATGCAGGGTGGATTGAGGGCGAAGGCGGTGACCGGGCCGGTGAACCATGTCGTCAGCCTCAACCTGTCGCAGTCCACGATGGAGACCGGAGAGGCGCAAAGGACAACCCCGTTCACCTACACCACGAACATCTACAATCCGGTATTTGGCGCCGCCGTGTTCGCCGGTGATCCCGGCGATCCGAGGAAATTAAGCGAAACCCGCGTTTTCAGCACCGGCATCGCCGACACCTTGTCTATCCTCGACGAGCAGATCCAGTTCACCGCAGGCATCCGCTACCAGGAAGTGGATGCCAAAAGTTTCAACGGGGCGACCGGCGCCCTGACCTCCAGGTATGAAAGCGACGCATGGACTCCGGCTCTCGGGTTAGTCGTCAAGCCGTGGCAGAACGTCTTGCTCTACGCCAACTACATAGAAAATCTGGAGCGGGGAACCATTGTCGGCACGGCATTTTCGAATGCCGGCGAGATACTTGCACCCTATGTCGCCAAGCAGCACGAAGCGGGCGTCAAGGTCGATTGGGGAACGGTGACGACGACGCTGGCGGTGTTCCAGATCGCCAAGCCCAACCTGATCAGCGTTGCCGGCACGCCGCTGCCGACGCAAAAGCTCGACGGCGAGCAGCGCAATCGCGGTATCGAGCTGAACGCCTATGGCGAGCTCATGCCCGGCGTTCGCCTGATGGGCGGGCTCACCTACATCGACGGCCAGCAGACGAAGACCCAGGGTGGTCTCTTTGACGGCAACAGGGAAGCTGGCATTCCCGTCGTGCGGACCGTGGTCGGCGGTGAGTGGGATACGCCGTTCCTGCGAGGCCTGACGCTGACCGGCCGCTTCACCTACACCGGCGATCAATTGGTCAGCAGCAACAACACCTTGAAGATCCCTTCATGGACCGTCGTCGATCTCGGCGCGCGTTATGTCGTCAACGCGGGATGGACCAACAAACCGATCACGGTCCGCTTTAATGTCGATAACGTGTTCAACAAGGACTATTGGTCGTCATCGAACTTCAGGTATGTCCAGCTCGGCGCGCCGCGCACCTTCTGGCTTTCCGCGACATTCGGCTTCTGAGACATGTTGGTTTTTGCGGCGCTGGCGCTGACTATAGCAGGTTGTGTGTACCTTTACCTCGCCAGCCCTAATCAAAAGTGGCTGGTGCAGGCTTTGCCGGGAAGACCTGCCCTTGTGGCGGGCGGCCTACTGCTGGCGGCTGGTCTTGCCGCATGGATCACGGTATTGCGGCCCTTGGCTGGCTTCTTCGTAACGTTGCATGTTGCGATGGTCTGCCTGTTCGCCTTCCCCTACATCGCCGCGCTGCGCGGCAAAGGACGGAGGAACTGACATGGCGAACGAAATCTGCCTCGATTGGTGGGGAAAGGCCAGCGCTGGCGCCATCCTGGGACTTGGCCTCGCGCTCTCGCTGGTCGGCCTCTACGCTTATCTGGGGCCGGGGGGCATCGATGCGCCGGGTGGGCGCTACTCGCTGATGCGCTATCTGGAAGTGTTCGTCTGGGTCGCGGTGTTCGGCTTCTGCTTCCTGTTTCGCAGTGGACGCGCGGCTTGGGCGTGGCTCGGCGCGGCGAACCTGATCGCCTTCACGACGCTGTTTGCCTGCCGCTTCTATTTCTTCGTGTGAGGGCAATATGATCCGCGCTGATATCATCAAGCTCTACAAGACTGTTCACACATGGACCGGCATTACTTGCGGCTTTGCGCTGTTCATCGCCTTCTATGCGGGCGCGCTCACGATGTTTCAGGAGCCCATCGCACGCTGGGCGTCACCGCCTGCTGTGGGGGTGGCAGCGGTTCCTTTGGACGATGCGCCCCGTCTCCTCGAATTAGTTGCCGCCGCGCATCCTGAAGCGCGGGAGGAGGGGATCAAGCTGCATCTGCGGGGATACGAGAACGAGCCCGCCCGGGTGACGTGGGAGGAGGACGAGTCACATGAGGCGGGTCAACCGCATGGACACGTCCACTGGTGGGCGACGCTCAAGCCGGACGGCTCGCTGCTGGCAAAACAGGAGGAGCCGTCCGAACTGGCGGAGTTCATCAATACAATCCACATGCGCATCGGGATTCCAGAACCTTGGGGATCGTACTTCATGGGTGTGGTCTCGCTGCTCTACGGCGTGGCGCTGATCGCCGGCGTGATCGTACTGCTGCCGTCGCTCGTAAAGGATTTCCTTGCGCTGCGTGTCGGCAGGAACCTTAAACGCATGTGGCTGGACGCCCACAATGTCGTCGGAATTACAGCACTCCCATTTCACATTGCGATGGCGATCACCGCGACCGCATTGAGTCTTAGCCACGAACTCTGGTCGTTGCAAGAAGCCGTTATTTTTGGCGGCAAGCAAGCAATCCTGGACGAACGCGATAATGAGCCATTTAGAGCACCAAAGCCGATCGGCGAGGCGGGTGCAATGATGGCCCCCTCACAGTTGCTTCAAAGACTCAAGGCACAGGTGCCCGATTTCGAGCCCAAAGTCATGATTTTCAAGAATATCGGAGACAAGGCCGCTTCGGTGAGAGTTGCCGGTGCCGAGCGCGGCTATGTCGGAGATACGCATCTTGGAGGCGTGATGCTCAGCGCTGTGACAGGCGAATTGCTCAAAGACAGCACACGTCCATCGCGTCAGGATCCGGATCGGCGCGCGTCAGAGACATTCTACGGCCTGCATAGCGGACAGTATGAGGGTGCGACGATTACGTGGGCCTATTTCTTCCTCGGATTTTCCGGGGCATGGTTGTTCTATTCGGGCAACTTGCTGTGGATCGAGACACGCCGCAAGAAGGCGTGCAAGGGTGGCGAGCTACCTGAGCAGCGCCGCGATACCTACTGGCTGGGTGCTGGAACCGTGGGCGTGTGCCTCGGCTGCGTCGCAGGCCTTTCGCTTACCATTGTTGCGGCCAAGTGGCTGTATGGCCGCGTGGACGACCTCAACCACTGGCACGAATATATCTATTACGCTGTGTTTTTTGGCTCGGTCGTATGGGCCTTTGCATGGGGCGCGGCGCGTTCTGCCGTGCATCTGTTGTGGCTTTGTGCCGCTGCGACGATGGCGATTCCGCTGACTACATTGTTGGCGGTGCTATTCCCGGCGTTGGGCATGTGGGCGCATGGCAGTGCGGCAACTATCGGGGTCGATGTGGTCGCCTTCATCGGCGCGCTGTGCTTTGCCTGGATGGCAGTCGCGACCACGCGCCGGATCAGGAACGGTCCTACTGATAGCATCTGGTCCATTCGCAAAGCCGATGGCGACACAGTGCCGCATAAGCCTGCGGCGACCCCGGCCGAATGACCATTGATGGTTCTCACGCGGAGCGTGGGAGCCATCAAATTGGAGGATTCTGTTATTTTTGTTTGTCCGCAGCTTCTTTGGAATCTTGCTGTGATGCGCGGACTGCTTCAAGGTTTTTGATAGCTTCTTCATTGCCCTGTTCGGCCGCTTTCTCAAACCATTCGATAGCTTTGTCGGTATTCTGCTTGACACCTTCGCCCATCAGATAGATGACGCCAAGGTTGTTCTGCGCGTCGATATTTCCCTGTTCGGCAGATTTGGTAAATAGTTCGACTGCTTTGGCAGTGTCCCTGGTAACACCCTCGCCACTGAAATACAGTAGCCCGAGGTTGAACTGAGCGCCGGCATGGCCTTGTTCAGCCGCCCGGAAGAACCATCCTGCAGCTGTTTCTGGATCTTTATCCTTCACCTTCCCTTGTGCATCGCGGGAAATGGCTTCTCCGGAGAAATACATGGAACCGAGGCTGTTCTGCGCTTCTGCGTTGCCAGCCTCCGCATCCTTGCGCAGGTTCAGGAAACGTTGTTCCGGTGTGAGGCCATCATCCAGTATCGGCATGATCTGTTTCTTCAGCTCATCCTGTTCTTTATTCGACAAACCTTCTTTCAGAATCGAGGGGAGTTCGCCGACGGAAGTGGATTCATCCATCATTACGATTTCTGGTTCATCAGATGCTGTTTCACCGGTGGATTCCTTATTCCCGCAGCCGGTGGCCAGCAGGAGGGCTGTCAAAAGAACTGCGATTGTCTTCATGCTTTTTTCCTTTTCTGTTTGATTGATGATTTGACCCATCCAGTGGTATCGGTCTTGTTTTACTGATTGGTTGATATGATTGCTGTACATACTGAAGAACCGGGTATATAGGTATTTGCGAGTTTCGCTCAATTTTCGGTGATGGCAAACAGACGCTGGTATTCCCTGATGGCATAGCGGTCGGTCATGCCGGCGATGTAATCGGCGATAGCCTGATGCCCGTATTCCTGAAATTTTTGCTGATATTCATAGGGCAATAATGCAGGTTCAGTTTCAAACGTGGTAAACAATTTTTCAATCGTATGCCGTGCCTTGTTGCTCATACGCATGACCTGGTAATGCTTGTAGAGATTTTTGTGCAGAAAACGTTTCAGTTCCTGCTGCTGTCGTTTGATCGTATCGCTGAAACCGATCAGAACCGGTTTTTCGCGCACGCTGTCCGGGCTGTCCGGGCTGGCATCCCTGATGCGGGTGCCGCTTTGCACGGTCAGGTCGACTACCAGTGTATTGATCATGCCGCGCACGGTTTCATGAATCAAACGCCGTCCGGTAATATCCGGATAATGCTGTTTTACCTGGTGTAGGTGGCGCGCGAAGATTTCGATTTCTTCGAGCTGTGCCAGGGTAATCAGGCCGGAGCGTAAGCCATCATCCACATCGTGATTGTTGTAGGCAATTTCATCTGCCAGGTTGGCGAGCTGTGCTTCCAGTGAAGCACTGTGGCCATGCAGAAAACGTGTTCCCAGTTCGTCCAGCGCCGCAGCTTTGGATTTTGGGACTCTTTTCAGGATACCTTCGCGGGTTTCGAAACACAGATTCAGCCCATTGAACGTGGCATAACGTTCTTCCAGCACATCTACCACACGGAGCGATTGCAAGTTGTGCTCAAAACCTCCGTAAGTTTTCATGCAGTCGTTCAGGGCATCCTGGCCGGCGTGGCCGAAAGGTGTGTGTCCCAGATCGTGTGAGAGCGTAATCGCTTCCACCAGCTCTTCGTTGAGATTCAGATTACGTGCAATGGAACGACCGATCTGGGCGACTTCCAGGCTGTGAGTCAGACGGGTGCGAAACAAATCGCCCTCATGATTGACGAATACCTGGGTTTTGTATTCCAGCCGGCGAAAAGCAGTGGAATGAATGACGCGATCGCGGTCGCGCTGAAACTGACTGCGTCCGGCCGGTAATTCTTCATGGATACGGCGGCCGCGTGAGTTGGTGTCGGATACGGCGTAGGGTGCCAGATTGCTACGCATCGGCAACGCAGGCTGACAATGTTTCAAGCAGCAGGGGAGTGGGGACGGTATCGCCCGGTGATGCTTTGCCGATACTATCGAGCAGGATGAAACGGATGGCGCCCTCCTTTACTTTTTTATCGAGCTGCATCGATTCCAGGTAGCGTTCAGGCGAGATGCGCGGGCCTTTTACCGGTAATCCGGTATTTTCGAACAAGTACCGGATACGATCGACCTCCTGAGAGGTAATGCGCTGCAAACGCCGGGAGAGATCAGCCGCCATGAGGGTGCCGGCGGCAACAGCCTCACCGTGCAGCCATGCGCCGTAACCCATGGCATTCTCGATTGCATGGCCAAAAGTATGGCCCAGATTGAGCAGCGCCCGCAAACCGCTTTCACGTTCATCCAGCGAAACGATTTCAGCCTTGATTTCACAACTGCGGCGGATTGCGTAATTCACTGCTGCAGGATCACGCGCCAGCAGTGAGTTCATGTGCTGTTCCAGCCAGTCGAAGAAATCTGCGTCATAGATCAGACCGTATTTGATGATTTCTGCGATGCCGGCGCGCAGTTCCCTGTCCGGCAGGGTGGTGAGGGTGGCTGAATCAGTCAGAACCAGTTGCGGCTGGTAAAAGGCGCCAATCATGTTTTTGCCAAGCGGATGGTTGATCCCGGTCTTTCCGCCTACGGACGAATCTACTTGCGCGAGCAGGGTGGTGGGAATCTGGATGAACGGTACGCCGCGCAAATAGGTGGCGGCCGCAAAACCGGTCAGGTCGCCGATGACTCCGCCTCCCAGTGCAATCAGCGGTGTCCTGCGCTCGCAGCGGTGTTCCAGCAGTGCATCAAAGATCAGATTCAGCGTTTCCCAGTGTTTGTACCGTTCGCCGTCGGGCAGGGTGATCGCGAAGGTTTCCACGTGATGCTCGGCAAGCGCGCTACGCAGTTTTTCCAGGTAGAGCGGTGCTATGGTGGTATTGGTGACGATTGCAGCCTTTTTACCAGGCAGATGGGGAAGCAGCAGATCCATTCTGGAGAGCAACCCCTGTCCGATATGAATGGAGTAACTGCGGTTTTCCGGGAGGGTGTCAAGCGCAACTTCGATTGATTCTATTGCATTCATATCACATTCTTTCAAGATTATCGTTCAGCGGAAGCAAAGCCTGATCGGGGTTTATCAGAATCCGTGTGTAAATCATATTGCCGGGTATAAGGCGGTTTGCGGTTATTCAGACGGTTTAACGCAAGGAGGAGATCCGGCAGCAGTGAATTCCTGATTGGACTGGCGTAATTTCTGTATCAGTTTCTGGACGAAAGCACGGGCACTTTGCCGACCGCTGTCCATGATGATATGTGCGGTTTCGCGATACAGCGGATCGCGTTGGGTAAATAGCTCAATCAGTTTGGCATGCACGTTTCCGGTTTGCAGCAGAGGCCGGTTTTTATCCAGATAAGTACGGCGGCGCAATTCCGTGACGGGTGCACACAGATAAACCACCGTACCATGCTGCCGCAGTAAGGCACGATTATCGGGGTGTAATATTGCTCCCCCTCCGGTAGCGAGTACGATGTTCTGCTGCCTGACGATATCCCGCAGTACTTCGCTTTCACGTTTGCGAAAACCGGCTTCTCCTTCTATTTCGAAGATCACGGGTATTCCGACCCCTGTGCGTCGCTGGATTTCATGATCGATGTCGATGAAAGTCTTGCCGACGAGATTTGCTAGTAACTTGCCAACCGTGGTTTTACCGGAGCCCATCATACCGATCAGGATGATGTTGCCTGGTATCGACCCGGTATCAGAATTTTTTGTGTTTGGCGTTTTGCTGCGTTGCATGCGGTAATTGTACCGGAAATGCATAACCCGCCTATGGATTTCCCTGAAGGGACCTTTGAAGGCGCCGGGATGGTTTTTCCTGGGTATTTGCCTGAATCCCGCTTGAACCAGGTAAGAAAATACAGCGAGAAGCAGGATCGATTATCGAGGTGAATTTATAAAAATCTGGCAACGAATGCTTTTTCGATATCCCCGCTTAGTGGGATTCTGACACGATGGCCGCTGCCGGGTGCAACGCTGACGGCATTGCCTTCAAGATCCTGCATTTGTTCGAGCTGGATGACGCGATTACCGGAAGGGTGAACGATTTCCAGGCGATCACCGGTCTGGAAGCGATTCTTGACCAGGATTTCGGCCATGCCGGTGGTGGCATCCACATGTTCGATGTCGCCCACATACTGGCTGCGGGAGGATTCAGAATGGCCACGCAGATAATTCTGCGTTTCCTGGCTGTGATGGCGCTGATAGAAGCCATCGGTATAGCCGCGATTGGCCAGGCCTTCCAGCTGGCCTAACAGTGCCGGATCGAAAGGGCGCTGATGAACGGCATCATCGACTGCCTGACGATAAACCTGTGCGGTACGTGCGACATAGTAGGCTGATTTGGTTCGTCCTTCGACCTTGAGTGAGTCGATACCGATTTCGGTCAGGTGCGCCACATGCTCGACCGCGCGCAAATCCTTCGAGTTCATGATGTAGGTGCCATGCTCGTCTTCCATCACAGGCATCAGTTGCCCCGGTCGCTGGCTTTCCTCGATCAGATAAACCTGATCGGCTGCCGGGTGACGTTTTATGGCAGTGTTGCTGAAAGAAATGGATTCAGTCGATTGGAGTGCTTCATTGAAATCAAAGTCGATTTTTTGTGGCAGTTCGATATCGCCACTGGCATTTTCTTCAGCGGCCTTGACCTTGTAATCCCAGCGGCAGGAATTGGTGCAGGTACCCTGATTGGGGTCGCGATGGTTGAAATAGCCGGACAGCAGGCATCGTCCGGAGTAGGCGATACATAAGGCGCCATGCACGAATACTTCGAGTTCCATGTCCGGGCAGAGTGTGCGGATCTCACTGATTTCTTCCAGCGACAGTTCACGCGACAGGATGACACGCGTCAGGCCGAGTGATTGCCAGAATTTGACAGCGGCATAGTTGACGGTATTGGCCTGGACGGACAGATGAATTGGCACATCCGGCCATGTTTCCCGTACCATCATGATGAGGCCGGGGTCGGCCATAATCAGTGCATCGGGCTGCAGTTCAATGACAGGCGCCATATCACGCAGGTAGGTCTTGACCTTGCTGTTGTGCGGCATCAGGTTACTTGCCACAAAAAATTTCTTGCCGAGCTGATGCGCTTCAGTGATTCCTGTGCACAACTGTGGTAGGGTAAATTCATTGTTGCGGGCGCGCAGCGAGTAGCGCGGCTGGCCGGCATAGACCGCATCTGCTCCAAAAGCGTAGGCAGCACGCATTTTTTCCAGAGAGCCGGCGGGCAGGAGTAATTCAGGGGCTTTCAGCATGATGTAAAATGAGGCAAATGGGCTGAGGAAATAAAGCTGCTTCAGCTCTTTCCTTCGCTATCCGGTTGTTTTTCAAAGTTTCAGTGAATGTTGCCATTGTATCACCATGCCGATTGACCCTGTTTTCATCCATTTGCGGTTGCACAGCGAGTATTCTGTCGTGGACGGTATCGTGCGGGTTGAAGAAGCGGTTGCAAAAGCGCGCGATGTCGGGATGCCAGCGTTGGCATTGACGGATCTTTCCAATCTCTTTGGTCTGGTCAAATTTTATCAGTGTGCCTTCAAGGCCGGGATCAAGCCGATTGCCGGCTGCGATGTCTGGGTCACGAATGAAAACGATGCAGATCGGCCTTTTCGCTTGCTGCTGCTGTGCCAGTCTTTTTCCGGTTATCTGCTTTTGAGCCGCCTGCTGTCTCGTGCTTATCGCGAGAATATGTGTCGCGGTCGTGCCGAGCTGAAAAAAAGCTGGTTTCGGGAAGAGGATGCGGGTACAGAAGGGTTGATTGCGTTGTCCGGCGGAGGCCAGGGGGAGGTTGAGCAATTATTGCTGGCTGACCCGCCTGCTGCAGTAACGGCTGCGCAGCAGTGGGCAGATTTGTTCCCCGGAAGGTTTTATCTGGAAATTCAGCGTTGTGGCCGCCCTAATGAGGAAACATCAGGATATGCCCTGCTGGATCTGGCTTCCAGCCTGAAACTGCCGGTAGTGGCGACTCACCCGGTGCAGTTCATGCGGCCGGAGGATTTCAGGGCACATGAAGCGCGTGTATGTATCGCACAGGGGTATGTACTGGGAGATCGCCGGCGTCCGAAGGAATTTACCGGGCAACAGTACTTCAAAACGCCGGCAGAAATGGGCGAGCTGTTCCGTGATGTGCCGGAAGCACTGGCCAACAGTGTGGAAATTGCCAGACGTTGTTCGCTGATGCTGGAGCTGGGGGTCAACCGGTTACCGGATTTTCCGACACCTGCCGGAATCAGTGTCGAACAGCATCTGCGCGAGCTGGCTCAGACAGGGCTCGAAGCACGTTTGCTGCAATCGTTCCCGCAGGTACTGCAACGTGACGAAAGGCGGCCAATTTATCAGATGCGGCTGGATTTTGAAGTGGAAACCATCATCCAGATGGGGTTTGCCGGTTATTTTCTGATTGTGGCCGACTTTATCGGCTGGGCCAAGCAGCATGATGTGCCGGTCGGGCCGGGACGCGGTTCCGGCGCAGGATCGCTGGTAGCCTATTCTCTGGGGATTACTGACCTGGATCCGCTGCTTTACGATTTGCTGTTCGAACGATTCCTGAATCCGGAGCGCGTTTCCATGCCGGATTTCGATATCGATTTTTGTCAGGATCGGCGTGAGCAGGTGATCGAATACGTGCGCGACCGTTACGGCGCGGAGAGTGTGGCGCAGATTGCAACATTCGGTACCATGGCTGCCAAGGCGGTAGTGCGTGATGTCGGGCGAGTGCTCGATCTGCCGTATAACTTTGTTGATCAGCTGGCCAAGCTGGTGCCGTTCGAACTGGGTATGACCTTGCGCAAGGCGCGTGAAATCGAGCCATTGCTCAACCAGCGTGCGGAGGAAGAGGAAGATGTGCGCAATCTGCTGGAACTGGCAGAACGACTGGAAGGATTGACGCGCAACGTGGGAATGCACGCGGGGGGGGTGCTGATTGCGCCGGGGAAGATCACCGATTTCTGTCCGGTTTACTGTGCTGATTCGGGAGATGCGGTTGTTAGCCAGTATGACAAGGATGATGTCGAGAAAGTCGGCCTGGTGAAGTTTGACTTCCTCGGGTTGCGGACATTGACCATTCTCGATCGGGCAGTTGCCGATATCCGGCAGTATAGGGCAGCGTCTCCCGGATCGGCGGTGGCTGAACCGGATGTGCAATCTGCCGAAGAAAGTCATTTTTCACTGGAGAGTATTTCCCTCGAGGATGCGGCCACATTTTCTTTGATGGCGAAGGGCAATACTGTCGGGATTTTTCAGTTTGAATCACGCGGGATGAAAGATCTGCTGCAGCGGGCAAGACCTGACCGGTTTGAGGATCTGATCGCGCTGGTGGCGCTTTACCGGCCGGGGCCGATGGATCTGATACCTGACTTCATCGAGCGCAAGCACGGCAAGCGGGTGGATTATCTGGATCCGCGCCTGCAGCCGATCCTTGGACCTACTTACGGCATCATGATTTATCAGGAGCAAGTGATGCAGATTGCCCAGGTAATCGGCGGTTACAGCCTGGGCGGGGCTGATTTGCTGCGGCGTGCCATGGGCAAAAAGAAAGTGGAGGAAATGGCACAGCAACGTGCCGTGTTCGTTGAAGGTGCAATCAGGAACGAAATGGCCGAAGCGGATGCCGTGACGCTGTTTGGCCTGATGGAAAAATTTGCTGGTTACGGTTTCAATAAATCCCATGCGGCCGCGTATGCGCTGATTGCTTACCAGACGGCCTATCTCAAGACCCATTATCCGGCGGAGTTCATGGCTGCCTGTATGTCATCGGATATGGATGACACGGATAAGGTGAATGTGTTTTATGAGGATTGCAAACTGAACGGGATTGTCATCCTGCCGCCGGATATCAATGAATCGGGGTATTACTTCGTTCCGGTCGATCATAAAACTATTCGCTATGGTCTGGGAGCCGTAAAGGGGTCGGGGGAGGCAGCTATCTCGGCTATCGTTCAGGTCAGGGAGCAGGGAAGTACATTCACTGGTTTGTTCGATTTCTGCCGGCGTGTCGACCGGCGTATTGTCAATCGTCGTACTATTGAAGCGCTCATCCGTGCGGGTGCATTTGATTCGGTTGAAACCAATCGCGCAGCACTCCTTGAATCCGTGGGCAATGCCATGGAGTATGCCGAGCAATGCAGCCTGGCTGCCAGTCAGGTGAGCTTGTTCGATGAAAATACAGATTTGATTCAGCCGCCAGCAATTACAGGTGTTGCGCAATGGCCGGAGAGAGAGAAGCTGCAGAACGAAAAAATGGCGCTGGGTTTTTATCTGAGCGGCCATCCTTATGACAGCTATGCCAGGGAGCTGAGCTGCTTCATCCCGGTGCGCCTCAGCCGTATCGTTCCCGGACGTGAACCGCAGCTCATCGCCGGCGTGATCTATGCCATACGGACACAAATGTCCCGGCGCGGGAAGATGGCGATTGTTACGCTGGATGACGGGCTGGCAAGAGTCGAGGTCGTAGTCTACAGTGATTTGCTGAGCACGGGCTCACACTTCATGAAGGCAGATCAGTTGCTGGTTGTCAGAGCCCTGGTCAGCCATGGTAACGGGGAAAATGCTGATCGGCGTATCGTGGCGAAGGAGATTTATGATTACGTCACTGCTCGTTCGATGCATGCCAGAAAACTGAGAATCATGATCGATGACTCCGGGCTTCTCACGCCCGCGCAATTGAAGGAGTTGCTGGCTGCCAATCTACCGGAAAATGGAGTGAATAATGTCATTCCTTCGTCAGGTTGTGCGGTATCGATCGATTTTCGTAACCAGGTGGGTAGTTGTGAAATTGATTTGAGCAGCCGTTGGCGTGTTCATTTACATGAAGGGCTGATCGAGTCGCTTATGGACATTCTCGGTCGTGACAAGGTGGAAGTGGTTTATTGATGGTAGGTTCGGGTAATGCTGTGCCCCGGGTGAAGTTACCAACCCGGACTGCAGAAATTCAGCTTGTTTCAATTGCCGTGAATATATTCGATGTAGACCCATAGCATCATGAGCATGAACAGTACCAGTGAGAGTGTGACCCGGATAGTGAGCGATTTGACCATGCGTGTACTGTCGCCTTTATCCTTGATCATGAAATAAAGTGCAGAGCCCAGGCTGTAGAGGATGGATAGCAGAAGTAGAATGGCAAGTATTTTCAAGTGTTCTCCCGATGGATGACAGACAGTTCCTGCACCGTTTCCGCTGCTTTTACTGCCGTTTGGAAACTCCAGCAGACGATGGTCTAGGCCGCTTATCAGGAATTGGCCCAGAAACCGATCATCTGCTTTTTTTATTGTAACTGATAACAGTTGGCTGTGAACTATCCTGATATCGAATCCCCACCGGCGATTTTCCTGATGGGACCTACTGCCAGCGGAAAATCTGCTATGGCTCTGGAGATTGCACGACGTTTCCCGGTGGAAATCATTGGTGTCGACTCAGCCCAGGTTTACCGGTTTATGGATATCGGCAGCGCCAAGCCGGACAAACTGATACTGTCGGAAATTCCTCACCATCTGATCGATTTGATTGACCCTGATGAAAATTATTCCGCTGCACGCTTCAGGGAGGATGCTTTGTCGGTGATGCGTGAGATTACGGCACGCGGCAGGGTTCCGTTACTGGTCGGAGGTACCATGCTTTATTTCAAAGTGTTGCGGCAGGGACTCGCTGCATTGCCTCCAGCGGATGATAGCGTGCGCAGAGCATTGGAGCAGCAGGCCCTCGATAAGGGATGGCCTGCCATGCATGCTGTTTTGAGCCAACTCGATCCTGTAACGGCGGGTCGTATCCAGCCGAATGACAGTCAGCGAATACAGCGTGCGCTGGAAGTCTGTTATCTGACCGGCAAGCCCATGTCGGAAATGCTGGAGCAGCAGCAAAATGCCGATTTTCCATTTCGTGTTTTCAATATCGCGCTGCTCCCGGGCGACCGCAGTGTTTTACACGACCGTATCAGTCAACGGTTTGCAACCATGCTGGAAGCCGGTCTGATCGATGAAGTACGCCTGATCCGGGAGCAGTTCCATGTCAACGGCGATATGCCTTCGATGCGGTGTGTGGGTTATCGCCAGGTTTGCATGTACCTGGACAATGAAATCAGCTTTGCCAGAATGCAGGAAACGGGTGTTTTTGCGACCCGGCAGCTGGCTAAACGCCAATTGACCTGGCTGAGGTCGATGAGCGGACTGCAGATATTCGACTGTCTGGAAAATAGACTGGCCCGACAGATAATCGATCTTATCCAGGCGCAGCGCCTTTTCTCCTGATTGGTCGGGCGGTTACTGATTGTAACTGATGGAGGATACAGACTGAATTACGTAACGGAAGCGGATGACAGGTAACAACCTGATTTTGCGACCGCTCGGCAGAACATATCGGGCAGATTATATGAATATACTGCTGACGCCGGAATCATGATGGCGTCCCCAAGGGGATTCGAACCCCTGTACCCACCGTGAAAGGGTGGTGTCCTAGGCCTCTAGACGATGGGGACCAAGATTGACAGGTGAGGCAAACAAGCTGGTGGAGATAAGCGGGATCGAACCGCTGACCTCTTGCATGCCATGCAAGCGCTCTCCCAGCTGAGCTATACCCCCGAGCAAAACAAGTCGGCAATTATACTGACCACCCCCTTTGTTGTAAAGCAGCGTGTCATAATCGCGACCTGCAATTATATTTCTGGCAGGGGAAGGCTGCTCCCGTACGTACTGGTCGATAGCAGATCCGTTTTCGCTAATAGTTCTGGCTGCGTGGCTTGATGCCCAGTGTTTTGATTTTCCGGTAAAGATGAGTGCGTTCCAGGCCGGCTCGTTCAGCAACACGAGTCATATTGCCACCTTCCTGCTCGATCAGCTTTTCAAAATAATTTTTCTCAAAGATGTCTCGTGCTTCACGCAGCGATATGTTGAGCGGAATGTCTGAAACAACGGAAACCGCTTCTCGTGAGGAAAGGGTCAGGGCCTGCTGCACAGCATCGACGGAAATTTCATCGCCGGTGCAGGTCAGTGCGAGCGAATGCACGATGCTGGTCAACTGTGCGAGATTTCCCGGCCAGTCATAATTGCGCAGGGCATTCAGTGCCGCTGTGCTGAAGTGCATGAGGGGTATTTCTCCCGATTCGATCCAGCCTGAGAGCAGCTGACTGGCCATTTCCGGTACGTCTTCACGATGGGCCCGCAAGGGCGGGATAGTAATACAGAGGTTGCTCAGTATCTCAAACAACCTGGGATGATACGTACCTTGTGCGGTGAGCTCTGCCAAAGGACGTATCGTGGCGCACACCAGCCGGACGCCGTATTGTTCCAGTTTGCCGAGCAGCAGCAGCAGGCCTTTTTGTTCGAGCTTGCTCAGATCTCCGACTTCTCCTAGGAAGAGCAACCCGCCTTTTGCCTGTTCCAGTTGAGTCAGGGGGCTTTCAGCGAGGAATGAGCAGGATTCCGGTACTATCCAGGCCGTGTTGGGGCGATGCAGGAATCGTGCGCAATGTTCTACACCGACACCGGGTTCTCCCGTCAGCAGGACAGGGATTTTGAGATTCTCTACCTGCTCGAGTTTTTTTCTGAGTTCCGTGATCAGTCCGCTGTGCCCCAGATTGGACAGGGAAAGGGTGGGGGAGAATTTGTGCTGCTTGCCACCGCGCATGACTTGCCCGACGGTATTCAGCAGTTTCTGCAATGGGATCGGTTTTTCCAGGTAGCCGACTGCACCGACGCGTGTGGCTTCTACTGCCGTATCGATCGTGCCATGTCCTGACATCATGACGACCGGCATGGTCAGGAGGCCGTTGTTTGCCCAGTCTTTCAGCAGTGTAATGCCATCCGTATCCGGCATCCAGATATCCAGCAGCACCAGATCAGGGCGGGTCTGGCTGCGATAATTTCTTGCCTGCTCCGCATTTTCCGCCAGCGCAACGTTATAGCCTTCATCTCCCAGTATTTCGGATAACAGTTCGCGTATTCCCAGCTCATCATCTACAACGAGAATCGTGTTATTGGCCATGTGATCCTTGTCCTTTTTCTATAACCGGAATGTGAGTTTTCAACATTTCAGCTGGAGTGTTACCCTGAAATTTGCGTCGTTTGAGATCTTTGGTTCTGTTGTCGATCATCGGGTATTTCTGACAGAACGGCTGGTTCTGTCATTGTGCCTTGCATGTTTTCTGTGTGCAAAACTTTGTAACTGTACCCATTCAATTGATTTGCTCCTCCCTATACGGCAATGATCAACCTGGCCTTCAGATTCAGGCAGTTTTGGTTGAGGGTTGCGGGGTACTGCAGGGTAAAGCAGGCAGGGTAATTGAAATCTGGGCACCATGAGGCTGGATGTTTTGTATTTTGATCGTGCCGCTGTGCTCATCCACGATTTTCTTGACGATTGGCAACCCCAGGCCGGTTCCTCTCGGTTTGGTCGTGACATAAGGTTCAAAGGCATGTGCTCTGACTTGCTCCGGGAATCCCTTGCCGTTGTCGATCACACTCAGCTCGATACCGTTGCTCACGGATCGGGTCTGCACGGTAATTCTGGCATCTTCCATGCCGGTCAGAGCGTCCTGCGCATTCTGTAACAGGTTATGTATGACCTGCCGTAATCTTGCCGGATCTCCCCGAACAGGAGAAATTTCTCCCGCCAGTTCCAGGGTAATGGGAGGTTGCGGTGATTCATTCTCAGTATTGTCGCTCATCTGGTAAAGCGCCAGTACTTCCCGCACCAAACGATTGACATCCACCTGGCACAGTTCGAGCTCGGGCACACGTGCATACTCCCGGAATTCATTCACCATTCTTTTTAGTGCCTCGACCTGGCTGACGATCGTTTCGGTGGAACGTTTCAGTATTTTTGCATCCGGTTCGTCAAGTTTGCTGACCAGCTTGTGCTGCAGGCGTTCGGCGGATAACTGGATCGGAGTGAGCGGGTTTTTGATTTCGTGTGCCAGGCGCCGCGCTACTTCTCCCCATGCCACGGTACGCTGGACCTGCAACAGGCTGGTAATGTCATCGAATACCACCACGCCACCGCCACCGGATGCCTGGGGCAGACGGGAGCCACGCAGCAACAGAACCTGTTCCTTGTCTGCAGTGAAGTGCAATACCTGTCGCTGCCATTCACCGGCTTCCTCGGAATCGAAGCCACCTCTTATTTCGGCGGCCAGTAACCTCAATCCTGATTCCTGCTCGGCACATTCTTCCATGGTCAGCCCTTCGAAACTGATCAGTGGAATCTGCAATATCTGCTCGGCGCTCTGGTTGACTGCACGTATTCTCAATGCTTTATCAAAGACGATGACACCTGATGACAGATTGGCCAGAATATTTTCAAGATAGGCGCGCGCGTTCTCGACTTCCTGCTGGTGCTGCTGTGCGATTGTACGTGCGGCTGCCAGTTGCTCGGTCATGAGGTTGAACGATTCCGTCAGGATACCGAATTCATCCGTACTGTGAACCTGGTGTCGCCGGCTGAAATCGCCCTGCGCCACCGCACGGGTTCCTTCGGCCAGCAACCCCAGTGGAGCACTCAGTTTTTCACTGATCAGGAAAGCACAGGCGAGTGCCGAAAACAATGCCAGCAGCAAAGCGAGGGTCAGCGTGGCGCTGTACAGCCGTGTCAGTCCCTGGCGGGACAACATCAATTCCTGATAATCACTGAAACCGGCCTGAACTATCTCGGCATTGCGTGCAATGGAGGGGGGTACACGCTGCAGCACCTGTAATACCCGGATATCTTCTTCAGCGCTCAGTACATTGACCGGAACGAGTACCCGCAAGTACAGGGTATTATCGGCGAGCGTTTCGACTGCGCTGTAGTTTTTCTGCATCCGGATATGCCGCATTGCTTCCGTATTGGGGATCTCAGGAAACAGTACGGCATCATCCAGGCTGGTGAAGGCAATGACTTTTCCCTCCTGATTGAACAGGGTGGCTTCCTGGATCTGGGACTGGATCAGAAGCTGATTCAGGACAGTCAGAGGGAACGATGCCGGTTCTGCCAGATCGAGTGCGGCTACCTGTGCTTTTTTCTGCAATTCTTCCAGCAGGTTGTCCAGTACCGTTTGACCCAGTGTCAGGCCACCTTCCAGCGCTCGATCCACCTTGACGTCGAACCAGGATTCGATACTTTTTTCCAGAAACTGTACTGAGATACTGTAAATCAGCACACCGGGAAGGATTGCCATCAGTGAAAACACCATCAGAAGCCGCAGCGCCAGTTTAGAACCGAATTCACCCGTTTTGAGACGGCGTCGTAACCGCCCGAGCAGGAACCCCACGACCCCGATCAGGAGCAGCAGGAAAATTGTGATGCTGACGATCAGCCAGCGATAATGACGCTCGAAGAATTCAGTATTGGCTCCGGCTGAAGCCAACAGGTACAGCATGACGGCACTCAACCCTGCGACTACGAAAATAACGTATTTCATAAACCGGTTTTCTAATGAAGGCCAGACTCATTGCCGGCATCAGATGCAGGCGGAAATTTGATCTGCCAGATTTTTCTTTGGGAGCTGAGACTCCAGTCCTCGGTATCGAGCCACTCCAGTTGAAAAGGTTTGGATAAACGTGAGATGTCCAGCCATATCTGTAGAATAGCCGTATAGGTGGTGTCGGGCAGGAGGGGTTGATTCTCCCTGATCAGCATATCCGGCTGGTGTCCCAACGCCTGTAATGCGGCTTTCAGTGTTGGAAAATTGCGTGGCTGCCCGTGCTGAGTCAACCGATACTGTCTGGTCAGTGCCTGATAGCTGAGTTCGATTCTTTCCTTGGAACGGGCGACTTCTTCATCCAGCCAGTACCAGCGTGGTTTCATGATCAGAAGCCGGGTGACGAAATAAAGATCGACTCCTTTTTTAAGAGCCTGCTTCATCGTTCTGCTCAGATCGATGTTGGCTTCGACATCGATCTGAAAACTTTCGCCGGATTTTCTGACATGGAAGGATTCGATTTCTATATGTCCTTTTTCGGCGGCAAGGGTGGCAGGCGACAGCAGCATGACCAGCAATAAAAATATCAGGTTGCGCCAGGGGCGCCTGATAGTGGCAAACAGGTCAGTTTTTCCGGAATAAAGCATAAAAGAAGCCATCATGATGTGATCCCGGCAGTAACTGGCCACGGCCGAGCATCCCGTGAGAACAGGGCAATCTGCTGGCATCCTCGTGAGTCGTGAGGAATTTGTCGGCAACTGCATCGTTTTCTTCATTGAACACTGAGCAGGTGACGTACAACAGCTTTCCTCCACGTTGCAGTAGTGGCCACAGCCCATTCAATATCGCCGTTTGTGTCTGAGCGAAGTGATCGATATCTTCAGGTCTTCTGAGCCATTTGATGTCCGGGTGGCGGCTGATCACGCCCGAAGCCGAGCACGGAACATCGGCCAGGATTCGATCATACAGTTGACCATCCCACCAGTGTGACGGACTCATTGCGTCACCACATACCAGCTGGTAACCGGCTATTTTCAAGCGGGAGAAATTTTCTTTCAACCTGGCGAGCCGGTCTTCCTGTTTATCCAGTACGGTTAATTCAATGTTCTCGGCCAGTTCGGCGAGATGAGTGCTTTTGCCGCCCGGCGCTGCACAGGCATCCAGTACACGCATACCTGCTTCGACATCCAGCAGGGGAGCGGCAAATTGTGCACCGGCATCCTGCACGGTGACCAGTCCTTCGGAGAATCCCGGTAATTTCTCCACGGCGACCGGTCTGGAAAGCCGCAAGGCAGTATCCCACAGCCATTCGGAGTCGATATTCTGCGCATCCAGCATTGCCTGATAGTGGTCGACCGAAGTGCGCAACCGGTTGACACGCAAAATCATGGCGGGGTGTTCATTGCCCGCGAGCAGTATGGCCTCGTAATCCTGTGGGTATTGCTGACGCAGTTTGTCGATCCACCATTGCGGATAGGAATAGCGGGCGATGTCGTCGTTTCTGATCTGATCCGGCAGAGAAGTGCGCTTACGCATGAAATTGCGCAGTACGGCATTGACCAGTCCTGATACCGCGGGATTGCGTGTGATTTTCCGCGAAGATGAAACTGCATGATCGACGATGGCATGTGCCGGTGCCTTGCTGTAACGAAGCTGATACAGAGCGACGGCCAGCAGGTAATGAAGCTGTTTGTCCTGCACCGGTTTGTTCAGTAATTTGTGGAGAATGGCATCGAGTTGCCCGTAATGGCGGAGCACGCCATAAGCAATATCCTGAATGGCACCACGCTGCTGAGGGGTGAGATGGGAACCGGTCTGCCAGATATTGCGTAATACTTCGGTCAGATTGGCACCAGCGAAAACTTCCCTGATCGCCTGCACAGCCAGTAATTGAACTTCGATCATGTTTCAGAGGCGCCCTGGTTATCCTGTGTCGCCTTATGGAAACTTTCCCCGGGGTGTAGCGGGTGTCCGGCAAGGAATTGTGCAGCGGTCAGTTTTTTTCCGCCTGCTTTTTGCAGGATATCGATGGATAAAGCATCACGGCCGCATGCAACCACGATGCCATCAGGATCGACAGTGATGATTTTCCCAGCCTGATGAGAGCTATTGTGATTGACGTGGCTGACGATACGAGCTTGCCACAGTTTGATCGTGTTTCCCTGCAGATGGGTAAATGCACCGGGGTGCGGGTCGAATGTCCGGATCATCCGGTCGATATATGCCGCATCGCATGTCCAGTCGATTTCGGCCTCAATTTTCCGTATTTTTGCCGCGTAACAGGCGTCCACCTCATTCTGCGGCTCAGAGATGAGTCTGCCCTGATCCAGTAATGTCAAGGCTTCGACGATACATTTGCCACCGAGGTCAGCCAGTTTGTCATGCAGGGTCGCCGTCGTATCGTACGGTTCAATGGGGAGCGACCGTTTCAGCAGGACTGCTCCGGTATCCAGTCCCTGATTCATCTGCATGATGGAGATGCCGGTTTCTGTATCACCTTCCAGCAGGGCGCGCTGAATGGGCGCAGCGCCCCGCCAGCGCGGCAGCAGGGATGCATGAATGTTGATACAGCCATGACGGGGGATGCGCAATACCGCCTCCGGCAGCAGCAATCCGTAGGCTGCGACGATCATTACATCAGGTTTGAATGTGGCGAGTTGTGCCTGTATGTCTGACGATTTCAGCGTTTCCGGCTGTAACAGCGGGATATCATATTGCTGTGCCAGTATTTTGACCGGGCTTGCCTGCATTTTCATGCCGCGTCCGGCTGGCCGGTCCGGTTGAGTCAGGGTGAGGACGATATCGAGTCCTGCTTTCTGCAACTCCTCCAGCGCTCTGGCCGCGAAGTCCGGTGTACCTGCAAAAATGATTCTCATGCGTGACGGTGTTCGCTGGATGAATGTGAGTTACCGGAGCAGGAACACTGGCTGAATCCGATCAGGCAATTTGCCTGCGCGCCTGTTTTTTCAGCTTGCTCAGAATGCGGGATTGCTTGAAGGGTGACAGGTATTCGACAAATACTTTTCCCATGAGATGATCCATTTCGTGCTGGATACAAACTGCCAGCAGCCCGGATGCGTCCATTTCAAAGGATTTTCCATCAATGCCGGTTGCCCGGACGGTAACTTCCTCGGCACGGGTGACCTTGTCAAAAATACCGGGTACCGAGAGGCACCCTTCCTGTGTTTCCGCGTTTCCGCTGCTGGCGATGATCTCCGGATTGATCAGCACCAGCAGCTCATCGCGGGTTTCGGAGACATCGATGACGATTATCCGCTGGTGGACATCCACCTGGGTAGCCGCCAAACCTATACCTGGTGCGGCGTACATGGTTTCGGCCATGTTACTGACCAGAGTGCGTATTTCCCGGGTGATGGAGGGCACTTCGGTTGCAATCTTGTGCAATCGTTCATCGGGGTAGCGGAGTATGTTCAGAATTGCCATAACAAATTTGCATAATTCGGATACTAGGATTCTGGGAAGCGGTTCTATCATTGTGCACCGGCCGATTTTCTGACTAACCCGGTGTTCTGTCCAGTCCGGTAAGGCTTGTGATGACAGATTGCCTTACTTTTCGGGTATTTCGATGGAGATGAAGAACCCTTATGCGCACTTTGACAATTATATCCGTGATTTTGTTTACCAGTCTGTTTTCTGGTCTGTCTTTCTCAGCTGGCGAAATCGGATTGCGGGATGACATTCCGGATCGCTACCAGGTCGTTCCTGGTGATACGCTCTGGGGAATAGCCTCCCGCTTTCTCAAGGAGCCCTGGCGCTGGCCGGAAATCTGGCAGATGAACCGGGGGCAGATCAGGAATCCGCATCGGATTTATCCTGGAGATGTCATCATCATCGAAAACACCCGGTATGGTAAGCGCCTGAGAATGGCGAGTGAGAAGGGTGTCGTCAGGCTCTCCCCTCGGATTCGTGCCGAGGAATCGGCTATGCGGGCTATTCCCGTTATTCCGGCTGCAAAAATCGAGCCTTTTCTGAATCAGCCACTGGTCATCGAAAAAGGCAAACTGGATAGAGCACCTGTGATACTCGGGGCGAGTGACGATCGTGTGATTCTGAGTACCGGTGACAAGGTTTATGTGGGTGACCTGCCTGCCGATCAGGGCGTGATCTGGCAGGTATTTCGCAATGGGAAAGCACTGACCGACCCTGACTACGATAACCGTATCCTTGGTTACGAAGCCGTTTATCTGGGAACGGTCGAAATCACCGATTTTGCAGTGATCAGTACGGCGAAGATTTCCCGTTCCGTGCAGGAGATCCTGAAAGGTGATCGCCTGTTGCCGCTTTCATCTGCCAGAATCGATGATTATCTGCCGCATGCACCTGATTTTCCGGTAACGGCCCGGATCATTTCAGTCTATGGCGGTGTGAACGAGATCGGGGAAAATATGATTGTGACGCTCAATCAGGGTAGTCACGACCGGATCGAGCCTGGACACGTGCTTGCTGTTTATCGCAAGAATGATATACGGTCGCACGAGGGAAAGCCGGTCAGTCTCCCGGATGAACGTATTGGCCTGGCGCTGGTTTTTCGTGTATTCGATACAGTTTCCTACGCGCTGATCATGCAGAGCACTCAGGCGATCAAGGTGATGGATGCCGTGAAAACTCCCTGACAAGGTACAGCAAAGTTACTATACTCGCCCTTTTGTCTACCGTTACTCAGAAAATCAACCTTCGGATTCCGGAAGCCAGGTAGTCATCAGGTGAGTTTTTCTTCTATGCAGATCGATCAGGATATCGAATCCTGGCTGCGCCTTGGCCTGACTGAAGGCGTGGGAGGAGGTGCTTTGCGCCGGCTGCTGATTGCCTTTGGTGATCCGGCCAGGGTACTCGCTGCCAGTCGGCCTGCGCTCGAAGGCGTCGTAAAAAAACCGGTTGCCACCAGCATTTTTCTCCGCAAGGTGGATGAAGAGAGACTGGCCAGGACCATCAAATGGCTGGAAGATCCTCTCAATTCACTGATTACACTGGCAGATTCGGATTACCCGAAGCTTCTGCTCAATATATCCGATCCTCCTCCCATACTTTATTTCAAGGGTCAACGGCAATTCCTGGCGCAGCCGGCAATGGCAATGGTCGGCAGTCGTAATGCGACACCACAGGGGCTTGCAAATGCCGATGCCTTTGCCGAGGCTGCCAGTAACGCAGGATTTTGCATCATCAGCGGTCTGGCGCAGGGTATCGATACGGCCGCCCATCAGGGAGGATTGCGTGGCGCATCTTCCAGTATGGCCATTGTCGGAACCGGACTTGATCTTGTCTATCCATCGAGAAACCATGAGCTTGCTCATAAACTGGCAAATGAAGGCGGGTTGATTTCAGAGTTTCCGCTGGGGACGCCAGCCATAAGCCGGAATTTTCCACGCAGAAACCGTATCATCAGTGGCATGTGTCATGCCTGTCTGGTTGTGGAAGCCACGCTGTACAGCGGATCGCTGATTACCGCCAGACTGGCACTGGAACAGGGGCGCGAAGTGATGGCGATACCCGGTTCCATTCATTCCCCTTTGTCAAAGGGCTGTCATGCACTGATCAAACAGGGGGCAAAACTGGTCGAGAATATTCAGGATATTCTGGATGAGCTGCACTACCAGCCCCAGCCTGTGCCGCGATTTGAATCTGTTGCGGATGAGGGTGGCGGGACAGGTGTACTAACGGGGGAGGGCGATGATACCGGGCTACTGATGTATTTTAGCTACGATTCCACCGATATTGATACACTTTGCGCGCGCAGTGGCTTGACGGTTGAAACAGTATCCGCCATGCTATTGGGCTTGGAGCTGGAAGGCAGGATAGGCAGCCTTCCTGGGGGGAAGTATCAGCGTATCCGTTGATTCAGTGGGTATCAGGCTATAATCACCGCCCTGTTAAGTGTCTTATAGTGGTTTTAATCCAGAATCACAGTGCAGAAACTATGTTCGATATTCTCGTTTATTTATTTGAAAATTATTTCGATGCCGGAAATTGTCCGGATTCTGCCACGCTGACACGAAAACTGACCATGGCTGGCTTTGATGACGAGGAAATCACGCTGGCGCTCGACTGGTTGTCTGATCTTTCCCGCCATGATGAAGAAGGCTATCTGGCCGGGTTGGCAGAAAGTGATTCAATGCGCCATTTTACTGAAGAGGAAATGGAGATCATCGATACGGAAGGGCGCGGGTTCATTTTCTTCCTTGAACAGGCGGGTGTCATCAATCCTTTACAGCGTGAATTACTGATTGATCGGGTCATCCGTATGGATGGCGATACTGCCAGTATAGAAAAAATAAAACTGGTGGTACTGTTTGATCTTTGGATTCAGAACCAGTTGACTGACCGCAGTATCGTTGAGGGGTTGTTCGTAGTCAGTGATTCTCACCAGCGGCACTGATCCCTCGCAGACATTCCTTCCTGATCCATTAATAAATAATTGATTCCCGGTAAGCCGGGTAGTTTGATCGACTGACGCAGCCTGCTCGTCAGTTGCCCGCTGCGTCTGCAGTAGCATGTAAATATCTATGAGTAAAAAACTGATCATTGCCGAAAAGCCTTCTGTTGCCAGTGACATTGCGCGTGCCCTGGGTGGGTTTGTCAAGCAGAAGGATTATTTTGAGAGCGATGAGTTTGTGGTGTCCTCGGCAATCGGGCATTTGCTGGAGCTGATCGTCCCGGAAGAATATGAAGTCAAACGGGGAAAATGGAGTTTTGACCATTTGCCTGTTATTCCTCCGCGTTTTGATCTTGCTCCGATCGAAAAGACGACAGATCGTCTGAAGCTGCTCAGCAAACTGATCAAGCGAAAGGATGTCGATATGCTGATCAATGCTTGTGATGCTGGGCGTGAAGGTGAACTGATTTTCCGTTACATCGTGCGCCATGTCGGCAGCAAGAAACCTATCAAGCGCTTGTGGCTGCAATCCATGACCCCGTCAGCCATACGCGAAGCTTTTGCAAATCTGTTGAATGATGCTGAAGTACAGTCTCTGGCAGATGCGGCTGTCAGCCGATCAGAGGCGGACTGGCTGGTGGGAATCAATGGCACACGTGTCATGACCGCATTCAATTCACAGGAAGGTGGATTCCATAAAACTACGGTCGGTCGGGTACAGACACCGACACTTGCCATACTGGTCGAACGGGAAGAAGCGATCAAAAAGTTCGTGGTGCGGGATTACTGGGAAGTTCATGCTACTTTCCAGGCAGAAAGTGGTGTTTATAAAGGAAAGTGGTTTGATGAAGGTTTCAGTAAGCGTAAGGATGAATCTGAATCCAGAGCAGATCGAATTTGGGACCATGCCAAGGCAGAAGTAATCCGTGATAAATGTGCAGGACGAACCGGGGTCGTTACCGAAGAAAGCAAGCCATCCCGGGAAAATTGTCCTCTGCTGTACGATCTGACCAGTCTGCAACGTGATGCCAACAGCCGTTTCGGTTTTTCCGCCAAGGTGACATTGGGGCTTGCGCAGGCGCTGTATGAAAAACATAAGGTGCTGACTTATCCCCGTACTGATTCGCGTGCGCTTCCGGAGGATTATCCGGCGATCGTCAAAGATACGTTGCAAGTGCTGAAGGGATCACGTTACGACCGATTTGCCAGCCAGATTCTGGAATCAGACTGGGTAAAGCCGAACAAGCGAATCTTCAATAATGCCAAGGTTTCCGATCACTTTGCAATCATACCTACTGCCCTGGTGCCAAAGAAACTCAATGAAGCGGAGGAGAAACTCTACGATCTGGTCACCAAACGTTTTCTGGCGATTTTTTATCCGGCAGCAGAATTTCTGATCACGACCCGTATCACGCGCGTGGAAAATGAACCTTTCAAAACAGAAGGCAAGGTGTTGGTACATGCCGGCTGGCAGACGGTTTATGGCAAGGTGGAATCCGCCCAGGGGCAGGAAGAGGAATCGGTACTGGTGGCAGTCACACCGGGCGAGACAGTACTGGCACAGGAAGTGGCAGTCGTGGCCGGTAAGACACGTCCTCCTGCCAGATATAACGAGTCTACGTTGCTGTCAGCGATGGAAGGTGCCGGAAAACTGGTGGAAGATGAAGAATTACGTGCAGCCATGAGTGCCAAGGGGTTGGGTACGCCTGCTACGCGTGCCGCCATCATAGAGGGATTGATTCACGAAAACTATGTCGAGCGTTCAGGAAGAGAGTTACAGCCGACAGCCAAAGCATTTTCGCTGGTGACGCTGTTGCGGGGGCTCAAAATTCCAGAGCTGATTTCTCCCGAGTTGACCGGCGACTGGGAATTCAAATTGCGCCAGATCGAGCAGGGTCAGCTCAAGCGTGATGTTTTCATGGAAAAGATTGCGGCGATGACGCGTCATATCGTCGAACAGGCCAAGAATCATCGTGATAAAACCATCAGCGGGGATTTTGCGACACTTCAGGTACCTTGTCCCGGATGTGGTGGGGTGATAAAAGAAACGTACAAAAAATTTCAGTGTCAGCAATGTGATTTTGCATTGTGGAAAATTCTGGCGGGGCGACAATTCGAGGCAGCGGAAATGGAGACATTGATCTCTACTCGTGAGATTGGCCCTTTATCGGGTTTCCGCAGCAAAATGGGGCGTGCGTTCAACGCAATTGTCAGGCTGACGGACGACTATGAAATGAAGTTTGATTTTGGCAATGAGGCTGATCAGGCACAGGAAAAAGTCGATTTTTCAGCGCAGCAACCACTTGGAAAATGTCCTCAGTGCGGTCACTCTGTTTATGAGCACAAATTGCTTTATGTTTGTGAAAAGTCGGTTGGAGCGGGCGCTCCCTGCAGTTTCAGAACCGGGAAAATTATCTTGAATCGTGCTATTGAGGCGGAACAGGTAGTCAAGTTGCTACAGACAGGAAGAACGGATCTGCTGGCCGGATTTGTTTCCAGGAAAGGGCGGCCATTTTCTGCTTATCTGGTCGTAGGGCCGGCAGGAAAGATCGGGTTCGAGTTTGAACAGAAAAAAACAAAGAGCAAACCTGCGGATACTGTTCCGGAAACCGGTAAAGCTGCTTCCTGATCTGGTTGGCAGTTTTCTTGCGTATTTCCGGAATAGTGATCGGGTCAGGCATAGACGTAGATAAGGTAACGTACAATACCTGACACGGCAGTAATGAGGATGGACAAACTGCCTACCAGTGCGAGTCCTTCGATAATGAAGAAAGTCAGTGCATGACCAAGGCTTTTGTATTCTATTTCTCCCGTCTCATTACGTCTCCGATCCTTGCGAACCTTGGTCCAGTAGAGAATCATGAAAGCGATTGGAAGGGCCAGAATTGAGTAAAGCAGGGTAGTTATCGGTGCGGTATCTTCCATCTGTTGACCTCGTTGAATATGAATGAAATGAGTATAAGAAAAGGGGGGTATTGTATTTGATCTGCGGTAGCTTTAGTAGACGGTTGCGTCAATGTCCGGTATCCCTGGAAAAACAGGTTGGTTTACCGACAAAGCTGTTCAATAAGAAGTGTTGTAATAAGGAATTTTTTGGATGTGTTGCTGAAGAGCGGCGTTGAACGACATGAGAACGGGTTTGCCAGATTGAATATACTTTTTTATCCAGAACATGATCTGCGAAATCAGATTCATCAACATCCTCAAAATTGTTGGGCCGGTGAAAGGAAATTTTCATGCAGTAGCTGGCCTTTGTTTTATGCCTGCAGGAGATCGCTAGTTTATGCAATGGCTTGATCTTCCGCATGTACAGCGTGCACAAGGTAATGTACGCCTGCCGGGTTCGAAAAGTATTTCCAACCGCATTCTTTTGCTGTCTGCGCTGGCTGAAGGCACTACGATGGTCAGCAACCTGCTGGAGTCCGACGATACCGGGCGGATGCTGGATGCATTAAGGCTGCTCGGGGTGGCGATCGTTCGCACCGATGATGGCAAATACCGGGTGGCAGGATGTAAAGGGAAATTCCCGGTAAGAGAAGCCGAACTGTTTCTGGGAAATGCCGGGACGGCTTTTCGTCCGCTGACTGCAGTGCTGGCACTGATGCAGGGTCATTATCGTCTTTCCGGTGTGCCACGAATGCACGAGCGTCCGATCGGAGATCTGGTGGATGCATTACGCCAGATCGGGGCTGTAATCACCTGTCTTGAGCATGAAGGTTTCCCGCCGCTGGAGATCCACCCGGCGGTAATTCGTCCAGGTAATATCTCCATCAAAGGGAATATTTCCAGCCAGTTTCTCAGCGGATTGCTGATGGCGCTGCCGCTGACGGGCGAGCCGGTAACCATCGTTGTCAGTGGTACGCTTATTTCACAGCCTTATGTGGCACTCACGATTGCACAAATGGCACGTTTCGGCGTGCAGGTTAAACAGGAATCCTGGCAGCGCTTTATGCTGCCCGAAAATCAGACTTATCGCAGTCCGGGAAAGATTGCAGTCGAGGGAGATGCATCCTCTGCTTCTTACTTTCTTGCGGCTGGGGCCATTGCGGGTGGTCCGGTACGGATCGAGGGTGCGGGGAGTGACAGCTGTCAGGGAGATATCCGCTTCGTTGAAGCACTCGAGGCGATGGGAGCACGTATCAGCATGGGGAGTGACTGGATAGAATCTGGCGCTCCTGATGGTGGGGCCTTGAAGGCGATTGATTTCGACTGTAACCATATTCCTGATGCAGCCATGACATTGGCGACAATGGCCTTGTTTGCACGAGGTACTACCACGCTCAGGAATATTGCGAGCTGGCGGGTCAAGGAAACCGACCGGATTGCAGCGATGTCTGCGGAACTGCGCAAACTGGGTGCCCGGGTCGAGGCAGGAGATGATTTTCTGCGAATTACGCCACCCGATGGTCCGCTTACTGCGGATGCCGTTATCGATACTTACGATGATCACCGGATGGCCATGTGTTTTTCCCTGGTGTCATTGAGTGTGCCGGTGCGTATCAATGACCCGGGGTGTGTGGCTAAAACTTTCCCGGATTATTTCGAGAAATTTGCAGCCATTACCCATACTCCTTTCTGAGAGTACATTGAGTCAGGAATGATCGATACTGGAAGAAACCACGGATGATGTCCGTGGAGGATGGTTCTGGACGAATGTTTTCAGGTATCCGGTGATCTTTGTAAAATAATAAATAACATCAGTATTTTAAGGGAGCAAACAGAATCCCAGAGCCTGTCATTTGGCCGGGGTCAACAGATTATGGATAAACAGAATGTACCGGTAATTACGCTGGATGGCCCTTCCGCATCAGGAAAAGGCACAATTGCCCGCCTCGTATCACAGGCACTTGGATTCCACTATCTTGACAGTGGCGCACTCTACCGTCTGGTAGCGCTGGCAGCCATGAAGCGCAATACGGATGTCAGTGATGAACACAGCATGGTCGATATTGCCCGGCATTTGAATGTCTCTTTCAGAGATTCATCGATCTGGCTGGAGGGAAAGGATGTCAGTGATGAAGTACGGGCAGAGGCGTGCGGGGAGTATGCTTCCAGAATCGCTCAGTATTCTGCGCTCAGAGTGGAGCTGCTGGGGTACCAGCGGGATTTTCGCAAATCGCCGGGTCTGGTGACTGATGGGCGTGATATGGGCTCGGTCATTTTTCCTGACGCCACTTTGAAAATCTATCTCACGGCAAGTGAGGAGGAGCGTGCGCTCAGGCGCCATAAGCAGTTGATGGAGAAGGGAATAAATGCTAGTATCGCAGACCTGATCCAGGCGCTTCGGGCGCGCGATGAGCGTGACAGTAGTCGTTCCACGTCGCCGTTGCAGCAGTGCGAAGATGCGTGTCTGCTGGATACTACCGGCCTCAGTATAGATCAGGTTGTCAGCAGGGTATTGAATATGTATGCTGAAGCCCGGAAAGCTTGAGCTGCTTGGAGTTTGAGTTTTTAAGCCGTTTTTTTCTTTTTTATTAACCAACCAACCTGTCCCCTCTGTTTTTCGGGGAATTGTTTACGATCGGATATTTTTTAAATGACTATTGCAACCAGTGTAGCGGGCTCTTCGGAAAATTTTGCCGAACTTTTCAATGAAAGCCTTTCGCATAAAGAAATGCGTGTGGGCGAAGTGATTACTGCCGAGATCATTCGTGTTGATTACAACTTCGTCGTGGTCAATGCAGGGCTTAAATCCGAGAGCTATATCCCGATTGAAGAATTCAAAAATGACAGAGGTGAGATTGAAGCCCGCGAAGGTGATTTTGTCAGTGTGGCTATCGAAGCACTTGAAAACGGATTTGGTGAAACCCGTTTGTCGAGAGACAAGGCAAAACGCCTGAATGCCTGGTATGAACTGGAAGAAGCCATGGAAAAAGGCAAGATCGTTACCGGCATGGTCAACGGGAAGGTAAAAGGTGGACTGACGGCCACGATTAACGGTATTCGTGCTTTTCTGCCAGGTTCTCTGGTGGATATTCGCCCGGTCAAGGATATGACGCCTTATGAAAATAAGGAAATGGAATTCAAGGTAATCAAGCTTGATCGCAAACGTAATAATGTGGTCGTATCCAGACGTGCCGTACTGGAAGAAACCCAGGGTGCAGATCGGGATGAGTTACTGGCCAGTCTGCAGGATGGTGCGGTCGTTCAGGGAATCGTCAAGAATATTACGGATTATGGTGCATTTGTGGATCTGGGCGGGATCGATGGCCTGCTGCACATTACCGACCTTGCCTGGCGCCGTGTGAAACATCCGACCGAAGTCATCAATGTGGGCGATGAAGTGACTGCCAAGGTTCTGAAATTCGATCAGGAGAAAAACCGTGTTTCTCTGGGATTGAAACAGCTTACGGAAGATCCGTGGATTGGTCTTTCGAGACGTTATCCCCAGGGTACACGTATCTTCGGTAAAGTTACCAATATGACCGATTACGGTGCCTTCGTCGAAATCGAACAGGGGATCGAAGGTCTGGTGCATGTTTCGGAAATGGACTGGACCAACAAAAATGTCTATCCATCCAAAATTGTGCAGTTGGGCGATGAAGTCGAAGTCATGATTCTTGAAATCGACGAGGATCGTCGACGTATTTCTCTGGGGATGAAACAGTGCAGACCCAATCCCTGGGAAGAGTTCTCACTTAGTCATGAGAAAGGTGACAAAGTTACCGGGCAAATCAAATCGATTACAGACTTCGGTTTGTTCATCGGATTACCAGGCAACATCGACGGTTTGGTACATTTGTCTGATCTTTCCTGGAATCAGCCTGGCGAAAAAGCAATCAGCGAATTCAAGAAAGGGGATGAAGTTGAAGCAGTGGTGTTATCCATTGATGTAGAGAAAGAACGTATTTCTCTGGGCATTAAACAACTGGAAGGCGATCCTTTCAATATTTATGTTGCCTCGCATGATAAGAACAGTATCGTCAAGGGTACCGTCAAATCTGTTGACGCCAAAGGTGCTGTTATTGCGCTGACTGACGAGGTAGAGGGTTATTTGCGTGCTTCCGAGTTCTCGCGCGACAAGATCGAGGATATTCGTTCCCGTGTCAATGAAGGAGATGAGATCGAAGCGATGATCATCAATATTGATCGCAAGAACCGGAGCATCAGTCTGTCAGTCAAGGCAAGAATTCAGGATGAGGAAGATAAAGCCGTCAAATCACTGGCCTCGGTGTCCAACCCTGCCAGTGCCGGTACGACTAACCTGGGTGCGTTACTCAAAGCCAAGATAGACAGCAAATCGTCAGAAGAATAAGGCCGGTTATGACGAAGTCTGAACTGATTTCCAAGCTGGCAGAACGCTTTCCTCAGTTGCTGGCAAAAGATGCTGAACTGGTCGTCAAGATCATTCTGGATGCGATGGCCAAGAGTCTTTCCAGGGGAGAGCGTATCGAGATTCGTGGATTTGGCAGTTTTGACCTGAATTACAGACCTTCGCGTGTTGGCCGTAACCCGAAATCGGGTGAGAAGGTTCATGTTCCGGAAAAATACGTTCCACATTTCAAGGCGGGTAAGAAGATGCGTGAACTGATAGATTCCGGCCCTAAACAGCACAAAGTGCTCGATCGCGTTACGGGTTGAGCACTTTTCTCGTCGTGTGGATTGGGAAAGTATGGTTTGAGGGAGCTGGTTTTATACTTTCCCTGTTCGATATAGTGCGGTTATCAGTGTATTTTGACGATTCTATTTTTCTGTTTTACCTTTCTGAGCCGAATCAGATGAAATACGCATGTTTATGACCCTTCTACGCCTGATTGTCTTTTTGTTTCTGCTCAGTGTCGCTGTCAAGAATTCCGGGATGGTGACAATACACTACTACCTGGGGATGGAATGGGAAATCCCTCTGGTAGTAGTGCTTTTCCTCTGTTTTACTGCAGGCACCTTATTCGGGTATCTGTCCTGCTTCATCAAAAAAATCCGTAAGAAATCCTGATATCCTCAGTGGTATGAATGACCCGCGTATCATCGTCGCACTGGATTTTCCCGATCAGTGTACAGCATTGAATTTTGCTGCCGGGCTGGATAGTACGCTTTGCCGGGTCAAGGTCGGGAAAGAGCTGTTTACTCTGGCGGGTCCGCAATTGGTCGAGAAATTGATGAAACTGGGTTTCGATGTATTTCTCGATCTGAAATTCCATGATATTCCCAATACGGTTGCTGCAGCTTGCAGTGCTGCATCAAGCCTTGGTGTATGGATGGTCAATGTACACGCGCTGGGAGGGAGTAAAATGCTGCTTGCAGCCCGACAGGCCCTGGATGGGAAAAGAACCAGACTCATTGCCGTTACCCTGCTCACCAGCCTGAATCAGAATGATTTGAGTGAGTTGGGTATAGCTGATACACCGGAAACAATGGTGCAGCGACTGGCTTTGCTTGCCCAGCGTTGTGGCCTGGACGGTGTGGTTTGTTCAGCGCTGGAAGCGGTGAGTCTGAGAGAAGTGACTGGTGAGGATTTTTGTCTGGTCACTCCGGGTATCCGATCATTCGGTGACGGTAACGATGATCAGGCGAGGATTGCAACACCGGCAATGGCAATACGTAGTGGGGCCAGCTATCTTGTGATCGGCAGACCCATCACCCGATCACCGGATCCGCTCGGAGCACTCCGTCGATTCAATGACGAGGTCGCTTCAGTTTTATGATCGGGCAATCTGTACTTCTGGCAGATTCCTGGATGATATTGCAAAAATTTTCTTGAGTGCCCAATCCTGACTGGCTAAGAGGCTGGTAATCAGGACGGTTGCTCTAACACTCCGGCGAGAGATTTTTACTTCTCTTCCCGTTATAAAATCCCGTTTGTGGTTGATTTTGTTTAGGGTCAATACTGCCATGCCGATCGCCCACAGGCAGAATCGGCGTACCCCGGCTTCATGTGACGGAATCAGGCAGGTGTAGGCCAGGGCGTTCTGCAAGTGTGTCTTGGCGATCCCGATCAGAGTGCCCAGACCGGCATGGAAACCTCGCTCGGGGCAACCTGGCTGTAAATCGTTCAGATCAAATCCTTCTTGCAGGAAAATATCTCTTGGCAGCCAGCAGGCACCCCGTTTTCTGTCTTCCCAGATATCTTTCAGGATATTGGTCATTTGCAATCCCTGTCCGAAAGAGACTGATAATTGCATCAGCGCCGGTTTGTGCTGGTTGATTTCCGGGGAGTAGTCACAAAACAGTTCGGTCAGCATTTCACCGACGACACCAGCAACATGGTAGCAATAGCGATCCATCTCGGCCAGATTCTCGAGTCCCGACAGAGATTCGCTTTCCTGGTATGCGGCCATTCCCTGCCCCATGATACGTATGCAGCGTTCCAGTGCCTGGCGTTGCACCGGGTTGAAGCTGTGAGTCATGCGTATGACAGACGGAGTATGTTTGATGAGATCGTGTTCCGCTGGAATGGTATGTTCCGAAAGCAGGGGATACAGGGCTCGGGCAAATGTTTCTGCCTCGACTGTTCCGCTGACGACCTCAATGAACATCTCGGCCAGTTCGCGTGTTTGCTCCAGTGTCAGGGCGCTGTCATCTTCAACGGTATCGACTATACGACATAACAGGTAGGCGTTTCCTACCACCTCACGCAACGCTGGCGGCAGTTGCGGGATGGTCAGTGCAAAAGTACGCGATACGCCCTGTAGTATGTGTTCCTGATAGCGCACATCATCGAGTGTGGCAATGTTCGACATGGTCGGAGTCATATGCAAATTTCAGATGGGCAGCTTTTCCAGAGCATACAGATCTTCCACCGTTTCACGCGCGCGGATGAGATGCACCGTGCTGCCATCCACCATGACTTCAGCTGCGCGTGGGCGGGTATTGTAATTGGAACTCATGCTCATACCATAGGCTCCGGCGGACATGACTGCCAGCAAATCGTTTTTTGTCAGTGCCAAGTTACGATCATGGCCGAGAAAATCACCGGTTTCGCAAACAGGCCCGACGATCTGGTAGGTTTTCGTTTCCCCGGTTCGTTTGGTGACCGGCAGGATTGAGTGGTAAGCCTGATATAAAGCTGGTCTCAGCATGTCGTTCATGGCCGCATCAACAATGGCAAAATTGCGGTGTGACGTATGTTTGAGGTAGTGTACCCGGGTCAACAGCAGCCCGGCGTTGCCCACCATTGAACGACCGGGTTCAATGAGCAATTGCTGCGGATGGTTTTCTGCGATCGTACACAGTGCTTTGATGTAGGCTTCTATCGAAGGTGGTGATTCCCGATCATAACGAATTCCCAGTCCTCCACCCAGATCAAGATGTTTGATAGTGACGCCCATTGTTTGCAGGCGTGCCAGTAAATCGAGCATTTTATCGGCTGCTTCAATGAAGGGTGCAATTTCAGTCAATTGCGAACCGATGTGGCAATCCAGCCCGGAGACCTGAATATGGGGAAGCTGGTGCGCCAGTGAATAGATTCGTCCAGCCTCAGCGGCCGGGATGCCAAATTTGTTTTCCTTCATTCCTGTCGAAATATAAGGGTGGGTATTGGCATCCACGTCCGGGTTGACGCGCAAACTGACTGGTGCAATTTTCCCCATCTGTCCGGCGATTTCATTCAGTACCATCAACTCCATTTCCGATTCCACATTGAAACAGAGAATATTGGCAGCCAGTGCGGCACGAATTTCCTCAGGTGTTTTGCCCACCCCGGAGAAAACCGTTTTTTGCGGATCGCCACCTGCTTTCAATACGCGCTGCAATTCTCCACCAGAGACGATATCGAAACCGCTGCCAAGGCGAGCAAGCAGATTCAGTATGGCAAGATTCGAATTGGCTTTTACCGCGTAGCAGATCAGATGATCCCGTTGTCCGAATGCATGATCAAAAATCTGGTAAGTCGTGCGGATTGCTGCGCTCGAATAAACATAGCAGGGGGTACCAAATTTAGCGGCAATCTCTGCCAGTGGTACCGATTCCACAAAAAGCTGGCTATCACGGTATTCAAATGAGCTGAAGCTGCTCATGGTTTTTCCTGTGTATCGTTTTTGACGGGAGGTGGATTTTGCGGAAGATAAAGAGGTCCCTTATGGCCACAGGCCGACAGGAACAAGTGTAATGAAAGGATCAGGCCAAGTATGCGCATCATGGAATGGCTGGGGATATAAACGGGAAACCGGCGGGTTTTATGAAAGGTCGAGTAAATATCAGGTCAGCGATCATGATGCCGGAAATATCATCATGAGTGAATGCTGAATAGCCACTGTACCAGCTCATCCAGCAAGTTGTCACTCACCAGTATGAAAGCAGCAACGGCGCCTGCTGCATCAGCAGTCTGCGCTGGCCGTTCTCCCGTGAAACTCCGTTGTGCAACCGGTAAGCGTGTGTTGGGTTCGTATAAAGAGGCTCTCAACCGGATGATGATCCGGCTGTCATTTTGTGCATGGAAGATCTGAGTGAATTCGCCCAGTTCGATTTTTAACAGGTAGTGTGCGGGTACATGGCTTTCTTTGTTTTTATCGTCTTTCTGCGAGTCGATGGCATGGCTTGCAAAATACTGTCTGAAGCGTTCGGTTAACAGTTTTGCTGGTGGTGCCGCCCAGCGGCTGCCGGCATAAGCATAGATGCGGGCAGGATCATGATAGGCAAGCCGGTAATGGATTGATTGAGTATCCAGCCAGACGGGTGCAGTGACATCCATTACCTGGATGATCGCTTGTGAGAGCCGGGATGAGTCGGTAACCGTTACGGACGTCGCCGGGCCAAGATCGTAAATCGAGACGGGTGCCAGTGTTTTGGGTGTCAATGTACACCCCGTCAGTAGAACGGCTAAAAACACGGCAGAAAATTTTGTCATCATTTTCCCGGTTGAGGCGGCGAAAATCCTGGTTCACCCGGGCCAGGCAAGGCAGGCGGCTTGCCAAATACCAGGCTCTGTGGATGATCTTCCAGCAGATTCAGCAATTGATCCAGTTTGTGAGCACTTTGTGTAATGGCCACGCCTGTTTCGTTCAGGCTGGTGAGGGTGCGGGTCATTTCCAGAGAACCCTGAGTCAGGTTATCTACCAGCCCCTGCTGCTGATTGAGTTTTTGCAGAACCTGGCTGGTATTTTCCATGACCTGACGGGTTTGTTTGAATGTCGAAGTGAGTTCGCTGCTCAACTGCGGTAATGTTTGTAATCCTTTCTGAAGCTGCCCGGTCAATGTGTCGTAGTGCTGGACGGCCTGTTCCAGGTGGCTCAGAATACTGCTTATATGCGTCTGATTCTGTTCATTTAACAGATTGCTTATCTGTCTGATGGCCATATTCGAATTTTTCAGGATCTCTTCCAGAGAATCGGAGAGTGTCTTGATAAGTGAGGATCTGAGCGGGATGCGCGCCTCATTTTGCAGAGGTTTGGTTTCTGCGTCGGCTACATCATCATTCAGTTCGATATAAGTCAATCCGGTAATACCCTGGCTTGCCAGTTGCGCATAGATATCTCCCGGAAGAACTACATTATGATTGACGGCGATACGTACAATGATATTGCGAATATTCTCCCTGTCGAAGTAAATTTCCTCAACTTTCCCGACATTGACACCGCGGTAACGGACTGATGCTTCCGGGTTCAGCCCGGATACCGCGCCACCCGCAGAAACCAGAAAATAATGGTTATAGCTGACGCTGTCGCGACTGAACCATTTGACTGCCATGACTGTTGCTACTCCCAGCAGGAGTATGAACAGACCGGCAGCTAATGCGTGTGCTCGATTCTCCATCAGATTTTCAGGGGTAGTTCGACTGCGAAACTATTCGACCGGCTCGCGATTTTCAGCGATGAGTCGTTCGGTCAGATGCGGGGCAATGATCTGCAACAGCTGGGTAAAGATTTTGGGATTACCCGCAACAATCTGTCCACTTTGCATATAGCTCCCGTTACCTTCAAAATCGCCAACCATACCACCCGCTTCCAGAATGAGCAGGCAGCCGGCGGCGATATCCCATGGCGCCAGCCCGGTTTCCCAGAAACCATCGTAACGTCCTGCTGCAACATAGGCGAGATCCAGTGCCGCAGAGCCTGGACGGCGTATACCCGCTGTTTTGGGAATCATGTCCCTGAATATGGCCAGGTAGGCTTCCATATGAGTAAAGTCCCGGAACGGAAATCCAGTACCGATCAGGCATTCCCCCAGTTGTACGCGCTTGCTGACACGAATGCGATGATCATTTAGAAACGCACCACTGCCGCGTGTGGCGGTAAACAACTCATCTTTCACCGGGTCGTAGACGACCGCTTGTGTCAGAATTCCCCGGTGCAGCAGTGCAATCGAGACACTGTATTTGGGAAATCCATGTAAAAAATTGGTAGTACCGTCCAGCGGGTCGATGATCCACTGATATTCCGGTTTACGGGTATTTCCTCTGGAGCCGCTTTCTTCTGCTAGAATCGAGTGGTCTGGGTATGCGTCCAGCAGGATTTTGATAATGGCATCTTCGGCAGCTTTATCCACCTCGCTCACAAAATCACTGTGCGCTTTACGTGAGATAGTCAATCGTTCCAGATCCATCGAAGCGCGGTTGATGATACTGCCGGCACGGCGGGCAGCCTTGACCGCAATAGTAAGCATGGGATGCATGGCAAAAACTTGAGAAACAATGACTGGAAAGCCGCTATTCTAATATGAATCCAGCCTCACCGCTCGATAATGTCCGGATCGTGCTCAGCCATACCAGCCATCCGGGTAATATTGGTGCAACTGCCCGGGCGATGAAAACCATGGGCCTAAGTCGGCTCTATCTCGTCAATCCGAAATCTTTTCCTGACAGTGAAGCGGATGCCAGGGCTTCCAATGCACGCGATATCCTTGAATCCGCGTGTGTATGCACCAGCCTGGAGGAAGCGATGGGTGATACTTTCCTGGCTGCTGCGCTGACGGCACGTTCGCGAGATCTGTCGCATCCAACCCGCAATGCCAGACAGGCCGCCGGTGAACTGATCCGGTATGCACATCATCACCCGGTGGCGTTGCTGTTCGGCCGGGAAAGTGCCGGACTCACCTCTGCAGAAATCAGTCATTGCCAGTTGACTGTACAGATTCCGGCCAATTCTGCCTATTCCTCGCTCAATCTGGCGGCTGCGGTACAGATTATGGCTTATGAGCTGCGCATGGTTCTTGAAGAAGGGGTGGTTGCAGATGAACCTGATCCGCAGTTGCCTGAACCGGCCAGTCTGCAGGAAATCGAGGGTTTACACCACCATCTGGAGCAGGTCATGGTTCAAAGTGGATTTCTTGATCCGACTCAACCAAAACGTCTGATGCGCCGGATGCGCCGCCTGTTTGCGCGCACCCGGCTGGAAAAGGAAGAAGTGAATATTCTGCGAGGCTTGCTGACTGCAGTCAACCCGCATAAGCCGACCTGAAGGCTAGTTCATCCTGTTGCAGCGGAGGAAGATGCGGAATGCCCGGATGACCTCAACCTGAAGCATTCCTCTCTGTTTCAATTGGTTAGTTGGGTGCAATAGTCGTTTTGAACGACTGGCGTTCTGCCAGCTTGTCTGCCAGACGGACGAGATTGGGATAAGTATCGCGCCATTTGACTGCAGGGAAGCGGGCATCCAGATAACCGAATGCGCAGCCCAACGCAATATCAGCCAGCGTCATGGATTCACCTTCACACCATGGTTTGTCACCCAGTTCGGCGGCTACAGCTTGTAATCCCTGATCGATCTTTTTCTGTTGGCGTTCGATCCATTCCTGACTTTGCTGTGATTCCGGCCGCTTCCGTTCAAGATAAATGGCCACACAGGCATCGATAATGCCGTCTGCGAGTGCCTCCCAGCGTTTGACGCGGAGTCGCTGTGGTCCGGCTGTTGGGATTAGACGGCCTGACTCGGGGCCATTCAGATCATCCAGATATTCAACGATTACGCGAGAATCAAACAAAATGTATCCATCATCCATGATCAGAGCGGGCACTTTACCCAGAGGATTGACCTGTGCGACCCGGGTATCGGGGCTGAATGGCGGGTCATTGGTAAATTCATGGTCGATGCTTTTTTCACCCAGCACGATGCGCACCTTGCGCACATACGGGCTGGTCAGTGATCCAATGAGTTTCATTATGCTGTCCTTTTTGTTTTTGAAATATTGACTGTGCGATTCTATCCCAGCCGGGGAGCGATAGCGAGCTGTGTTAGAATGCGCGCTCCCGATTGATGAAGAATGCCTGAATTTAAACAATAATTTATGGAAATCTCGACACTTCTTGCACTTTCTCCGCTGGATGGGCGGTATCAGCAGAAGGTGGCAGCCTTGCGACCCTTTTTCAGTGAATATGCATTGATTCGCAACCGGATTCATGTGGAAATTGAATGGTTCAAGGCATTGGGCAATACTCCGGCCTTGACAGGGGCGTCCTCTTTATCTACCGGCGCTGTCGTGCAACTGGATCAGCTCGTGGAGAATTTTTCCGTAACGGATGCAGAAGCCGTCAAATCGATCGAGACGCGAACCAATCATGACGTGAAGGCTGTGGAATACTGGTTGAAGGAAAAACTGACCGGAGATCAGGAGACGGCGGCAATTTCTGAATTCGTGCATTTTGCCTGTACATCCGAGGATATCAATAATCTTTCACATGGCCTGATGCTCAAACACAGTCGGGACCAGGTCATGCTCCCCGCGCTCGATGAAGTCATCAAAAGGCTTGCTGTCCTGGCCAGAGATCTGGCGGATCTCCCGATGCTTGCTCGTACCCATGGGCAGGCAGCCACCCCCACGACCATGGGTAAGGAAATGGCCAATTTTGTTTATCGGTTACGCGGGGCGCGCGAGCGGCTTGCAGCCGTGGTCATTACCGGAAAAATCAATGGAGCAGTGGGTAACTACAATGCGCACATGATTGCTTTTCCTGATTTCGACTGGGAATCTTTTGCGCGATCTTTCGTCGAGAAGCTCGGCCTGAGTTTCAATCCATATACCACCCAGATCGAACCGCATGACACCATGGCAGAGCTGTTCGATGCCCATGTCCGTATCAATACGATTCTTCTCGACCTGAACCGCGATATCTGGGGCTATGTTTCGCTCGGTTACTTCAGGCAGAAAACCAGAGCTGATGAAGTCGGTTCTTCCACCATGCCACATAAAGTGAATCCAATCGATTTTGAAAATTCGGAAGGGAATCTCGGTATTGCCAATGCGCTGCTCAAACATTTGAGTGAAAAACTTCCTGTCTCACGCTGGCAGCGCGATCTCACCGATTCGACCGTGTTGCGCAATATGGGTGTGGCGCTTGGTCATACTCTGCTGGCTTATGATTCATGTCTCAAAGGGCTCGGAAAGCTGCAGGCGGATCCGGCACGTCTGTCGGAGGATTTGCAGAATGCCTGGGAAGTCCTGGCCGAACCGATTCAGACAGTAATGCGCCGTTATGGGGTAGCCAATCCCTACGAACAGCTCAAGGCATTGACGCGCGGAAAAACAGGAATCGACCGTACGACACTTCAACAATTCATCGAGCAACTCGATATTCCTGCTGCCGAGAGAGATCGCCTGCTGCAACTTACACCCTGGGGTTATATCGGCCTGGCAGCGCACCTGGCAAGGGATATCGGAGACTGACCTCGGTATCGCATCATTTCTGCCACTCATTTGCACCCATTGGGTTTGAGTACGACTCAAATATCTTTTTTCGGATCAGGGGTTGAAAAAGAAATATCGGCCCCAATATCACCGGCACCGTAACAGGAGGAATCTATGCAGGAGCCACACGATCAAGAACCTATCGAGAAACAGAAACTGCCGGGAATGGATGATGTGCTGGAAACAGAGCATTCCGGTACAGTGGCAGGGAATACAGAGCGTGCGGGAGAAGATGCCGCACCCAGTCTTGAGCAGCAACTGAAAGAAGCAGAAATCAGGGCAGCCGAGCATCACGATGCCTGGTTGCGCGCCAAAGCGGAAACCGAAAATATCCGCAAACGGGCGCAGACAGATATTGCCAGCGCACACAAGTATGCTATCGATAATTTTTCTGTCCAGTTACTGGCTGTGATGGATAGTCTGGACGCCGCACTGGCAACGGAGAATTCCACCCTTGAAAATCTGCGGGACGGTGTGGAGCTGACACGCAAGCAGCTTGCGGCAGTTTTTGAGAAATTCAATATCCACACCATTGATCCGCAAGGAGAAAAATTCGATCCACATCAGCACGAGGCCATGTGTGCAGTTGAATCGGATTTTGCACCTAACACAGTCATACAAGTCATGCAAAAAGGTTATATGTTGCACGATCGGGTAATTCGTCCCGCTATGGTGACTGTTTCAAAGGCCAAGGGTACTTGAGATTTTCAGGAGAGCCCCCATTTACGCTACAGGATAAATTTCAATTCATAAAGGACATACTATGGCAAAAATAATTGGCATCGACCTTGGGACTACCAACTCATGCGTTGCCGTCATGGAAGGCAACAAACCCAAGGTCATTGAAAATGCTGAAGGTGCAAGGACGACGCCGTCGATTGTCGCCTATGCGGAAGACAATGAAATTCTGGTAGGGGCATCGGCCAAGCGTCAGGCAGTCACCAATCCGGAAAATACCCTGTTTGCGATCAAACGGTTGATTGGCCGTCGTTTCGATGAAGAAGTGGTGCAAAAGGATATCAGTGTAACGCCCTACAAAATCGTGCGTGCCGATAACAACGATGCATGGATAGAAGCACGCGGAAGGAAAATCGCACCGCCGGAGGTTTCTGCACAGGTGCTGATAAAAATGAAAAAAACGGCTGAAGATTATCTGGGTGAGCCGGTTACAGAAGCCGTCATCACCGTTCCAGCGTATTTCAACGATTCTCAGCGTCAGGCTACCAAGGATGCAGGCCGTATCGCAGGGCTGGAAGTCAAACGTATCATCAATGAACCAACTGCTGCCGCACTTGCATTCGGTTTAGATAAGAAGGAAGGTGATCGCAAAATTGCGGTATACGATCTGGGCGGAGGTACGTTTGATATTTCGATCATCGAAATCGCAGAAGTCGAAGGCGAACACCAGTTCGAAGTGCTGGCAACCAATGGTGACACTTTCCTCGGCGGTGAGGATTTCGACTCCAGAGTGATCGAATATCTGGTGGATGAATTCAGGAAAGAGAGTGGTATCGATCTGAAAAAAGATATGCTGGCATTGCAACGGCTCAAAGATGCAGCGGAAAAAGCCAAAATCGAGCTGTCATCCAGCCAACAGACCGAAGTGAATCTACCCTATATCACGGCAGATGCATCAGGCCCAAAACACCTGGCTGTCAAGATCACCCGTGCCAAGCTGGAGAGTCTGGTCGAAGAACTGATCGAGCGTACTGCAGGCCCTTGCCGGACTGCGCTTAAAGATGCGGGTTTGTCGGTTTCTGACATCAATGACGTCATTCTGGTCGGTGGACAGACCCGTATGCCGAAAGTCCAGGAGAAGGTCAAGGAAATCTTCGGCAAAGAGCCGCGCAAAGATGTCAATCCTGACGAGGCAGTTGCCATCGGTGCTGCGATCCAGGGCGGGGTGCTGAAAGGAGATGTCAAGGATGTGCTGCTGCTGGATGTGACTCCACTGTCGTTGGGAATCGAAACACTGGGTGGCGTCATGACCAAGTTGATCCAGAAGAACACCACCATTCCGACCAAGGCGCAGCAGGTGTTCTCGACAGCGGACGATAACCAGACAGCGGTGACCATTCACGTATTGCAGGGTGAGCGGGAAGTGGCCTCCGGCAATAAAAGTCTAGGCCAGTTCAACCTGACCGATATTCCGTCAGCACCCCGCGGAATGCCTCAGATCGAGGTGATTTTCGATATCGATGCCAACGGTATTCTGCATGTTTCAGCTAAAGACAAGGCAACCGGCAAGGAAAACAAGATCAAGATCCAGGCAAGCTCCGGGCTGTCTGAAGATGAAATCCAGAAAATGGTAAAAGATGCCGAAGCGCATGCGGAAGAAGACAAAAAAGCACTGGATCTGGTCAACAGTCGTAACCAGTGTGACGCCATGATTCATTCAGTCAGAAAATCACTGGCTGAATACGGTGACAAACTGGAAGGGGATGAAAAATCCAGAATCGAGGCAGCGTTGAAAGAGGCCGAGGAAGCACTCAAATCCGGCGATAAACAGACGATCGATGCCAAAACCCAGGCGTTGACCGAAGCTTCGCATAAACTGGCTGAGAAGATGTACGCCCAGGAGCAGGCGCAGGCTGGTCAGCAGGCAGGTGCCGGGACTGCATCCGATCAGTCTCAGGATAAGCCGGTTGAAGGCGAAGTCGTCGATGCCGAATTCGAGGAAGTCAAAGATAAAAAATGATTCCCCGGATCGCAGGTCTGGTTGCGGCATAAGCTGACCACCCTGCCGAAAGAAAAATAAACGCAGAGGAAAAGGGGAGAAAAGTTCTTCTCTTTGCCTCTGCGTTATACGTTTAACACTGTAAATTTGGCCAGAGTGGGCCGGGTAACCCGGACAACGAATGCCAGAAGTATCCGGGTAATTTCTACCAGCGGGAATTTTTTATGAGTCAGAGTGATTATTATGAAGTGCTCGGTGTAGGCCGGGATGCGGATGAGAACGAGCTGAAAAAGGCATACCGGAAACTGGCGATGAAATATCATCCCGACCGGAACGCCGGTGATACCAAGGCGGAGGAACGATTCAAGAACATCAAAGAAGCTTATGAAATCCTGTCCGATCCGAATAAACGGGCTGCCTACGATCAGTTTGGCCACGCTGGTTTGAATGGCGGGATGGGCGGGGCGGGTGCACAGGGATTCAGTGATGCCTTCAGCGATATTTTCAGCGATCTTTTCGGAATGCGTGGAGGAGGACGCTCCAGTGTTCATCGCGGAGCCGATCTGCGCTATAACCTGGAAATTACACTGGAACAGGCAGCCCGTGGTGCCGAAACCCAGATTCGTATCCCCAGGCAGGAAGTGTGTGATACCTGTCATGGCAGTGGTGCAAAACCTGGTACTTCTCCTAAAACCTGTCCTACTTGTAATGGGCATGGTCAGATTCGCATGCAACAAGGCTTTTTCTCGATTCAGCAGACCTGTTCACATTGTCAGGGTAGCGGTAAGGTCGTCTCAGACCCTTGCGGGGATTGTCATGGGGCGGGATGGGTCAAACGCCAGAAAACACTGTCAGTCAGGATTCCTGCTGGTGTGGATGAAGGCGACAGCATCCGGCTGACAGGAGAAGGTGAAGCAGGAGCAAATGGCGGGCAGGCTGGCGATCTGTATATCGTCATTCATCTTGCCAGCCATCCGGTCTTTCAGAGGGAAGGCAATCATTTACATTGCGAAATACCGATCAGTTTTACAGTAGCCGCTTTGGGTGGAGAAATCGAAGTACCTACGCTCGATGGTCATGCCCGCATCAAGGTGCCGGCCGGAACCCAGACCGGAAAAATTTTCCGTTTGCGCAGCAAGGGAATAACCGGTGTACGCAACCAATCCACGGGTGATCTGCTTTGTCATGTTGCGGTGGAAACACCAGTCGATTTGACGGCGCGTCAGAAAGAGCTGCTGGAGGAATTCGAATCGATCAGCCAGAAAGATGGTTCACGTCACCATCCGCGTGCAAAATCCTGGATGGAAAAGGCACGTGAATTTTTCGCTGAATGACAGAGATATCTGTTTTATGGGGTGTATTGTGATTTCTGCCCGGCGTTGCTCCGGGATATTGGAGTACAACGATAGCAAGAGCCGGTATTTCCGATTTTCATTGTGATGGCCGGGCAGAACTTGTTTACCTGTGTCAATAGGTTTATGGTGATACAAGGTCGATTCCTTCCTCTGCAAAACGACGGTTGATTTCCAGATGCAGTTGATGGGTGAGTTTTACCCTGTCCGAGATCTGGCCAACGAAAACCCGTAGTTCGAAGTTCAAAGCATTACTGCCAAATTCCAGAAATAGCGCTGCGGGTTCCGGGTCACGCAAAACCATGGGATTATTTTTTGCAATTTCCAGCAATAGCGCACTGACCTTGTTACTATCTGAGCCGCGAGCAATACGTACAGGGATGATCAGGCGGGTAATCTGATCGCTCAATGTCCAGTTGGTCAACTGCTGGGTGATGAATATCTTGTTGGGTACCACGATTTCCTTGCGGTCACTGTCGATCAGCGTGGTGGCACGAATATGGATTTTACTGACAGTGCCGCTGGTATTGTTCAGCGTAATCATGTCACCGATTCTGATAGGGCGCTCGAACAGCAGAATCAGGCCGGATACGAAATTGGCGAACACTTCCTGCAGACCGAATCCCAGCCCGACACTCAGCGCCGCTACCAGCCATTGTATATTTGACCATTCCATTCCCAGCTTCTGTAGCGTCACCATGATGCCGATGATCACAATCGAGTATTTGAGCAGCGTGGTAATGGCATAACCCGTGCCGGGATTGAGCGACAAATGTCGCAACACCAGCAGCTCGAGTGTACCAGGCAGATTGTGTGCGGCAATCATGGCCAAACTCAGGACAATGAGCGCAACCAGCAGGGTTTGCAATGTAATGGGCCGCATGATGACCTCACCATCGGTTTCCACTGATGTGCGCCAGATGGTGATTTTCTCCAGAAAACTGAGTGCAGGCAGTACATCGATCCAGATAAAACCAAGTCCGGTGATCAGCAATGCCCAGATGCTGATTTTTAATACAGTAGCCGACTGTTTGCTGATGGTTTTGACGTCGATATAGTTGTCATCCAGCAGATCAGCCTCACTTTTGCCTGTCGTGATACGCTGAGCCAGTATCTCTTCCCGTTTCTCGACTGCGCGCTCAAATGCGATTCTGCGCTGGATGATCAGCAGGCTGCGAAAGCTGATAAAAAAGGTCAGCGCACAGAATATGATCCAGCTTATCGACTGGAATACGAGCAGATACTGATAAATGGCAGCAAAATAGTAGCCAATGGCTGCCATGATGATCATGCCGATCTGTAACATAAACAGGAGCGTCATCCAGAATCGGGGATTGAGCATCAGATAGAATGATTCCCCCTGATAAAGTGCTTTGCCAGAACGCGTGACTGCCATCCAGCCGAAAGCGAACACTGCGAGTACCAGGCATAACAGGATGAAAGTCAGCCGGCCAAAGCCGTTACGAACGAGATCATCATCCAGTGCATCGGTGAAGGCGATGATGATGCACAACAACGTTACGACAGGCGCAAAGCGTTTGATGTCCTGGTACATTTTGCTGACCAGTTTCTCAGAACACTTGAACTGCCCGATCAGCAGCCCTTCCGGATGAAACAGCAACAATATGAACGACCAGATAAAGGCGGCAATTGCTGCTACATGCAGGCTTACCGAGAATGCATGGTTGATTTCGGTATTGGTGCCGTAGCGCAGAATCACCGATGACAACTGGAAAGGCAGGTAAATACATCCTGATATCAGCAGTGTGGCCAGCAGCATGCCCATAGGGTATAACAGTCTGTCCTGATTGACCTTGCCCAGTAAACTGTTTCCGGTCCGGGTCCAGATGCGATAAACGGGCCAGTATGTATACCGGAAGATAATGAATATCAACCCAAATACCGCATAAACGATCAGGATATTTTTCCAGGCCGCATTGATTGCTTTTCCGGTCGCCGTCTGTGTTTTACGCGAGGTTAACCAGGTGATGGCATCCTGGATGTCCTGCACGACATCCAGAGAAATGGGTTCTGCGCTGCGCGTTACCAGCAGGTTCTCTTTCAGCAGCAATTTGTGCTGACTGATTTTTTCGATAAGCTGCTGCTGGATGGCGAGATGGAGTTGCAGTTCCTTGGTATAGCCATGCAGCACCTGGGTGAACTGATCGATCATCTGCTCGCGAGATTGTTTCAGTTCATGGAACGCATTCATGATCTGCTGATAAGCAGAAGTGTCATTTGCCGGTATTTCCTCCCCATTCATGATCTGCTTGAAATAGCCGGTCTCGTTCAGCATTTGCAACTTTTCCTGTTCGAGGCGGAACAGATCCAGTCTGGCGCTGCTCAAGTCTTTTTCGGTTTGTGCTATGGCTGGCTCGACCATGATTTCCTTGAACTGCTTTCTGACTTCTGTTCCCAGCGCAGTATCTTCTCCCTTGAGTTCGAGCCGTTGCTGCAGTGCGGCATAGCTTTGTGTAATGAGAGCAAGGCGCTTTTCACTGCCGGTTTTCTGGTTGATCAACCGGGTTGAAAGTTCGGCATAGTTGCTTAGTTTCTTGGCCAGTGACTGATTGTCTTGGGCATATTTCTCCAGCCCCGGATATTGCCATGCTTTCTCAACCAGTAATTGCTGGGATTTTTCGACTACCTGTTCGGTTTCAGCACGCTTTTGCCGGTTGATTTCTTCGGCGAGTAACTCGGTTTCCTGTTCCAGCGCCTGAATTTTGGGTTGTAGAGAGAGTTTTTCCTGGAGTGTGGTGATTTCTATGGCATTGGGCAGTACCAGTGCTTCCAGTTCCAGCATGCGCGTTTTGTCAGTCAGTGCCTGTAATTGTGCTTCCTGGTAGTTCTCCAGCGCAGCAAGTATTTTTTTGTCCGTCGTTTTGCGGGTTTCGGGAGAATTTTCCGTCAGTTCTGCTCGCAAAGTATTGATGGATGCCAGTTCTTCCCGTACGGTGACTGCACGTTGCCGCAGTTTGGAGATCTCGGTCGTCAGTTTCTGCTGCTGATTCTGCAGATCCGAGAGAGTGGCCTGGGTGGTGACATAACGTCGTTCCAGTTCTTCCGGAGATAATTTGGTCAGTTTTTCCGGATCAACTGTAGTAATAGTAGGAGGGGCGCTTTTTTTCAGACTTTCCAGTTGTTTAGGATATTTTTCCAACTGCTGGGAATAATTTGCTGTTTTCTTCAGGTATTCCTGGTGGTCGAGCAATACCTGCTGGTGATCATTGAAAATTTCCCGCAGACGCTTTTTCTGGGGTGTTTCTTCACCTTTGTTCAGCGATTCGAGTTTGGCCTGAATCGCCTGGAGTTCCTCATCCAGCTCGCTGGCATGACTCGATCCCATGCTCATCACGACCAGTACAGTGAAAACAATGATGCGAATCAATCCGTTCATGTAATAGTTGGGCTTATGTGTCAGGTTTGTGACAAAAATTCATCAGACTGATTTCTTCTGATCAGTTGCTGAAGTTTAGGTTCTTTTGCTGCAGGAGAGTAATTTCAAGCCCCATGTTTTTTGACAGGGCATTCCGGGTTGCGGATTCCGATGATACCAACTTATGGCCAAACAGTATCTGGAAGGGCAGGAATCCTATTTCCGGGTATTGCCGGATAACACATCAGAATCAGCCGGTGTCTTGCTCGGCAATACTGGCCGGAGCTATGGAGGCTGGAATTTAACAGTCAACTGCTCGATTCGAAGGTAGATATATGACCTGATATTTGACCAGGAGTACAAATTTATTGAGCGTTGCGCAGAATATCCCCCGCAGCCAGTTTGCCTATATGGGCAATTTCACTGTTGGCGGTAACCATGGCTGTTACAATCGTGCCATCGATCAGCAGGTTCAGTTTTTCCGTGACCATTTCAGGATTCTGTGCACCACTTGCTGCTACCATTGCCTGAAGCTTGGCAGTGATTTTCTCTCTGTGGCTGTTGGCGACTTCCTGTATCCAGCCATTGCTCTTTTCATGTTCGGCGACGGCATTGATGAATACACAGCCGTAAAAATTTTTACTGTCGAACCAGTCACGCATTAAATCGAACAGTGCCAGAATACGCTCGGTTGGTGAGCATTCCATTTGTGGGAGATCACAGTCGAACCAGCGAAACCATATATTTGCCTCCGCCTCAAATACGGCCTTGAGCAGATTCTCCTTCGAACCGTAGTGGGTATAGAGGCTGCGCCGGGATACACCGGATTCCTCGATGATTCTTGCGATTCCTGTAGCATGAATGCCCACCTGACAGAACAGGCGACGTGCCGTTTGCAGGATTTTTTCCTCAACTGAAATTTTTTCGGCCATGGTTGTCAGCATAATTGGCAAGGCGGGTGTTTACTGCCGGAGCAGTCAATCAGTGCTTTACCGGGCAATGGGGGTAACAGAAAGATTTCCACAGATTCTTTATTTTGCTCTCAGTTGTTTATCAAGTTTTCTGGCAATTCTACCGGCTTCCAGTCGGATTTCACGCAATTGGCCACTGAGCGGATTGATCTGCCCAATGAAATAAAGGCGCGGCGCTCCTTTGAATTCCTGATCACCTGAAATTTTTGATCTGCCTTTCTCATCCGTAATGCCGGGTACCTGGATCAGTTCGGGAAAACCAGTGCGGAATCCGGTTCCCGCGACGATGATATCAGGCTGCAGAGTTGTGGTGGCCTGGTCACCGTTCAGTGCGCTTTCAACCGTGCTGAGTACTTCTACTGTTCCGCCTGATATTTTCTGCACCGGACCGACGATTTTGATGCGGCCGCTGCGGACATCGTCGATAAAAGGACCATAAAGAATCGGTACTACATTATTGATGGCGTACTGTTTCGACATTGATATAGTGGGGGAGGGTAATCCGTAAACGGACAGGTCACCGATCATGGTACGCCGCAAAAAATTGAGCAGACCGTCTACCAGTGCCCTCGGCAGGTATCTCGTCCATACTCCGATCCCAATGAGGGGTATGCCGTAAATACTTTTGGGCAGGATTTGGGGGGGCGTTCTGACGGACATGGTTACTGAATCGGCATATTTCGCCAGTCTGCTGGCAATTTCGGCAGCTGAATTGCCACTGCCGACTACCAGCACATGTTTGCCTGCATAATCCTGGGCGCTCTTGAATTGTGAGGAATGGATGATTGTTCCGGTGAAGGTATTTTTACCTTCCCATTCAGGAATGATCGGGATGCGATTGGCGCCTGCTGCAATGACAACCGCGCGGGATTCAAACTGCCGATTATCGTTGCTCGTGATCAACCAGATATCACGTTCACGGTCATGACTGACTTTTTCAACCTCGATACCAGTTTGTACCGTGAAACCTCCGCGTGCAGGAAAAGTTTCGAGCAGCGATACGACTTCATCACGTGAAGGCCATCCGCCGGCTGACAACGGGAATTTGCTGCCGGGTAAAGCCGAGAAAAAACGGCCCGAATTCAGGCGCAAGCCATCATAATGGTTCCGCCAGACATCTCCTACTGCAGGAGTGCGTTCCAGCACCAGCGGGGTGAATCCTGTCCTGATCAATTCATACGCGGCCGACAGGCCAGCCGGACCGGCACCCACTATTGCCACATCATGGATATCGCTGGTTTTCATCTTTTATCTCCTCACGATTTCAATCAGAAAAGCGTTGCAGGCACGTGGATCGCCGGGTGTATTCATTTCAGCTGGTGACGGATCTCGATATTGACCGGTACCGGGCGCATGATGGTATCCGGTATGGGGGCCATATGCTTCAATTTCTCCAGAAGTGCCGTTACTTGTTCCTGCGGTGCATCGGTCTGTATTTCAACGATCACACTGATATCCTCGAACCCGGGATTGCCAGGCTCTACTGCAAAAGCTGCACGAAAATTAACCCGTCCGGAAACATGCACGTGAAGAGATTCGACATTGATGTGGGCGGCAGATAGTCCACCAATATAAGAAGCAGCCAGGCAGTGGCCGACAGCGGTCAGCAGAAGATCCTGCGGAGTGATTCCCATGCCTTCGCCCCCGTAGTGCACAGGTTCATCGCCGATAATTATCTGTCCATCAGTGACATTTGAGGTAGTGTGATAACCGCTATCCCATACAACCGTTGCCTGATACCGCGGTTTTGCAAGCTCACCGTCGCCTCCATCTCTGATCTGGTTCTGTATTGCAAAGGATTGCTTGATGTTGATTCCATTGACAATCGTTTTGATATCCGGGGCAGCCATTGTTAAATCTCCAGGTAGCATGTTGCAGTCAAAAAGCAGATCAAAAGCAGCAGATCAGAAGTAGACTGTTCGTTCTCTTCTGGCCGGATGATATACCGTGAATAATCGAATGACAAGGCCGAAAAGATTGGTGGGAAGAACTGAACAAAGTCAGCAGAAGCTATAGTAGGCGGCCAGGTGTCGGGCCGCCAAAGGGCCGAGCAACAAAACACAAGGAGCAGACGTGACTGACCTTGATCCAGCCAGTGAAGCTCGGGTGGGCCAGGGATAACCTGGTGCAGGTGTGGTGCCGGGTCAAGTCCAACCAGGGTGCGCCGGGGTGCTGATGGGGGAGCACCCTCAACTCAGCGAAATCGGAACGCCGCGGACACCGCTTCGCTCGTTATGCCGACGACGTGATCATCCTGGGCACGACCCAAAATCTCCCGAACTATGTCCGACTTTGCATCAGCGTAGTTCTGCATGTGCTTCCAAGTGCGCGCTGCTAAAGTGCGCTTCACATTCTCATACCGCTGCCGATCGTCGTCGTGCACCCGAAGCCAGTTACGAAAGGCCAACATACGATCGATTTCTTCACACTCAGCGGAGAATACATGGAGATGCCATTCCATATCGCCTGACTTCAACCGAAAAAAGCGGTGCTCATACCAGCCAGGCTCGCGCGCCTGCAGCACAAATCCCTGTTGTTCAAGCGGTAGAACATAGGACTTTTCGTCCGCTGAATCGGTGACTCCGAGCAGCATATCGATGATCAGCTTGGCGGCAAGACCTGGGACAGACGTCGACCCGACATGCTCGACCAACAATGCCTTTTCCGAGAGGGCTGACCGAATCTTATCTGCAGCCACCGAAAACATTGATGGCCAACGGAGATCGTATTCGGCAAGCTGAATTCGATCGTTCAGCGGTTTGCGCTCACCAATTGTGACTGAGGTGAGATATTCATCGGTCACAGGTTCTGAAGGCGGTGGAATCTGCCATTTCCTCTTGCGATTCATTTTTCGATCTCAGTGCTCAGCTCTCTTCTAGGTTCGCGGGATCGGCTGTGCGTCTAACGTAATATATAAGACATTTTATCTAATAATCTTGAGTTTGATGCCGTATAACTTTGGGATGGGTTAGTTAACATTATGTATTTAATAATAAATAGTGAGTTGAACAAGACAATTTTCACAGGCAGATACGACAATGCAACCAGCATAAAAAATGCTTAATCCGGTACGTGAGAAAGTAAGGTACAAACACTACAGTTTGAGTACAGAAAGAACTTATATTTCATGGATTAAGCACTATATTGTTTTTCATGGCAAACGTCATCCGACTGAAATGGGTTCAATCGAGGTAGAACAATTTTTGTCTTATCTTGCCAATGAACGGTATGTGTCCAGTGCCACGCAAAATCAGGCATTATTGGCTATCCTTTTTTATATCGAGAGGTTTTAGAGCTAAAACTGCCATGGATGGATGGGATGGCTTTGAACGATCAAAAAAAACGCTTGCCTGTGGTATTAAGGAGCCTCTGCACGAATCCTTCATGAGCCACATTGCGGGCAAAATCATGATGATCGCCAGGAGCGCAACGAAGTCGAGCTGAGTGACGTCATCATGTCGATGAGAAACAGGTACAGCGCTATGTCAAGAAAGCAGCATTGCTGGCGAGGATAGCCAGCCAACATCACCTCATACACTGCGTCATTCCTTTGCCACGCATATTTTGCAGGCGGGTTATGATATTCGCACAGTGCGGGAATTGCTGGGGCACAGTGATGTTTCAACGACGATGATTTATACGCATGTTTTGAATAAAGGTGGCAAAGGCGTCATCAGCCCTTTGGATCATTTATGAAGCAAAGTTCATTCGGCTTGGTTTTGCCGGTATTGGTCAGTTAGCGTTTGCCATGGGGGCATCAGGTTCTGGATGATTGGTGAAGTTACCAAATTAGGTGTTTGGTCCCGCATTGTGATGGTGTATTGTATGATTTGCTACCGACACAGGAGGAATTATGGGACAGATATTACACGGGAGCGCCCGCACGACAGCGGCGGTGCGTCGAGCGATACAACATAGTGAAGAGAGCCTGAATGTGCTGGCCAGGCGCTACGCCATCAATCCCAAGACGGTGGCGAAATGGAAGAAGCGCAACTTTACGCACGATGCCAGGATGGGTCCGAAAGAGCCGCGTTCCACGGTTCTGACACCAGAGCAGGAAGCCGCTTGCGTAGCCTTCCGCAAACATACGCTGCTGCCGTTGGATGACTGCCTTTACG
>NZ_FUWK01000011.1 GCF_900167395.1 Nitrosomonas europaea
AGGCATGCTTTCTTGCATATCTTCGACCGTGTCTGCCTGGAAAATGGTACGGAACATCGCCTGACCCAGCCAAATCACCCCTGGACCAATGGTCAAGTCGAACGCATGAACCGCACCCTCAAGGAAGCAACCGTCAAACGCTATCATTATGAAAATCATCAACAGTTGCGAGAGCATCTTTACAGCTTCCTGAATGCCTACAACTTCGCCAGGCGACTCAAAACCTTACGAGGACTCACACCTTACGAATACATCATCAAATGCTGGCAAAACGAACCTGAACGTTTTATCATCAATCCATACCATCACAAAGTGGGACTAAACACCTAGCATTCAGTGCCTTTTACCTTAACCTTAATCGTTAAAAAAAATTTGCTCACTTATTTTTTTGCGCAAGAGCATCCAGGCATTCTGATCATTCCACCCAATTACCGTAGACCCATCGGCAAAAACAACGATTGGCGTTGCCATTCTTCCCATTCCAAGAAAGAAGCCGATGTCGTTTAACATATCACGAGGATATTGGCATGAAGTTTTCGCTCGACCATTTATTTCAGAACCTTGCATCACTTTGCGCCAGGCTTGTGAAGGATCATCAGCACAATATACCCTGGCAGCCTGCCTGAATCCATTTTCAGCCACCCCCACCGGTACCACATATACGGAAGCATTTTCCTGCTCCAGTGTTTTTTCAAGTTTGCGGCAATAAGGACAATCTGGCGCCGACCATATCACTGCCACAGGTGGAGTAGATCGTTTTACCAGCACCAACTGTTCCAATGGAATCTGTGCAAGCTGTTGACGCAGCCAGGTATGTTTATAGGCCGGGTTATCTTCAGCTGGTGACTGAATTACCCACCCTGGCGACTTTATATTCCCCAACCATCCCATGTCCTCCCGGAAATAGGCAGAAGGGCCACCTGCCTGCCCCGTGCGCACGGCATAAAATCCTTTGAAAAGAGTGGGCTCGATATAATGACCTGCCCGTAAGGGAACTCTCGTTTCCTTTTCAAACGCAGACTTTGCCCTGGGTAAATCCGGTTCCCACATTGGATTCGCCACCGTCAGGCAGGCGAAAGATGCTAAAACTAAAGTAAGTAATAATTTTGCAAGCTTCATTGCTAATATTCCTAACTGATAAAGTCTGATTTTTTTAACTTACTATCTTCACAAATCCTATTATCATGACAATAGACAAAACCATGCACCTCTACGGGAATCCAGTATTTCTGTAATTACATCAAAGTAATGCAATCTAACGTAATATTCCCGCTCTTCTTTAGTAGAACAACACATTCTTTTCCCCAGATTTTCACAACTACAGATGATTTAGATCACTGCCTCTTCCCTGCTCAACTAAAATATGCCTATTCCAGAGGAAGATTCAAGCATAGGATAGGATGGTTATTCTTTTATTTCCGTACTATTTCCTCTTGGTCACCCTGTAGTAAATATCCATTTTTATGTCCATCCGAATCAAATTATTCCTGGCCTTTCTGCTGACTACGTTCGTAGTGGTGATGGGGATGCATTTTTTCACCCGTTGGTCCCTGGAGAAAGGATTCACCGAGTTCATCGAAAAAAGACAGCAGGAACGGCTGGATAAAATCATCGATGTACTGGAGGAACACTATGCTGAGCACCGTGGCTGGGGAGAGCTGGCCGGAAACAAGCAACACTGGATTTCGTTATTGTGGCATGCCGGCCCGCACCGGCATCGTCCGCCGAAGTGGATTATCGAACAGGCACAGCATGAGCCCGATCGACAGTGGCCACCAGCAGTAACACCCGGAACAGCCGAAAGAAAGTGGTCTCCATTCGAGTTACGGGTAATACTGCTGGATGCAGATCGATCGATTCTGTTCGGGCGGAAGGAACTGATTTCTCAACTGAGCCTGCATCCTGTTCAGTATGAACACCGGACGGTCGGGTTTCTTGGCCTGTTGCCAGGAAACCCGGTCAGTCAGGCCAGCGACATTTATTTCATGGAACAACAGGCCGACTTTTTCTTCTGGATTGCGTTGACCATGGTAGTACTGTCTGCACTGATCGCTTGGTTGATGGCCTATCACCTCGGACGGCCGCTCAAGCAGATCGCAGCGGTGGTACAAAGGCTGGCGACGGGGGATTACAAAGCCAGACTACCTGTCATATCGAAGGATGAAATGGGCCAACTGGCACTGAATTTCAATGATACGGCTGCTGCACTGGAGCAAGCAGAACAAAGTCGCAGACGGTGGGTGGCCGATATTTCTCATGAATTGCGTACACCACTGGCCGTTTTGCGTGGTGAGCTGGAAGCCATCCTGGATGGGGTTCACCCATTGACTCCCGCAGCGATAGAATCCCTGTCCGGTGATGTGCTGCGGCTCAATCGTCTGACAGAAGATCTTTACCAGCTTGCTTTATCCGATCAGGGTGCATTGAGTTACCGGAAAGTACTGCTCGACCCCGTACCCTTGCTGCGAGAAGATCTGGCAACGTTCACAACTGATTTCAATCATAAGCAGATCAGTGTCAGATGGATCAACCGGCTGTTCAAACCTGTACTGGTCAATGCTGATCCTGACCGGTTATCACAATTGTTCCGCAATCTGCTGACCAACAGTCTGAACCATACGGATGCGAGAGGACAACTGGAAATCACGGTTCAGCGCCTGGCAGACAAGCTGGTGATCGAACTGGCGGACAGCAGTCCCGGTGTCTCGGATCAGGATATCGCGCATCTGTTCGATCGTTTCTATCGTGTCGATCATTCACGCAACCGGCATCTGGGAGGAGCCGGCCTGGGGTTGGCCATCTGCAGCAATATCGTCAGAGCGCATGAAGGAACGCTGATGGCATCCCATTCGGCTCTGGGCGGTCTGGCGATACATATCGAGCTGCCAATTACGCCATGAGCCGTATTCTGATCGTCGAAGATGAACCCAGGCTAGCCAGACTGGAAGCCGATTATCTGCAGCATGCCGGTTTCCAGACTCATTGCCTGAGTCAGGGGCTAGAAGTGATCCCCTGGCTGAAGGAAAATACTGTCGAACTGATATTGCTGGATCTGATGGTACCGGGGCGGGATGGTCTCGATATCTGCCGCGATATTCGCAGTTTCAGCCAGGTGCCGGTCATCATAGTGACCGCACGAATCGAGGAAATCGACCGTTTGCTGGGACTGGAAATGGGAGCGGATGATTATATCTGCAAGCCTTTCAGTCCCAGAGAAATGGTTGCACGCGTCAAGGCTGTGTTGCGCAGACTGCAGCCGCCCGCCCCGAACTCGGCGCAGCAGGCGCTCACACTCTCCCCTCAAAGTTTCAAGGTCCAATACGATGGGCGAGAAATCGAGCTGACTGCCGTTGAATTTCAGTTGCTCTATACGTTATATCAGCAACCGGGGCGTATTTTCTCGCGCGCCAGACTGATGGATCTGATCTATCAGGATCAGCGCATCGTTTCAGACAGAACGATAGACAGCCACATCAAGAAGCTGAGGAAAAAAATTGCTGAACTGATTCCGGAAAAAGAAGTGATCTGTTCAGTCTATGGCGCGGGTTATCGCTATGATCCACAATCTGTCGAGCCCGAAGAATAACGATCCGGTACGGGACTTCGTCGCTTCAACTTTCCCACTCATCATTTAACAATGCGATCCTCGCCGTAAGGCGAAAGGTTTATTTCACTTTCACTTCGGTTTCATCACTGCCATCCGCGAGAGATCGGATCGGTTCGATCAGATTCTCACCACCCGAAGGCGTATCGATACCCAGCAAAACGTGGCTTCTCCGGTAGCCGTAAAGAAAATAAAAAATCAAGCCGATTCCGGTCCAGACTGGAAACACCAGTTTGGCATCCATCGGTAAAAACAGAAAAAGAATCAGACAACCGCCAATGGCAAGCGGCCCCACCAGCCAGATCATGGGCGTCCTGAAAGGCCTGGGACGATTTTTGTCTCTGACTCGCAGAATCATGACCGTCAATGCCACGACCAGAAAAGCGAACAATGTTCCGGAGTTGGAAATATTTGCAAGCTTACCCACCGGCAGGAAAGCTGCTGCTGCCATTACGCCGACACCGGTAACCAGCGTAACGATATACGGGGTTTTGAAGCGCGGATGGATGCGACTCAATACTTCCGGCAGCAAACCATCACGCGACATGACGAAAAAAATACGCGTCTGTCCGAACAGCATCATGAGAATCACCGAGGGAAGTGCCAGGAAAGCAGCCAGACCAAGCAGGTTACCAATTTTCTCCCAGCCTATTTCACGCAACACATGCGCCAGCGCTTCATGCGAGCAAACCACCGGTTGCTGCCCTGCTGCCGCAAGTGATTTGCACTGCGCAGCCATTTCCCTGGAACCGGGAGCGAGCCCCTCGCCTGCGGCATCGACCAGTGGCTGTGCACCCACTGCGCCGATCACCCCGGCAGATACCAGTAAATAAAACAACGTACACAGCAGCAATGAGCTGATCAGAGCGATCGGAAGATTGCGTTGCGGATCTTTTGTTTCTTCCGCTGCGGTTGATACCGCATCAAAACCGACATATGCGAAAAAAATGGAAGCAGCCGCAGCAACGACACCCGAAGTTCCCAGTGGCAGAAAAGGGTCGAAATGGTTCATGTCGGTAGCCGGCAGTGCCAGTGCAATGAACGCCGTCAGAGCGATGATTTTGACTGCAACGAGTATGGCATTGAACATGGCGCTCTCTCGTGTTCCGATGATCAGCAGGCCGACGACCAGCAGACAGATGACAACCGCAGGCAGATTGATGATACCCCCGGCAAACGGCCCGTTCGCCAGCACATAGGGAATTTCGAATCCCAGCGAGGCATTATTCAGCAACCCGACGAAATAGCCCGACCAGCCTACGGCCACTGCCCCGGCTGCAACAGAATATTCCAGTATCAACGCCCATCCCACCATCCATGCGATCAGTTCACCAAGCACGGCGTAGGAATAGGTATAAGCAGACCCGGATACCGGTACCATTGAAGAAAGCTCGGAATAGCAGAGTGCGGCCACTGCACAAACGAAACCGGCAATGACAAAAGCAATCATCATACCGGGGCCGGCTTTTTGTGCTGCCTCGGCAGTCAGCACAAAAATACCTGTGCCGATAATCGCTCCCACCCCCAGCAGCGTCAACTGCCACACACCCAGAGAACGGTGAAGACTTTTCTTTTCGGCTGTAGCCAGAATGGCATCTAGCGATTTTACGCGCCAGAAGATCATGAACCCTCTCCTTCAATAAAAACAGATAGTTACAAAATCCCTGAATTTAGCGGGAGATAGTGTACAAGAAATACCATGACCATAAGACCGAAATCAGGACAAAAATACCTGTGTCTGCGTCTGGTTATCTGCATGTTCAGGCTTGGCAACATGACAACCGATTGAACATCGGGAACATATTTGAGTCAGATTGTGTTCCTGCATCTTTCACATTCTTTTCACAATCTCTGCAAAGTATTTGCAAATTGGCAAAGTATAGTTGTCATCAAGGGCGGAAAACATTCCGTTCTGTTTCTGAAAATCAACCAGGAGGTTCATCATGAACAAAAAACTTATCGGTATCGTTCTCGCGCTGGCATTTCCTTTGGCGGTTACTGCCAACCCGGGAGAGCACAAACATGATCATGAACAATACCGGGCGAAGAAAATAGAACGGCTGGACAAAGAGTTGTCCCTGACTGACGACCAGAAATCCAGGATTGACACACTCTTCAAACAAAATGGAGAAAAATTCAAGGCGATCCGCGAGGAAACCCAGTCCCAACTGAAAACCATTCTGACACCTGAGCAGTATTCCAAACTGCAGGAACTGAAACAGCGCCGGCAGGAACAGTGGCACAAAAAACATCAGGAGAAACTGCAAGAAAGAAAACAGGAACAGTCAGGTACAACACAGTAACAACAAAAACATTCACTATTCACTCCGCCTGCAATGGTCTCCTATCGCTACCGGCCATTGCAGGCCATTCATTCGCTGGCTGTTCCGCCCAGCGCCTCCATCAACTCCGGCAACAATTGCCGCAATTCTTCCGTCATCAGAAAAAAACTGCTGTCAAACTGCTCTTCAGCTGTTTCAGCCGGTTCCCGGTCGATATCAAGCAAGACCGACCACTTCAACTGCAAGTTACTGTCCAGAATATGGGATTTTATTCCTATGATGTAGTTCAACCGGACTGGGCTATCAAATAACTTTCCTCCTTTGGCATGAGCCACTCTCCTTTATAAAGAAAAAAGCAGCATCGTATGTGAAATACACCACATCTTAGAATCAAGTACCGTCATACCATCGCAACAGCAGCATGATATCAATACCCTGATGCCATATATCCAATGACAACCTTTGCCTTATGGAAGCAAAAAAGTTATTAAATAAATTTAGTCTGAGTACCGTTAACACCGACTCCGGTCAGAAAAGTGCATTATTCGTATTCCCAGATATGACACATAGATAATCTGCCAGCTTGCCACCCGCGATTAATGAAACAGATATGAAGTCAATCACGGGTACATTGAAATCAGGAAGGCATTTCCTGACGAGTATTCTTAAGTAACAGGTTTTTATCATCCGGTTACTTGAGAATTTATTTAAATAGCATAAAAAGGAACTTATAAATGATTCTAAGAAGCTGGGCCAGAGGAGTCACATTAGCAACAATATGCATGTTTTCACTCTCTTCCGGAGTAATCCTTGCTAAAAACAATCGTCCGACACCATTACCGACGTATCAGTACCCTGATGTTTACAATAATTACCTGCAGCCTGTAGCAACCGCAATAGATTATCACTCCGGGATGGTTTATCTCTTTAACTATGAAAATGACAAGCTGATTATCGTTGATCCGACAAGCCTCAGCGGTTGGCCTGGGAATGTTCCATTACAACATACTCTCGTGTTCCCTGAAGGAGATAAGATTTTTATCACATCTGATAATACGGAAGAGCATGCTGCTTACATTATCATATTGAAAGTAAACGATATTAACTGGGATGCAGGAACAGTCTCACTTGCAGTAGAAACCGTAGTAGCGGCAGATAATCCGGGGACACCAACAGAATTTCCGTTTGTTGAACCCGTTAACAATGTCCAAGCCATCCCCAACTGGCTAGTAGGGAGAGGAACAACTCAGATACATGGTCCCACAATATTACCCTACTCAGATTTTGTCTATCTGACTGAACTCACTTCAGACAGGATACGTGTCATCAACCGTAAAACAAACGAGTTTGTAAGTGGCGTAGATCCCATCGCCATACCTGGTTATACAGAACAAACGCATGGTATCAACTTCAATAGGTCCGGAACCATTGGTCTTGGAACCGGATATTTCTTTGATAACAGCGTTATCGACGTTTATAAACCTAATAGAGAAACAGGCGAGCTGCAAACGATTGGCCAGATCAGACTGGGCGATGAAAAACGGCATGCAGCGTTTACCCATTTTGTATATTGGCTGGATGAGCGATATGCTGTAACTGCTTCCATGCAATTTGATAAAACTTCACTTACCCCCACTACTACTAAAAAGATCATCCCACCCAGTGTATGGCTGCTTGATACTTTGGAAGGGACTGCAACAAAAATTCTCGACCATACCAATCATGCAAATGGCAAGGGTATTTTCCGCTCTCCTTCCGATATCGCAGTGGTCAATGGCAAGCTCTATATTGCGGAAGAGGATTCGCTTGATTACACATTTGCCAACGATGGATACATTTCTGTATTCGATCTGACCGATCGCTACAAGCCACGATTCCTGAAAAGGCTTAAACCTGGTCGGGAACTGCCCACCGGTTACGCAGTGGCCCACACAATCAGCCCGACACCGGATAACCGTTATCTGATAGTCGCGAGCTGGGTTTCAGGTTATGTACTAAAAATCGATACAGAAACAGATACCGTTGTCAAAATCTGGGGACCGAATGACGGTCTGATCAAACCACATGGTATCTATACTGCCGGCGGTCTTCGCTGATTGTAGTGCAGGAAACCGATCTATCTTCTTTTTTATCCAGAAATCATCAGATAAAAATCAGGATAGATCGGTTTAAAAGTAAATACAGCATACAAAAACCGTTCAGAATGATTGATGAAAAGACAGATAACATGAAATTGAGAATCTCACGAAGCTACTGTTTTCAGGTTATTACTACCCTATTTCTTATTTTTGTACAAGCTGATATCAGAGCAGCAACTATCACGTTATCCCGTCCGGTATCGTTACAGGCAGAAACGATTACTCACCTGAAACAAGCGGATACAACCAATACCAATCAGTGGAAGCTGGTCGTTTTTGGTTTCACTCACTGCAAAGATGTCTGCCCGATGTCGCTTGCTAATTTATCTATGCTGGTTAAAGCAGCAGTCAGTGAACAGATCGAGCTCAATGGGGTTTTTGTCACAGTTGACCCGGATAGAGATACAGAAGAGATTTTATCCGGTTATACAAAAGGCTTTGGTCCTGGCATTACTTATTTACGCTTTGAAGGAGAAGAGCTTGAGCATTTCAAAAATGCTTTTCAGGTAGAGGTTGTCTTCTATACAAAGAATGCAGGTAATCAAACCCACTATCAGGTTGATCACAGTACTACAGCTTTCCTGATTGATCCGACAGGAAAAATCAGGGTAATTTTTGATGCATTGAAAGATGCTGTCGATGTAGCCAGAATCTTTAAAGATAACAAGGGATTATTCAAATCATGAATAGAGCTTTGATAGCAGTAGTACTGCTCATGGTCATGGGATCTGTTTCCGGCATGAGAATAAATCCGGATCCTCGGGTAGTTGTTTCTTTTATGGATAAATCCATTGCACCTGAACTGGATATTTTACGTGTAATGGCAGATATTTCGCCCGACAACCACCATCTTGTATTCCAAGTTAAAACACGGGGAGAACGTATACAGGGAAACGACCATGATTATCTGCTTCTTCACATCACACATGGAAAAACTTATGTTCTTCTTTTACCTATCAATAAGGAAAAAGAAAATCAGATGCTGGTATATGAACGCTTACCTCAACCCGATGACGATGATCTCCTCATTCTTGGCAAATTCAAGGGAAATTCGCACTTGACAAACTTTAATATCACTTCCATTTTTCGGGGAGGAGAATTCAGTGTGCCGCTAGACTGGATTGATTTCAATACAAATTTCAGTTTTGATGCTTATACAGTTCAAGCCAGGATCAAAGGGGATACGCTGAAAATCAGTAAAGTATACGATTGGGCAAGAAAGGGAAAAACACACAATAATGAAAAGCCACTCTCTGCTATTACATTGCTTAATAAAATCTGTGCTCCCAAAAGTAATAATCAGCGGCTCTGACTATAGTAATGAAACCATCTGAATGTAACCAAACAAAACATTTATTTGGTTACATTCTTTTATAAGAAATACTGGAAACAACGTTTTATCAGAGAAGCACTACTCTGGGCGCTAGTCAGCTGTCATTCCACCTAATATCTCAACCAAGTCCGGCAACAATTGCCGCAATTCTTCCGTCATCAGAAAAAAATTGCTGTCAAACTGCTCTTCAGCTGTTTCAGCCGGTTCCCGGTCGATATCGAGCAAAGTCAGCCGTTTCAGCTGCAGATTTTCATCCAGAATGAACGAGATTTTGTCTCGCCAGGTCATCGCCAGCCTGATGACTTCCTTACCCGTCCGGACATGCCGGGTGATTTCCTGTGGATCGGGTGACTGCCGGATATAGCTCACTGAAACCTTCTTATCCTCACGACTGCGGAAAATACTGTCACTATCGACCGAAAAAATGGCAGGCGGATCATCGCCTGAAAGCCATGCCGTCATGGCGGATGTCGGTGCCATAGTTGTCCTGATGCGTTTCAGCCCGATACCAGTCGATTTGATGAATGCTTCAATCAGGGCATCCGCTTTAGAAGCACTTGCGCCTTCAACAATGAACCAGCCACCCACCGGATCGATCCATGCATGACTCCGCTGCCGGATGGCAAACGCACGCGATAACAGTTCACGATAAGCTGCTTCCTTGATTTCTTTCATTTGTTTGCGGCCAGGCGCATAACCCTGATGCGATTCCATTTCCTGAGCACGTACTTTGGCCAGCTGATTGACGACGGATGCAGGCAGCAGCTTTTTCTCAGTTCCCAGCGCAATCAGCATCTGCTGTCCGTAGCTGTAAACCAGATCGGCCTCTGCGATCCCCGGTGGAACCCACCCCCGGCTTTGGGGTTCCAGCCCCAGACAACCCTGCAAGGTTTGTTTTGCCAGATACGCTTCAAGTTCGTCCGAGGTAATCACTTCACCGGCAAGACGGTAAATCAGTAAATTTCTAAACCACATATACTCGTATCAATCGAAAATTCCATCAGAACAGAAGGCAAGAAATGCAGTATAAAAAGAAGAATCGCTCACAGCAGGAGGTTGCATGACTGGCAAAGAGGGTAATCTTTGTTTTTGTACAAAGCAGATTCCGAAAAGCTGTTTTTTTGGCGCCCTGGAGACGAATCGAACGTCCGACCTACCCCTTAGGAGGGGGTCGCTCTATCCCCTGAGCTACCAGGGCGGGGGCTGCATTTTACGCCAAAATGCCGGGTGAACGAAATCCATAGCTGCTCCCGGAACAGGAAGAAATCAGCCTGCTACCAGATTTCCCACCAGGATTTTCCTTTCACTGCGCCGGAATCTGTGAGATAGATACTTTCCGGGAAATTTTTTCTGATGACCTTTTCCACGTCTTCACGCAAATCGGTCATACCGAGTTCACCGTAGGCTACCGCCATGATATACAGAGCATCCTCCGTGGCAGGGGTCTGCGGATATTCCTCCAGTATGAACTGGGCGCGCTTGATGGCAGCCACATAAGCTTTCCGCTTCATGTAATATTGTGCGACGTGAATTTCGCCTCTTGCCAGTGCATTGACCAGGTACGCCATACGCTGAAGCGCATCGGGCGTATATTTGCTGTCCGGATAACGTGTCACCAGTTGCTTCAGACTTTCGAACGACTCCCGTGAAGCTTTGGCATCCCGTTCACTCATATCCTGTTTGATGATCTTGTGAGTGATATATCCCATCAGGCCCTGATCATCGTTAAAGCTTGCCAGGCCCTTGATATAATAGGCGTAATCAATATTCTGGTGATGAGGATAAAGCTGGATGAACCGCTCTGCCGCAGCAATGGCTGAAGCGTGCTCCTGATCCTTATAATAGGCGTAGGCTATTTCGAGCTGCGCCTGCTGGGCATAACGTCCATAGGGGTAACGAGCCTCCAGTGCTTCGAACAGTTTGACCGCAGCTGCATAGTTACCTTCGTTGAGTTCGTTTTTAGCCTCGACATAGAACTTGCTCGCAGACCATTTACTGTGATCAACCGTTTTCTCAGATAAGATGCCGCATGCAGCCAGCATTACCACCAACCACCCTGCCAAAAATTGTCGCAACATGATGAACCGTCTCATTAACGAGCAAGATGGGCGCAATTATAGCGCAAAGCCCGACTCATCCGCAGCCGGCAGTCAGGAGAATGAAAACACCATCGAACTGACTGTACCCGATAATCTCGCAGGGCTGCGCCTGGATCAGGCCTTGGCGCAACTGCTTCCCCAGTGGTCACGCAGCCGGTTACAAGGATGGATCGAACAAAAATGTGTCAGCGTGGATAGCGCGGCAGCAACCTGCAAACAGAAGGTATGGGGGGGAGAATCCATTCGTGTAATTGCCGGCCAGACTGAAAACGATCAAAGCCATCAGGCGGAGGCCATTCCACTCAAAATCCTGTTCGAAGATGACCACCTGATTATCATCGATAAACCTGCCGGCCTGGTCGTCCATCCGGGAAACGGTAACTGGCATGGAACCCTGCTGAACGCACTGCTCAATCATGCCCCGCAGCTCAGCCAGGTACCACGCGCCGGTATCGTTCACCGGCTGGACAAGGATACCACCGGCCTGCTGGTCGTCGCTAAAACGATCGAGGCACAGTTCGATCTGGCCAGACAATTGCAGCAACGCACTGTCAAACGCCATTATCTCGCACTCGTGCTAGGTAAACTTGAAAAAGATGGCGTAGTAGATGCGCCGATTGGCAGACACCCCATCCACCGCACCCGCATGGCAGTCGTTCAGAATGGCAAACCGGCACGCACGCATTACCGGGTGCTGGAAAAATTTACTGCCAGCACATTGCTGCACTGCAGCCTGGAAACCGGGCGCACACACCAGATTCGCGTTCATCTGCTGTCCATCGGCCATCCACTTGCAGGAGATCCGGTATATGGCAGAACATCCCCTGATCCATCGACAGCAGATGCAGTTGTACGCCTGCCCAGACAAGCGCTGCATGCCTGGCAGCTCGAACTGACACACCCTCACAGCGGACAAATTCTACTTTGGGAATCCCCACTGCCGGACGATATGGCCGCTTTATTGCAGGCAATACGCAACCTGCCTCATTCCTCTGTTTCCAGGCCACTATAAACGGAATTTGTTTACCTGTTCTCCATGAACTTCGCCCAAAACGCAGATAAACCATGGTTTCTTGCCCGAAATAAAACAGTCGGCCTATTTATTCGATGCCAGCCCGACGGTACAATGTCACCCTTCGTACTTGCCTGATTTTTCCCAGTCGGGCACATGCATTCATACAAATCGTTTCCCAAGTAAATAAACACCTTTTGGAGAAAAACTGTGGCAGCTGATGTTTTAAAAATGATTCAGGATCATGAAGTCAAGTTCGTTGATCTGCGCTTCACCGACACCAACGGCAAAGAACATCATGTCACGGTCCCCGCACATACCTTCGATACCGATAAATTTGAAGATGGCCACGCATTCGACGGATCCTCTATTGCCGGCTGGAAAAACATTCACGCGTCCGACATGCTGCTCATGCCCGACCCGGAAACCGCCGCACTGGATCCTTTCATGGAAGAAACCACACTGCTGCTGACCTGCGATGTCGTCGATCCTGCTGACGGGCAGGGATACAACCGTGATCCGCGCTCACTGGCCAAACGCGGTGAGACTTATCTGAAATCCACCGGTATCGGCGATATCGCCTACTTTGGCCCGGAGCTGGAATTTTTCATTTTTGATTCGGTCCGCTGGCATACCGACATGTCCGGATGTTTCGTCAAAATCGAATCGGAAGAAGCTGCCTGGAGCTCCAAAAAACGCTACGAAAAAAGCAATAACGGTTATCGGCCCGCAGTCAAAGGCGGATACATGCCGGTACCGCCAGTGGATTCCCTGCACGACATCCGCTCGGCTATGTGCATGGTGCTTGATGAACTGGGCATTCCCGTCGAAGTTCATCACCATGAAGTCGCCAATGCCGGGCAGTGCGAGATTGGTACCCGTTTCAGCAGCCTGGTAAAACGTGCCGACTGGAACCAATTGATGAAATACGTCATCCACAATATCGCCGTTTCCTATGGCAAAACAGCGACATTCATGCCCAAACCGATCGTCGGTGACAATGGTTCCGGCATGCACGTCCATCAGTCGATCTGGAAAGAAGGCAAAAATCTGTTTGCCGGTAACGGCTATGCCGGTATGTCGGAAACCGCGCTGTATTACATCGGCGGCATTATCCGGCACGCCAAGGCACTGAATGCCTTTGCCAATCCCGGTACCAATTCGTATAAAAGACTGGTGGCCGGTTTCGAAGCGCCGGTCAACATCGCCTACTCCGCCAGCAACCGGTCAGCCGCTGTTCGCATCCCCTATGCCAGCAGCCCGAAGCAGCGCCGTATCGAAATCCGTTTCCCGGATCCCAGCGCCAACCCTTATCTCACCTTTACTGCTCTGCTGATGGCGGGACTGGATGGTATTCAAAACAAAATCCATCCTGGCGACCCCATGGATAAAAACCTTTATGACCTGCCCCCGGAAGAAGCTTCGATGGTGCCCAATACCTGTGCTTCACTGGAAGAAGCGCTGGCAAGCTTGGATAGCGATCGTGAATTCCTGACACGCGGCAACGTATTCTCCAACGACATGATCGATGCTTTTATCAAGCTCAAGTCGGAAGAAGCGACATTATTGCGTACCACGACACACCCTGTTGAATTTGCCCTGTATTACAGTCTGTAAAAAAGCGATATTTATCTGCGTTTATTCATAAGTCACCATACCAGCAGCCAGGCTTAGAATCTGACACATCCCGGATCGGATTCCGTGCTCTTCACCACCGTGGAACACGGAATTCCGGTTTGAAACTATCCATTTTAGAATCGGGGGTGTTCTCCATGAAACGAACCTACTGCACCATCATGCTGACTGGAGCTCTGTCGTTCGGTCTTTCTACTGCCTGCACAGCTTCCGGTATCCATAAACTGGTGGATGAACGCGGGCGCGTCATTTTCACTAATGATCCTGCTAAAAATACCAGGCAAATTCAGTCATCCAAATCAGTGTCGGTAGTCCCCTCGCGCCGGAACGGCACCAGCACCGAACCTATCACAGTCGCCATTACCGGCAGCAATTACCCCAGAGTCAGCAAGCTCCAGCAGGACCAGCGAGACAGCAAACGCAGGCAGATACTTTCCCAGGAGCTTGCCAACGAAACCAGATTGCTGGAAGATGCCCTGAAAACCATTGATCTGACGCAACAGAAAACGGATAACTACTTACCAGGCCGCCCGTACTTTACGTCAGATCATTTCGATATTCTGCAGCTGCGCAATCAGGCCGCAGCACACGAACGCAATATCGAAGCACTCAAAATGGAACTCAACAACCTTTAATGCATCCCGGATGCAGGCAATTCAGTTCTGCAGCCTGATCCAAACAACTAATTTCCCAGGCCCGGTACCTGGATTTCGGCTTCCTGCGCAAGATACACCCAGTCCACGATCTCCTGGCTGGGTGTATAACCGGGAACGAGTTGTTCCATCATCAACCGGATTACGCTGACATCATTCACATTGAGCGCCACCTCCAGCGCACTCAGCTTGTCTTCCAGATCTGCCCAGGGAACGAACTCCTCACGTGCTTTCATGATTCGTGGATGTGAGGTCGGTTCCAGGTCATCACCGATCAGCAACTCTTCATAGAGTTTTTCTCCGGGACGTAAACCAGTAATCACGATTTCGATATCTCCTTCCGGATTCTGCTCATCCCTGATTTTCAGTCCGGAGAGCTCAACCATGCGGTGTGCTAAATCAATGATCTTGACCGACTGCCCCATGTCCAGCACAAATACACCTCCCCCTTTCGCCATGGCTCCCGCCTGAATGACCAGTTGAGCGGCTTCCGGAATAGTCATGAAATAGCGGGTAATTTCAGGGTGAGTCAGCGTAATCGGGCCACCTTCACGGATCTGCCGGCGGAAGCGCGGTACCACCGAACCTGAAGAACCCAGTACATTGCCAAAACGCACTATGGAGAATCGGGTGGCGGAACCCCTGTCTGCAAGCGCCTGCAGCACCATTTCAGCCAAACGCTTGCTCGCACCCATGATATTGGTAGGCCGCACCGCCTTATCCGTACTGATCAGCACGAAATCCGCCACACCGTTCTCCTCAGCCGCCTGTGCGAGGCAAAGCGTACCCAGTGCGTTATTCTTGATGCCTTCCGCCGGATTGTGCTCCACCAGCGGTACATGTTTATAGGCCGCTGCGTGATAAACGGTATCAGGATGCCAGGTAGACATGATCTCGCACATTCGATCTTCATCCTGCACCGAAGCCAGAAGAGGTACCAGCACGATCTCACGGCTGGCAAGCTTTTCCTCCAGCTCCTGGTGAATCAGATAAAGTGCAAACTCATTCTGCTCGATCAGCAACAGCCTGGCGGGTCCGACAGCAAGAATCTGGCGACACAACTCGCTGCCGATCGATCCGCCCGCTCCTGTCACCAGTACCACCTTGTCCAGGATATTCTTCGCCAGCAGGATATGGTTGGGCATTACCGGCTCACGGCCAAGCAAATCATCGATATCCAGCTCACGCAGATCTGCAATACTGACTCTGCCCTGAATTAGATCCGCCATGCTGGGCAGGGTGCGCACCGAGACACGTGCACTGCGGATCTGGCTCAGGATTTCATTACGACGACGGCGCGAGATACCAGGCATCGCCAGCAGTACATCGCTGATGTTCAGCGTCAGAACCAGCCCGGTCAGATCACCTGGATTATAGATAGGCAAACCGTTGAGCACATGTCCGTGCAAACGATCGTCATCATCCAGAAATCCCACTACCTGTATTTCCGGGCTGTTGGTCATGACCGAGGCCAGCTGACGACCCGTCCGGCCAACACCATAAATAAGGGCTTTGGGCTGGGAGGCGCGCTTCAGGATATTCTGGTATTGATCTCCCAGCCACACACGAGCCATTGCGCGCGATGCACCTACAAACAGCAGAAGCAGAATCGGCTGGATGATACCGACTGTTCGCGGAACACCCGGCAGCCCGATCACCGTAAACATGGATGCATAAGCCAGTCCGTAAATACCGATTGCACGTGCCACGGCCAGCAACGCCGGCCAGCCGCTGTACCGGAAGATGGCGCGGTAAAGACCGGTTACGATAAAAATGGGCAGCGCCAGTACGACCGAAGCGGCCGCAGCCCGAACAGCACCTGTCGCCCAGTAGCCCTGTCCGGAAAAACTGATGAATTCACCCAAGCGCAGGTAATAAGCCAGCCATACCGTCAGAATACATAAACTGAGGTCAACTGAAAGCACAACCATACGTTTTGCCGTACGGGGCAATGCCAGGACCGGAGATGCAAGCTGTGCAAGGTATTTTTCCAGCATGATGTTCACTACCCGGATTTTTTTCTTACGCGATCACCTGTACCACGCCCCAGTGCCGTCAGCAGGATGTATCTGAAACAGGATGTCAGCGATAATGTTTTGATCATCTGTGCATCGATTTCCGCCAGTAAAACGGGGGTAGACATATCGATCCCCTGAATCTGCGCCAACCCCGTAATACCAGGGCGTACATCGAACACACCCCGAAGCTGCCGTTCCCTGATCAACTCATGCTGATTTGGCAGGCACGGGCGGGGGCCCACCAGACTCATCTCCCCCTTGAGAACATTCCATAGCTGGGGCAATTCATCCAGCTTGGTTTGGCGCAGAAAACCGCCAAAAGGAGTCACTGCAGAGGCATCGGCCAGATGAGTGGCCACCGAAGCCGTCCCTGGCCGCATGGTACGGAATTTGACCAGAGTAAATGGTTGCTGCCGCCGGCCCACCCTGATCTGCCGAAACAGCGGGGAGCCGGTATCAAACAACCCGATTACGTAAAGAACCACCATAAGCGGCAAAGTCACCAGAATGCCCGGAATTACCAGCACGATATCCAGTAAACGCAACATTACCTCTCGGTTCACGAAAAGCGGGCTTTCTCTTGTTTTGCCGCTCATCTGCCTCACACTACGACTTCGTTTCCGGTTTATGCTGACGATACCACTGCACAGTCAGCGCCAGACCAGCCTGCATGCCGTAAGGCGGCAGCCAGCCCAGTTCTTTCTGTACGGGCATGCTGTCAACCGAAAGCGAGCCCGTCAAACGGTCGATTGCAGATCGTTTTCCCAATAAATCCCCCACCCGTCTCATCCAGGCTGCCGGTACAGGCAGCAGAAAACTTCCATGCCCCAGCACAGATCCAATCCGACGAATCAAGCCCGGGGTGGAAACATCCTCACCATCACTCACCATGAATGTTTTGCTGGCAGCATCAGGATGTGTCAGACAAAGCCGGATGATATCCACCAGATTCCCGAGGTAAATCAGACTGCGCCGATTGTGAATCGCTCCCAGAGGCAGCGGTATTCGTCGATCTACCATCTGCAATAACCGCAGGAAATTACCCCCTACGCCGGGCCCGTATACCAGTGGCGGACGCAGGATGACCACTTCCATCCCCGTTTCAGCAGATATCTGCCTAAGCGACTGCTCTGCCTCCCATTTGGAGATGGCATAAGCATCACTCGGCACAGCAGAATCATCAGCCTGAAAGGGCTTATCGCACTCCTCGCCCAGCACTTTCACAGTGCTGATGAAAACAAATCGCCTGATACCTCTTGCCGCGCATTCCCGAGCCAGACGAACGGTACCCAGCGTGTTCACCCGGTGATATGAATCGGCTGCTTCTTTTTCCTTCTCTGCCAGCGGTACTTTGGCCGCCAGGTGAACGACACCATCGATACCTTCATCGAACACTCTGCTCCAGCTCGTTTCCCCATCCACTTCACCAACTGAAATCTCCTCATACCTGGTGGATATACGCACTGCTCGAACGGCCCGCAAACCAGCTCTCTCCAGAGCCGGACATAACGTCTGCCCGACAAAGCCATTTGCACCCGTAACCAGAATGTTCATTTCAACTACTCCATCTACTGCTCGGGCGTCTGAGGCAAACGCCCCCAATGTTTCCAGAAATAACGGATCAGACTCAAAGCGTGCCACTTCATGTAGCGCAGATTCCGGCGGCTCGATCGCCGTGCATCATGAATAACGCTGGCCTTCGGGCACGCCAATACTGACCGCCCCGATTTCCACAGGCGTGCACAAATATCGACATCCTCGTAATACAGAAAGAAGCCTTCATCAAAGCCCCCGACTGCACGAAAATCCTCAGTACGAAACAACATGAACATACCCGCCACCCAGTCTGCTGCAAATGCCTCATCACCGGCAGCAAAGAGATACCGGCCATCTCCATGCCCGAACAGTTTTGCTGCCAGAGATGTCAATACAGGAAAACAACGCACGCTGTCCTCAATCATACCGCTTGGCGTAACCACCATCGGTGCGATCACACCTGCAGAATCATATGCTCCCTCCTCGATCAGGATCGGAAAAGGATTATTAATCAAACGAATATCAGGATTCATCACACAGAACCATTCCCCTTCTGCCTGCCGAAAGGCCGCATTGTGGTTCGCGCCAAACCCTCTGGCTGCTGTGTTTCTTAATATCCTGACCGGATAAGGATAATCACCGGGCTTAGATGAAATATCTTCAGGGATATTGAGCGTAACCAGAACTTCGGTAACCATGGACATATCCAATCTAACCAAATCCGCGAGCAATTGCTCAACCAGGGTCGACTGGCCATGACTGACGATAGAAACAGTGATCATGTAACAATATTCTCAAAGATACTCAATATTGCAACTTACCTCACTAACCAGTTTTCTACCTGCAATTCCCCAACCCGGGAAAATTTATCCAGATTGGCAGTAATCAGCACACATTGACTTGCCATAGCCTGGGCCGTAATCAGCATATCGTTAGGCCCGATGACTTGTCCAGATTGCTCAAGCACCCAGCGCAATTGCGCATAAGCGCGGTCCACTGGCGTATCAAGCGGCAACACCTCGATTGCCGCCAGAATGGCTTCCACCTGCCTGGTCAGCCTTAAGGAATTTCTCCTGGCAGCCCCAAACCTCAATTCTGCGGCAACGATAATCGACGTACATACCGCTGCTTCACCAACTTCCTCAATTCGTCGGGCTATAACTCCTTGTGGATAGCGAACCAGATCAGAAAGAATATTCGTATCCAGTAAATAACGCGGTGAAATCATAAATCAATGTCATCCAACGGTGCCAATCTGGTATCAATATCAGAAAAATTTTCCTCAAGTGGTGCCAACTCTGCCAACACTACCAGCAAGCCTTTTGGGGGTACCGGTTCAATAATCAAACGATTACCTTCCCGGCGCATGATTACCTCCTGCGCATTCAGCTCGAATTCGCGAGGAATACGCACAGCCTGATTCTTGCCGTTACGAAACAATCTGACATAACGTTCAGATAACATGGTATTACTCCTATTCCTAAACATAGGTCAAGCATATGTTTCTTCTAACAGATCGTCAATGTATCGACTCGCTTAGCCTGCAAATTTCACGATAATCCTTGATTCTGGTTTTTCGTGATTTTTGACTCACTATGCTGGATTTAACTCTGACGGGTAGCGGAACGTAGCGATCCAGTAATAACGTTAGCAGATATGCAGAATCACCATTTCTGTCATCGTTATAACAGCACTGCTAAAGGCGCTTGAATAGCGCAGCCAGCCACAGAATGACATTTCCCGCAAGCGTTTGTCGATAAAGCCCGGTATGGTACAAATCCGCAAGCCAGTTCCATAATGAAGCATTTCGGAAGCGGGAAAATTCGTCATAGATGAACCTATTTTCCGCTGTCAGTTTCTCCGCAAGCCTGACAACGCCTCGATATTGCGTGCATTCCACTGCCGATATCTCCCGGACAGCATCAGACCAAAACGACTGAATTTGGCAATAAATCCACCATCTGCCCCGATCAGGTTGGTAGCATGCTGGCGATAGCGCAAACCGGGAGCAATAAAGCGCCGGGATTTTGCGGGAAATACCACCTATCAAATCATCAATGGCAAAGTGGAAAAATTATTGCAATTGCCCCTTTTGACTACCTCTGTCTTTGCAGGCAAAGCAATCCAGTCATTCCATTTCCACCCGATTTGATGACAAAATGCACACATATGTAACGGAGGACTGCTGGATGACATCATCCATCCAAATACTACGGATTACCCAAATCAACGAATATTTGTGATCCAGATTCATGATTATGTCTATCTGGTGCCTTACGTGGAAAACCAGGATGAGATTTTTCTTAAGACGATTATCCCCAGCAGAAAATTCACCAGGATATACCTCGGAGGTGAAATATGAACAAAGGAAAACTATCACAGGAAGAGAAAACGCTGCTTGATGCTGTGGAGTCCGGCGAGTACGAATCGTACGCTAACCAAATCACGCAAGAAAGAACTTGAGGCTGCGGCCAACCTTACCTTCAAGAAGGATAAAAGAATAAATATTCGCATATCGAACAGGGATCTTGTCGCTATTCAGTCCAGAGCAATTGAAGAAGGCATCCCATATCAAACGCTTGTCTCCAGTATTATTCATAAATACATATCTGGCTCACTGCAAGATCTCACAGCGCGCAAATCGGGCAAACCCGGCTGAGGTACAAACCGCATCTCCTGTGGAACTGGATTGCCTCAATTTTCACGGTCTTCGTGAATCGCAACGTGACATGGCGATCCAGTCCCTGTACCGCCTGTCTCTCTGGATTGCTGCACTTCGTACTCCAAAGACACAGCAGATCCAACCTCCGCAGTCTTTGCGAACCCTGCAAGGGTGAAGTAATCCAGAGACAACACTAGCAGATATGCAAAGCTGCCGATTTTTGTCATCGTTATAATAGCACTGTTAAAGGCGCTTGAATAACGCCGCCAGCCGGTTCCACAGTAAAGCATTGCGGAAGTGGGAAAATTCGTCATAGATGAGCCAACTCTCCGGGGTTAGTTTTTCACGCAAATCTGACAATACTACCTTTTCGGTTGAAAGATCATTTTTGATTTGACATGAAATCTATTGCTATCTAATATCGACTCATGAAAACCAGCTTTAAGCGCCCATTCGCCCAGTATGTCAAGAAAGCTACCAAACCGCTGCGGCTAGCGATCGAAGATGAGGTGGAAATGATATGTGAAACACCAGAAATTGGCGAGCTCAAGGCCGGGGATCTGGCTGATGTTCGGGTTTACAAGTTCCGGTTCAATCAGCAAGAGTATCTAATAGCTTACCGATCGCCTACCAGAAACACACCTGTTGAATTTATGATCATCGACTTCTATCAAATCGGTACGCACGAAAACTTTTACGACAAACTGAAACAGTACTTGCGACACGATAAAAATCCGAGAGAAATATGATGAGCCATACCTTAACTGCCGAAGAGTTATACGCTGAAATAAAGAGAATGCCGATAGCTGAACGGATTCGATTCTTTTCCCTGCTGGCGGACAGCGCCTTCCGTGAGGATGATTTCACCCATGAGCAGATATTTGGTGAAACATATCAGGAACCGTTCTCGGCCCCGGAAGCAGCAGAATATCTGGAGATATCGTTGCCCACGCTGCGCCGCTATGTGCAGTCAGGCAAATTGGTGCCCAGCTGTATCGTAGGCCGCAACCAGATGTTCTCTGCCCAAACCTTGCGTACCTTCAAGAGAAACCGTGGCAACTGAGAGATGAATCACGATCACGGTTATAAACTGCTGTTTTCCCACGCTGAAATGGTGGCAGACCTGTTGCGTGGCTTTGTGAAAGAAGGCTGGGTTAATGAACTTGATTTCTCTACACTGGAAAAGATTAACGGCAGCTATATTAGCGATGATTTGAGAGAGCGCCAGGACGACATCATCTGGCGTTTGCGCCGCAAGCAAGGCAAGCAAGACGAATGGCTGTACGTTTACCTGCTGCTGGAATTCCAATCTACTGTGGACTGGTTCATGGCGGTGCGGATCATGACTTACATCGGCCTGCTGTATCAGGATCTCATCCGTAGTGAATCCATTAAAACGGGGGAACAGCTGCCACCGGTACTGCCGATGGTTTTGTACAACGGAGATCATCGCTGGCAAGCGCCAGTGAATATGGGTGAGCTGATCTTGCCTGCACCTGGTGGGTTGGATCGTTATCGACCACAACTCAACTACCTGCTGCTGGACGAAGGCCGCTACCATGAACACGAACTGGTAGCATTACGTAATCTGACAGCCGCGTTATTCCGACTGGAGAACAGTCGCACCCCGGAAGATGTCCAACAAGTATTGCAGGCATTAATCACTTGGTTGCATACCCCGGAACAAGACAGCCTGCGACGTGCATTTACTGTCTGGCTAAAACGGGTATTCTTACCAGGCAGAATGCCCAAAACCAGCTTCGATGAAATTCATGATTTACAGGAGGTATACAGCATGCTTTCAGAACGTGTCAAAGATTGGACCAAAGACTGGAAACAACAGGGAATTGAGGAAGGCAAACAAATCGGTATCCAGGAAGGTAAGCGGATAGGTATCCAGGAAGGCAAACAGATAGGTATCCGTGAAGGACGGCAGGAAGGACGGCAGGAAGGACGGCAGGAAGGACGATTGGAGGGTGAGGTAGAATTTTTTTTGAGGCTGCTGGAACGAAAATTTGGTCCGGCAGATGAAATTACCCAGACTCGTATTAAATCTGCAGATTCGCAGACTTTGTTGCGCTGGGGTGAGCGGATTCTGGTAGCACAAACTATCGAAGAAGTATTCGAAGAGTAATGATTTCTGCATTTACGCACCCTTTCATCCCGCCATTGTGGTTGCAGGAGTGCAAAGTTGCCGGTTTCAGTCATCGTTACAACACACTGCTAAAAACATTTGAATAACGCCGCCAGCCACAGGGTGACATTTCCTGCAAAAGGCTGTCGATAAAGCCCTGTACGATACAAGCTCCCCACTCTTTTCCTCTTTTCCTCTTTTACACAAAACACGCTTATTCCAGGCAAGCATAAAAGCGTAGGGTGACGGGATAAATCAGTGTTTCTCCAAGTTGGCGTTAATCTGTAATGTCGTTTGACGCTAATATCGCAACGCAATACTATATACTCATGACGATCAAGACATTTCGATGCGCGGATCCTGAAACCTTATTCAAGTTAGGGCGAGTTGCACGATTTGTCAACATTGAGCGTCCAGCGTTACGCAAGCTCAAGCAACTTGATTTAGCACGGTGCATTGAGGATATACGTGTGCCGCCCGCGAATCGGCCGGAGATATTGAAAGGCGACCGTGCCGGGCAGCACAGTATCCGCATCAACGACCAGTGGCGTGTGTGCTTCCGCTGGACGGGCACGGATGCAGAAGATGTTGAGATTGTGGATTACCACTGATGGAGATTAACCATGAATAATAAATTAACGCCGGTTTCCCCCGGCGAGATGCTGGCAGAGGAATTCTTAATTCCGCTGGGTATGAGCAATTACCGTCTGGCAAAGGAAATTGGCGTATCAGCGCAGCGCATCGGTGAAATCGTAACGGGGAAGCGCGCCATTACCGTAGATACAGATTTGCGCCTATGCCGATTTTTTGGTCTGTCAGACGGATGGTGGTTGCGCCTACAAGTGGACTACGATATCGAGATGGCGCGCGGTGCGCTGGAAGAAACATTGGCGAAGATCAGACCGTGGGCAAATACCCAAGAGCATGGGACACCGGCCTGATCATTGTTCCCAGTGGATGGTTTCAACCACCATCAAAGTAAGAATACCGGGTCCCAAGAGCATCTATGTTGGCGTGATTCGATACATTACCGATACATTACCAGACCCGCCATGCAGCACAACAAGATGTGCTGCAGTATATTTCCATATTTTATAACAGTCATCGACCACATTCATACTTGGGATACAAAAGCCAGAATCAATATGAGGCAGAAATGGAAAAATTAAAAAATGTCACTCAACTGGAGTATCCGGTTTTACTTGACCAGATCATAGCAAAGTGTCCGGGAGTATTAGGCCAGAACAAGGAGCAATGATATGAACATCAACGCATCAATCATTGATCAGCGTTTGGCTGGTGTTCAAGATAAAATCAAGGAACGGGCGACCGAAGAGTTTGGCATCAGCGATGGCGATCGCCTCAGGTCGCTAGCCTTTGTTTACTTGTGCGTCGAAACCATGCTTGATCTCGATGTTGATGAAGCCTTCGATTGTCTGACCGACGGAGGCGGCGACTTTGGTGTGGATGCACTGCACATTACCGAAGAAATGGATGGCGAGTTTGGCGTTACCCTGTTTCAAGGAAAGTACAAAAAAAATCTTGAGGGAAATTCAAATTTCGAACAAAACAGCATCGAAGCGATGGTCAATGCCATTCGCCATATCTTCGATCCGTCTGCCGATCTTGGCGCTATCAATGATCGACTGCGCGTCAAAGTGGAACAGGCTCGCTCTTTGATTCGAGATGGCCTGATTCCGCGTGTTCGTGCCATCGCTTGTAATAATGGCCTCAAGTGGAACACGGATGGCCAACAGTCGATTGACCGTGCTGTTCTTGGTGATCAAGTTACCTGGGAACATGTTAATCACGACGTATTGATCGGTATCTTGCAGAGCATCAAACCGGTCGATGAAACCTTGCGGTTGACGGGCAAAGCCATGGTTGAAGACATGAATTACAGCCGTGTATGCGTAGGGCGGATGCCCGTGGCTGAAGTGGCTGCGCTCATGAAAAATCATGGCGAAAAGCTGCTGGAGCGCAATATTAGACGCTATCTTGGGTTGCACGGAAATCGTGTAAATGAGGGTATCCGCGCTACATTGAGTTCAAATACGCCAGAGAATTTCTATTTTTTCAACAATGGGATAACCCTTGTTTGCGACAAATTCACCTACAATGCACTTCAACAAGGTGATTTTCAAATCAAAGTCAAGAACCTGCAGATCGTCAATGGTGGCCAGAGCTGTATGACCATCCTCAAAACAGCCGAGGAACTTGAAAAAAATGGCCAGACCTTACCAGCGCAGGCAAGCGTCTTGATCCGGCTGTACGAACTGAGCAGCGATAACGACGATGTGGTTCTGCAAATAACTCACGCCACCAACAGTCAAAACCCGGTGGACTTGAAGGATCTGCGCGCCAACGATGCCAGGCAGCAGCAGCTCGAACAAAGCATTCAAAACCTGGGCTATAGCTACCGACGCAAGCGCATGGATGCAACCACCAAGGCCACCGACATTACCACAGGTGCCGCAGCGGAGGCTGTACTGGCCATTTGGCGTAAAGCGCCACATCAGGCGAAATTTTTGACCCGCGAGCACTTCGGCAAGCTGTACGACACCATCTTTAGCGAGTCGCTCAATGGCGCTCAGGTGGTGATTGCAGCCTTGCTTTATCGCATCGCTGAAAATCACCGACGCCGGCCGCATGGTGATGATCCATTGTTCGTCCGCTATGCATCTTGCTTTATCGCCATGCAGATGGGAAAGCGGCTGCTCAAAGCACTGGATATCAAGCTCAATGGCCTGGACCACCGCAATTTTGCCCAGGCCAGACAATGGATTGAGGAACAGGGCGAAGCCGTGTTTGTAGTGTCCCGACAAGATATCGATACCGCACTCAAGGCTCTGTATGGGAACCAGGAAATTTCCGTGCAGCAACTCTCTGCCACCTTCCGCCGTGGTGATCTGATCGGGAAACTTGATCAGGTCGAGGTGTGATCGATGGCCTTCAACCAAACCAGGTCAGTTACGCCGGATTGCTTTGTCAGCTACGCTTCCTCGCAAGGAAAGAAGAGGAATTGAGCGCATTACCATGCAAAGACAAAGCGAGCAGGAGCAGCTTTTCTCAATTTTCATCGTCTTCACGAGGCCGTTAGGCCGTGGCGATCCAGAAAATTTGAATAAGGTAGCTTATTTGAACATCGCTGTAACAGACTGCTAAAGGCGTTTGAATAACGCCGCCAGCCACAGAGTGATATTTCCTGCAAAAGCCTGTCGATAGAGTCTTGTGCGGTACAAACCTATAAGCCAGTTCCAGATTGAACACTAAATGATACCAGCGTTATCAAAACGGCTTTTCCATGAGTTGAATTCTCTGAATTTACAAATAACTTCTGAACTTGCATGGTACTGAAGCGCCAAGGCTGCCAATTCACCAACATCCTCCACGCCACGGCTTAAATAGGTTCCATCAGTACTTTTACGTAACGCCATTTCCCCAAAATCTGTAGATAATACTGGCAACCCCAAGGCGCGATACTCATAGTATTTGATCGGGTCTACCGATTCAGTCAGCAAAATTTTCTTAAAAGGTATTAATCCAACATCGAATTCCTGCATTGCCAGCAATGCCGCCTGGTGATTGCAGGGAGGTAGAATTTCAATATTTTGTGGCAATACTGCAGGAACCGTTGAAAATACCGGACCAATCAAGCGCACTATATCCTGTGGTCGCACATTGGCTAAAACAATCACCCATTCCCAGTCAAACCAAGCGGCAATCGTACCTACGTAACCCAGTACTTTCCGCTCATTATCGTGGCTGCATAACCTCAGAGGCGGCAAAATATCCAGATCCAATCCATTATGTACAAGTTCCACATCATTCCGGAAGATTGACCAACGGTGCTTCAATGTGGTTGAAGAAGTCAGGATCACGCTCACCTGACGAACAAGTGCTTTTTCTCGTTGTTGCATGGCAAAACGCGATAACCCGGAGTAAAACGAGGGAAAATCATCCATCACATCATAGATCGACCGACATCCATTGAGTCGATCCATGACAGTCAACGCAAAAATAGAGGGTTTGCCTATGACCAGCAATGTTTCACCACTGGCTGCGAAAACTGACAGTTCTTGCAGCAACCGCCGCCATAAAAAAATATTGACTGTTCCTGAGCTCGGTAACGGCTCTATCGGCAAGGCAACAGGTTTGATTATGTTTAACCAGGCAGGAATGAAAACCTCATCTCGTGCTGCTTTGGCTTTACCTATAAATTGTTGAAAGTCAGAGAGCAGCGGGAAACGAGTTGGATACGGATCAACCCAAAATACAGACCCCCCCGTCCGGCCATGAAACCACTCTACAAATTTATGCGGTCGTTGCGCAAAACTTGCCCAAGGTACAGGCGACAAGTAAATCAGTTGCATCAAGTAAAGTACTTACGCAAGACTTGGACTATACGCTCTGCCGCCTTGCCATCACCATAAGGTGAAATCCCTCGCGCCATCGCACGATAAGCGAATTCATCATCAAGCAGGCACTGAGTCTCCTGCACGATTGCATCATAATTGGGGCCGACCAGCTTCACGACACCCTGCTCCACTGCCTCAGGCCGCTCGGTCTCATCGCGCAGCACCAGCACCGGTTTGCCCAGCGCAGGAGCTTCTTCCTGAATACCACCTGAATCAGTAAGGATGATGTAGGCGCGCTTCATTGCTGCGATGAACGATGCATAATCCAGTGGTTCACACAGCGTGAAATTATGCAGCCCTGCCAGGAACTCGTGCGCGACATCCTTGACATTGGGGTTTGGGTGCACCGGATAGAGAAACTGCACATCCGGATTTTTCTCGGCTAGCGTCTGCAACGCACGGCAAATATTGCGGAACGGCTCGCCGAAATTTTCGCGACGGTGGGAGGTCACGAGCACAAGACGCTTGTTTGAATCAAGCTCAATTCCCAACTGCAGATCCTTCGATGCGCTCATCAGCAACGCATCAATGACAGTATTGCCCGTCACGATAATCTTAGAATCGGCCACTCCCTCCTTGAGCAAATTCTGCCGCGAGCCCTCGGTAGGCGCGAAATGCCAACGAGCAAACTTACCAGTGATCACACGATTGGCTTCCTCGGGGAATGGATTTTGCATATCCCAAGTACGCAGCCCGGCCTCAACGTGACCAACGGGAATATGATGATAAAAACACGCCAAAGCAACAGTCATGACCGTAGTAGTATCACCTTGAACCAATACAGCATCCGGCTTCTCAGCTTGCAAGACATCGTCGAGTTCAGGCAGCAACCGCGCAGTCAATGTTGTCAGCGCTTGATTGGGGCGCATGATGTTCAGATCGATATCAGGATCGATACCAAAAAACTCGTTTACCTGATCCAACATATTTCTGTGTTGGGCAGTTGCCAAAACCCGGACGTTTGCCCATGGTTCTTTTTTTAGCGCCAGAATAACTGGGGCCATTTTGATGGCTTCGGGACGGGTACCTACTACAATCAAAATTTTCATGACCTTACGCCCTCAATAGCCTGGCGTGTGGCATTTAAATAAGCATATCCATATTTCTTGTCTGGCTCGAGGTAAGCGCCTTCACCCCATTCATTCCAAGCATTGATAAAAATGTAATGGTCTTCAAGATCTTCTCGGTTCTTGGCCTCAAGCAGAATGTCTGTAAGCCAGCGCTCATATAAGTCGGGCGAAGCTCCCTCAAATATCATGCCTTTATTGTCACGTCTTGCAGAGTTATCCCACATTGGCATAGCTGCGCGATGAAGCTTTGGATGATTGTATAAAAAATATTTTTTATGCTCGACGATATCGCGGTAGTCCAGCACGATACCGCCAAAGTCCTGCATATAGTTAATCTGTGAACTGATATCGACGCAATGTTTGAAGAGTGTTCCCGGATGAAACTCACTCTGCGCATCAAATCCCAATTCAATCAAGTTGACATCCCACGTATGTTCTTTTATGCCGATAATATAAATGTCGCCAATGCCTGCTTTAACACAATGCTCACGCCATGCTGTTATTGTGCTAGCGCATTCTGGAATGAACGATGGGCGGTAAATTGTAAAGATCGGTTTACCATTCATCCTTATATATCTTGAATCACGCATATAAGGTACAACACTATTAATAAATGCAATATAACTCTCCACCGTTTCGCTCTGCTTAACCAGGATTTCTCCGCAAGAACCATCAAACCTGCGAGTCCATGACTCATTCGCCCAGCAAAGTGAGAAGGGGAAATCAATAGTCTTGGCTTCCAAGAACATGTCGAGCGGCTTATCCAGTAAGCGCTTGCCATCGAACCAGTAATAATAAAAACAGAATCCATAGATGCCATACATTTGCGCCAACTCAACTTGGCGGCGCATATTATCCAGGATTCGTAAATCATAATATCCAAGCTCACCGGGCAAACGTGGCTGGTAATGTCCAACATATTGCGGCATAGCGCGAGAAACGTTATTCCATTCAGTCACTCCCTTACCCCACCACATGTCATTTTCTTTAGTTGGATGAAACTGTGGAAGGTAATAAGCCAGGATTTTTGCATCACCTTCCTTCCGCTGGTACGAACTTGAGCTGATCTCGACATACTCGTTACCCGATTTCCTAGGTATTGCAAGGATTTGATTAGCATACTCCTGGAGGATTTTCTCCCGACTGACAGATGCTGAACTAGCTGTTGTCACCGGCTCAGCCAATGCTTTTTTCATGCCACGCAAAAATCTGCGAGCGAATCCAACCAGTAACTCCTTGGTTTCTTCAGGTAACGGAAGCCGCCAATATATTCGACGTAGTAGTTGATATAAATTTTGATTCACTCTTTTCACTATCCACCATTTAAAAGAGATAAATTTTGGTCACTCTGCACTCAGCTTTTGGCTGTTCGGATGCCGACAAGCTGGTATACCAAAGCTGCTTTTTCAGCCCATGAATTCTTTTCCGCATCATCTGCAAGGGCTTTCATGTAGGTGGGATCGTCTCTGGCAACCGCTGCGGCAGCGAGATTGCTCAGGAAGTCATCATGCGTACCTGATACTAGACATGACTTATATTTCGCACACTCAGGCAGGTAAGTTGTAACAATTGGTTTTGAGGCTGCCATGTACTCGAACAGTTTTACCGGTGAAACCGACTCCGTAAGTTCGTTACGTTTAAACGGCAAAATTCCAATATCATAAAACACCGCATATTCATTCAAGATAAAGTAAGATTTACTACCTAGAAAATGAACGTTTGGGATATCCAATATGCCACTTTGCTCAAGAGAATCATCATGCGCATATCCGATGAGTACCAGCTCGTACTTGCCATCACTCGCAATTCTTTTAAGCAAATCATAATCAATCCATTTTGCCAGCGCTCCATGATAGCCAACTACAATCCGTTCTGATGCCAGCACGGGCTCCATGTCTGCAGGAGGATGTGGAGCTGTTTTGCGCCAGTGAGGCAAATCTACGCCATTCGTGGAAAGAATGCATTGGCTCGTCCGATATCTAGTTACCTCCGTAAACAACCTATCCGATGTCGTGACCACAAAAACTGCTTCATTCCTCAGCAACCATTTGTGCCGTTCTATGACAAAAGCAGGAATGGCGCCCGTAATTTCCTCGCTGATTTCATCAATATATTCGTACACTATGATGATGCCGTCACGAATAAAATGCTCAAGATCACTGACTTTTGTTGCAAGATCAATCGACTGCAAGCGCAGCATTTTCGGTTGTCGAACTTCCAAAAGAGCATCGAACACACATTGCACGACTCGGTCGTCGAGCGCATCAAATACGACTACATTGCCCTCTACCCGATTAAAGACAAATAGATCTTTGTCGACTTGTAGATGTCCACCGTAAAGAGCAAGCCCGCCTAACTGCGCTGCCTGCAATGACATATGCTGAAACCGCTGAAATAGCGGTGTGCTCCACCCCATGGGAACATGGAAAAGATCGATAAAGTCTGTATGCTCGATTATGATCGTCCGTAGTTCTCTTAATCGCCGCTCATAGGTTCTCCGCCTAAGCTGCTTCTCCATCCAGACAGATCCGAATCTGTGGAATGCGCGCATCGCAAGAGGAAGTGAACTCAACAAGCCGTGTCGCTGGACTCCGTTATTGTAACGAGTAGTAAGATAGGAAATTCGCTTACGCCAGAGCGGGTAGTCTTTATGCGTAGGAACAGCGCCAGGCTCCATGGAAGCTCTCTGGGCCGTGCGCTGCTTTCTCAGAGTTTTTCCAATTATCCTCAGTGGACTAGTGATTTTCCATGAGTGACTCCCTTTCAGAGCTTTGATCTGCTGGTTATATTGTTCCAGCCATTTATCTCGATCAATCACAGCCTGGCTAAGGCTGGCGATCTGACCATCCTTCTCAGTGACAGCTTGGTTGAGGTTATTTAATTTAGAAATAGGGCCGTCTAACCAGTCCATCGTTTCCTTGGGAGTTACAACTCGGCCAGATACTTCAGTTTGAATAACGGCTTCCAGATTAACATAGCTAATGATCATCCCTTTGTCTGGTAACCAGCCCAAGCCATTCATTACAGCTTGAATTAGATTGATATATGTTTTACCAAACTCATCAGCGGAATGGCCGAATTTGGTAACGTTGTGAAAAAGGGTAATTAACGACCTAAAACAAAGAAAGCCGATCTGCACTGGCTCAGTTGCTTCCCACTCTTTATCGATGATATACGCTCCACCATCAGTAGAAGTAATAATATTTTGTGGTATGCAATCAAACGTGCTTCCAGGCAATTTAATAGTTGGCTCTGACAATTCTTCAATCTGCCATTTTGTGCACGCAACATTTGCAACAATATCGAGATATTTTCTCAGTAGGATACAAAGTTCTTCTATACGCCATCCGTCACGAGTGACGATTCGGATAAATTCTTGTGAAAGTGGTATGCCATACACGTAAGAAGCTCGATCTGGGATATCAAATTTCAATGATTTACCAATTACAGGCCTTGGTAACGCCGGTGCGAGAGATTTATATCGGACTTCAATACCATCAGCCTCCGTTTGCACAAACTGAGTTGTTTTACAAAACTCTTTTTTTCTTTCCGTTGTGAAATGCCAGGCAAGTGTAGATGACTCCAGATTCGACTCTTTATTGCTACTGGCTACAATAAGAAACGAGTTTGCCAAATCCAATGCAAGACCATTTTGCGCCAGGGTTGGCCATACCAACTCTGGTGAGAACGCCAATATAGGCGGAAGTTGTGGATCACGATGCACACTTTGCCAGGCAAACGCTGCTGCATCAAATTTCTCCGTTTTAAAGCCGCGCTCTGTAATAACGGATACGGGTAATTTGTAATCAGGGAAAGGTGCCAAAAAATCACAAGCTGAGAAGCCTGCTTCTTTCAGCATTTCTGCCAGGATAATGCGACCAAATGTCTGAGGCTGATCGTTGCGATAGCGTCCTTCTATTCCGTACATCGGTTGTCCGAGATGGTCTTCGGGTGCGCCAGCAAAATATTTCAAGCCCAGTTGATTCTCAATGGCAATGAAGAGTTTTCCTTCCGGCTTCAACAATGCCCGAACTCGCTCCAGCATGTTCAGCGCCGGGCTTTCTCCGGGGGTAAAGAGATTGGCATATTCCAAAACGCCAATCAGCGTGATGGCATCAAATTTCTGATCAGCCGAGAAAAGATCAAACCTGTCGGACACTACCGTAACATTCTGCAAATCGCGCGTTCTTGCTCTTGCAATTGCAGCGCGTCTTGGGCTACCTTCAAGCGCCAATACATTGCCACCACATTCACCCAGGTAGCGAGTAATCGCACCACACCCTGCGCCAATCTCCAGAATATCTCCATGAAGATCATTTTCAAAGGGACGCAAAATATTGGCTCGCGTTCCTGATAGATGATAAAGAGACGGCCAGTCGGTGCAGTGCTGGCGTAATTCGCTGGAGAGTACGCCAAGGTCGGAAGCTTCGTTAATAATTGAAGCAATCCGCTGCTCTACTTCATCACCATCACTGTAGGCAATGCCCGTGTAATCTTGTCGAGACCAAATGCCGGTTACTACATCAAGGATATAGCCTGTTTTTATTAAAAAAGAATTCATAGGGAGGTGTTTTGTGCACTCAGTTTTAAGCCTAGATCTACCAGACCAAAAAATTTTGTTACTGGGGCAATTTGTAGATAAATGGCGTCATATCGCCGATCATGAGGCACTATTTCTTCGCCTTTTCTGGTAGCAAGTCCAAGTGAGATGAAATAGTCACCCGGGGCAAGGCGACAGATAAATTCGGCCTTGATCAGTGCAGTTGTTCCTTTACTACCCAGTACCTTTATCTCATCTGTTTCTAATGTCTCGGAGTTGACGCCGTAAACAGTCACCCCCTCCTTGGTTTTGATGGTGATACCAAGAATGGGACGTACTAAATCTTCATAAAACCTTACAGCAACACCAAGCACAACGCTCTGCCCACTTGTAATAACGGAAGGGTAAGGCTCATTATCAGTCAACAAATAAAAATCCAGAATTGTTGCAGTGCCATCTCCCCAGCGATATTCATGCTCGTTGTAGTTTGCATGAGAAGAAAAAACATCGTCTATGAAATTCAGGCTAAGGTTGTCGTCTTGGGTTGGCTCGACGGAATTTGATTCAGTAGAAAAAGCTGATGCTGAATAGCTTTTACGTTCCTTGCCAAAAAGCAAGTCCATATAGTGATTCACTACGTAACGGGGTTCACCATGTTCGATAACATCTCCCCCGTCAAGAAGAATGGCCTCTGAACAATGCGTTACGATCTGTTCGGATGAATGCGTTACAAGCAGGATACTTGTACCTCCATCCTTCAATTGCTGGAGGCGATCAAAGCATTTTGCCTGGAATTTAGCATCTCCCACTGCTAATGCTTCATCCACAATAAGAATGTCAGGTTTGACTTGTGCCTGTACAGCAAAACCAAGCCGCACCATCATGCCACTGGAGTAAGTTTTGACCGGTTGTTCAATGAACTCACCAATGTCGGCAAATGCGGCAATGTCATCAAAGCGCGCATCCGTTTCTTCCTGACTCAAACCGAGCACGGATGCGTTCATGTAGACGTTCTCGCGCCCGGTAAATTCCGGGTTGAATCCGGAGCCAAGCTCCAATAACGCGGCGATGCGGCCATACGTTGTGATGCTGCCAGAGGTCGGATTGAGTGTGCCGCAGATCATTTGCAGCAGGGTCGATTTACCACTGCCATTGCGGCCGATGATGCCGATGGTTTCCCCTTTTTTGACTTCAAACGATACATCTCTAAGCGCCCAGAATTCGCGGAAATATTGCCTGGGTGTTTGCCCGGTTAAGTGATGCAGACGGGGTAGAATGAATTGTTTGAGCCGGTCGCGCGGTGTGTCATAGATGTGGTAACACTTGGAAAGATTGCTAACCCGGATAGCGATGTCATTCTGTTCCTGATTCATAATAGTGTTTCTATTGCCAGTGTGCGTTGACTATGGCTGGGTAGATAGCCTGAAATTTTTCTCGCTTTACGCGTTACGCCTGACGTAATATCATGGGCTGCATGATCCAGTCTTTTCGATGTAAGAGTACTCAAGCAATGTTTGAGGGTGAATGTCCTCAGCGTTTTAGTGCCATCCAAGCTGTGGCTGAACGTAAGCTGGCACAATTGGAAGCGGCACAAACACTTGATTTTTTGCGCTCTCCACCAGGAAATCGGCTGGAAAAACTGGCTGGCGACCGGGAAGGTCAATGGAGCATTCGTATCAACGCACAATGGCGTATATGCTTTACTTGGTCTGATCTCGATCCTGCCGATGTAGAGATTGTTGATTATCATTGAGAAATAACCATGACTAGACCTGTAAACCGCATGCGTGCCGTCCATCCCGGGGAAGTGCTGCGTGAAGATTTTCTGATTCCAGCCGGGATAAGTGTCAACGCTCTGGCAATTGCCTTGAGTGTGCCAGCCACCCGCATTCATGAAATCGTCAAGGAGCGGCGCGCCGTTACCGCTGATACTGCTGAGCGGCTGGCGCATTATTTCGGGGGTGATGCCGCTTCCTGGCTTGCTCTGCAGGCCAGTTACGATCTGAAAACACTGCCCACGCGCGATGAAATTGAACGCCGCGTGCAAAGGCGTGAAGAACACGTGTGACTTGAACTGGTACTGGCAGCAGCCAATTACCCTTGTACTGTTCGGGATAGGTTTCATGCCACTCTCATTTTTGCTGCAAACAGGAGCAGCTTTCCCTAATTTTCCCTGTCATCGCGAAGCTTGTTATTGCGAGGAGGCGAAGCCGGCGGCAACCCGGTATGATGCGCGGCGATCCAGCAATGGTAATGACAACAAAAGTATCGGATTGCTTCATGCCGTTGGCGTTCGCAAAGACGGTAAAAATTTGTTGATCCGGATGCCATTTGAGTTTTGGTAGAAGTAAAAGCAGTATTTTACTGGATTGTTTCACCAGCTGCGCCGTTTCGCAATGACGGCGGTTGATAAATGATTGCTGTAGTGCATCACACCTCGTCTTCGCGAGGCTATCAGGCCATGGCGATCCAGCGCCTCTGCAATCGACTAACTGGATTGCTTCCAGCTTCACTTCATTCGCAATCGCAAAGACGGCGGAAATCAGGGCAACCTGTTGCATATACTAGCCGGTCGTTGTGAAGGGTCGCAGGCCGATGCGGCAATCCAGTACCGCCGGTAACGAAAAGGAAATTGGTAATTTTTACATTCTGTCGGCGTTGTTATCTGAGGTTACTTGGTAGAAAAGGATGTCGAACAATTTTCAATCCAACAGAGCGATCAGGTAATCCAATTTTCCAAACGCAAACCATCTACTCGTTCAAATTCACGCAGGTTATTACTGACCAGGATGAAACCTTCACTGCGAGCATGAGCGGCGATGTGCAAGTCATTCACGCCGATGGGCTTTTCTTTTCGCTCCAGATCAGCACGAATATCACCATAATGCCCGGCTGCTTTACTGGTATACGACAGCACTTCCAGACGAGATAAAAAATCAGCCACCTGTCGCAGATTGTGCTCACGCTGCCGGCTTTTTTCTGCGCCGTGCAGTAACTCGGCTTCGGTAACAGCGCTTACGCACATCATGTCTGCATAGCGGTTAAAGGTAACCAGCACTTCTATTGGCCGACGTTTGATAACGTAGATGGCGATGTTCGTATCCAGCATATATTTGAGCATCAGAACACCTCGCGCTCCTGCTGCTCCTGACTGGCACGTTCAGATAAAAAATCTTCTGAAACACCTTGTTCCGCCAGAAAAAAGCTGTCCCAAGTATGGTCAACCGGGGTCAGGATTCGCTCTTTACCCAGTTTACGTACCCAGACCTTTTTCACATCATCGGCAAAGCGCACATCTACCGGCAAACGTACAGCCTGAGTACGGTTATTTTCAAAAACAGTACCTGTATACATCACGATCCTCCAATCAAAGTAGCCAGATACTACAAGTATATAGCATTGCTTGTTGTATGGACATCTGCGGGAGATATATTTGCCTATTTTTTGGTATGAAGATGGGTACTGCACCACCCGGACCTATAGCACATACAACTTCGTGCCTGAAATCGTAATTTAAGCACTGGATTGCCCGATTTTACTTGACCAGGTCACCCATGAGTGACACGGTGAATCCAGCCGTTCGGGAAAAGCTGCTGGAAATCCGGATCATCAATCAGGATCGGCAACAGCCGCGAAACTGCTAAACTGCGCGCCATGATAAGAATCTCAGAACTGACCTTGCAACGTGGCCCTCTGCGTTTACTGGAAAATGCAGATTTAACCCTGCACCCAGGGCATAAAGTCGGCTTAATTGGTGCCAATGGCGCTGGCAAATCAAGCTTATTCGCCCTGCTACGTGGGGAATTGCATCCTGATGCAGGCGATTGCGTATTGCCAATGAACTGGCGCATTGCCCATATGCGTCAAGAAATCGATGCACCTGATTGTAATGCGATTGATTATGTGCTCGATGGTGATGGCTACTTACGCGATATTCAACAGCAACTGGTCAAAGCTGAACAACGACAAGACGGAGTTGAGCTTGGCCGCTTGTACTCGGAACTTGATAACGCTGATGCCTATACCTCCGACGCGCGCGCACGTAAATTATTAGCTGGTTTGGGTTTCCTGGAAGAACAAATGGGAAATCAGGTCAATAGCTTTTCCGGTGGCTGGCGGATGCGCTTAAATCTGGCACAAGCGTTAATGTGCCCATCAGACTTGCTATTACTTGATGAGCCCACTAACCACTTGGATCTCGATGCAATTTTATGGTTGGAAAGTTGGCTGCAAAGCTATCCCGGTACCTTGCTGCTGATTTCCCATGACCGTGATTTCTTAGATGCAGTGGTCGGTCATATTGTCCATATTGATCAACAAAAACTAACGCTATATTGCGGCGGCTATACAGCCTTTGAACGCGCCCGTGCTGCACGTATTATGCAGCAACAGCAAGCGCACGAAAAACAAAGAGCACAGCGCGCGCATATGGAAGATTTTATCCGACGCTTTAAAGCCAAGGCCAGTAAAGCACGGCAAGCACAAAGCCGTGTTAAAGCCCTGGAACGCATGGAGGAGCTGGCACCAGCACACTTCGATTCACCTTTTGACTTTATTTTCCGCGTGGCTGATAAAGTCTCTACACCGCTGCTGAATCTCAATGAAGCAGAGCTTGGTTACAACGTGGGACAGCCTATTTTAAGCAATGTAAAGCTACAGCTAGTCCCGGGCGCACGGATTGCTTTACTTGGCCCCAACGGTGCAGGTAAATCAACTCTGATTAAAAGTATTGTGGACGATTTACCGCTATTGGCAGGTCAACTCACCCGCAGTGAAAACTTAGCGATTGGCTACTTTGCCCAACATCAACTGGACTCACTTGATCCAAAAGCCAGCCCGTTGCTACATTTTCAACGCATTGCTCAAGATGAACGCGAGCAAGTTTTGCGTAATTTCCTCGGCGGTTTTAATTTTCGCGGCAAGCGCTGTGATGAACCTGTGCTCAATTTCTCCGGTGGTGAAAAAGCCCGCTTGGCTTTGGCGCTGATTGCGTGGGGTAAACCTAATTTATTACTGCTCGATGAGCCCACCAACCACCTTGATTTAGAAATGCGACAAGCATTGAGTATGGCTTTACAAGATTTCTCCGGTGCGCTACTGCTGGTGTCTCACGATCGCCATCTGATCAAAAGTACCATGGATGAGTTGTACTTAGTTGCTGATGGCCGTGTGCGGGAGTTTGCAGGCGATCTTGAGGACTACAGCAAATGGCTCAACGATTATCGTTTGCGCCAGCGTCCTGATAACGACGCAACCAGCCCCGATAAAGTCGATCGCCGCGCACAACGCCAGGCAACTGCAGCACTCCGTAAACAACTGGCACCGCTACGCAAGCACACTGATACATTAGAAAAACAGTTAGATAACATTCAAAAAGAGCTACAGGCTTTGGAAACCATTCTGGCTGATAATAATCTCTATGAGCAGCCGCAAAAAGATCAGCTCAAGCAATACCTAAGCCAGCAAACCAACTTGCTACAAAAGCAAGTAAAACTGGAAGAAACCTGGCTCAATAACTTAGAAGAGCTGGAATTATTGCAAAGTGAACTTGGGGAAGATGTATAACGCAATGGTTTGAAAGCGGGCTAAACCGGGGTGTCACAAAACGCTTCACTCCAGCCGCGCCGGGGTTGTCCGCCGCGATGTAGTCCCAGATGTCTGCCCGATCTTGTTCCGCTTCTGGCGTCCAGATAACTATCACACCTGGCCGGCTATTACTTGGTTGCGCCTGGTAGCGAATTCAGCTTCAACTTCATTATTTGTACGGCCATGACCGGCCCGCATTGAGGTGCGGCCAGCTTCCACTCTCTCTTGTATTGCCCGGGGCAGGTTTCATGCCACTCTCATTTCTTTTGCTGAAAACAGATTCTCTCCAGGTTTTTCTAAATGTCATTTGTTAATCCAGATGTCATTGGGTTTTATATTTTACTGGATTGCTTCCCGCCACGACCTATGGCCCTGCGGCTGAAGACTGATACACCCGCAATGACATTTATCGATTTAATCAGAAGCTTCTTGACCGCTCAGCGATAAATATCACGACGATGATTGATACGAACAACCAGAATCGTTAAGAGGTTATCCTGGATTTCATATACGACTCGATACATACCAACCCGTATCCGGCGCAACCCGGAAAACTCGCCCTTCAGGATAGATCCGGCACCGGGGTGTTCTTTCAGCAAATCGATTGCTTTTATGATACGTAGTCGGTCTGGTCCGGGAATTTTTTCAAGTGACTTTACCGCGCTCTGCCTAATCGAGATGGAGTAGATCACGCTTTACCTCTTCCCAATCCAGTATCGGATCTGCCGGATCTCGCAATATATCGATCGCCTGCGAGATATCCTCAAAATCCTCCAAATAATATTCCACCGCCTGACGAACCACTTCTGCCCGAGAACGCCGTAAACGAGCTGCAGCCGCATCAAGGGAAGAAACGAGGTCATCGGGCAAACGAGCAGTAATTTGAGCCATAGCACCCCCATGTAATGTCAGTTAATGTTAATTGATGCAAGTTTAGGTAAGAACCGTTCAGGTCAATACCACTCTCATAAGGCCGCATCAATCAGGCCGTTTCCCATTTCTGTAACTATCTTGCGCAAGGTAATTTCAAGCAATTGTCATATTGCCACCTGTTGCAGAAAATCGCGCGGCTCAGCAGAAAACTGCGCAAAATTCTCCGGTGTTACAATCACCCGCAAAGCCTTGGGCTCCTGTGCACAAAAGGCGTCCAGTCCCCTGGCCGATTTTTTGCGACCGGATTTTACCTCGATGGCGTACAACCGCTCGCGATACTGGTATACAAAATCCACCTCATCGTTACGCTCACGCCAATAAAACACCTGCCCAGGCAGCTGCATCAGTTCAGCACCCACCACCAGTTCAAATGCCCGCCCGCGCTGCTCCGTACTCCGCATCACATCTACCCCCGCTACCATACTGTACAGCGCCGGGCAAGCCGGTAGCATCTTGGGACTGGAACTGCGTGCAAGCCATGTCTTGGGTGAATACTTCTGCAACGCATGCAACAAAAAAGCACCACCGTACAACTCAATGTAATATTTGACCAGATCGGTATTTCCCTTGTCCTGCAACTGCCCCAGCAGTTTGGTGTAGCTAATTTCCTGCGCAGGGTAGGCGCATAAAATCTCGAACGCCTGCCGAAAAAGTGCCGGGTTGGCCACCTTGCGACTTTGCAAGATGTCCTTGCCGATAACTGCCTCTACAATTGCATCCTTCATGTAGGCGTACCAGCGATCGGGATCATACTCCAGGACAACTGCGCCCGGATAGCCACCAAAAGCGAGATAACGCGGCAAGTCGTAACCAAAGGCAGCGTGCAATTCGGCAAATGTCCAATGATGTACTCTCAGCAGTTCAAAGCGTCCAGCCAGACTTTCTGTTACGCCACTCTGAATTTGCAGGGCACTGGAACCCAGCAGCAACACTCGCAAGCGTCCCGGCTGCGCGTCCCACAGTGCCTTGATGGTTTCTGGCCAGTTCACCACCTTCTGGATTTCATCCACCACAAGCAGGGCGCCTTCGCCCAACAGCAATGCCTGCTGCCACTGCTCCAGCAACCAGCTGCGGTCACTCACCAGCACATCGTCGGCATTGGCATAATGCTGCGGATAGCTGCATTGTGCCATCAGTTGCCGCACACCTGTAGTCTTGCCCACCTGACGAGGACCTGTCAGCACTTGTATCAGCGGTTGCATACCGTCCAGACGGTGCGCAAGCTGTGCGACGAAAGGACGTTGAAAAAGAGTCATCATGCAATCCTACAAAATACTAGACATCTCTATTATATCCAATAGATCTCTCTGGCATTTTGTAGAAATTCTGGATAGAAACCCAAATGTTTGTTTTCACGAATCATGTAGTCTTTATCCGCAAACAGGACGAACGGATAGCAATCCGGTGCTTCTGTCAGCCAGCAGGTGCATAAGCGCAGCACCATCAATGCTCACGAAAATATTTTTGCCTGGGGCTATTGGGTTTATCTGGCTGAGTGCGCCGCAGCCAGCCAGCATCAAGTAAAGGGGTTAAAACAGCTTTGCGAAAATGTTCACGGTCATTCAAATGGTAAAACGCTTGCAATTCAGTACAGCTGCGCGGGTGTTGGCAAAACTCCGCCAACCCCGGATATTGCTCCATAATCTCCAATACAGCTTGCGGGATATCTTGCAGGGTAGCTTGCGGGGTAATGATCTGTGATTCGCTTAAGGTTTCTTCAATCACCGTCAGCATGAATTCAATAAAAAATGCACAATCGGTTTGCGCCGTGCTATCAGCAATGACCTGATAATAGGTAATTACCTTCAATCGCCAGTGAACCCTGTATAGGCCGCAACACGGTTGAACAACGTGGCAGTAAGGCTGAAAGGTGGTTGATAACTCATCGATAAGTCAATCAGGAGCTTGCCGCACCTGCGCACTGTTTCTCATGAAATGGGAAAGGTGGCAGAAGGGAATTTTACAACGCGGTATTCAAAGAACGTCAGCAAACCCTTTTCTGGTCTTCTGGAACCAGGCAAACCCCAGCCAGGCAATTATCCCGGTAACCAGCCAGTAAAGTGCCAGCAGCAAGAAATCCGGCATTTTCCCCCAATACAACACATCCCGCACCATTTCGATGACTGGGGTAAGAGGGTTAAGGTACAGCAAATGCTGATAGCTTTCGGGCAAAGCACTAATCGGGTAGAAAATAGGACTGAGAAACATGAGTACCGAAGTTATTACTCCGATGAATTGTGATACATCACGCAGATAAACACCCAGTGATGCCAGAATCCAGCTCAACCCCAGGATAAACAGAGCAAATGGCATGACGACAAATGGCAGGTACAGTGCACTTGCATGCGGAACACCAAACAAAATTACGTAGGCTGCCAGCCAGACACCCAGGCTGATCAAGGCATGATACAAAGCTGAAAGCAGACTGACAAAAGTCAGGGTCTCCAGCGGAAAAACCACTTTCTTGACGTAGTTGGGGTTGGCAAGAATCAGCGCAGGTGCACGATTGATACACTCGGCAAACAGGTTGAACACGATCAAACCAGCAAAAAGCACCAGGGCAAACTCGGTTTTGGATTCGCTTCCCACGCTCCAGCGCGCCTTGAATACTACGCTGAATACAAAGGTGTACACCGCCAGCATGAATATCGGGTTGAAAAAAGACCATAGCAGGCCCAGCACAGAGCCACGATAACGCCCCAGTATTTCGCGCTTGGCAGAAGCCAGAATCAGTTCACGATTGCGCCAGAGACTGGTAAACATTTCTACCGGCGTTGCAGGAAATTGACGCATCAACCCAATACCTCCACCTCAATAAATGATTTGCAAAACTATCTGCGTTGCCATCACTGCCTTCGCAAGCTGCATAGTAATGCGGCGATCCAGCACCTCCAATGACAACCATGATTAAAAGTAGCGCCATCATGACAATGAAGCTGAAACTCCCTTAGCGTAGGCTGCAGGCAAAGTGCGCGGCAGAGTCTTTGTCTCAGGGCGCGTGGCTTCCCAACCCAGGCAAGCCAGCCAGATAGTACGCGGGATAATTTTGTGCGCGGTACGGTAGTAACTCACCATCCGCCGGCTAATTCCCAGCGCCTCGGCAGCAGTAGTTAGTGACAGGTTATTTCGGTGCATCCAGTCACCAAACATTTCGTGGCTAACTTCACCTGCCTGCTCCTTGGCCCAAGCGTAAACGTTGTCCCGGCCGAATTCGGTATCGAACCACTCAACACTCCCCTCCCATTCAGCAATATGTACGCGCGCAAACGCCTCTGGATCCAGGATAGGAGCGAGATCAGGAATTTTGCGCAGGATGTCACCTACATCGACCTCCAGCACCTCGCCAGTGCTCCAGGTAGTGCGCAGACGGTAAGGCGCCAAGGCCTCAACAGCTGTCAATTTTGGAAAAAAGTACTCGTTCATGGATTATTCCTCCGCCATTCATCAAACAGCAAATCCCGACTTGCTTCAATCCAGGCCAGTGCTTCACGTATCTCGCGCTCTGTCACCCGGCCCTTGATCGCAAGATTATCAAGATCGACTGTGCATTCCCGTCCATCACGTAATTTGACATGAGCATGGGGTGGTGGATGGTCATTCAGATACATCAACACCCGTAGATCATTGAAACGTTTCAGGGTTGGCATTACATCAAGTTTGGGGCAATGGTTGCACTATTTCAAGAAGAGTGATGCACGCGCTAAAAGTAGATTGAAAATAAGCGGTTTATCCCGAATAGCCAAAGGTATCTTCATCTCTGGCTATTCATTGAATTGGGTAATAATAAGCGCCGTAGCGAGGGTAACCCGGTATGTTCACTACCTCTATTACTCGATTGCTTCACGCCGTTGGCGTTCGCAATGAGAGTTCAAGCATAGGACGACGGTGTTTCTGTCTGTATAGTTTCCCGTTTTCTACCTTTCTATTCCTGACCCTTACTCTCCATATTGCCTGGTTATCCATTCACGATACGCACCAGACTGAACCCGTACCACCCACTCCGGGTTGTCGAGATACCACTGCACCGTTTTGCGAATGCCGGTTTCAAAGGTTTCAGCAGGTCTCCAGCCCAGTTCGCGTTCGATCTTGTGCGCATCGATGGCATAGCGGCGATCGTGGCCGGGGCGATCTGCGACATAGGTGATTTGTGATGCGTAGCTCGTACCATCTGCTTTGGGCCGCAGCTCATCGAGCAGTTTGCAGACTGTATTAACGATTTCGATATTCGGCTTCTCATTCCAGCCGCCAATATTATAAATTTCACCCGGTTTTCCAACCTCGAGCACACGTCGGATTGCACCACAATGATCTTTGACATAGAGCCAGTCACGGATCTGCATGCCATCACCATACACGGGTAGTGGCTTGCCTGCGAGAGCATTCACAATCATCAGCGGGATGAGTTTTTCCGGGAAATGATAGGGTCCGTAATTATTGCTGCAATTGGTGGTAAGTACCGGCAATCCGTAAGTGTGGTGCCAGGCGCGCACCAGGTGGTCACTCGCTGCCTTGCTGGCCGAATACGGGCTGTTGGGCTCATAACGACTGACCTCGGTAAAAGGAGAGGCTTCCTTGCTCAGGGTGCCGTATACCTCGTCAGTGGAAACATGCAGAAAGCGAAAATCCTGTTGATCAGGCTCCCTCAGATCATTCCAAAAGGCACGTACACACTCAAGCAGGCGAAAAGTACCAACGATATTGGTATGGATGAAATTCTCCGGACCATGGATACTTCGGTCGACATGTGATTCGGCCGCAAAGTTGATGACAGCCCGGGGATGGTGTTCGTGTAAAAGACGCGCAACCAGATCGAAATCAGTAATGCTGCCTTTCACAAAAATATGGCGTGAATCACCTTCCAGCGAAGCCAGGTTCGCCCGGTTGCCGGCATAAGTGAGTGCATCCAGATTGATGACTGTTTCTTCAGACTGCGCCAGCCAGTCCAGAACAAAATTGCTGCCGATAAAACCGGCCCCGCCAGTAACCAATATCACTTCCAATGACTCCTTTTCAAATCCAGCCGAACTTCAGATACAAATCGCACCATTCTTTTTATGGAAATTCTTACGACAACAATGGGTTACCACATTAGGGAAAAAATCTGAGTATTTCAGGCACGCTACCGCCATGCCTGTTTTATAACAGGAGAGAGATTCAACGAAGTAAAGCAGCAGACTGCACAAACCAGCAGCGAGTAAATGAATCGCAACCTGCCGGCAGACGGGCGAAATTTTGCCACATTGCCATGTTTTTGGGAAACATTCTGCCTAATGAATGAAACAGGCTGGCCAAACTTACCAATCAGTTACGCAGATTTTTAGAGTTTCTCAGTTTGTTTTACGCAAACTGGTCGGTGAAACTCGCATGGCAACCGGTTTACTCAGCAGTTCGATGAGTACCATCACACGGCGTTCACCTTCTGCCATCTGGTAGATCCCCTCGATACCGGCGAAGGCGCCTTCTGTCAGGCGCACTCTTTCCCCGGGTTTGAACAGTCGTTCGGGTTTATGCTGGAAAGAAGCTTCCTGCATACGCAGAAGATCGATCAGAATATCATCGATCCTGGCAGGTTCAGATCCGAAACATACCAGCCGGTTGACACCTCTGGTGGAACGGATCGGCACCCAGCTTTTGGCGGAATCGCCCTGCTCCAGTTGAATAAAAAGGTAACGGGGAAACAGTGGTTCATCGACCACCGTCAGATTTCCCAGATGAAGCTTTTCTACCGGCAACATCGGCAGGTAACATCGATACCCTTGCTGTTGCAGATTCTGAAAAGCACATTTCTCCTGCTTGGGTTTGGTATGAACGAGATACCAGTGCATTGCCTCTCCCCAGGTTATCCAGACGACAACATTCTACTGTAGCCAATGTTGGCACAGCAATGAATTTGTCATATCCGGGATGTATACAGAATTGTCTGTTTATTTACTGCTCTTCAGTATATGAAAAATATCTGCACAGACAGTTCCCGCATCCTGCAGGATATATTTTGTCAAGACTCTTTTATATGAGAACTTTCAGCCCTGCCGCAGCGAGTACGCATGCCAAAGCGATCTGAATCCATCGCCCGGTAATTTTGCTGGCCAGCATACTGCCCGCAACGACGGTAGGTACCGAACCCAGCAGCAGGCTGATCAGCATCCACCAATCGACCTTGCCCGCGAACAGATAACCCAGGCCAGCAACAACTGCCAGGGGAATAGCATGCACGATATCCGTGGCTATCAGGCGATGCGGAGTCATACGCAACGGATAAAGATACAGCAGCATTACACTTCCCAGCACTCCCGCTCCCACCGATGTCAGCGCAACGCACACACCAAGGATTGCACCGGCAATGACTGTCAGTATCGATTGCATGGTTTCGAACCGTTCCGGCTGCCCGGTTCGTTTCTTTCTGGCCAGAGCAACCATTCGGGGTGCGGTCAGCAGGCCGATCGCCGTAATCAGCACGACAATGCCGATCCCTTTGGTCAGCCAGTCCACTTTTGTAATGTGTGTTCCCATGCTTACCAGCAGCACGACCAGCAGAGCCATGGGAAGACTGCCCGACCACAACCGTTTGACCACCTGCCAATCGACATTGCCATTGGTATGGTGCACTCGAGCACCAGCTATTTTGGTGATGGCGGCAAACCACAAATCGGTCGCTACCGCCGTTACAGGCTGAACACCGAACACCAGCAGCAGAATGGGAGTCATCAAGGCACCCCCACCCACACCAGTCAATCCAATGACAAAACCGGTCAATGCACCTGCCAACGTAAAAGACCAGTCGATCATGCGCGTGCTCCCGCAAAATCGCACATCGCAATGAATACAATATCGTGAATACCTGATTCGTTGAACTGCTGCCGCCTGTCGGAATACGGTACGTCTTCATCAGCACCGTTCAGGTCAGCTTGCTCTGCCAAAATTGTGAATTCAGATTGTCGCATAGGGATTTATTTGCCTGTCCGGGTTGAAGTTACTTCGCTCCGGCAAATCACTTTTTTGCCGGGTCGAAAACAACCCAACCTGTAAGAAAGGGTGGCAGTTTATCGTGATTTGATTTTGCTGATTAAATTTTCTTGTAAAACTGTCGGACAAACAGCCTTGTAACCACCGAAGAGGATATTCCCTGCTGCATACAGATGAATCTCCGACCGAATTCCAATCGAATATGGGATCGGTTTCATCCGGCAGCAATCGAAGAATATCTTTACCTGTGAATCTGCCGGTAATACCATGGGAAAACGAATGTTTCAGTAACTCACTACCTGCCCATGCGCCCTTTCGGGCTGCACAACCTGACGGGAAACCGATCATCGCGTTTTTCCCGACAAATAACCTTAATGTTCGATATTCGGACATCACTGCAAAAGGAGGACAAAACGTATGCAAATACCTCGTTTACTCATGTCTTACCTGAGAGATTTGCCTGCTGATCTGCTGCCGCTGGTCGAGCAGATTGCTGATCTGGCAATGGATTTGCGCTGGACCTGGAGCCACGGAGGAGATGCCATGTGGAAAATCATGGATCCGCAGCTGTGGGAACAAAGCGAAAATCCTTTCGTCGTCCTGCAGAATCTATCGCATGAACGATTGCAGACGCTGAGCCAGGATCAGGAATTCAGACAGCATCTCGATCGTCTGGTTGAAGCACGCAATCGTTATTGCAGTTGTGGGGGCTGGTTTGGAGAGGTACACGACAACGCCGGTCTGCGCAGAATCGCCTATTTCAGCATGGAATACGGTCTGGGCAAGGCTTTGCCATTGTATGCCGGCGGGCTAGGTGTGCTGGCGGGAGATTATCTCAAGGCAGCCAGTGATCTGGCCGTACCGGTAATCGCCGTCGGCCTGCTGTATCAGGAAGGTTATTTCCGGCAGATGCTGGATACCAGCGGGTGGCAACAGGAAATCTATCCCTACAACGATTCCAGCAGCCTGCCCTTGCACCCTCTGCGAGCCCATAATGGTACCTGGCTGTCCATCCCGATCAGGCTGCCCGGGCGAACGGTACAACTGCACGTCTGGGAAGCACGCGTGGGACGGGTCAGCCTGTATTTACTGGACAGTAACAATCCGCTGAACAGTGCGCTCGATCGTGGTATTACCGGCAAGCTGTACGGCGGAGGGGAAGAAATCCGTCTGGTACAGGAAATCGTGCTGGGAATCGGCGGCTGGCAACTCATCGAAGCGCTGGCACTGGAAATCGATGTCTGTCACCTGAATGAAGGTCATGCTGCTTTCGTTACGCTGGAACGTGCCCGCTGTTTCGCGCAGAAAAGGCAGATGGATTTCCACGAAGCACTCTGGGCGACCCGCCCGGGCAACCTGTTCACCACGCATACTCCGGTAGCGGCTGGTTTCGACACTTTCCCGCGCGCGCTGATGATCAAATACGGCCTGCCCTACGCCAGAAACCTGGGTATGCCACTCGATGAACTGATGGCATTCGGGCGCAGCAACGGGCAGGATGATGATGAACCTTTCAATATGGCTTATCTGGCAGCACGCACCTGCGGCATGATGAACGGCGTCAGCCGGCTGCACGGTCAGGTCAGTCGAAGTATTTTCCAGAAGTTGTACCCACAGTGGCCGGAATGTGAAGTCCCCGTCACGCATGTTACCAATGGTGTGCACGTCCCTTCGTGGGATTCTCCCTGGGCAGACGAAATCTGGACAGATTCCTGTGGCAAAGGTCGCTGGCTGGGTTCGGAAGAAACACTCGCCACTAAAATACACAAACTCGACGATGCGGCACTCTGGAATCTGTGCGGTCAGGAACGCGCCGATCTGGTGCGCCACGCACGGCAACGGATGCGGATATTGCAGGGACAAAGAGGTGCAGACACGGAAGCGATCAGTCAGGTTGACCGGATACTGGACCCCAATGTGCTGACACTCGGTTTTGCCCGCCGCTTTACCGCCTACAAGCGCCCCAACCTGCTGCTGCACGATCGTGAACGCCTCGCCCGGCTGCTCACCCGGACAGACCGGCCGGTGCAACTGGTCGTCGCCGGCAAAGCACACCCTGCCGATAACGAAGGCAAGCGCTTCATCCAGGAATGGGCACAGTTTTCCAGCAGGCCGGATGTACGCAACCATGTCGTGTTTCTTGAAGACTACGATATCGCGCTGGCACAGGAGCTGGTACAGGGAGTGGATATCTGGATCAACACTCCGCGCCGGCCGTGGGAGGCCAGTGGTACCAGCGGCATGAAAGTACTGGCCAATGGCGGATTGAATCTCTCGGAACTCGACGGCTGGTGGGCCGAAGCCTACACCCCGGATGCCGGCTGGGCGCTGGGTGATGGCCGCGAACACCATGAACCCGGCTGGGATGCCATGGAAGCGGAACAACTGTATCGCCTGCTGGAAGAAGAAATCATACCGATGTTCTACGATCGCGATGCCAGTGGTATTCCCGCAGCCTGGGTAGCCCGTATGCGCACCAGCATGGCCCATCTCGCTCCGCAGTTCAGCAGCAACCGGATGGTACGTGAATATGTCGAGCAACTCTATCTTCCTGCCGCTGCTGCCTTCCAGCAGAGAACGGCCCCCGGCAGCTCGACAGCGCGGGAACTGCGCCAGTGGGACGAGCAACTGAAAAGAAGCTGGCACGAAATCCACTGGGGAAACCTGATCGTTTCTCAAGATGAGCAAGGCTGGCTGTTTGAAGTACCGGTTTATCTGGGAGGCATCCCTCCCGAATCTGTACAGGTGCAACTCTATGCCGATCCGATCGAAGGTAAAGTCCCCGTCCGCGAAGCGATGCAGCGCGGCAATGAAATGCCTGGCGCCGTAAACGGCTATCTGTATACAGCCCGGCTGAATACGCTGCGCGCCCATACCGATTTCACACCACGTTGCATCGCCCATCACCCCGATGCCTGTATCCCGATCGAGAATCACCTGATCCACTGGTGGAGCGGAATCGTATCCTTGAAGAACCTCTGATTAAGCCCTCCATGAACCGCACTGCAGACAGAATTGCGATGATCACAAGAAAAGTGTAGTGATCCAGTATCTTTGTCACCCTCGTTGCTGAACAGCCACTTCTTCCAACTCACTCGCACCAGATAACCTGGCGACATAGGAAACCCCTTTCCGTGCAGCGTGTGGAAATAGCCGGAGATTAGGCGATTGTTCAGATGATCGAAATTTCCGCGTATTACCCATAATTCGCCCGTATCACTATCCACGCAGGAGAAATCATGAGCGAAGCGACTCTACCGGCCGGCACGGGCAATAAAAAGAAGATGATTCTGTTTGTTCTGATCGGAGTGCTGTCCGTCGGCGCAGGAATCGGCGGTACCTGGTATTACATGAAACAACAGCAGGAAGAGGGATCAGAAGTCACGGTCGAGAAAAAGAAGAAAAAGAAACCGACGACCTTCATCAAGCTCGAAAGCTTTACTGTCAATCTGCAATCAGATGACAGGGAACCACACTATCTGCAGGTAGAACTGTCCCTCAAAGTAAACGAATCGGACGCGGTCAAGATCATCGAAGACAAGAAACCTGAAGTCCGCAATCAGATCCTGCTGCTGCTGTCCAGCAAGAAGCCCTCCGAGATCAACACGCTGGAGGGCAAACAGAAACTCAGCGAGGATATCATTCAGGCAGTCAGATCAAAGATCGATTCTGAAGAGCTGGAGGATGACATTCTGGATGTTTTGTTCACCTCGTTCATCATTCAGTAAACTCTGCGCGCCATGGCCGAGAATTTTCTTACCCAGGATGAAGTTGATGCGCTGCTGAACTTTGAGAATGGCAGCAAGCATCAGCAAACTGCCCAGAAAGAAAACGAGGTCTCCTATCCGGGCGGTGTTCGCCCCTACAACATGGCCACCCAGGAGCGGATCGTGCGCGGACGCATGCCCGCCCTGGAAATCATCAATGCACGATTCGCCAATTCACTGCAGATCGGGCTCTACAATTTTCTGCGCCGGGGGGTGGATATTTCCGCCGGTTCGATCAAAACCATCAAATACAGCGAATTCACCCGTTCACTGGTCGTCCCGGCGAATATCAACCTGGTCAGCATGAAACCGCTGCGCGGTACCGCGCTGTTCACCATCGATCCCAACCTGATATTCCTGATTGTGGACAACATGTTCGGTGGAGATGGCCGTTTCCATACCAGAGTGGAGGGACGTGAGTTCACCCTGACCGAACAGGGCATCATCCGGCGCTTGCTGGATGTTCTGTTCGAACACTACGAAAAGGCATGGCAGTCTGTCTATCCGGTCAAATTTGAATATATCCGGGCGGAAATGAATCCGCAATTCGCCAATATCGTCACCCCGACCGACATTGTCGTCGCCAGCGCCTTCGAGCTCAACCTGGGCGGCAATCGCGGGGAATTCTATACCTGCATCCCCTACACCATGCTGGAGCCGATACGCGACCTGCTCAACAACAGCATGCAGGAAGATCGTGCGGAAGTTGACAAAAACTGGATCAAATCACTGACCAGGCAAGTACAGGGAGCGGAAATAGAAATCATCGCCAATCTGGGCCAGACCCAGGTGACGTTACATCAGATTCTCAACATGCAGGAAGGCGATGTCATCGCGCTCGATATTCCCGATACCGTGGTGGCAATAGCGAACAACGTACCGATCATGGATTGTCATTACGGCATCCTCAACGGCCACTATGCGCTCAAAGTCAAAACTGTACGATCTCCCAACGAAACCGACTGATACCGGAGCAGAAGATGAATGAATCCACCGTAACCGAACCGCAAACCGAACAGGATGACTGGGCCGCCGCCATGGCGGAACAGCAGGCTGCTGATGCTCAGCCGACAACCGATGATGACAATGGATCGCCACCCCCCTCATCAGCCCATCTGGCGGGCGACAGCCTGACGAAACCCTCCCCCGTTTTCGAGCAGTTCTCCAGGAATGACGTGCTGAACGATACCCGCAACGATATCGACATGATTCTGGACATTCCGGTGCAACTGACTGTCGAGCTGGGCCGCACCCGGATCGCTATCAAAAATCTGCTGCAACTGGCACAAGGTTCCGTAGTGGAGCTGAATGGTATGGCCGGGGAGCCGATGGATGTGCTGGTCAATGGCTGTCTGATTGCTCAGGGAGAAGTGGTGGTCGTCAATGAAAAGTTCGGTATCCGCCTGACTGACATCATCACCCCCAGTGAACGCATACGCAAACTCAACCGCTGATTGATACCGGGTCGATCGCCAAATCCATGCAACCCATACGTATCCGCGCTGGTGCAGCACTGTGGCTGTGGCTGCCACAGCAGTTGCTTGCCGAACCTGCAGGAAATCAGGGCTTTACCCCGCCGCCTCCGATCATTTCCACCGAGAGCATGCTGCAACTGTCAGCCGGGTTGCTCATGGTACTGGCATTCATCGCACTGATTGCCTGGCTGTTCAAGAAAATCGGCTTTCATCCTGCCAACCGGACAGGTCTGCTGAAAGTCATTTCCTCTGCCAGTGTCGGCCAGAGAGAAAGGATCGTGCTGGCCGAGATCGGCGATACCTGGCTGGTACTGGGCGTTGCACCGGGCCAGGTCAGCCTGCTGCATCAGATGGACAAAAACACTCTGCCTGCCGGTGAAACCGCCGAACCTCCTCACGCCAGCCGTTTTACGGAAAAGTTGCAGGCTCATCTGGAACAAGGTCATGAACGATAAATTACCAGCCCATCCCAAAACCAGCTTCCGGCACAGTCTGCCCAAACGCTCCATCAATTGCGGCATCCTGTTGCTGGTTGCGGGAATCGGCGTTGCCGGCCCGGTGCTGGCTCAGAAAACAGGATTTCCTGCCGTTACCAGCACCCCTGCAGCGGGAGGGGGCGCTACCTATACCCTCAGCCTGCAGACTCTGCTGCTGCTGACTTCGCTGACGTTTCTGCCAGCCGTCATCCTGATGATGTCCAGCTTCACCCGTATCATCATCGTTCTGTCACTGTTGCGCCAAGCGATGGGCACACAATCCTCCCCGCCCAATCAGGTACTGCTCGGCCTGGCACTGTTCCTGTCTTTCTTCATCATGTCGCCGGTCATCGACAAGGTTTATACGGAAGCGTACCTGCCGTTCTCGGAAGATAAAATCAGCATCGTCGAAGCGATGGAAAAGGCGGGAGATCCGCTCAAATCCTTCATGCTGCGCCAGACGCGCGAAGCAGATATCGCCCTGTTTGCCCGGATTGCCGAAAACGGAGAAATCGAAAGCCCGGATCAGGTACCGATGAAAATCCTGGTGCCTGCCTATATTACCAGTGAGTTGAAAACCGCCTTCCAGATCGGATTTGTCGTATTCATCCCCTTTCTGATCATCGATATGGTCGTTGCCAGCACGCTGATGGCCATGGGGATGATGATGCTGTCACCCATGATCATTTCGCTGCCGTTCAAGCTGATGCTGTTCGTGCTGGTCGATGGCTGGAATCTGCTGATCGGTTCGCTCACCCAGAGTTTCTACGTCTGACGAGGAGATCGCCCCATGAACCCGGAACAGGCAATGACTATCGGCCGGCAGGCACTGGAGGTCACATTCACGATCGCAGCCCCCTTATTACTGGCGGCGCTGGTAACGGGTCTGGTCATCAGTATTTTTCAGGCTGCCACACAGATCAATGAGATGACGTTGTCGTTCATTCCGAAACTGCTGGCCATATTCATCACGCTGACGCTGGCCGGACCCTGGATATTGCAGATCATGCTCGATTACATCACCCGGCTTTATACCAGCATTCCCTGGATCATCAGCGGTGGCTGACGGGCGAAACGTGCTGACATTTCCATTTTATGCTGCATCCTTCACGCTTTTCTGCAGCCTGATACATCGTATCTAGCCCAGGCCATCGACCCATGTTCAGCATCACGACCGAACAACTGAACAGTTGGCTGTCCACCCTGATCTGGCCGCTGGCCAGAATCCTCGCACTCCTGGCGAGCACACCACTGCTGGGCAGCAGCTCGATTCCGACTCAGACGAAACTGGGGCTGGCTGTACTGCTGGCTATTCTGATTGCACCGCTGCTGCCCCCGCTGCCTCAGATCGATCCGGGTTCCGGTGTTGGCCTCATCGTTCTGATGCAGCAGATCATCATCGGACTGGCCATGGGTTTTTCCATGCGCATCGTTTTTACTGCAGTCGAAATGGCAGGTGAAATCACAGGATTGCAGATGGGCCTTGGTTTTGCCACTTTCTTCGATCCCCAGCAATCCGGACAGGTCCAGCTGGTTGGCCGCTTCTACGGGTTGCTGGCCACTCTCACGTTTCTAGCCATCGACGGGCATTTGCAGGTCATCGCCATTCTTGCACACAGTTTCACCACGCTGCCCATCGGGGCCGAGGGAATGAGTACCACTTCATTCACGGCACTCGTCAATTGGGGAATCAAAATTTTCATGCTGGGATTACATCTGTCCTTACCTGTCCTGACAGCTCTGCTGATCACCAATCTTGCGCTGGGTATCCTGACACGCGCCGCTCCCCAACTGAACATTTTTGCCGTCGGATTTCCACTGACGCTGGGAATCGGTCTGCTGGTCATGTCATGGGCATTGCCCTATTTCACCCCTCTGCTCAATCAACTGTTTCAGGAGAGTTTCTCGGTCATGCGTTCACTCTCCAGCAAAGCCAGCGTGGCTGGAATACCCTGAAAATGAGTCGGAATGGCCATTCCCGATCCGACCTCATCGAACATTTTGGCATTCTTTGGATTAACCGGATTTTTTACCCTTTTTTTGGCCGATCGCAATCTTCCGGTGATTGATAAGGTAAGCGGCACTCGCATATTTTTCTTGAGAAAACGGTAACCACCATGCTATTCAAATCTCATCTCAGGTCGATTCTGAATATTAGCCCCCAGTCAGAAAATGAAGCTGAATCCAATGTAGTCCCCCTTTATACCGGTAAAACCGCATCCGACGACACCCTGCTGACCACGAACGATACTCCGGCACAGGAAGAGTATGATGCCCCTGCCGATGACAGCAATGCCTCACGGCTGGAAGCCGAGAATCTCGCGATCCGGGAAGCCAAAAGCCGGATTGAGACCGAAGCTCGGGCACGTGTCACGGCAGAAGCGCGCGCCCGAGTGGAGGCCAGTGCCAGACTGGCAGCCGAAGCACGCATCAAGGCCGAGACCGCTGCAACGGAAGAAGCCAGGGCACGCGCCCGGGCAGAAGCACTGGCTGCGCATGAAGCCCATGCACGCCAGGAGCTGGAAGCGAGACTGCGTCAGACTGTCGAGGATGGCCTGAAAGCAGAAAAAGAAACGGTTACCGCACTGCGTGCCAAAGTGCAGGCAGAAGCCGCCACCACCGAAAAAGCACGGCGACGTTTACAGGAAGAAGCGCTTGCCTTGGAAAAATCCCGGGAAAGAGAACTGGCAGAGCAAAGAGCCATCGAGGCGGCCATCGCCAGACGAAGAACCCACGAAGAAGCGCTGAAAATAGCGCTTGCAGCTTCTGCAGCCGAAGCAGAAGCAACTGCACTCGCCCGTGCAAGAATCGAAGAGGATGAGAAAAATATTGCACTGGCCAATGCCAAAGCCGAGGCTGAGCGTCAGGCGATCGAAGAAATCCGGCTGCGCACCGAAGCCGAGGCTGATCTGACATCAAAAGCCCAGCAAAAATTACAGGGTGAAATCAGTGCGCGAGAAGCGGAACAATCCCGGCTCGATGCTGAGAAGAAAGCGATCGAAGCTGCCCAATCCCGTCGCGATCTCGATCTGACCGCAAAATCGGAGGCGGAAGCACGTGCTGCAGCCGAACTGGAAGCCGCCACCGCCCAGCGCACCCGAATCGAAGCAGAACGGAAAGCCCGCGCCATGGCAGAACAAGTTGCCCTGGCTGAACAAGAAGCAGCCAACGCTGCTCTGGAACGTTCCCGGGCAGATACGCTACTGCTGGAGAAAACACGCGCACACACTCTTGCGGAAAACGAGGCATGCGCTGCGGCTGAAGCCCGCATGCAGGCAAAAGAACAGGAAACAGCCATTTTCAACGAAAAGGCACAAACCGATCAGGCAGTTACCGATACGATCAAGGAACGTATACAGGCCCAGGAAACCGCCATCCGGCGAGCACGTGCCCGCGCAGCCGCGGAAGCGGTCGCCAGAAAAACAGCAGAAGATAAAATTACAGCAGAAACACACGCGGCAGAACTGGCTGAAAAACGCATTGCTCTGGACAGGCAGGTCGAGAAAGAAGCCAATGAACTGGCAGAAACTGAAGCACGCCTGATCGAAAACAAGAGAAAACAGGCCGAGGCCGTACAGCAAGCCAAATCCGCTGCTGCTGCACGTATAGAAATGGAACAGAAACTGACCGAACTTTCGACCCGCATTGCCCAGAACCAGGTTATCGCCATGGCAAAAACGGAAGAAAGACTCAAGGCTGCTGAAACCGCTGCGGCAACCGTGTTGCATAAAATCAAGCTCGAATCTTCAGCGCTGAAGGCAATACAGGAACGTATAGAGCAGGATGCACTGGCCGTTGAACGTGCCATTGCCCGGGAAGCCGTCGAAGCGATGGCTGTAGAAGCAGCACTGGCCCGTATCCGAACCGACGAAGCTGCAATTGCACAGGCATCCCGGAAAATTCGGGAGGAAATTGAAACAACCAAAATGATTCAGGATTGTTTTGATGAGGAAATCCCGTCTGATACCGTCATGCATGATAAAGAACAAGGCGATACTCATTCCTCTGATGACGGTGAAACCCTGCTGGCAGCTACGGAAGAACGCATGGCAGCGGAAACATCCGATGCGCTCGATGAATCCGACGATTCAGCCAATCAACCGGAATCCGGCATGCTGAACGATCCGGTTCAGTCAGATGTCTCCGGCAACTCGATCGAATCCAATGACACTGAAGTATTACCGGATAAATCAGAAACTGCTGAAATAGAATAATCGGTCTACTCATTTCAACTTGAGATAAAATAAGCAACATGCCTCAAATGATCAGAACGGCAGCAGGGTACGCAATATGCCGATCTGCAGTCTTTCAGAATCAGGCTAATAACAATACAAAAAATCAGAGGGGAACAAGCGTGCTGAGAACCTTGTGTAAGACCTTATTGCCCCTGATACTGGCAACTGCCAGTGTCAAAGGGTTTGCCATGCACATAGAAGAAAAGACCACCCAGCTTCAGGATCAGCAACAGGTCAGCATCACCATTTACAACGAAAATCTGGCCCTAGTCAGGGATCTGCGTCACGTTCCACTGGAAAAAGGAATAAACAAACTGGCCTGGTGTGACGTTTCTGCCCAAATACGCCCGGAAACAGCACTGTTGCGCACACCGGAAAAAACTTCCTCGATCCGGATGGTGGAACAGAATTTCGATTTTGACCTGCTCACCCCGGAAAAACTGCTGGAAAAATATCTGGGGCGCAGTGTCAATGTCATTTACGTCAATCCTGCCACCGGTGCAGAAACCGTGGAAGCTGCCATCGTACTTTCTATCAGCGGGGGTGTCGTGCTGAAATTCAAGGATCGGATCGAAACCGGTACGCCGGGACGAATCGCCTTCCCCGATGTTCCCGGCAGCCTGCACGATCACCCCACTCTTTCACTGGTACTGGATGGTGCCACTCCAGGAAAACATGAACTCGAATTATCCTACCTGACTTCCGGGCTTTCCTGGCAGGCTGATTACGTCGCCCGGCTCGATGCCAACGATGGCCGGCTCGATCTCAGCGGACTGGTCACGCTGGCCAATCATAGTGGTATTGCCTACCCTGATGCTCATTTGCAGCTGGTTTCCGGAGAGGTCAATCAGGTTACTCCCGAGCCACCCCAGGCAAGAAAAATGATGGCCATGGTGGCTGATGCGGCTGAATATCAGGCAGTCAGAGAGGAATCATTATCCGAATATCATCTTTACTCCCTGCCCGTTCCCACTACACTGGCAGAGAATCAAAGCAAGCAGATCACACTGATGTCGGTAACGGATATTCCGGTCAGTCAGGAGTTTCTGTTGCGCGGCACGAATGCCTATTATTTCAGCAGATATTCCAATCTCGATGACAAGCTGAAGCCAGTAGTACTGATCCAGTTCAAGAACGAAGGAGAAGGATTGGGTGTGCCGTTACCCAGGGGAACCATACGCGTCTACCAGAATGACTCTCGCGATAATCTCCAGTTTTTAGGTGAAGATCACATCGACCATACTGCAAAAAACGAAGAGGTTCGCGTAAAACTGGGCAAGGCTACCGATATTACGGCCATGCGGACTCAAACCGACTTTCAGCAACTGGATACCCCTTCTCGCCGTTTTACCGAAACGGCTCACCAGATCGAAATCCATAATGCTCGTCAGGAAGCTGTCACGATTCGCGTACAGGAGCCCATCCCGGGTGACTGGATGATGATTTCAGAATCCCAGCCACACACAAAATCTTCTGCCAATCTGGTCGAGTGGCTGGTCAAAGTTCCCACCAACCAGAAAACTATCCTCAGTTACCGGGTTCGAATCAAACACTGAGAAAACCGTTTCTATCTGCAGAGATCAGGACACTAACCGGACAATCCTCATTCTGTCCGGTTTCTGATTTTCAGCAGATAATCCCTGACCAGATTGATCTGATCCGCATCCATCAGCATGGGCGCATGCCCGATACCCGCCAGCTCGGTAATCTGCACATTGGACCGATGTAATTGCATTTCACCCGCTGTTTCAGGCGTCAATACGCCTGATTTCTCTCCCCGCAGCACCAGCACCGGAAGATCGAGCCTGTTCCAGTAGGCCCACAAATCGATATCCTTGATACGATCCGGCCTGAAACCGGATGAAATCGCCGGATCGTAACGGTAGCCAATCGTGCCATCCTCATATTCGCGCGCACTGTACAGTGCCAAATGATGCCATTGTGTATCTGTCAACGGACTATAAGGCAAGGCAGTAGCGCGCATGTGGGATTCCAGCTCACTCAGACTCCGGAAACGGGGATCCTTACCAATCGTGGTCGCAAACAGACTCAATATCCCGGAAGAGACATGCGGGCCGATATCACTCATCACCAGCGTTCTGAATCGGTAAGATACCGCGGGACGCTGGCGGGCAGCGAGCAGCATGCCGATCAATCCACCCATCGATACCCCTACCCAGTAAATCCGGAAGCTGTCGCTGTCATTCTGCCGGTAAACATGTTCGAGCACATGCTCCATATCCGACACATAAGTTGCCGCCGAATTATAATCCTCAGCCTCTTTCAGCCAGTCGCTGCGCCCCCGCCCTGCCATATCGACACAAATCACTCTGAAATCCTGTTCCAGCGCTGCCGCAAGAAAATCGAAATCCCTGCAATTGCGTGTCAGGCCATGGGCACACACCACCACATGTTCATTTTTCGGATTTCCCCAATCTGTATACGCAAGCTGACGCCAGCCACGCCCGGATTTCATTTTTCCGGGTTGCGCCGGAACAGACAGAAACTTCCACGCTATAGCAGCAGAATTCTTCATAGCACCTTTTTCAGAACTGAGTGAAATCGTATCCACAGGGATTGTCAGGCTGTAACTGCATGAATGCTACTGCAGTTTATACAGCTCGATCCATCGAATACAAATACACTTACAAAACATATCTACGAATCACAGCATTACCAATATATCTGATAAGGTTTTCACTCATTCTTCAGCCGTTTACTTGCCATCCATGATGCTTTCTGGTATTGATGACAAGTTTATTTTTCCTCAACTTACAAGGTGAACAACCAGAAGGAGTATGCAACGAATGGGTAAACAACTGGAATCACGCACCATTCCCCCTTATGAGCCCAAAGCAGGCGAGGAATACATGAGCCCGGAGCAATTGGCACATTTCCGGAAAATACTGGAATACCAGCGGGCCGAACTCAGCATGGAAATCGATCGCGCCGTCCATGTCATGCAGGAAGAATCCACCATTTTCGCTGACCCGGCTGATCGGGCTACGCAAGAATCCGATATGGCACTGGAACTGCGCAGTCGCGACCGCGAGCGTAAACTGATCAAGAAAATTGACGAGATTTTCACCAAAATCGACTCAGGGGAATATGGCTATTGCGAGAAATGCGGTATCGAAATTGGCCTGAAACGGCTGGAAGCAAGACCAACCGCATCACTCTGCATCGACTGCAAAACGCTGGATGAAATCCGGGAAAGGCAAATGGCGAAATAACTGCCAGACAACCCGCAAGGCAAACAGTCACCACCTGATTCCGGCAGAACGCCGGAATCCAGATCAAATACTCTCATTTCCTTAGTTTTTTTCCAGCAGCCGGCGAAGGAATCAATCCACCCATCCGTACCGGTTGCGCAAAGACGACCGGGGTCAGTTTCGTCGGCCACCCTCCAGCCGCAATAGTGCACGGTCAGCTGCTTCATGGCGCTTTCCTGCGCGGAGCACGGCTTACGCTGGCTGACAGCTTCGGTCTGTTCCATCTGAGCGATGGATTGGCGTTTCAGCAAGAACAGACCTTCCAGTTCCTCCACCAACCCCAGAGCCTGGATCATCACGGCTCGAAGAGCCTCGCGATAACGGTTGGGGTTATCCGGGCTTCTTTTTCTTTCGGGAAGACTGGGTAAATGAATTGGATTTCCACACTGGAAAAAGTTAGGGAGCCTCTGATTGAGTCCCACATGGCCGCACACTGTGTTTTGCGGATGGAATGCAAGGCAAGTGAGGCAGTGAATGGTTAGCCCCTTCACAACGAGCTCAACGCTGCAGTCCGTCTGCAAAACCAGTGCCCCAAAGGGTTGCAGCAAAATCATGCGCTCACTGTGTCGCGCTCCTCGGCATCGTAGAATAGTAGAATAGCTACGACCTTCGTCGCGCTTCTTGCGATCATCACGATTTTGCCTGCAATGCGGTTCATGGAGGACTCAATCGAGGCTCCCTAGTTGTTTAGTCCCACTTTGTGATGGTATGGATTGATGATAAAACGTTCAGGTTCGTTTTGCCAGCATTTGATGATGTATTCGTAAGGTGTGAGTCCT
>NZ_FUWK01000044.1 GCF_900167395.1 Nitrosomonas europaea
TGGCTGTTTTCAATATCTCATTGGCTCGGCGCAGTTCCCTGTTCTCACGCTCCAACGCCTTGAGGCGATCACGTTCACTGCTTGTCAGACCTTCGCGTGCGCCATTGTTAATTTCGCTACGTTTAACCCATTCCAGCAACGTGGAGGGCACACAGCCAATCTTGGGTGCAATTGATTCAACCGCCGCCCATAGCGATGGATATTCGCCTCGATGTTCCTGTACCAGACGAACAGATCGTTCACGAACTTCAGGGGAAAACTTTGTTTGATTGCTCATGGCTCCATTCTCTCAAAAGTTGGAGCCTCCTCAAAACCCGGGGCGATTCATACGAAGGCGCGATACCAGCCTTGATCAAGCCATCTTCGACCATCCGGCTGCGCATATTCTTCAGCACGCGCACCATAGGTTTTAGCCACTTGGATGAAGCCTGATGCTTCGCTGTCAGGTTTGCGGAGTGCTGCTTCGGGTAGTTCGCGATTCGCTCGCCGGTAGCGTTGAAGAAGCAGATGCCTTCGACGTACTCAGAGTCGCTCGCTGACCGGAATTTGAAGTAGCGCCGGAATTGCGTCGCGACAATCACGTCCGACTTGCGACGTGAACCGCTCGCGTTGATGGCAATCGCCTTGTCGCCAGCTTTCACGGCCGAGCCGTATTGCCCCTCAAGCACCGACAGTACGTCCCGCTTGAAGTCGGCATGTGTGTAGGTCGCGTCGTTGAAAGCCTGCTTGTAGGCCGACTTTTCGTCGTCGGACAAAGATTCGAGATCGCTGTGAAAGCAGTCGTCGAGCCGGATGACGATGTCCACATCGCTCTCGGCGTAGATATTCGTGTCGTTGCCGTACGAGCCTTGAAGGAACACCTTGAAGTTCTTGCTGGCATACGGCGTGGTGCTGGCCTCCAGAACGCTCTTGATCGTGTTGTAGGTGGTACTCGACTGTGTGATCGATCCCTGGTGGGACCACGTTTCGAGCTGCGATTCTGAAATTGGCATCTTCTTTTCCCTGGCTATATCAAATACTCGCGAAGTTGCTTCTCACGCGACGCGAAGGACTCCCGTCCTCGCTGGAACAAGATGCCCAGCTTCTTGAGGTCGTGCTCCAGCAGATCGGTCGCCATTTCAGGCGTGACGTAGGAGTCGTTGATACGGATGGTCAGCAAGTCAGGGAACAGAATCTGCCGCAGCTGGTCCATCGACTGCGTGTTGATCTCCAGGGTCTTCTGCAGCAACTGGACGCTGACGAGATATTTCTTCGCCAACCACATCAGCAGGCTCGGCTTCGGGTCGGGGTAGATGCCCACGCCGACGCTCACCAGCCGGATGTCCTTGCGATCACTCCGAAGCGCCTGAACCGCATCGGCGATCGCGTACAAAGTCGGGTTGTTTGCACAGTACCCGCCGTCAATTAGCTCGATGTCCTCGCCCATTGAAGTCCTCACTACCGTTCGCTCGAAGAACGGGTAGGCCGAGCACGATGCCTTGACGGCGTCTGCGATGCTCACGCCAAAGCCCGGGACGAACGTGCCGACTTGGCCGTGCGCCTGCGCGACGCTGCCCTTGAAGATCATTGGGCGCTCGGTCAGCCACTTGGCCGTGACGATCCCGATGCCGGTCTTCACATCACTGAACGTTGCATCGCCGAAGACCTCGCTAGCTAGCTTCTTCAAGGCCTGCGACCTGGCCGGAGCGGTTTTCTGCGACATCACGGTAGGCACGTGCTTGCGGTACAGCTCCAGGATGGAATCGACGCTGTGGCCGAGCGCGATCAGTGACGCGATGATCGCGCCCGTACTGGTACCGAAAACCAGATCAAACTTCTGGTGCAAAGGGCACCCGACCATCGCCTCGATTTCCTTGAGTACACCCAGCGTGTAAAAGCCCTTCGCGCCGCCGCCGTCCAGCGTAAGGACACGCAGTAAGGCGGACGCCCCAGGCTCATTTTTCGACTCCATCATTTTCAATGTCCTCCCCACCGATCAAGAGCGGACGCAACGCCGATGATCATCGGCTCAGCCCTGAGCATGAGGCCGCTCCAGCTTCCTTGGCTTGAGGTGAAGCTCGGTGAAGTTCTGCATGGTCTCTGTATCGGTCCTCTTGTCGCTGCGCCGCCTGTGGTTATCACAAAGCGACTGATGCACAAATCAAAATAGATTCATGGACATATTCTATGGCAGACCATATACTTTCCGCAACAATCCGTACAAGCATTCGCTAACCCGAACGAGCCAGCCAGGATGTCGAACGAACAGCTTGCAGATCTAACCCAGCCACAACGCGACCGGCTCGCGTTTGTGGAGTTGCGCGTGCGCTTCATCGGGGAGATACGCCGTCAGGACTTGGTTACGCGGTTTGGCATCCAGTCCGCCGCCGCATCCAGGGATCTGGCGCTGTACAAAGAGTTGGCCCCGGGCAACATCGATTACGACTCCAAGGGCAAGTCCTACGTCCTGGGGCCGGACTTCCGGCCCGTCTTCGACTTCCCCCCGGAGCGGGTGCTGTCGTGGCTAACCCAGGGCTTTGGCGATGGCGAGCCGATGCGGCTCAAGGCGTGGGTGGCCAGCGAGAGCCCGTCACGGCTCACGCATCCGGATCTGGATGTGCTTGCGAGCGTGACCCGTGCGATTCACCAGGAGTGTCCGCTCGGCATCGAGTACCACTCCATCTCCAGTGGCCGCACCGAGCGGGAAATCGTCCCGTTTGCGCTGATCGACAACGGCCTGCGCTGGCATGTGCGCGCCTTCGACCGGAAGTCCCAAGAGTTCCGAGATTTCGTCATCACTCGGATCAAGCGCCCGGTCCTTATAAGGGATGCAGAGGTGCAGTCCCATGAGCGCAGTGATCAGGACATCCAATGGACCCGGATCGTGGAGCTGGAGATGGTGCCGCACCCGGACCAGCCCCGTCCTGAAATTACGGAGATGGACTACGGCATGGTTCGCGGGTCACTGCGGATGAAGCTGCGTGCTGCCACCGCCGGATACATCTTGCGGCAGTGGAGCGTGGACTGCTCTCCGGACCACAGTCTGCGCGGTTACGAATTCAGGCTCTGGCTGAAAGATCACCTGGCGCTGTACGGCGTCAAGAACGCTGTGTTGGCGCCGGGCTACCGCTCGCCTGACCAAAATAAGGGAGAGCAATAACGTGGCCTACGACCCAAAACGCGCGCTGGAACTGCTCCGGATTGGCTCCGGACGCGCCAATGCCACTTTCCGCGACGGCCAAGAAGATGCCATTCGTCACATCGTCGAAGGCAAAGGCCGCTTGCTGGTCGTGCAGAAGACCGGGTGGGGTAAGAGCTTTGTCTACTTCATCGCGACCAAGTTGCTGAGGGAAGCTGGGGCCGGCCCTGCGTTACTGATCTCGCCGCTGCTGGCGCTGATGCGAAACCAGATCGCAGCAGCAGAGCGGATGGGGGTTCGCGCCGCCACCATCAACTCCGACAACATGGATGACTGGACGGTAGTCGAGGGCAAGCTGGCCAAGGGGGAGATCGACATCCTCTTGATCTCGCCGGAGCGCCTGGCGAACGAGCGCTTCCGGACGCAGGTTCTGGCCGGCATCGCTGCACAGATTTCGATGCTGGTCATCGACGAGGCGCATTGCATTTCCGACTGGGGTCACGACTTCCGCCCTCACTATCGCCTGTTGGAGCGGATTGTCAAAACGCTGCCGCCAAACCTGCGCTTGCTCGCCACCACGGCAACAGCGAATAACCGCGTGATGGAGGACCTTGCTGCTGTGCTCGGTCCGAAGCTGGACGTCTCGCGTGGCGACTTGAATCGGACTTCGCTTTCACTGCAAACGATCCGCCTGCCCAGCCAGGCCGAGCGCCTTGCCTGGCTGGCAGAGCAACTGGCCACGCTGCAGGGCCACGGCATCATCTACACGCTGACGGTTCGTGATGCCAATCAAGTGGCTCAATGGTTGAAGACCCAAGGCTTCAACGTGGAAGCCTATACGGGTGAAACCGGCGATCGCCGAGAACAGCTTGAGCAGGCGCTGCTCAACAACCAAGTCAAAGCGCTGGTTGCCACAACAGCGCTAGGCATGGGGTACGACAAGCCGGATCTGGCGTTTGTCATCCACTACCAAATGCCGGGATCGGTCGTCGCCTACTACCAGCAGGTTGGTCGCGCGGGACGCGCACTGGACTCCGCCTATGGAGTACTCCTCAGCGGTCAGGAAGAGTCTGACATCACTGACTGGTTTATCCGGAGTGCCTTCCCGACCCGGCAAGAAGTTGCCGACGTCCTGGGAGCGCTTGAAGACGAGCCCAATGGGCTGTCTGTCCCTGAGCTGCTGAGCCGAGTCAATCTGAGCAAAGGACGTGTCGACAAGACGATTGCACTGCTTTCCCTCGAAGCGCCGGCGCCCATCGCCAAGCAAGGCAGCAAGTGGCAGCTCACGGCGGCAACGCTGAGTGAAGCGTTCTGGGATCGAGCGGAACGCCTCACCGCACTACGGCGAGACGAGCACCAGCAGATGCAGGACTACGTGAGCCTGCCGTTTGGTGAGCACATGGGCTTTTTGATTGGCGCGCTCGACGGCGATCCAAGTGTTGTCGCAGAACCAGCCTTACCGCCATTGCCTGCAACCGTGGATGCCGAGCTGGTCAAAGCCGCCGTCGAATTTCTTCGTCGAACCAGCTTGCCCATCGAGCCACGCAAAAAATGGCCCGATGGTGGAATGCCCCAGTATGGCGTCAAGGGATTCATCGCACCTGCCCATCAGGCCGAATCCGGCAAGGCGCTATGCGTCTGGGGCGATGCCGGTTGGGGCGGCTTGGTTCGACAGGGTAAGTACCACGACGGCCACTTTTCCGATGACCTCGTTGCTGCGTGCGTGAAGATGATTCAAGAGTGGAATCCGCAGCCGAGCCCGACCTGGGTGACCTGCGTTCCTTCGCTTCGGCATCCCGAATTGGTGCCGAATTTCGCGCAACGCTTGGCTGCTGCGCTGGGTCTGCCGTTTCATATGGTCATCGCAAAAACAGACGCAAGGCCCGAACAGAAAACGATGGCAAACAGTACACAACAGGCGCGCAACATTGATGGTTCGCTCGCACTCAACGGCCAGCCCATACCTCCCGGACCAGTCCTCTTGGTGGATGATATGGTCGACTCCCGCTGGACGCTAACGGTGTCTGCTTGGCTGCTGCGCAAGAATGGTAGTGGAGAGGTATGGCCGATGGCCCTTTCACAGACGGGGCATGACGAATGACGTCAGTCCTCTCACCCAACACCCAGGCGATCCTGCTGCTGACTGCGCCGCTCATCGCCGGACGAGGCACTGCGTCATCGGATCTGCTCTCGCCAGGTGAATACAAACGTCTCGCGCGTCATTTGCGCGAGATTCAGCGTCAGCCTGCGGATCTGCTCTCGCCGGACGCCGCTGAGATCCTGCGTGCGTGCCAACCAGTGATTGACGAGGGCCGCCTGCAGAAATTGCTGGGGCGCGGATTCCTGCTGAGCCAAGTGATCGAGCGCTGGCAGGCACGCGCCATCTGGGTCGTCAGCCGCGCCGACGCAGAGTATCCCCGCCGTCTGAAGGCCCGCTTGCGCGAAGACGCCCCTGCGGTGCTCTACGGCTGTGGCGACATGGCTTTGCTTGAAACCGGCGGGCTTGCCGTGGTCGGATCGCGCCATGTGGACGATGCCCTCATCGACTACACCATGACAGTTGGCCGGCTCGCTGCTCGGGCAGGTCGAACACTTGTCTCCGGTGGTGCCAAGGGCATCGATCAGGCGGCCATGCGTGGCGCCTTGGAGGCTGGAGGCAAGGTCTGTGGCGTTCTATCGGATAGCCTGGAAAAGACCACCATGAACCGCGAGCACCGCAACCTGCTGCTCGATGGTCAACTGGTGCTGATTTCGCCCTACGACCCGAGTGCCGGCTTCAATGTCGGCCACGCCATGCAGCGGAACAAGCTGATCTATGCATTGGCAGACACCTCACTAGTGGTCAGCTCCGACCTCAACAAAGGCGGCACTTGGGCGGGCGCTGTCGAACAGCTCGACAAACTCAAGTTTGTCCCTGTCTTCATTCGATCGACGGGCGAGTCTTCCGCCGGATTGGATGGTTTACGAAAGAAAGGCGCACTTGCCTGGCCGAACCCGCAAGACGTGGATTCGTTCAAGGACGTGTTCAACGTAGCGATGCCGACTCCGACGGCATCCCCACAGGTTGGTTTTGCGCTGTTTTCAAACGAAGAACCAACGTCGGTTGACGCCAAGCCAACGGTGCCCGTGCCACCCGACACCGCGCCAGCGCCCCAGGCCGAAAGTGAGCCATCGGCACCGGTCGACGTTGTTTCCGATGCGCAGCCACCTGCACCAGCATTGGAAGAGCAGCCGTCAGTCACGCCAGAGGCCATACCGCCGATAGACGATGCCATGGAATCTGCTCAGCCGGAATCGAGCCCAGCCGAAGTGCTCTTCGCTGCCGTGCGCGCTGCGATTCAGCAACTCTTGAGCGCGCCGATGAAGGACGCCGACGTGGCGGCCGCGCTGGACGTTTCCAACGCGCAGGCCAAAGCGTGGTTGCAGCGCCTAGTCGACGAAGGCGTATTGGAAAAGCAAAAGAAGCCTGCGGGCTACATCGTCAAGCAAAAGCGGCTGTTCGAGTAACTGATGAAGACCAAACAAGAACACAAGCCGCAGTGCGACGGCATTGATATAGAAGGGCCAAGCGTTTGAGCGATCAACACATCACACTCAGCCAGCTCGAAAGTCACCTCTGGGAGTCAGCCAACATCCTGCGTGGCCCGGTAGATGCGGCTGACTTCAAGACCTACATCTTCCCGCTGCTGTTCTTTAAGCGCATCTGCGACGTCTGGGACGAGGAGTACCAGGAGATCGTTGATGAGACCGGCGACGAGCAACTGGCCTGGTTCCCGGAGTCGCACCGCTTCCAGATCCCGGAAGACTGCCACTGGAACGACGTTCGCACCAAGGCCAGCAATGTCGGTACGGCCCTGCAGCGCGCGATGCGCGAGATTGAGAAAGCCAACCCCGACACCCTGTACGGCGTGTTCGGCGATGCCCAGTGGTCGAACAAGGACCGGCTGTCTGATGCCTTGCTCAAGGACCTGATCGAGCACTTCTCCAAGCTGCCGTTTGGCAACAAGAACGTCAGCTCGGACCTGCTCGGCGACGCCTACGAATACCTGATCAAGAAGTTCGCCGACGCCACCAACAAGAAGGCCGGCGAGTTCTACACCCCGCGCAGCGTCGTGCGGCTGATGATCGACATGCTCGATCCCAAAGAAGCCGAGACCATCTACGACCCGGCCTGCGGTACCGGCGGCATGTTGCTGGCCGCCGTGCAGCACGTGAAGGAACAGCATGGCGACGTGAAGCGGCTGTGGGGCAAGCTGTATGGACAAGAGAAGAACCTCACCACCTCGTCCATCGCGCGCATGAACTTGTTCCTCCACGGCATCGAGGACTTCCAGGTGGTGCGCGGCGACACGCTGCGCAACCCGGCCTTCTTCGAGGTCGACCGACTGGCCACCTTCGACTGCGTGATCGCCAACCCCCCTTTCTCGCTGGAAAAGTGGGGCGAGGACCTGTGGCTGAACGATCCCTTCGGCCGCAACTTTGCCGGCCTACCGCCCTCATCCAGCGGTGACTTCGCCTGGGTGCAACACATGGTCAAGTCGATGGCCGACGTCATCGGCCGGATGGCCGTGGTGTTGCCCCAGGGCGCCCTGTTCCGCAAAGGTGTGGAAGGCAGCATTCGCCAGAAGCTGCTGGAGATGGATCTGGTCGAAGCTGTCATCGGTTTGGCGCCAAATCTGTTCTACGGCACCGGCCTGGCCGCGTGCATCATGGTGTGCGCCAAGCGCAAGCCGGCCAAACACAAGAACAAGGTGCTGATCGCCGATGCGTCACGCCTGTTCCGCCGGGGTCGTGCGCAAAACCATCTGGAACCCGAGCACGCCACCGAAATCCTCAGCTGGTATCGCGGCTTTGCCGATGTGCAGGACGCAGTCCCGTGGTCAGTCTCGACGAGATCAAGGCCGAAGACTGGACGCTGAACATTTCGCGCTATGTCCTGCCGCCATTGCAAGAAGACATCCCACCGCTGCCCGATGCCATCGCGGCATTCAAGGACGCGCTCACCCGCTGCCGTGAAGCCGAAGAGCGGCTTGCGCAGGTCATGACTGAAGGGGGATGGCTCGACACCGTTCGCCCTGAGCCTGTCGAAGGGCGGGAGCAGGCATGATGAGCTTCTGGGTATACATGCTGCGATGCAGTGACGATAGTTACTACACCGGCCATACCGACGATCTCCAGGGTCGGATCGCTCAGCATGACACGGGAGCGTTCCCAACGTGCTTTACGTTCAAACGTCGCCCGGTTGAACTGGTGTTTGCTCAAGAACACGCAACCCGAGAAGAGGCGCTTGCCTCAGAGCAACAAATCAAGGGCTGGAGTCGCAAGAAGAAGGCCGCAATGATTCGTGGTGATTGGGCTGAAGTATCACGATTGGCCCGTTCATCCTTCGACAAGCTCAGGACGAACGGACTATGAAACGCATCAGCCAACAAGAACTCGAAAGCTACCTGTGGGGCGCAGCCGTATTGCTTCGCGGCCTCATCGACGCGGGTGACTACAAGCAGTTCATCTTCCCGCTGCTGTTCTACAAGCGGGTCTCGGATGTCTGGGACGAGGAATACCAGGCGGCGCTGGCCAACTCAGGCGGTGACCTCTCTTACGCGCAGTTCGCGGAGAACCACCGCTTCCAGATTCCCGCTGGCGCACACTGGAACGATGTGCGTCAAACACCGAAGAACGTGGGCGCAGCTATTCAAAAGGCCATGCGCGCCATCGAAAGTGCCAACCCGGATCTGCTCGATGGCATCTTCGGCGATGCGCCGTGGACCAACCGCGAGCGCCTGCCCGATGAAACGCTGAAAAACCTGATCGAGCACTTTTCGACACAGACACTCTCGGTGGCCAACGTCCCCGAGGATGAGCTGGGCAACGCCTACGAGTACCTGATCAAGAAGTTCGCGGATGATTCCGGCCACACGGCGGCCGAGTTCTATACCAACCGCACCGTCGTCCACCTGATGACGCAGCTTCTAGCGCCGCAGGCCGGCGAGTCGATCTACGACCCCACCTGCGGCACCGGCGGCATGCTGATCTCGGCCTTAGATGAAGTAAAGCGCGCAGGCGGCGAATACCGCACGCTCAAGCTTTACGGGCAAGAGCGCAACCTCATCACCTCATCCATCGCCCGAATGAACCTGTTCCTGCACGGCGTGGAAGACTTCGAGATCATCCGGGGTGACACCTTGGCCGAACCCAAGCACATCGAAGGCGACCGCTTGCGTCAGTTCGATGTGATCCTGGCCAACCCGCCGTACTCCATCAAGCAGTGGAATCGCGAGGCCTGGAGCAGTGACAAGTGGGGCCGCAACTCCCTGGGTACACCGCCGCAGGGCCGCGCCGATTACGCCTTCCAGCAGCACATCCTGACCAGCCTCACCGCCAAGGGGCGCTGCGCCGTGCTCTGGCCCCACGGCGTGCTGTTCCGTAACGAAGAACAGTCCATGCGCGCCAAGATGGTCGAGCAGGACTGGGTCGAGGCTGTCATCGGCTTGGGCCCCAACCTGTTCTACAACTCCCCGATGGAGTCGTGCATTGTCATCTGCAACCGCAAGAAGGCCGCCGCTCGCAAGGGCAAGGTGATCTTCATCGACGCGGTGAATGAGGTCGCCCGGGAGCGGGCGCAGAGCTTTCTGAAGCCCGAGCACCAGCAGCGCATCCTGACCGCTTACAAGACGTTTGCCGATGTGCCCGGTTTCGCCAAGGTCGCCACCCTGGCCGAGATCGGCGCCAATGCGGGCAACCTCTCGATCCCGCTGTACGTGAAGCGCATTGCCGCCGCCATCGCCACCGACAGCAATGATGACGCGGTATCGCTGCGCTCAGCCTGGGATCAATGGCAAGCCGACGGTCGCGCCTTCTGGCAACAGATGGATGCGCTGGTCGAAACGCTCGATGGCCTCGTCGCTCAGGAGGCAGCCGATGCGTAGCGCTACCGATCTACTGGATGAACTCAATGCGGTGGACGAGTCTGCCCGTATCGAAGCCAAGCGTGCCAGCGACATGGGTAAATCGGTGATGGAAACGGTCATCGCCTTTGCCAACGAGCCCGGCCTGGATGGCGGCTACCTGCTACTGGGCGTGGACTGGGCGATCAACGACAAGGGCGATACCGTGTACCGGCCGGTGGGGTTGCCCGATCCGGACAAGGTGCAGCGTGATCTCGCCAGCCAGTGTGCCAGCATGCTCAACGTCGCTCTGCGGCCAGAGATGCAGTTGGAGCAGGTGGGTGGCAAGACGCTGCTGGTGGTGTATGTGCCCGAGGCTGACGTCACTCACAAACCCATCTACAAAAAAGCCACGGGCCTACCAGGCGGCGCTTACCGCCGCATCGGCTCAAGCGACCAGCGCTGCGTCGATGAAGACCTCTGGGTGTTGCGTGGTGAAAGCCAGCCCTTGCATGGCCCTGATTCAAGCATTCTTTCTGATGCCCGCGCCGACGACTTTGACCCGACCGCCATTGCCGCGTATCGGCGTGAGCGTGCCCGCATCAACCCCCAGGCCGAAGAGCTGGACTATGGCGACGAAGACATGCTCGAAGCGCTGGGGGCACTAAGGCGTGTGGATGGTGTTTTGCAACCCACATTGGCTGGCATCGTTTTGTTCGGTAAACCGCTAGCTTTGCGCAGATTGCTGCCCATGGTGCGTATTGACTACATACGTGTACCGGGCAACGAATGGGTCGAAGATCCAGAAAATCGCTTCCAATCCATCGACATCCGCAAGCCCCTGATGCTGGCATTGCCGCTCGCCGAAGCCAGCATTATTGATGAGCTACCTAAAGGCTTTCGCCTGCCAGAGGGCCAGCTACAGAGCGTGCAAGAGCCCATTCTGCCGCGCAAGGTGATCCGCGAGGCGCTGGCCAATGCCGCCATGCACCGCAACTACACCCTGCACAGCCCGACGCAGATCATTCGCTACAGCAACCGCATCGAAATTCGTAACGTCGGCTACTCCCTCAAGGAGCCAGCGCAGCTGGGCTTGCCAGGTTCACGTCTGCGCAACCCAGCCATTGCAGCAGTGCTGCATGATCTGCATCTGGCCGAAGCCAAGGGTACGGGGATTCGTGCCATGCGTCGCCTGGCTGCAGATGCAGGCTTGCCGCTGCCAGAGTTCCACTCAGACCGGCAGGCCAATGAATTTAAGCTCACTCTGTTTCTGCACAACCTGCTCACCGAAGAAGACCACACCTGGCTGCGCAATTATGCCGGCAGCACACTGGGCCCCGACGAAGCCAAGGTGCTGATCTATGTGCGGGCAACCGGCGCGGTGGATAACACCGCCTGCCGCGACTTCTGTGGCTCGGATACCCTGGCCGCCAGCATGGTACTGCGCCGGCTGCGCGACCGGGGCCTGCTTGAGAAGCGGGGTGCAGGCAGTCGCACCTATTACACCCTGGCCGGTAATGAGCCTCGTCCGACTCTGGAGAGCGCACAGTCAGAGCTGCCGTTGGATGTCCCCGCAGACACCCCTCCTGTTGGCCAGCCTCAGCCTGCAGAGGCGGTAGCGGGCCAGCAAGCATGCAACCCTCAGCTTGCAACCTTGCCGCCTGAGCTTGCAACCTTACTTGCAACCTTGCAGGGCCGGATCAGCAGCGAAGCCTTGCGTGACGGCATCCGCCGCCTGTGCCAGTGGGCGCCCCAGAGCGGTGATCAACTTGCAACCTTGCTGGGAAAAGACCGCGACTACCTGCGCAACAAACACCTAATACCCATGGTGCGTGACGGCCAATTACGTTTCCGCTACCCGGAAAGCGCCAAACACCCACACCAGGCGTATGTCGCCCCAGAGGACAAGCGTAATGATTGAAAGGGACTTAAAGCCTGGCTGGCGTCGAGTGAAGTTTGGCGATGTGGTCCGCCAATGCAAAGAGAAGGCCGATCCCGAGACCTCTGGCCTTGAGCGTTACATCGCTGGTGACCATATGGACACCGACGACCTTCGACTCCGTCGCTGGGGTGAGATTGGCTCGGGTTACTTGGGGCCAGCCTTCCACATGCGCTTCAAGCCCGGACAAGTTCTCTATGGCTCGCGCAGAACCTATCTGCGAAAGGTGGCGGTAGCTGATTTTGAAGGTATCTGTGCGAACACGACCTTCGTGTTGGAGCCGCATAACCCCAATGAACTTCTGCCGGAGTTTCTGCCGTTCCTGATGCAGACTGAGGCATTCAACGACTTCTCGGTTAAGAACTCAAAGGGATCAGTCAATCCCTACATCAACTTTTCTGATTTGGCGAAGTTTGAGTTTGTACTGCCACCCATTGATGAGCAGCAATCAGCCATAGCCCTACTAAGCGCCGCAACCGACCAGTGCCATGCCGTCGAAGCTGCACATCGCGCTGCAGGCCGGATGCTGCAGTCGTTCAAGGATTCACTGCTTCTGCGCAAAACATCGTCCTTAGCAAATTCCTTTCTCCTGGGCGACCTCTTATTGAGGTCACCGGAAAGCGGCTGCAGTGCGCCGCCAAAGGATGCCGACACAGGCTATTTCGTACTCGGATTGGCTGCACTGTCTCGCGATGGATATGTATCAGGGGACTTCAAGCCCGTCGAGCCAACAAGCAAGATGGTCGCGGCAAAACTCTCTATGGGCGACATGCTGATTTCTCGCTCCAATACAGTGGATCGAGTTGGGTTCGTTGGGATTTTCAGCGATAACCGTGATGACGTGTCCTTTCCGGACACGATGATGCGTCTCCAGCCAAACCCTGCACTGGTTCACCCGCATTTCTTGGAGGCCTTGTTACAGACCACATCTGCCCGCGAATTCCTAATGCGAATTGCAGCGGGCACCAGTGCGAGCATGAAGAAGATCAATCGTGCCAACCTGCTGCAGATGCGCTTGAACGTGCCGGATCTTGATGTCCAGGAAATGGCGCTCGATGAACTGCAGCAATTTAAAAACGCGATTGCAACGCAAAAGGCACGCTGGGATGCCGCGCGGCAGCTAACAAGACTCATTGCCATGAGAACAATTGGGGGAGCGGCATAGTGTTTAACGAATCCAACACCGTCGAAGCCTATGTCCGCGATCTGCTCGCCGGCCCAATCAAGGCGGTTCCGGTCAACACCGCCCAGGAACCTCAAGCCAGCTATGGTCCCAGCCCCAAAGGCGTTGGCTGGCGCTACGCTGCTCCGTCTGAGGTGCCGCGCCAGAATCAGGAAGTGCTGGTCGAGCCGTGGCTGCGCGAGGCGCTGATTCGGCTGAACCCGGAGATTGCCGCCCAGCCCGACCGCGCCGACGAGGTGCTCTACAAGTTGCGCGCCATCGTGCTCTCGGTGCGATCGGATGGGCTGATCCGCGCCAACGAGGAAATGACCGCGTGGATGCGCGGTGAGCGCTCGATGCCCTTCGGCGCCAACAACGAGCATGTGCCGGTGCGGCTGATCGACCTGGATGATCTGTCGCAAAACCACTACATCGTCACCCAACAATACACCTACCGTGCTGGCCCCACCGAACGCCGGGCTGATCTGGTGCTGCTGGTGAATGGCCTGCCGCTGGTACTGATCGAGGCCAAGACGCCGGTCAAGAAGTGCATCAGCTGGGTCGACGCTGCGGTGCAGGTGCACGACGACTACGAGAAATTCGTGCCGGAGCTGTTCGTTTGCAACGTGTTCTCGGTGGCCACCGAGGGCAAGGCGTACCGCTATGGCTCCATTGGGCTACCAGTCAAGGACTGGGGGCCGTGGCATCTGGATGGTGATGGCGAGGATGGTCAGCACCATCCGCTGAAGTCGCTCAAGCTGTCGGCCGAGAGCATGCTGCGCCCGCATGTGGTGCTGGATATTCTGGGCAGCTTCACGCTGTTTGCCACCAACAAGAAAAAGCAGCGCATCAAGATCATTTGTCGCTACCAGCAGTTTGAAGCGGCCAACAAGATCGTCGAGCGCGTGCTGGCCGGTTACCCCAGGAAAGGGCTGATCTGGCACTTCCAGGGTTCGGGCAAGTCGCTGCTGATGGTGTTTGCCGCGCAGAAGCTGCGCATGCATGCCGGCCTAAAGAATCCCACCGTGCTGATCGTGGTGGACCGGATCGATCTCGACAGCCAGATCACGGGTACGTTCACCGGGGCGGACATTCCCAATCTGGAAAAGGCGGATACCCGCGAGAAGCTGCAGCAGCTGCTGGCGCAGGACGTGCGCAAGATCATCATCACCACGATCTTCAAGTTCGGCGAGGCGCCCAACGGAAAATCGGGCAGCCTGAACGACCGCAGCAACATCATCGCCCTGGTGGACGAAGCCCATCGCACGCAAGAAGGTGATCTGGGCCGCAAGATGCGTGAGGCCCTGCCCAACGCGTTTCTGTTCGGCCTGACCGGTACGCCGATCAACCGCGCCGACCGCAACACCTTCTACGCCTTCGGTGCCGACGAGGACGAAAAGGGCTACATGAGCCGGTACGGCTTCGAAGAGTCGATCCGCGACGGTGCCACGCTGAAACTGCACTTCGAACCGCGCTTGATCGATCTGCACATCGACAAGGCAGCGCTGGACGCCGCCTACAAAGACCTGACCGGCGGCCTGTCGGATCTCGACAAGGACAACCTCGCAAAGACCGCCGCCAAGATGGCCGTGCTGGTGAAGACGCCCGAGCGCATCCGCAAAGTCTGTGAGGACATCGTCGAGCACTTCCAGACCAAGGTGGAGCCCAACGGCTTCAAGGGCCAGATCGTCACCTTCGACCGGGAATCCTGCCTGCTGTTCAAGGCCGAGCTGGACAAGCTGCTGCCGCCCGAGGCCACGGACATCGTCATGTCGGTGCAGGCGGCGGACAAGAAGGAACATCCAGAGTACGCGCCCTACGACCGAAGCCGCGACGAAGAAGAACGACTGCTGGATCGCTTCCGCGACCCGGCCGACCCGCTGAAGCTGATCATTGTCACGGCCAAGCTGCTGACCGGCTTCGACGCGCCGATCTTGCAGGCCATGTACCTGGACAAGCCGCTGCGGGACCACACGCTGCTGCAGGCCATCTGCCGAGTGAACCGCACCTACTCCGAACAGAAGACCCACGGCCTGATCGTCGACTACCTCGGCATCTTCGATGACGTGGCGGCAGCGCTGGAATTCGACGACCAGAGCGTCAAGCAGGTGGTGAGCAACATTCAGGAGCTGAAGGACAAGCTGCCCGAAGCCATGCAGAAATGCCTGGCCTTCTTTGCCGGCTGCGACCGCAGCGTGCAAGGCTATGAGGGCCTGATCGCCGCGCAGCAGTGTCTGCCCAATAACGAGGTAAGAGACAACTTTGCCGCTGAGTACAGCGTGCTCAACAAGATCTGGGAGGCGCTGTCACCGGACACCGTTCTGGGCCCCTTCGAAAAGGACTACAAGTGGTTGTCGCAGGTGTACCAGTCGGTGCAGCCCTCCAGTGGCCACGGCAAGCTGATCTGGCACTCGCTGGGCGCCAAGACCATCGAGCTGATCCACCAGAACGTGCATGTGGACGCCGTGCGGGATGACCTCGACACCCTGGTGCTGGACGCTGATCTGCTGGAGGCCGTGCTGTCGAACCCCGACCCGAAGAAGGCCAAGGAGATCGAGATCAAGCTCAAGCGCCGGCTGCGCGGGCATGGCGGCAACCCCAAGTTCAAGAAGCTGTCGGAGCGGCTCGATGCGCTAAAGGACCGGTTCGAGTCTGGCCAGATCAACAGCGTCGAGTTTCTGAAGCAGTTGCTGGAGATCGCCAAGGAGACGCTGCAAGCCGAGAAGGAGGTCCCGCCTGAAGAGGACGAGGATCGCGGCAAGGCGGCGCTCACCGAACTATTCAACGAGATCAAGACGGCCGAGACGCCCATCATGGTCGAACGCGTGGTCGCGGACATCGACGAGATTGTGCGACTGGTCCGTTTCCCGGGCTGGCAAGGCACGCAGGCCGGTGAGCGTGAAGTCAAGAAGGCCCTGCGCAAAGCCCTCTTCAAATACAAGCTGCATGCGGATGAAGAGCTGTTCGAGAAGGCCTACAGCTACATCCGGCAGTATTACTAAAGGGGGCGGGGGATGACCACTCAGACGATAGATAGTGCACCGCATGCAACCTGGTTTGTCGGCGCCAGCTACGGCGGTACCGATGATCAGATGCCGCGATTTCTTGCGGAAGGAATTTGGGAGAACGGCTACGACGACAAGCTCCTCGAAGTGGTGCGTTCCATGCGCCCGGGAGAGCGGATCGCCATCAAGTCGTCTTACACGCGAAAGCACGGTCTGCCTTTCGATAGCCGAGGCCGAGCGGTTTCGGTTATGGGCATCAAGGCGGTCGGCACGATCACTGAAAACCTGAACGACGGGAAGCGGGTGAAGGTGGACTGGGCCAAGGTCGAGCCAGTACGGGAGTGGTACTTCTACACTCACCGAGCAACGATCTGGCGTGTGCTGCCCGGCGAATGGATGAACGATGCGCTGATTGCATTTGCGTTTGACGGCAAGCCGCAGGATGTAGATCGCTTTCGCAACGAGCCCTTTTGGCGGGAGCGTTACGGCACGACTTCGCCAGAAAAGCAGCGCTTCGAGTGGACGGACTTCTACGAGGCAGTGGCCGAAAAGCTGCTGGCCCACGCAGACGATCGAACTCCGCTCATCGAGGGCATCCACGAGATCGCGTCCCGGGTGCCGGGGCTGACCTATCTCCAGGATAAGTTTCCTGATGGAACCAGTGGTCCGCTGCGGGACATTTGCCCATTCACCACGATGGGCACCTTTAACCGATCCATGACCGATGCCAACCGCAAGACCCTCGCGGGTGAACTTGCCAAGCTGCTGGGTGTCACGGTGCCGGTCCCGCCTTCATTCGAGGGCATCCCCGTCCTCAACAACCAACGCTCCTGGTTTTTCGCCTATGCCGACAAGCGTGGTGCGGGCGACATCGACGCGCTATGGAAGGTATTCGTTGCCGCGAGCAAGATGGTCGATGGCGACCAGTTGGACACTCGCGATGCCTTCATCCGGGCTTATGATGAGGCAACCCAAGTGTGGGGTGTCGCATGGAACCTTTCGACAGGTCTCTACTGGGCGCATCCGTGGGAATTCCTGACCTTGGATAGCCAGTCGCGCCACTACATCAACAAGCGGCTCGGCCTGAATGTCGCCATCAGTGGTCAGCAAGGCCCATGTGATGGTCGGGCCTATTTGAAGCTGCTGGACGATTTGCGTTCGCGCTTCGGCGAAGACGGCTATCCCGTCCACAGTTTCCCGGACTTGTCTCTTGCGTCCTGGATGTACAAAGACCCGGTTGACGAGCCTGTGCCGGCTGGCGATATCGGTACCAATGCCGGAGCCGAACAGGAAACTGAAGGCGAAGTTCGCGAAGCCTTTCAGGTGGCAGCGCCAATCGTTCCCTACTCGGTGGAGGACATCCTCAAGGACGGCTGTTTCCTGGAGCGGGCCGAGATTGACCGCTTGCTCGATCGTCTGCGCACAAAAAAGAACCTCATCCTTCAGGGGCCTCCGGGCACGGGCAAGACCTGGCTGGCCAAACGGCTCGCGTTCGCGCTCATGGGCCAGAAGGACGACAGCAAGGTCCGTGCAGTGCAGTTCCACCCCAACCTGTCCTACGAGGACTTTGTTCGAGGGTGGCGCCCCACTGGCGAAGGCAAGTTGTCGCTGGCGGACGGCGTCTTCATGGAAGCTATCAAGGCCGCATCGAAGGACCCTTCGTCGAAGTTTGTCGTGGTGATCGAGGAGATCAACCGTGGCAACCCGGCGCAGATCTTCGGCGAGTTGCTGACGCTGCTTGAGGCCGGCAAACGGACACCCAACGAAGCGCTGGAACTCTGCTATCCGGATGCGGACGGCAAACGCCGTCCCGTCCATATTCCCGAGAATCTCTATGTGGTCGGCACCATGAATATCGCCGACCGATCACTTGCACTGGTCGATCTGGCATTGCGTCGCCGCTTTGCTTTCGTTGGGCTGGAGCCAAGACTGGGCCAGGTTTGGCGGGATTGGGTGGTCAAGGAGTGTGCTGTCGATCCGGGTTTGGTCGCGGATATCGAGCGCCGTATCGCCGAGCTGAACGACCAGATCGCGGCGGACGCGCGCCTTGGCAAGCAATTCCGAATTGGTCACAGCTATGTGACCCCTGCACATCGACTGGAAGCCGGAGACACGAAGAAGTGGTTCCTGCAGGTCGTGGAAACGGAGATCGGCCCGTTGCTGGATGAATACTGGTTCGACGCGCCCGACGAAGCACAAAAGGCGATTGCACGGCTGACGCAGGGCTGGTGATGACCGCCGTCGCAGAACAGGAGGAAAGTGCATCCAACAGCGCTGAGGGGTTCATCGGACGCATTCCGGTGCGCAACCTCTGGCTGCTGATGCTCTACGCCTCTGACCTGTTCCGCACTCGCGGCATCGGCAAGATCGGCTTGGAAGACAGCCCGGACGATCTACCGGATCTAGTCGCGGAGATCCTTGCCCACGCGGTTGAGGTGCGACAGCGTCGCCGCTTGAGTCTTGGATATCGATCTCGTGATGCAGTCATCAATCGCGTGCGTGGCCGGATCGACGTCCTGACCACCGAACGCCATCAGTTGATGGATAGAGGCCTGGTGGCGTGCTGGTTCGACGAACTCACCATCGACACCCCACGCAATCGTTTCGTCCGAGCAGCCTTGGAGTCCATCTCCAGGATCGTTCAGAGGAAGGACGTTGCCCATCGGTGCCGCGCACTTGCGGGTGGCATGAAGGCAATGGGTGTATCAGGGGATGCACCGGCCCGCGCCCAAATGAGCACCGATCGCTTCGGCCGTAACGATGCGGACGACCGGTTCATGGTGGCAGCCGCAAAGCTGGCACTCGATCTGGCACTGCCTACGGAAGCGTCGGGTGCGAATGTGCTCTCTCTGCCGGACCGAGAAGCGACATGGGTACGCCGTTTGTTCGAGCGAGCGGTGGGCGGCTTCTACGAAGTCGTATTGAGTCCGCAGGGCTGGCGGGTGCTATGCGGCGGGACGATGGGCTGGCAGATCGAGCAGAGGACAGCAGGGATCGACAAGATCCTGCCGACGATGCGAACTGATGTCGTGCTCGACCACCCGTCAACCGGACAAAGGATCGTCATCGATACCAAGTTCACCTCGATTGTGACAAGCGGTTGGTACCGTGAGGAAACCCTGCGCAGCGGATACGTGTACCAGATCTACGCCTATCTGCGCTCCCAGGTTGGGTGCGGCGATGCGCTTGCAGATCACGCGAGTGGATTGTTGTTGCATCCCGCGATCGGCCAGATGGTCGACGAGACGGCTGTCATCCAAGGGCATCGCATTCGTTTCGCCACCGTGGATCTGACTGCGTCGACGTCGGATATTCGATTGCAACTGCTGCGATTCTTTGACCCGAACCAGCCAGTGACAGGCCAGTGAAGAGCATGGATCGAATCGGCATCGACACATGGGCAAACATCAGCGCTGAAGGTTGGAGCTCCCTCCTTTTGGGCAACGGCGCCAGCATTGCCATCCACAAGGAGTTCGCATACCCAACACTCCATGGCATTGCTGATGCAAAAGGACTGCTCGCCACTACTGCCCCAATATTCGCCAAGCTCGGGACAACCGACTTCGAGCATGTTCTGCTGGCGTGCTGGTATGCCGAGCACGTCAACGGGGCATTGGGGACGCCGTCGGCCGCCATCTCCGCAGCCTATGAGGAGGTCCGTACCGCACTGATCGAAGCTGTGCACAGTGTGCATCCGGTGCATGCCGATGTTGCCGCCGACCTACAAAGGGTCGGTGCGTTTGCAAGCGCGTTTCCCACGGTCGTCAGCCTGAACTACGACATCACCTTGTACTGGGCCATGCTGCTGTTCAACGCGGCGAACGGGAGTTGGTTCAAGGACGCATTCCACGACGGGGAGTTCCAGACGGATTGGGAATATCTGCGGCGACCCTATGGGCACGCTGCAGGAGCAACATTGGTTTTCTACCCTCACGGCAGTCTTGCGGTTGCTCGTGACTACCTTGGTGATGAGACAAAGCTTTCTGTAGGCGCGGGAGCCGCAGGTGACTTGCTTGGCACCATAACCCGGAGGTGGGCGTCCGGGCACTATGTGCCCGTGTTTGTTAGCGAGGGAACCAGTCATCAGAAGGTCGCTGCGATTCGCCGAAGTCACTACCTGACGAACGTATATGAAGAGGTGCTGCCCGCCCTTGGAGAGAGCCTGGTCGTCTATGGCTGGAGCTTTGACGAGCGAGACCAGCATGTGCTCGCTGCCATCGCAGCGAATCCGCCAAAGCGAATGGCCGTCTCGGTTTTCACTGGTCAGCCAGATGGAGATCAGCAAGCGTTCTGCCTTCAGGTACTCAAGGCCGTTGGCCGGTCCTTGCCTGGCACAGAGGTCACGTTCTTCGATTCGCGGAGCCCTGGATGCTGGAACAATCCATGATGAGGTGCTGAACACTACTGCTCGCCGGCAACCTTCATCTCCCTTACCCACGCTTGCAACGCCGTTAGTTGCTCGGCGTTCTCGTGGCAGGTTTGGTAGTTGGCAGCAACGGTTCCGGCGACGGCAGAGAGCGCAATGCCTGTGGCGGCCGCATCAGCATCTCGGGCGGGCTCGGGCAGTTCACCGGCGGCGGCAGCGTCGTGCAGGCGCACAAAGCCACGGTTGATAGTGCAAGCAGAATCGGCTTGAACGGGCACATAGACAAGAACCTCCTTGATGATGGTTTCGCCCTTCTCGCGAACGATGCGAACGCGGTCGACGTACTCGGTGACGACCTTGACGGTGGCCTGCGCCTGCCGTTCGCGGACGGCGGCGGCTTGCAGGGCTTGTTGCTGGATGGCGGCATCCCATTGCGCTTGAACGTGGCTCGCACCCTTGATCCAGCCGAAGCCAACCAGGGCGACGCTGAGCGCCGCGAGGGTCAGCAGCCGGTACGGCCACGGAATCACGCTCACGACGCCTCCCCGATGCACTGCCGGTATTCGGCTTCTCGCCGAGTAGCCAGCCCGCCGCACAGCCGCGCGTTGGTGGGCAGCGCGCAGTCTTTGCCCTGGAAGAAGCGCCAGCGCAGCAGTTCGGCGCAGGCCCCGGCGTAGTCCTCCGCATTGAGTTTCATGACCAGCGTGGATTGGCAGAACGCGCGGCTGCCGACGTTGTAGGAGAAGCTCACCAGCGCGTCGTACTCGTGCTGGGCCAGGGGCACGGTCACACATTGCTTGAGCGCTCCCTCGAATTGCTGTACGTCGGTGAGCGCCCGAGCCAGCGCCTTCGGAGGCGTGGTCGTGTCGCCCAGCTTCACCCCGGTGGTGGTACCGAACCTGATGGTCGGCACTGAACCGTCCCGACAATCGAGGAGGCTATTTGGTTAAAGTAAAATATCCATCAATGTCTTATTATCCTGGGTTTGTCGGTAGTTTTCTTCAGCC
>NZ_FUWK01000065.1 GCF_900167395.1 Nitrosomonas europaea
CCAGTTCACCCACCGCAAAACAGACAGGCATGCTTTCTTGCATATCTTCGACCGTGTCTGCCTGGAAAATGGTACGGAACATCGCCTGACCCAGCCAAATCACCCCTGGACCAATGGTCAAGTCGAACGCATGAACCGCACCCTCAAGGAAGCAACCGTCAAACGCTATCATTATGAAAATCATCAACAGTTGCGAGAGCATCTTTACAGCTTCCTGAATGCCTACAACTTCGCCAGGCGACTCAAAACCTTACGAGGACTCACACCTTACGAATACATCATCAAATGCTGGCAAAACGAACCTGAACGTTTTATCATCAATCCATACCATCACAAAGTGGGACTAAACATCTACCGGGCGCAGCAGGATCATTTCCAGCTTGTCGGAACGGATCGGCTTGAAATCATGCGCGGGCACGGCATTCAACGACATGCCTCGAAACAGCGTTGGCACATCAGCGATAAAACTACCCAGCTTGCCGCCCAGCGCTTCCACGTAAAGCGTCCAGAAACGCTTCACGAAATAGGCATGCCGGTCACCCTGCATGATACTGTCACTGCCGTAACCGACATGAGCAACGATATTTTTGAGCAACCCTGCCTGACCGGCTGCGCCGAACGGCGTTTTGCCCTGGGAAGCGAACAGATGCCCATCGGACGGAAAGCGGCCACCCGTCATCGAAAAGGCAGGCTCCTTCGGATCGTCGTAGAATGGTGAGCCCAGCACGATCACATCCAACCGCTTTCCCTGTGCAAAATGATGAGCTGCATAGCGTAAAAGCTGTGGCAGCCGGACTGCACCGGGTACGGACGGATGACCTGCCCCGCCAGGCATAACCGATTTATCCGCAAAGCGTTTAAGAGCTGCCACTGCGTCACGATTCAGGCCAAGCCGTGCTTTAGGATTGTTGTAAGCCGGATTGTCGGGAATAATAAATTCGCCGATGATCGAGAGGTGATAACCATCGATCAAGGTTACATGGCTGCCTTGATCCAGTTGCGTCAACTGCTTCAGTAACGCCACGGAATGCCGCTTGGCGTCATCCAGCGCATAATACGGCGAAACCGCCACGACCAAATCGCGGGCAAACGCCACTGGCGCAACCATCAGCGTCATGCACAATAAGCCCAGCAATAACAAAGTATTTTTATTCATGTGAGCCTCCAGAGATTAGTGGTCGGTATGGGCATTCATCGTGGCCACATGGCGAGCACGCAAACTGACGAATTCCATGACTTTGTCGTTGATGAACGCTTCGCGCCGGGCTTCCAATTCAACCAGACGCCCATGCAACTCGCCCCGCTTCTCACGCAAGGCTTCATGAACGGTGCGTTGCTCCTTCAAGGCTTTTTCAAGTTCGAGGTATTCCAGATTTTCGATATAGACATCAGGGGAATAGCGCATGTAGATGTCTTCTGCGGCTAGAAACAGGGCGCTGGCCATGAGCAATTCAACCAACAACTGTGACCAGACAAAGGCAAACCCATAGTCGGTGCTTTCACCGAAGGAATCCCAATCAATCGAGCTGGCCACCCCGGAATAAGTCAGGCCAAAAAGGCCGCCCCAAAAGAGAAAAGCCATACCGGTTGCCGCGTAAATGCACTTGGCATATAACCTGCGTGAGCTATCGTAAATCATGAAGTTGGTCACGTACTTAACTGAAACCGAGGCAATCGGCATCAATGCCGAGATCATCGTCGCCAGCCAGGGTTTTTCGATAAAAACAGCATTACCGGATGAAACCAGGTTGGCGTAGACATTTCCCATTCCCAGCCCTGCGGCAATGGTCAGGCAGAAAACTAGAACGCATAACAGGATCTGATCTTTTCTACGCCAGTCAGTCCAACCGACATTCTCAACGCTTTTCCCGCCAATGCTGTGCAGTGTGCCGCTTTTGATGTAACGCCGGGTATTCGCCAGCTTCACTTCCAAATCACTCAGAAATTTGAGTGAAACTTTAAAGGCGACATCGATATCCTCACTATCCAGTCGCAGCTTCGTCAGCTCAGCACCGAATTGTTGATCGGCCTGATGAGTCGCTTGCTCGGTGGCCATTGAGCCAGCGATTTCAGCATCGTTGTGATGAACGAGTCTGCGGAAAAAAACATCTGCTCCAGTGTTCTCCGTATCCGGCGGTTTCCTGGCTGAATCTGCCGTGCCGCTCTCAACCAGTTGTAACGCCAGTGGTTGTTTCTTGTCCTTGATTTTCGTTTTGGCTGTTGCCATGACAGTCTCCTTGTAAAGATGAAACAGGTAAACCGTCTGGCATGGTAATGATGGCGCTCGTGAAGTTTGGGAAATGGAAGTTATAAAGAAAAGCAGGTGTCCCAGAAGAATAATCCGGAACACCCGCTTTTTGCTACTTACTGAAATGCCTGGCTATCTCAGGATGTTTAATTTTAAAAAAGAGATCAATCAACCGAAGACGCTCAAGCATGATCACGTCACGATGCGGATCACCTTTCTCATCTTCCTCAAAATAATAGGAAAACCAGCGAGGATCACCAAGTACTTTATCCACATCAGGGATAGGCCACCGGATACCGTTCGAAAGGAGAATAATGCCATCAAAATTGTAGATGGCATCGGCGATGACATTTGGCCATTCTCGCCGCGAAATATTCATGTTTCGCGCCGCGAGCCAAAGTCTCTTCTTATAGACCGGATTATTCAATACACCGATGGTTACTATAAAAACTATTAACTTTTCATCGTATTTCATAATTGAGACTTCTCCTTAAAAATTTGAGAAATCCCTAGCTAGGGTGGTACTGCCTGAGCTTCATGAAGGCTCAAACAGCATTCTCCTGATATTTTTCTCAGAAATATTCCAGAAAACACTCCATATTTCTGAGTTAAATATAATTAAAACAATCAGTTATCTTTTTTCTTGCATCCCACCTCGCTTTATGGGAAGAAAGTATTGGTTGTTTAAGCAATTTGAAAGGAGTGCCTCCGGAATGGGAAAGAAAAAAAATAAAAAGACGGAGGTGCAACAGCCCGACCCAATGAGAAAAAACTGGATCATGGAAAATATGGATAGTGGCGTGATCTACCTTCTTGAGAGCTGGCTTAAAGCCAAATCACAGGAAACCGGTAAAGAGATTTCAGATATTTTTGCTAATGCAGTTGAATTTAATATTGTGTTGAAAGACTGGGGTAAAGAAAAACTCGAAGAAACAAATACGGAATATCAGAATCAACAGCGTAAGCTGCGCAAAACCTATATCGAGTATTACGACCGTGAAATGAAATAAAAACTGCGTATGTGATTTTGTACCAGTTAAATGCCAGGATAAATGTCAACATACCATTGATTTTTAGTACAATCCTGTTTTTGTAATTATTTTCCCAATACTCTAACCGTATTCGTTTTGAAGGACTGCGCAAACAAATATATCAAAGAATCCTGTTATCCATGACAGGGGCAGTCCGTCGAAATGTCCGAAAAAGGCTCAATAAAAATCAGAAGCAATTAAGGCAGAACTGGGAAGGTTATCACCTTTTGGAATTTGCCAAGACTATCCGGCCAGTCAAACAGGATACAAAAAGAAGAAAAGAGCTTGATGATCATCTCGTTAGCAATGGTATCGGCGGATTTGAAACACTTCAGAAACTGCCAGCTGACAACAAGACTGCTTTTACTACTGAAAAATCAGATGGTGTTTTTGAAAGCTTGGCAGAATTTCAAGACATACCCACTTTTGTTTGCTTTTTAAACTTTCTGGAATTCTGTCGGAATTCCATTCCCCGCAGGCCGTTGGATGTGTTTGATGGCAATGACACATTATCAATCGAAATTGACGGAAAACGCAAAGCCGTAACGCTGGATTATGCAATCGATGATTTCAAGAGGCACGCCAAGACTGTTGAAGAAAGACTTAAACTTGAATCTTCCCAGAGCAGCACTGGACAGGCAGACCCAATCCAGCCACGCCTAACCATACCTCAAGCAAGAGAGAACAATCCCAATTACTTTGCCAATGCTGTTTTGGATGTGATTGGTCGTGACGAGCAAAAATCTCGTTTAAAAGCGTTTTTGGAATGCGATAAAAATGTTGCATGGTTTCAGCTTGCAGGTGTTGCCGGACAAGGCAAAAGTCGCTTGGCATTTGATTTAATCAAAGTTGCCGAAGAGTTAGGTTTTCGAGCCGGTTTTCTTACAGAAAATGACATCAAGTTTTTCAAAGATCAGTGGAAGGACTGGCAACCCGACAAGCCCTATTTGCTGATATTCGATTATGTGATTGGGCGCGAAGAACAAATCAAACCCATTTTTCAAACTCTAATTTCCAATCAAGATGGTTATTGTCACAATATCCGTATTCTCTTGGTTGAAAGGCAGCGATGGGATCAGGGAAACGTAATAGAAACACAAGATCAAATCAACAAAGATGCACCACGGCAATTAATAGCTATCAGCAATAAAGCGCCATGGTTTCTCAAGCTGTGTGAAGAAGGTGACTCTGAAGGTGAACGTCTCGCCCCCTTTCGTTTTGATAACGGTGTTGAAGAACTTAAAGAACTTGGTCAAGATAATCTGGCTTCAATAGTTAAGCAGTTATTATCCGGCAAAACCCTCACCCTATCCGATGATGTGTTAGAAGAAACATTGGAACGGATCGATAATACTGGCCGTCCATTGTATGCTTATTTACTAGCACAACAATTAAGCGAAAGTGAGGAAGGTTTTCGAAGCTGGACAAAGATCGATTTGCTGAATGGTCAGCTGAAGCGAGATAAAAGACGCTGGGAGCAGGCTTTTAACGATAAAGCGCCAACTTGGGGGGATTCTCATGAAGCTATGAAGCTAGCTGTACTTGCAACCATTGTTCGCCAGATAAATTTTGAGGATGAAATAATTAAATCAAATTTTGGCCATATCGATTCATCTCTTGGAAAAGAAGCCTTAGCTATTACGAACAGCTATCTTGTTAATAATGATAATCGTCCTCATAAAATTCATGCATTAGAACCTGACTTATTGGGTGAATGGTTTGTTTTGTATTGTTTTTACCAAGGCCTTAATTTCGAAGAATTATTAAACATTGCCTGGGAATATTCACCAAATGATACAGCAATGTTTCTAATAAGAGTTATGCAAGATTTTATTGATTTAACAAAAACATATAATGACTGGAACTTAACCGAAAAACTGTTAGCGCATAAACCCCCGCATGAAAACCATTATCTAGTTTTAGCCAGAGTTGCAGTCTTTATCTCTTATGAACTAGGTCGTAGAAATTTAACAATACCTCATAACATTATCATTGCATTAGAACATGCTGCAAATTTGTCTAATGTTATTGCTATGGATTACCTTGGTTTCTTTTACCAACAAGGCCTAGGAGTTGTAAGAAATCCTGAAAAAGCTATTTATTGGTTTCAAATGGCTGTTAATAAAAAAAGCGATACAGCCATGGTTAATCTAGGAATTTGCTATCAAAAAGGCGAAGGGGTTAAACAGAATCTAAATGCAGCATTCAAACTGTTTCAACGAGCAGTTAAGCTAGATAACAGCACAGCCATGTTCTATCTTGGCCTTTGCTATCAAAGAAGTGAAGGAGTTAAGGAGGACTTAAATGAAGCTTTTGCTCTATATCAGCAGGCGGCTGATAAAGGTAACAGTACGGCTACAGCATATCTTGGTCTTTGTTATCAGTATGAAGTGGGAGTTAAGCAGGATTTAGACAAAGCCATTTCTCAATATCAACGGGCAGTTGATGAAGGCAATAGTTTGGCTATGGTATTTCTTGGACGCTGCTATCAATATGGCGAAGGAGTCAACCAGAACATAAATAAGGCTATTGCACTGTATCAGAAGGCGACTGATAAAGGTGACAGTACGGCTATGACATGTCTTGCACTTTGTTACCAAGATGGCAAAGGAGTTGATCAAGACTGGAATAAGGCTATTAACTTGTATCAGCAAGCAGTTAAAAAAAATGATTGTACAGCCATGTACTATCTTGGCGCTTGCTATGAAAATGGTTATGGAGTTAAACAAAATCGGAGTAGTGCTATCGAATTGTATCGGATGGCTGCAAATCAAGGTAATAGTAACGCGATGGTTAATCTTGGCTTTTATTATCGAAATGGCATAGGAGTGAAGCAGAATCGGAAAGAGGCAGTTAAGTTATTTCAACGCGCCGCTAAAGTAGGTGATTACAGAGCAATGTGCAATCTTGGTGTCTGCTATGAAAATGGTGAAGGAGTTGATCAAGATTGGAATAAAGCTATTAGCTTGTATCAGCAAGCAACTAAGGCTGGTGAGATTAGAGCCATTAGTAATATTCAAAATATACTCTTACGAAATTTTCTAGGTGAAGGTAATTACAAAAGTCGAAAAACTAATGGTTGTACAAGAAATAAGCTTTCACACTTAGTCGAGAAACTTGCATTTGACCCTCCCATTCTTGGAGGAGATTGGAAGCCACTTCTCACTGAAGAAATAAAAGCTTGTATCGATAAAGTTATTGTACCTTTTGAAATTTTAGATGTAGTAGTTGAGATCTGATCTGACAGTTACCCGATTTGACGAGTGCCTGTTAGATCAGATTCAGTTATTCAATTCGGTAATTTTATCGTCCCATATCTCCTTAGCGTCAATTAAAGTTTGCATCGGGGTGCGTCCACAGCACATTTTTCCCTGGTGAGTCCGCACACTGTTGTAGTACGCCATCCAATCATCCAGATCGTGTTGTAACTCTTCAATGGACTGGTAAATCTTGCGCCGGAATGTCACCTGGTAGAACTCCTGCAAGATGGTTTTGTGAAAGCGTTCGCAAATACCGTTGGTCTGCGGATGATTGGCTTTCGTTTTGGAATGTTCGATGTCATTGAGTG
>NZ_FUWK01000006.1 GCF_900167395.1 Nitrosomonas europaea
CAGTCTTTGCGTTCCGCAACTTCTTTGGGAGATACCGGTGGTTTGTAAAAAGTATTGGGATCCATATATATACTGATCGCTATCGGCTCCCAGTAATCTCCCATCGTCCCTTTCCCCGCTCCATGCGCCGGGTCCTTGTAACGCTTGACCAGCGCTTCATACGTCTCTTTCGGGGTCGCCTTACCTCGATCCAGCTTCAACGCATCATACGTCTCGTCCGGTACCGTCGATATGTCCGCATGAACCACCCCGCACATCATCAACCCCGCACAGAGCAATAAACCCCTCATCCACTCCCCTATTCTCATCTCTCTCCTCCGTAATCTACCTGTTCGTCGGCTTTTACCAGATACAAAACAATAACCGGTTACCCGATCCCTCTCAGGTAACCAGCTTTATCTACTCCTAATCACTTACTACTCATCTTCTCAAGACTACTTCCTCAGCAGGGCTAAGTCAAGATTTTAAAATTACGTATAAAGCAAAAACTTTACCCGTCTTTATTAATGATCAGCCGAAATCACCGGACAAAAAGCAGCAATTTCAGCATCAGATGATTAGTGTTATGTCTGAAGCAAGGTAAAATTGCCAGATGTGTTTTTTCGGTCGATGAAATGAATAAGTCACGTGTAGTTGTTGGCATGTCCGGCGGAGTGGATTCATCCGTTGCCGCTCTGTTACTCAAGCAGCAAGGTTATGATGTAACAGGACTCTTTATGAAAAACTGGGAAGAGGATGATACTGATGAATACTGTTCTTCCCGTCAGGATTTTCTTGACGCCGCCTCCGTAGCAGACATTCTTGATATACCGTTGGAAGTGGTAAATTTTTCAACTGAATACCGAGAACGGGTTTTCAATCTGTTTTTAAAAGAGTATCAGGCAGGGCGCACACCCAATCCGGATGTGCTGTGTAATAGCGAGATCAAGTTCAGAGCATTTCTCGATCATGCACTCAATCTGGGCGCCGATTGGATTGCAACTGGCCATTATGCACAGGTGCATGAAACAGATGGCTTGTTTCAGTTACTCAAGGGTGAAGATGGCAACAAGGACCAGAGTTATTTTCTCTACCGTCTGAATCAGCAACAGCTGTCACACACAATTTTTCCCATTGGCCATCTCTACAAGCGAGAGGTTCGCAAAATCGCGCGTGAACATCGGTTACCCAATTCAACCAAAAAGGACAGCACTGGAATTTGTTTCATTGGTGAACGTCCTTTTCGTGAATTTCTCAACCGATATCTACCTGCCAATCCAGGTGAAATCCATACCCTGGATGACCAAGTCGTGGGAGAACATCTGGGAGTAATGTACTACACCATCGGGCAAAGGCAGGGACTGGGGATTGGTGGCACCCGCCAGGGCAGTGAACAGCCGTGGTTTGTATCAGGAAAGGATATTAAAAAAAATGTGTTATACGTAGTACAAGGACACGACCACCCTGCACTATTGCGTTCTTCGCTGACTGCCGCGGATCTTTCCTGGATCAGCGGTACCCCTCCTCATCAGAACTGGGTTTATGCAGCTAAAATCCGTTATCGTCAAACAGATGCACCCTGCGCAATTACCCACTTTGAACATGACTCCTGTCAGATTGGTTTTGCAGCGCCACAATGGGGAATCACACCCGGACAATCGGTAGTAGTCTACGAAAGCAAAGTTTGTCTGGGTGGCGGCGTAATTATCGGCAGCAATGACTAATATCAGGTAATCGTCAGATGTTCGATATTCGTCTCTGCACTGATTTTCCGGGCTTCTGATCCGTGCAATTTGATTTGCAGCCTCAATTCATTCATGGAATCAGCATTACGAAGCGCATCTTCATAGGAAATTGTGCCATTCTCATAGAGTTCAAACAGCGCCATATCAAAAGTTTGCATCCCCAGTTCACTTGATTTTTTCATTATTTCCTTGATTTCATGCACATTTCCCTTGAATATCAGATCAGAAATCAGTGGAGAATTGAGCATTACTTCGATTGCCGCAGCACGCCCGCTGCCTGATTTTTTGGGAATCAGCCTTTGCGCGACCAATGCCCGCATATTCAGTGACAGGTCCATCAGCAACTGAGCACGCCGTTCTTCCGGGAAGAAATTAATAATGCGATCAAGCGCCTGATTGGCGCTGTTTGCATGCAGGGTACCCATACACAAATGCCCGGTCTCAGCAAAGGCAATGGCGTGCTCCATTGTTTCTCGATCCCGGATTTCACCAATCAGAATGACATCGGGCGCCTGCCGCAATGTATTCTTCAATGCAGCTTCCCACGATTCCGTATCAACTCCGACTTCCCGCTGGGTAACGACACAATTGATATGTTCATGTACAAATTCAACCGGATCTTCAATAGTGATGATATGGCCATGGCTATTCTGGTTGCGATGGCCAATCAGTGCCGCCATCGAGGTGGATTTTCCCGAACCGGTTCCACCGACAAAAATCACCAGACCACGTTTGCTCATGACGACTTCTTTCAGAACCTGCGGCAGCCCAAGATCATCGAAATTTGGAATCTTCGTGGTGATCGTCCGCAAAACGATTCCTGTTCGTTGCTGTTGTACGAAAGTATTGACGCGAAAACGGCCGATTCCTTCCGGATGAATTGCAAAATTACATTCCTTACTGGACTCGAACTCCACCGCCTGTTTATCGTTCATGATGGCACGCGCCAGCGCTGCAGTATGGGCAGAAGAAAGTAGCTGCTGTGTGACAGGTGTCATTTTGCCGTCTATCTTCATTGCCGGAGGATAACCGGCCGTAATGAACAAATCTGAAGCCTTTTTACTAAGCATCAGCCGCAGTAAATCATGCATAAATTTGAGTGCCTGTTCTTTTTCCATAATAAATTCTGTCCGCTCAACCACGGAAATTATCTTTGTTCATAGCTTTGGTACGCGCTTCTACCGCTGAAATGACGCCACGCTTCACCAGATCTGTCAGATTCTGATCGAGTGTTTGCATCCCGACTCCCTGACCAGTCTGGATAGCCGAATACATTTGCGCTACTTTTCCTTCCCGGATAAGGTTACGGATAGCCGGTGTACCGATCATGATTTCATGAGCAGCCACCCGACCCTTACCATCCTTTGTTTTCAGCAGTGCCTGAGAAATAACGGCACGCAGCGATTCGGACAGCATCGCACGCACCATTTCCTTCTCCTCCGCCGGAAACACATCAATAATCCTGTCGATGGTCTTGGCAGCCGAACTGGTATGCAGCGTACCAAAAACCAGATGACCGGTTTCCGCCGCAGTCATGGCCAGACGAATTGTCTCCAGATCCCGCATTTCGCCCACCAGAATGATGTCCGGATCTTCCCTCAAAGCCGCACGCAGAGCATTGCTGAAACTGTGTGTATCTCGCCCGACCTCCCGCTGATTGATCAGACATTTCTTGCTTTCGTGTACAAATTCGATCGGGTCCTCCAGAGTCAGTATGTGGCCATACTGGTTCTCATTGATGTCATTGACCATGGCTGCAAGCGTGGTGGATTTACCGGATCCGGTCGGTCCCGTAACAAGCACCACACCGCGTGGTTGTTGCGCAATTTCAGCAAATATTTTTGGCGCCTTCAGTTCTTCGAGTGTCAGCACTCTGGACGGAATGGTACGCAGCACCGAAGCTGCTCCCCGCTGAGTATTGAAAGCGTTGACACGAAAACGTGCCAGATCGGGGATAGCAAACGAAAAATCGCACTCCAGATGTTCTTCATAATGCTTGCGCTGACTATCGTTCATAATGTCATACACCATGTCATGCACGTCCTTGTGCTCCAGCGCAGGGAGATTGATGCGCCGAATTTCCCCGTGCACCCGGATCATAGGTGGCATACCGGCAGACAAATGAAGATCGGAAGCGTTATTCTTGACCACAAATGAGAGTAACTCTACTATATTCATCCGGTGTGTTCCTTTGGCCACGTTGAATGTTGATCGGTTGATACCGGCTGCTGGTAATGTTTTCTGACCCCAGACAGTCGGCTGATCTAACTAGAACGGAAAAAACTGGCCGGGATTAAATATATTTCCGGAATACCGGTAAATTTTCTGGCAGTAATATCGGATCACCCGTTTCTTCAATTTCACTTATCCAACCATGACCACAATCGCCTCACGCCTGCAGAATGTCAAAAACCGTATCATTGAAGCCGCAAAAAAAGCGGGGCGTGATCCGGAAAGCGTTCAGCTGCTGGCAGCCAGCAAAACCAATACGCCGGATAAACTGCGTGAAGCCTGGGAAGCAGGGCAAACCGTATTCGGTGAAAATTACCTGCAGGAAGGTCTGGTCAAAATCCGCGCACTGTCAGACCTGCCAATCGAATGGCATTTCATCGGTCCGATTCAAAGCAACAAAACCAAACTGATTGCCGAGAATTTTTCCTGGGTACACGGAATCGATCGGGAAAAAATCGCAACCCGCCTTTCAGCAGCACGGCCGGAATCGTTACCACCGCTGCAAGTCTGTGTGCAGGTAAATGTAAGTGGAGAAATCACCAAGAGTGGAGTGGATCCGGAAAAAGCTGCGGAATTGGCCGCCTTCGTCAGCGAGCAGCCACGCCTTCAGTTACGCGGAATCATGGCGGTTCCGGAACTCACTGCCGTAACCGCACTGCAACGTGAACAGTTTCAGATGATGCGGGAAGTTTACGAACAATTGCAGCAGCAAGGTTTCAATCTGGATACGTTGTCAATGGGAATGTCGGAAGATCTGGAAAATGCCATCGCAGAAGGCGCCACGATGGTAAGAATAGGCACCGCGATTTTTGGTCCGCGGCGTTACGCTATCCCTGAGGAACTCGGTTCGCGCCAGTAGTCAGAAACTGGTATTTCTCCATCAGTTGCTCGCGATTCTCAACCCTGTCCGGATCACCCACGATGCAACTGACCGGACAAACTTCCACGCATTGTGGCGTATTGTAATGTCCCACACATTCTGTACACAGATCCGAGTCAATTTCGTAAATTTCCTCACCCTGTGAAATTGCCCGGTTAGGACATTCGGGTTCACACACGTCACAATTGATACACTCATCGGTAATAATCAGCGCCATTTCTTTCACTCTCCAGTATTCATTTTTTTCGCTTTTCATAAAGCCGTTCAGCTACGAGCGGGTGCACAAACTTGCTTGCGTCCCCGCCGAGACGTGCGATTTCACGCACGATAGTGGCTGAAATAAACATATATTGCTCCGATGGCGTCAGAAAAATGGTTTCCACATCAGGATACAAACTGCGGTTCATCCCTGCCAGCTGAAACTCGTACTCGAAATCGGATACTGCCCGCAAACCGCGCACAATGACATGCGCCTGCTGCTGCCGGGTAAATTCCATCAGCAGACCGGAAAATCCCGTTACTTCAACGTTGGCATATTCGGCCAGAACTGCTCTGGCCATTTCCACTCGCTCTTCCAGTGAAAAACAGGGAGATTTTCCGCTGTTGGCAGCAACCGCGACAACTACCTGATCAAATAATCTCGACGCACGCTGGATCAGATCTTCATGTCCCCGTGTAATCGGATCAAAAGTACCAGGGTAAATAACTTTATCCATCAGGATTAAGACTCAACAAACAGTAATGAACATGACTTGCCCGGCCCTGTTTCCAGATCGACCAGGTATCATCCGGCAGCAGCTTGTCGCTGCTTTCAACATAAACCACACCCTCTTCCTCCAACTTTGCTGGCAATAATGGCAATACTTCAGCCAGCAACCCGGATTTAAACGGAGGATCAACAAAAATGACATCATAGCGCTCTGAATTAGCAGTAAGAAACATCCGGGCATCAACGTGCTCAAGCTTTACCTGTGAAGCGCCCAGCTTCTCGATCGAGCAGTGGAGATTGCGAACAGCTTTCATGTTCTGCTCGATCATGGTCACCTGTTTCGCGCCTCGCGAAGCAGCTTCAAATCCCAGTGCACCGCTGCCGGCAAACAGATCCAGACAGATTTTTCCTGTCAGATCCTGCCCCAGCCAGTTGAACAATGTTTCCCGAACACGATCAGGTGTCGGCCGGAGCAGCTCATCATCGGCAAACTGAATCAACCTGCTGCGCCACTGGCCACCAATAATACGGATTCTATCTGCCTTCACCATGCAAAAGCGTTAGTCTGCCGCACCCACGACTACCGTTACCATACCGGCCGGATCAATCCGGCGTTTAAATGCATCCCTGATCTGCGCGACAGTCACCTTTTCCACCGCCTTGACATAATCTTCCAGATAAGTCAGCGGCAAATCATAAAAACCGATAACCCCAAGATATCCGAGAATTTTCTGATTACTGTCGATACGCAAAGGAAACCCTCCCACGATATTCTGCCTGGCAGCTTGCAACTCTTCTTCGGTCGGTCCCTGTTCAACGAAATCCCTGAGCGTTTTCTGTGTCAACTGCAAGGCCTGTTCCGCCTGTTCCTTTTTTGTCTGCAAACCGATTTCAAATGGCCCTTTTTCCTGATATGGCGCAAACGTACTGTAAACACTATATGCCAGCCCGCGCGTTTCACGAATTTCATTCATCAATCGGGAAACGAACCCACCCCCTCCCAGAATGTAATTACCCACCAGTAGAGGAAAATAATCAGGATCCTTACGACTCAACCCGGGGTAGGCAATCTGGATATGACTTTGCGTGGCCGGATGAGCAATCTTCTGGATGATCGGAACAGGCTTTTCTACAGGTGGCAAAGTTTTATACGTTTTCCCAGTCGGCAGATTTCTGGTCAGCATCTCTGCGATACGGGCAGCTTCATCCCGTTTGATATCCCCTATCATTGCAATGATTGCATTGCCAGCTGTGTAATGCGCACGGTAAAAATCAACCAGATCCTGCCGCCGCAACGCTGCAAGCGCATCCGGTTCTCCCGACTCACGCAAACCATAAGGATGCTTGCCATACAGCAATTTCATCAGTGTCCGGTCAGCAATGACCTCTGGTTTGGTATCCGCTTCCTTGAGGGCTGCGATAATACGAGCACGTTCCCGTTCCAGAATCTTTTCAAGAAATTCAGGGCGTTGAACGATCTGTGCCAAAACATCCAGCGCACGCACGCGCTCCTGCTGATGGCTCAACGTCCGCAGTGACAGTCCTGCCCGATCCAGATCAAATGTTCCACCCAGCCTCGCTCCGACATCCGCCAGTGTCTCGGCAATCCGATCTTCTGACAGATCACCTGCCCCCATACTCATCAGCCGTTGCACCAGTCCGGCGCGGCCGGAAGTTTCTGCCGTATCGGTACTGCTGCCTGCCGGAAATTCAATACTGAGATCGAGTATTGGCAAATCATGATTCTCGACGAAATAGACCTGCGCCCCGTTGGCTGTCTGCCAGTGCTGAATCGGCAAGAACGCCAGCGCCCACTGCGCATACAACCCCACCCAGAACATGATCAAAAACTGTAGAAATCGCATATACCCTCTTACCGTAAATTAAGCATCCAATGCATGAAACATTGTATGCCAATGCAGGATAAATCAAAGATCCCTTAACAATCAAACTGCCAGATTCATCGAAAAAGGTTTACGATAAGCAAACCAGATTGATACCAGCTGAAAGGAGAACACAATGACTACCCCATATGTTCAACCTTACCTGTTTTTCGGCGGTCGCTGTGAAGAGGCACTCGAATTCTACCGTACCACCCTCGGCGCGCAGGTGGATATGCTCATGCGCCACAAAGAAAGCCCGGAGTCGCCACCGCCCGGAATGCTTGCACCCGGCTTTGAAAACAAAATCATGCACGCCTCTTTTCACATCGGTGCAACCACGCTGATGGCTTCCGACGGATGCGGAGAAGACAGTCATTTCGATGGCTTCTCACTTTCTCTGACTGTACCGACGGAGGCTGAGGCCGATCGCACATTTGCCGCTCTCGCCGAAGGCGGTCAGGTACGTATGCCACTCACGAAGACTTTCTGGTCATCACGTTTTGGTATGCTTACCGACCGCTTCGGTATCAGCTGGATGATCACTGTCCAGGAATGACGGTTTTATTTCAGGCACCCAAAACACGCCATGCTGTCCATCAAGCCAGCCGCTGAAGACCTCGCTGCCCGCCAGCCTGTATGGGAAGCACTGTCGGACATGTTCCTCGATACGGATACCTCTCTCTCACGGCAGTGGCGTGCCGATCAGCTTGCCAGATCACCTTACTCGATCGATCAGCTCGAGTTCATCCTCATAAACGAGGTATACCCGATATGCAAATACAACCTCCTGTCAGTGGCAGGTGAGTGGGCCGGATTCGATCCAGAGTGGCTGAAGGAAAAAATCCTTCGTCACCTGGGTTCCCGGTTCCGGTTCTTGCATACGCTGAACCTGGGGTGCTTCACCGTGCATGCTTCAGTTGAATGGCATGCGACCAGGCATGCCATCCTCGCGGCTCGCAGTATTGGCACAAAGAATACAACCTGACACCCTTCACTCAACCAGATGCACATCTGTCAGGTACTGAAATTCATTTTGTGTATCCGATATCCATCTATGCCGTAAACAAATAAACCACCCAAAACGCAGAACTAAACAAAGATTTCACTTCGTTTTATTACCCGTTGAATCAAGCCTGGTGTTAAATATTAAGGAAGTTTTATGAAAAACATCGTAGCGCTACTAACCGTTTTTATCTTGTTTATGACTCAGTCAGCCAGCGCCGAGCTATACGATCCAGACGAAGTCCAGGTATATATCGTTCCAATGATTGACTTTCCCGAACCAGCCGCAGCGCAGTTATCGAAAATTCTATCTGATGATATGAAAATATGGGTAAAAAGCAGTGTCCGGCTGGGCGATTTAGAAGCTGCTACCTTGCCTGGAACAAGACAATTGTCTGGAGACAGCATCATTGAAAAATCTTATCCAATAGTCACAAAATTGCCAGGATCATCTAAAAACACGATGTATGTTCTTCTTACAACGAGAGATATCAACTCGGAAACCGGTGCTTTCCGATTTCAATTCTCAATGCATCACTCGGAAATGAGGGTTTCAGTTGTATCAATGGCCAGAATGATTGAATTTATAGACGGTAAACCGGTAGTTAATCACCTTGTACTTAACAGGCTTTATAAGATGTGCAAGCGTGCAATTGGTGAGCAGTATTTTGGATGGAAACGGTCAACCGATATAAACGACATTATGTATTCACCGATAATGGGAATGCCTGATTTAGACAGAATAGGGATACACCATAAGGAAAACGATGATGAGAATGAAGTAGAACCAGTTGATAAAAACAGGATATCAATATAATAAATATAAATATTTACTGGCAAAAACAGAGTTGAATGAACAAATACAAATGGCCGACAGAACCAATCCTGCTGGCACATTGAGAAAGACGCTGGGAAACAGTAGTTCAGCACATTAACTGCGCTTATCAACGCAGGATTACGCCAGGCGAAAACCCAAGTACAGTTTGCTGAATAAAATAGGGGCTTTCGCCTGTTTTCGGGGGGGTCTATTCAAACAGAATAGCCTCTACCCTGGCCAGGACTTCATCAAGAATATGCTGCGGTACACTTTCCTTGAAACGCACATTCCGCACTTGCCAATCCAAAGACTTCAACTGGTGGCAATGTACCGCACCTTGAGTGTCAGTTCCTGCTCCCATCAAGGTGACCACAGTCCCGTAGGTACGGGCAGCAGCGGCAGCACCCTGAGAAATCGGGCAGATCATTGCCAGTCCTCGCTGGTTAAAAAGCTTACCGCTTAAAATAAGGCCAAAGTGAGGGCCTTTTATCTCCCGGCCGGAGGATGGATCAAAATCAAGATGTACGATGTCGCCACGGTTCGGCAGGTATGTCATCAGCTGTCTTCCAGTCCGACGGGAGACATTTCATCCCAGCCTTCAACACGCGGCAATCCCTTCGGCATTTCCGCCATCAGGTCAGCCAGCTTGTAACGCGGTCGAGCCGGTGCTTCGACGATCATCTTCTTCCCGTGAAGATGAAGCTCAACCTGAGAACCTTCACTCAGCCCGTTCTGTTCGATAAAAGACTTGGGCACTGTCATGACAAGTGAACCACCGGCCTTGCGTAAAGTTTGAAGCATAGCAACCTCCTGTTTATCATAAAGTCCTATTTTAGTATAACTTAATGTTTTATTAAAGTAGGATTATTCAGTGTAATAGGAAAGAGATTACTATTCACCACGATCAGAAACTCCTCAAGGAACCTCTGATCAAGTTCTCCATGAGCCGCATTGCAGGCAAAATCGTGATGATCACAAGAAGCACGACGAAGGTCGTAGCTATTCTACGATACCGAGGAGTGCGACACAGTGAGCGCATGATTTTGCCGCAACCCTTTGGGGCACTGGTTTTACAGACGAACTGCAGCGTTGAGTTCGTTGTGAAGGGGCCAACCATTCACTGCCTCACTCGCCTTGCATTTCATCCGCAAAACGCAGTGTGCAGCCATGTGGGACTTGATCAGAGGTTCCTTAAGGATTATCCAGACTGAAAACCTGTTTCTCATCGTCGTATGAAAAAATCTCTGCGTAGCGCCCCAGGGCAATAATGGTACGCAAGGTCTGCACGGCCGCAGCAGGCGGCATATAGTCCTCCAGTTCATCTGCGAACCGGCTCCACGGCGCCTGGTGTACTGGCCGTTCATCGAGTACCCGTCGGATATGAGCTGCCAGCGCAACATAGGTCAGCAGATGGCGGGCAAAGAGGTGCTTGCGCCGGTCAGTATCGAAATCGGCAAACTGTCGTCCTTCCGTGGTCAGCCTGATATCGCCCCCTGCCACTTCGGCAAAGCGCAGCATCTGCAGCGTCTCGGCTACTGGAAATAACTCATCGATCTCCATATGCAAAGACGAGGCAATCACAGGAAGATCTGCTTCCCCATTGTAAGGAGCGGCTGCTACCGCTTCGAGCAGGCCGGACAATGAATTCGAGGATACATGAGGCAGAATTGTCCCGATACCCGTTCCCGGAAAATATTCTGTTCGTCTACCAGCGGGAACCGAAGCTGACCGGGTTGTCATTTCTACATAGATACGCTCGACCAGATCGCGGAATGCCGGATCGAGACGCGCGCGCGGGTGCGGCAGTTCAACTTTGATCTCATTGAGAATACGGCCAGGATTACTGCCGAAAATAAGAATACGATCGCACATCAGCACAGCTTCCTCAATATTGTGCGTGACAAGGATCACCCCCTTGATGGGAAGCTGGCCTTCTGACCAGAGATCGAGAAAGTCGGTACGCAGCGTCTCCGCCGTCAACACATCGAGTGCCGAGAACGGCTCATCCATGAGCAGGATATTGGGATGAACAACCAATGCGCGTGCAAAACCCACACGCTGGCGCATGCCACCCGATAATTCACGCGGATAGGCTGATTCGAAGCCATCAAGCCCGATCAGATCGATCGCCTCGATTGCGCGCCGGTGTAACTCGCCGGTTGAAAGTCCCAGTGCTTCCAGACCCAGTTGCACGTTCTCCAGCACGGTCAACCAGGGAAACAGAGCAAACCCCTGAAATACCATGGCAATACCCGGTGGTGGCGCTGTTACTTCATTACCGTGATAAATAACGGAGCCGGCCGATGGCGGCGTAAGCCCGGCAATCGACCTCAACAATGTGGATTTACCCGAACCCGAACGACCCAGCAAACCGATGATTTCGCCTTCACCCAGCGTGAAATCGATTCCATCGAGCACGAGTAACTCGCTGCCATCCGGTTTGCGAAATGACTTGCGAACACCACGGATATCCAGCAATGGGGCAATGTCGATGTGAATCTCCTTTCAGCCTAGGCGGAATTTGCGTTCGGCCAGTATATAGAGCGGGCGCCAGAACAGACGATTGATAAGGACAACGAACGCACTCATGACCGCAATCCCGAGAACGATACGATGAAAATCGCCGGCTGCAGTCGCCTCTGCGATATAGGCACCGAGGCCATTCGCCTTCAGGGTAGTGTCTCCCCAGTTGGCAAGTTCCGCGACGATGCTGGCATTCCATGATCCACCGGAAGCAGTGACAGCACCTGTCATGTAAAAGGGAAATACCGCTGGTAACGCGATACGCCGCCACCACAACCAGCCCCGGACGCCAAGATTAATCCCGATATCCCGCAGCTCACCCGGAATGGTCGATGCGCCTGCAATGACGTTAAACAGGATATACCACTGCGTACCAAGAATCATCAATGGGCTTAGCCAGATATCCGGATCGAGCCGCAACACCACTATCCCCGACACTGCCAGCGGAAACAACAGATTGGCAGGAAATGCCGCCATAAACTGGGTGACCGGCTGGATGATACGCGCTGCCGCCGGATGCAATCCGATCCAGACCCCGACTGGTACCCAAATGACACTGGCGACCGCAATCAGGACAAAGACTCGCACCATGGTCACACAACCCAAAAAAACAGTCGTTCCGACCTCATCCGGTGTTACACCCTGCAAGACAAAAACTGTAATTTTCCACATGCTAACAGCACAAATAACAGCAATTGCACCGTACCATAGCCAGTCGAGCCACGAAATCACGCCCGACCCCATAGTGTTCCGGGCAGTCCGGGCCAGTTCCCGAGAAGCTCCATCATTCCCTGCCCGATAAGTCCATCGCCACATCCTGACCAGTGGCACAACAGCCATTGCCACCCAGCGTGACCGGCGCAGCGCCATCAACACCCAGGAACGCGGCGGATTTCTATCTGCTTCCTGTTCGAAGCGAAAGCGATCCACCCAGGCCACAAGCGGTCTGAACAGAAGCTGGTCGTAAATCAGAATCACGATGAGCATGACTGCGATCGCCCGGCCGACCGCCCCAAGATCACGCTGGTCAATAGCCAGCGCGATATATGAACCAATGCCCGGCAGTGTGACAACCGTGTTCCCCACGCTGATTGCTTCAGAAGCAACGACGAAAAACCAGCCGGCCGACATCGACATCATCATATTCCACACGAGTGCCGGCATCGCAAAAGGTACTTCAAGCTTCCAGAAGCGCATCCATGGACTGAGCCGGAAAGAACGTGATGCTTCGACAAGTTCAGTCGGAACTGTGCGCAGCGACTGGTAGAAACTGAATGCCATGTTCCAGGCCTGACTGGTAAAAATGGCAAAGATGGCAACCAGCTCGGCACCCAGCATTCTTCCGGGAGCGAACGACATGAAAAAAACCACCGTAACTGAAATAAAGCCAAGTATCGGTACAGACTGGAGAATATCGAGCAACGGGATAAGAACCTGCCCGGCACGCCGGCTCTTGGCAGCCCAGGTAGCATAGGTGAACGTAAAAATCAGCGACAGTACCATTGCTGCAAGCATCCTGAGCGACGTGCGTAGCACATATTCCGGCAGACCCGATGGTTCAAGACTGATAACAGTCTCCCCCGGTCCGGCCAGAGGCTGCATGAGATCGCGACTTGTCTGGGCGAGAAAAACCACCATGCCAAGCACCAGCAATACGGCAACGAGATCCCAGAATATCGCTGAAAAACGATGAGATAATCTGGCTGACGCGTGCTGTGTCTTCATCTTCACCCTTTCACGACTGCTGCGCCGGTATATTCCGTTTACACTGAATGACAACAGGGTAACACCCCGGACCAGCCTCACCGGTTGATTATTACGAGAACAGTTTTAACACCTGATGCAGTGAGATTGAGATATACGTCGATTGACGAACTGAGGCAGGAATATTCCGAGCTGTTATGGGCTGATACCGGAGATCAGAATTCGGTTTCAGGATAGTCCGCCATACTTCCAAGAGTCTGTTCCGGCCTGCCTGAGTTTATTCGCCACACAACAGGCAAGCCGGTTTGAAACAGAACACATACCTGTTGGTATATGCCGGGATAACGCTAAAACATCATACTGACAGAAAATGCTACTGTTCTTGGCACACCTAAATAATTAGCATTTTGCCAGTAGTTTTTACCGGTTAGATTAATGACGTTCAGGCGTACTACCAGTGACTTATTCAGTACACGAGTCGCGTATCGTGCTCCGACATCATACAGGGTATAGCTGGGAATTTTATCAGTGTTGGTAGTATTACCATACTGTTCACCAGTATAGTAAATACCACCGGTCAGGCTAAACCCTGGGATCCATGGCAGCGCATATTCTGCGTAAATTTTGCCCATTCTGGATGCAGCATTGACTGGTTTTTTACCTTCGAGAGCAGGGTTATTGGATTTTTCTACATTGATATCCATCAGCGTGCCGCCCCCTATGATAGTCAGATTGTCAGTTACTTTTCCAGTCAGAACCAGTTCCACGCCGTTATGCACCTGCAGACCATCCTGCACGTAAGTGGGGATGGGTGTTGCATTATCTGAATATTGATTGGCTTTTTCAATCCGGAATAGCGCAGCACTCAATAATAAATTAGGATTGATATCGTATTTCAGACCTACTTCATACTGCTTGCTGACCAATGAAGGTAGCACTGTTCCACGATTGGCATAGGTATTACCTACTATTAAGCCAGCTTCAAGTGCTTCCATATAGGAAGCATAGGTGGTTACCTCTTCAATTGGTTTGTATAGCAATGAAACAGTGGGAGTCAGTTTAGATTTATCATATTTGATGACATTATTCCCAGGATAAGATGATTTATTTATCGCGGTAGCGTAATTAAATCCAACCATTGCAGACCATTGATCATTGAAGATAATATTGTCACCTATCAGAACATTATCATATCGGGCTACATAAACGGATATCATTGACGTATCTCCGGAAGATCGCCAACTGGGTTCTGGGATATGCTTGAGTGCACTTAGTGAAAAGCTGGTTGTGCCAGTCTGGGACTCTTCTCCAGCGACAGTGCGAAAATAATCATAAAAAGTAGAGGAGTAACCTAGAGTCAGCTTGTGGTCGACAGAAAAAGTTGAAAAGCGGGTATCCAAGTAAATATAGCCCCCATAATTTTCATGTTTTTCCCGAGGGTAGTTTACCGTTCTGGGAATAAAGGTTCTATCTACCTGTTCATTTAAAGATATTTGATCAGCTCTCAGATTAGCATATTGATAGGAAAAAGCGCTTCTAATGGTGAGATACTTACTGGGATCCCAGCGCAGGCTGGTATAAGCCTTATGACTTTCCAGATCATTGGATGCCCATTTTGGAGAATAGCGTTTGCTGGTATCAATAAAAATCCTTTCCACTATATTATTAAATATAGGTTGTGTCGCTTCTTTTCTGTAGTCGTTATAGGTATATTTGATGTCAGCATAAAGAGTATCGGTAAGATGGCCATCCAGCACAATGTTGGCTACTTTCTGGTTTACCGGTTCACCGATGGCGGTATCTCCGCCCTGATAGAGCAGATTAGCCCGATAACCAAAGCGGCCCTGGTCATCAAATTTTCCGCCGATATCGGCATGGCCATAAAATTGGGTGCCGCCATAATTACCAAATGTCAACCTTCTAAGCGGGGTATCGGTAGAGTTTTTAGTCACATAGTTGACGGCTCCACCTACTCTGCCACCACCGTAGAGAAAGCCTGAGGTTCCACTGAGAATTTCAACCCGATCGATCTCGACTACTGATACCGCAGAACCGGTCCTAAAGGCAAGTGGTATGCCATCGAAAACGGGATTAATTGTTTCAAATCCACGTATCCTGACGAGAGGCAGACCAGTTATATTCTGGATGGCCGGTTCCTGAGTCAACGGGTTCATTTTGAAGATCTGGCCCATGTTCTGAGCATTGACATTTTCGATCAGATCAGAAGGAACGACACTCATCGAATAAGGGGTATCGCGCAAACTGCGCTTACCCCATGGGCCAATACTGCTGATATCGCTGACCCGGTAACCTTCTTCCACTGTACCTTGCTTCAAGGTATCAGCCGATGCACTCACCGTCATCAGCGGTAATGTCTGGCCGGTTATGACTGGCGTTTGCGGGCGCAGCCTGAAGCCACCCTCCACCCGTTTGCTGGCTTCCAGTCCAGTACCTGTCAGCAATACATTCAGAGCTTCCAGTACGGTAAAACTGCCATGGATGCCGGAGCTGCGTTTACCGGCAATTTCACTTTCCGTATACGAGATCATGACGCCGTTCGCCTGGCCGAAACTGACCAGCACACTTTTCAGTGTACCGGCTGGTATTGCATAGGTTTGACGACCTGCTTCACTCTGAGCCTGCGCCGGGATTGCCGATAATATGAGGGCTGTACCCAATATGAAAAACACCAGGCGCGTGATAAGCACACAGGATTTGCAGACCGGAAATAGGGTAGAACGGTGGTGATGCGGATTCATGCGAAGTTTCCTTTCTCAGTTAAAAAATGTGGCACTTACCTGATTTGCCACGCGAGAAAGAAAAACCCCTCAATTTTGCTGAAATTTAATTGTGAAAGTTGGTGCTATAGCCGAATTAGTCAATCCAGCCCGGAAAATACAGGATTGGTATTGAAACAGGATGATCAGCGATCACCACGTGCACGAATGGCGACCCAATAACGGGTCAGGCTGTATATTTCGATAGGATGCACGTGCAACAGCATATCGAGCACACGCTCGGTGTCTTCGATGGGATAAATGCCGGACACTTTCAGATGGCTCAGTTCAGGGTCGCAACTCAGGTAGCCCGGCCGGTAACGTGCCAGTTCATCAATAAAATCGGTCAGCGGCATTTCCTGGACGACCAGCATCCCGGTTACCCAGGAAGCGGCATGGGTATCGATCGTCTGCGGAGTTTCAATGGCGTTGCGAGTAAAGCTTATCTGTTCTCCCGCCTGTAAAACACGGGCTTGATCCGAAGCATCAGCAGGCCGGATCTCGACCATTCCTTCAAACAGGCTGACATGGCTGTCATTTTCCCGCTGGCGGACAGCAAAACGGGTACCCAGCGCGCGCAACCTTCCCTGATCGGTTTCAACGATGAAAGGCTGCCCGGTACCCGAAGCGGAATCAGGCGCCGTGGTCACAAGTATTTCTCCCCGGATGAGGGTGACCAGCCGTATTGCATTGTCAAAGTGTACATCGATGATGCTGGCGGTATTGAGCATGATCCGCGTACCATCAGCCAGTACGATGGTACGGCGTTCACTGGTAGCGGTGCGATGATCGGCATGCCATTCACGCCAGACGGGATTGTCACGCAGCAGCCAGGTACTGGTGCCCGTAAAAGCTATCACACCCAGTAATTTGATGGCCCGGCGTCGGGCATGCCGTTTTTCGGTATCGTCCCGGATCAGAGTGCCATGCGCCAAGGGTGAATGCATTGCACGCATCTGGGTAGCAGATGCTTCGATATGCTGCCAGGCACGTTCATGGTCAGGGTGTACGTCACGCCACTGCTGCCATTTGGCACGTGTAGCCTGAGTGGTATTGGGTGCTTGTAGCATTACGAGCCACTTTGCCGCCTGCAAAGTGACCTGTTTAGGCAAGGGTGGACCTTCGGGTGTCGGAAAGACGGCAGTTCGATCGGATGGAAGATCAGCGCCCGATTCCGGTTCTTGAGGCATACGGGTCATTCACCGAAATAACACTGGTGTACTGCCTTGACGATATAGCGCTGCACTGTGGCCAGTGAGAGATTCAGTTCAGCGGCGATATCGGTTTGTTTCATCCCATCGACCTGTGACAATAGAAAGGCCCGGCGAACGAGTGGCGCCAGCATGTCGAGACGCCGGTCGATTTCAATCAGTGTTTCCAGCAGGATTACCCGGATTTCAGGATCGGGTGCCTGTGCCTCTGGCAGATGAGCAAGCGTTTCCAGGTAGGCAGTTTCGATTTTACGCCGCCGGTAAAAGTTCGAAACGATTCCTTGGGCAATCGTCGTCAGTAAAGCGCGCGGTTGATGAATGACTGTCGATTGTTCTCGTGCAAGCAATCGCATGAAGATATCATGCGCCAGATCGGCCGCATCGAATGAATTGCCCAGCTTGCGGTATAACCATCTTTTGAGCCAGCCATGATGGTCTGTGTAGAGAATGGTAATCTCGTTCTCAGAAGCCTCTTCCGTAGTCGACATGTATTCCTTTTCCAGCCCTGGGCGATTGTTTCACATTAAATAAGAATGATTTCTATTTAATTGTACTCAATACACACCCGTTGCTGCAATAAGGACGGCTCTCAGAAGTTCTTTTTGTCCAATGCTGCGAGCCAGTAGATCGAATTGATGGATCATTGACGAATACATCATGAAGAACCGTTGCCTGTTTATTGTCTATAAACTCAGATGTATAGGACGTTACATTAAATAGCGTATCCATCACATCGGATTATTCAGGGGCCTGAATCATCATTGCAAAGCCCTGTAGAAACGAATGAATTATTTGTACCGGAAAGAAACAGAATCCAGCAATCAATCCAATACTGATTGTGGAATAACGATCAGGCAACTCAACCAGGCGATACTGGCTTTCATCAATAGATGACCGGAATCGGATCGAGGCTTCGCCACAGGTACCAGGTGGCGACTGATCGCCAGGGTTGCCAGCTTTCAGCTATGGTCCGAATCGCCTGTTTGGCGACTGGTTGACTGGCATTGTAATGCAGGCTGACAGCGCGCTGCAGACCAATGTCATCCAGCGGCAGGACATCCGGGCGATGCAGATGAAAAATCAGGAACATTTCTGCCGTCCACCGGCCAATGCCTTTTACCTCGACAAGTTTGCGGATCAGGGTTTCATCATCCAGATCGTGCCAATTGACCGTCACCAGCGTTCCTTCCAGAAAATGGCGCGATAAATCCCGCAAATAATCGACTTTCCGCGCCGATAGCCCGCATGTCCTCAATAAATCGATTTCTGTCGCAATCAATGCTTCCGGTGTGATTTCCGGAATCAAAGTCGTTACCTTCTGCCAGACACTGGCCGCCGCCTTGACGGATATCTGCTGTCCGACGATCGCACGCGCCAGTGTGGCGAAAGCATTTCCCCGTTCTTCAGGCATCGAATCGCTGTAACACTGAATGATCCGGTGCATCACCGGATCACGCGCCGATAAATCATTGACAGCCTGTTCCCAAAATACCAAAGCCATATTGATCAGAGGTTCCTAAAATATTTTCAGGTTTATACCACGCCCTGTCCCGATCCCGAAACCAGCCCTCTTTATCGAGCTGTTTTATTCGAAAAGATTATCTGAAAATTCCATTAAATCATTGTTACAACAATATAAAAATTCTTTCTTGCTCAATCATGCAAATTTTTATTGAGTAAAGTGGGTTAAAGTGGTGAAATATGCATAATTGTGGGTGTTAGTGGGGTAAATATGATTCAATCATCAAACAGGCACCTCCATTGAAATCAAAAGGGACGAAATGTTTCGTGGCTCCACCCAGTTAAGTCTCGATAGCAAGGGAAGACTTGCGATTCCCGCGAAATATCGTGATGAATTGTTTGCCAGTTGTGGAGGCAATATCGTCGTGACTGCTGATCCTTCCCGATGCCTGTTGATTTACCCTCAGCCCGTCTGGGAGCCGATTGAAAAAAAATTGAACAGCTTTCCCAGCCTCAGCCCGCAGATTCGAAGTTTGCAAAGACTCATCATCGGTAATGCCAGTGACGTTGAAATGGACAGTTCCGGCCGTATTCTGATCAGCGCCCCTCTGAGACAGTTTGCCGGTTTGCAGAAAGAAGTCGTGCTCGCGGGGCAGGGTGAGAAATTTGAACTCTGGGATATGGCGAAATGGGATCTGGAAATCGATACAGCAACGACCTACAAGGATGGAGATATTCCCCCCGAGCTGGAAGGATTCTCGCTGTAGTGCGCCGATAGTGCCGTGCATGTACCCGTTTTGCTGGAAGAAGCTGCAGATGCACTGAATATCAGAGCTGATGGTATTTATGTAGATGCAACCTTCGGCAGAGGTGGTCATAGCCGCCTGATTCTGTCCAGATTGGGAGAATCAGGACGATTGATTGCATTCGATAAGGATCCGGCGGCCATTTCTGCAGCCCGATCCATTCGGGATGAAAGGTTTCAGGCAGTACACGGCAGTTATGCACAAATACGCACAGCACTGGAGTCGCTGAGTGTAAGCCGGATCGACGGCATCCTGCTGGATCTGGGCGTGTCATCGATCCAGCTGGATGAGGCTTCACGCGGATTCAGCTTCCGCCATGATGGCCCGCTGGATATGCGCATGGACTCCAGCCGGGGAAAAACAGCAGCGGAGTGGCTGGCCACTGTGACAGAAACAGAATTGAAGGAGGTGATCAGAACCTATGGCGAAGAACGGTATGCTGGACAGATTGCAGGCGCAATTGTTATGGCACAGACACGCCAGCCCATTGTTACCACGTTTCAGCTTGCCGAGATCGTGGCAGCGGTCGTGCGCAAGTTCGGCCACCGGGACGGTCGGCAGCATCCGGCGACGCGCACCTTCCAGGCGATACGGATTCATCTCAATCAGGAACTTGAAGAATTATCGGTGACACTGCCGCAATGCGTGGAACTGCTGAATGCAAACGGCCGGCTGGTAGTAATCAGCTTTCATTCACTGGAAGATCGTATCGTCAAGCGTTTCATGCGCATGCAGGCAGGCACGGACACTTTGCCGCGAAAACTGCCTGTACGGGATGAGGAGAGTCGCATGCACAGCAGACAGACATTGCAGATCATTGGTAAAAAAATTCGCCCCGGCGAGAATGAAGTGGCTGCCAATCCGCGAGCGCGCAGTGCCGTCATGCGGGTGGCAGAAAAGCTGGAAACCGGCAGCAAGGTGGATCGATGATCAAACTGAACATTTTCCTGTTTATGGTGCTGGTTATCTGTGGTCTGGGCATCGTAACCGCCCGGTACGAATCACGCAAACTGTTCATGGAACAGGAAGAAGCTCAGCAATTGACTGAACAACTGGAAACCGAATGGAACCAACTGCGGCTGGAACAAACCACGTTGGCCATGCCTGCGCGTGTGGAAAAAATCGCGCGAAAAGAACTCGGCATGACTATGCCCCCGCCTGCCGCTGGAAATATTCTGGCGATTCATCCCGATCATTCGTCAGGTGCGACTGAATGAAAATCCTGTTCAATCCCTCTCGCAAATCCGCTGCTGTGGATCTTCCAGAATGGCGCTCTCGCCTCATACAGGGATTTTTGCTGATATCCCTGATCATACTGGTTGCCCGGGCTGTTTATTTACAAGCACTGAACAAGGATTTTCTGCAGCAGCAGGGACAGTCACGCCATCTCCGGGTCATTGAACAAAATTCCCAGCGCGGCAGCATCAAAGACCGCAATGGTGAAATCCTTGCCATCAGCGCGCCCGTCAAATCCGTATGGGTCGATCCCAAAAGAGTGAGCGCCACATCGGAACAGATCGGGCAGCTGGCCGATCTGCTGGATATGAATAAGGCCACTGTTCAGGAACGTCTCAGCAGCGATAAGCGATTTGTGTATCTGAAACGGCAACTGCCACCGGAAAGAGCAAATAAGATCGCTGAACTCAACATCAAGGGTTTGTACCTCAAGCACGAGTTTTATCGTTACTATCCATCACGCGAGCTGGCTGCCCATATTCTGGGTTTTACCGATGTAGACGGACGCGGACAGGAAGGTGTAGAACTGGCATGGCAGGATGTGCTCACGGGTGAAGACGGCAAACGGCGTGTCATCAAGGATCGGATCGGGCGTGTCGTGGAAGACGTCGGACAGATCCGATCTCCCAAATCCGGCCAGGATGTGGTGCTGTCGATCGACAGTAAGATACAGTATCTCGCTTACCGGGAACTGGCGCGTGCAGTAAAAGAGCAGCACGCCAAAGCCGGCAGTATCGTGGCCCTGGATGTCAAAACAGGTGAAGTGCTGGCAATGGCCAATTACCCGGCTTTCAACCCCAACCAGCGCGCGAGCATGAATAACGAAGTCATCCGCAATCGTGTGCTGGTCGATACTTTCGAGCCAGGTTCGACATTGAAGCCTTTTGCCATCGCCGTAGCGCTGGAAACGGGTCGCGTCAAGGCAAACACACTGATGGAAACCTCCGGCGGAATGATGAGAATAGGTAGAGCCGTCATTCGCGATGTGCGTGACAAGGGCAATCTGACTGTCTCCCAGGTCATTCAGACCTCGAGTAACGTGGGTGCAGCAAAAATTGCCCTGTTACTGCCACCCAAAACATTCTGGGAAATGCTCAACCGTTCCGGTTTCGGCACTGAAACCGGTATTGGCTTTCCCGGAGAAGCAAGTGGTCAGCTACGCGCCTATAATAAATGGCGCCCGATCGAACAAGCCACCATGTCCTACGGGCATGGTATTTCAGTCAGTCTGATGCAACTGGTACGGGCTTATACATTGTTTGCCACGGATGGAGAACTGAAACCCATCACACTGCTGAAACGCGATACGCCGGCTGTCGGCCAGAAAGTCATTTCACGTGAAACCGCACAATCCGTACGTAAAATGCTGGAACTTGCGGTGCAACCGGAAGGTACCGGCAGCGGTGCACGCATCAACGGTTACCGTGTGGCGGGAAAAACCGGTACCGCGCACAAACGTCTGGAAAAACGGAAAGGGTACGCCAGCGATCGCTATATTTCTTCGTTCGTCGGCTTTGCACCAGCATCCGATCCGCGTGTCATCATGGCAATCATGATCGATGAACCCTCTGACGGGCGTTATTATGGTGGCACGGTAGCGGCACCGGTATTCAGCCGGGTAATGGAAGGTACATTGCGAATACTGAATGTGCCATTTGATGATTCACTTGGCAATCTGGTGACGTCCCCCGTTCCCGCCAGATTGGAAGACAAAGGATGATGAGCACCTCGTCGGATTCGAGATCAGATGAAGGTCATGCAGCCTGCCTGCTGAATCAGCTGGATGTCAAAGTACGACATTTGGTGGCAGATAGCCGGAAACTCAAGCCGGGTGATACTTTCCTGGCGTGTGCCGGTGAACGTCATGATGCGCGCAACGATATTCCGCAGGCCATTGCACGAGGTGTCAACGCGATCATCTGGGAAAAGCAGGGATTTTCCTGGAAACCCGAGTGGAAGATACCCAATCTGGGTGTGGCCGGGCTGCGTCACGAAGCCGGGAAAATCGCCAGTGAAGCGTACGGTCATCCTTCCAGACATTTATGGCTGGTTGGAATCACCGGCACCAATGGCAAAACCACCTGCAGTCAATGGTATGCGCAAGCCATGGCTGCTCTGGGGAAAAAAACTGCCGTAATCGGAACGCTCGGGCATGGATTCCCGGGCGCATTATACCCTTCCGAACACACGACTCCCGATGCCGTTTATCTGCAGCAGCTGATGGCTGAATATCTGCATCAAGGAGCATCCTCACTGGTGATGGAAGCTTCCTCACATGGTCTTTCTCAAGACAGACTGATCGGATCGGAATTTGCTGTCGCCGTACTGACCAATCTGACGCGCGACCATCTGGACTATCACGACAGTATGGATGCCTATGCTGCTGCCAAGGCAAAACTGTTCTTCTGGGAAGGTTTGCAATACGCCGTCCTCAATCTGGATGAAGTACTGGGTGTAGAGCTGTCGCAACAACTGGCCGGAAAAGATCTGTCGATCATTGGTTATGGTTTCAAGCAACCTCGCCAGACTGCACAAACAGCTGGTAATCAGAAAATACTCTACGGCAGCAATCTGCAATTCACCACACAGCAGATCGGCTTCGATGTCGAATTCTGCAACCGGTACGCCAGCCTGCAGTGCAATGTGACTGGCCGCTACAATGCCTATAATCTGCTGGCTGTTCTGGCCGCCCTGCTCGCCAGCAATATCGATCTCGATGATGCAATCACCGCGTTACGACAGGTTCAGCCGATTCCCGGAAGAATGGAAAAACTGGGAGGAGGCAATCAACCCGTCGTCATTGTCGATTATGCGCATACTCCCGATGCGCTGAACGAAGTGTTGACCGGTTTGCGCGAAACACTGGCCGGCACCCGCATCAAAAAACGAATTCGGAAAAATCAGGCAAAACTGATCTGTGTCATCGGTTGCGGCGGAGACAGAGATCGTGGCAAGCGCCCGCTGATCGGAGAAATTGCCTCACGCCTGGCCGATGAAGTCATTATCACCAGCGATAATCCGCGTAATGAAAACCCTGCAGACATCATCAGCGAAGTCATGCTCGGTGCCAGTGGCAAACACTGCACATCCGAAGTGGATCGCACAGCCGCCATTTACCGGGCCATTCATGGTGCACGCAAAGGCGATATCGTACTGATCGCCGGCAAGGGTGCAGAAACCAGCCAGGAAATACAGGGAAAGAAATATCCGTATGACGATCGCGAAGTAGTACGGCAAGTATTGCATGACCTGGCCGGCCCGGAATTACAGGTGCAAGGATGATGAGCACACAGGAAGCTGCATTGGCCCTGCACGCAGACTGGTCTGGTGACAACGCCGTATTCACCGGAGTCAGCACCGACAGCCGTACCCTGAAACCGGGTGATCTCTTCATTGCGCTGTCCGGTGAGCAGTTTGACGGCCATCGTTTCATTTCCGCAGCCATCGAAAACGGTGCCGTTACAGCCATGGTTTCGGCTGACACAGCTATCCTCCCGACTCAACCTGATTTTGGCTGGATCAAAGTGAAGGATACCCGGCTGGGCCTTGGACAACTGGCGGCATCCTGGCGTCGGCGCTACACCCTTCCATTGGTAGCCGTGACAGGCAGTAATGGCAAAACCACCGTCAAGGAAATGATTGCAGCCATTTTCAGATGTGAATTCGGATTGGAGAACGTTCTTGCGACAACCGGCAATCTGAATAACGACATCGGTGTACCGCAGATGCTGTTGCAACTCGATTCCCGTCATGTTGGCGCAGTCATCGAAATGGGGATGAACCACGCGGGTGAAATCGCCTGGCTGAGCCGGCTTGCTGCACCTACGATTGCCGTGATCACCAATGCAGGCACGGCTCATATCGAATATCTGGGGACCACCGAAGCCATCGCCCGTGCCAAAGGAGAAATCTTCGAGGGGCTGGAAGAACAGGGAGTTGCCATCATCAATGCGGATGACCCCCATGCCCGGCTTTGGCGGCAGCTTGCCGGAAACAGGCCGGTTGTGGATTTCAGCATGAATGGCACTGCCGCAGTCAGCGCACGCCAGCCGGCACATCCGTCAGGCGATCGATGGCTGCTGCAATTGCCTGATGACACAATCGAAATAACGTTACAGGTGCCAGGTCGTCATAATGTTTACAACGCGCTGGCAGCGGCGGCAGCCGCCACGGCTGCTGGTATCAGCACAAGCTCGATTGCTGAGGGTTTGCACAGTTTCAGGGGTGTCCCCGGACGTCTGCAGAAAAAAACCGGGTTGAACCGGTCAGTTCTGATCGATGACACCTATAACGCCAATCCGGATTCCATGCAGGCTGCACTGAATGTCCTGGCAGAAATGCCCGGCAAAAAAATTCTGATCATAGGCGATATGGGTGAACTTGGTGCTGATACGGCAACGTTCCATCACAGAATCGGTCAACAAGCTGCAAGCGCAGGTGTGGATATATTGCTGGCACTGGGAGAATCGAGCCGGCAGGCTGTTGCAGGGTTTGGTCGCGGGGCACAGCATTTTGCCGATCTGGACACGTTGCTGGAAAAAGCGAAAAGCTGTCTGGACGAACAACATGTTTTCGTCCTGGTCAAGGGATCGCGTTTCATGCAAATGGAACGCGTGATAGAACAATTGCAGGCGTGAATGTATTTCGAAATGAAAGGCAATGAATAGCCGGACAAACACAGTTTTCCGGATTCGCAACCGGACATTACAACGGAAACCATAGAATGCTGCTGGCACTTTCTCAATGGATTGCAGAAGATATCCGCGCTTTCAATGTATTCAGTTACATCACGCTGCGTACCATGCTGGCGGCACTGACTGCGTTGAGCATTTCGTTTCTGATCGGCCCGGCCATGATACGCAGCCTGACCGCACGTAAAGTCGGCCAGTCCGTGCGCAATGACGGCCCTCAGTCTCACCTGATCAAAGCAGGCACACCGACGATGGGCGGCACACTGATCCTGACGGCTGTGATCGTGACCACACTTTTATGGGCGGACCTGAGCAATCGCTACATCTGGGTGGTATCACTGACGACACTGGGATTCGGCGCAATCGGCTGGGTAGATGATTATCGCAAGGTAATACAGCGCAATTCCAAAGGACTTTCAGCTTCATCCAAATTTTTCTGGCAATCGATCATTGCCTTGCTGGTCGCAGTGTATCTTGCCATGACAGCCGATCTTCCCCAGCACACCGAAATGATCGTTCCATTCTTCAAGGAAGTGGCCATTCCGCTGGGAACATTCCTGTTTATCGTGCTGACCTATCTGGTGATCGTTGGTACCAGCAATGCCGTCAACCTGACAGATGGGCTGGATGGTCTGGCCATCATGCCTACCGTCATGATCAGTGGTGCTCTGGCCATCTTCGCTTACGTTGCCGGCCATGCCGTGTTTGCCAAATATCTCGGTATTCCACACATTCCCAATGCGGGTGAGCTCGCGGTATTCTGCGGCGCGCTGACAGGAGCCGGTCTGGCATTTTTATGGTTCAACACCTACCCGGCGGAAGTATTCATGGGCGATGTTGGCGCTCTGGCATTAGGCGCAGCACTGGGGGTGATCACCGTCATTGTCCGGCAGGAAATCGTACTGGTCATCATGGGAGGCGTATTCGTCATGGAAGCACTGTCAGTCATGATTCAGGTGGCTTCCTACAAACTGTTCGGTCAGCGCGTTTTTCGCATGGCACCCCTGCATCATCATTATGAACTCAAAGGATGGAAGGAAAATCAGGTCGTGGTGAGGTTCTGGATCATTACCCTCATTCTGGTATTGATCGGCTTATCGACTCTGAAATTGCGATGAACTATACCGGCAAAAAAATACTGGTTCTGGGCATGGGGAAAACCGGGATTTCCATGGTCAAATGGCTTTCCCGGCTCGGTGCACAGCTGTCAGTGGCTGATACACGCACCAGCCCGCCCAATCTCGAACTGATAAGCCGGATCGTACCGGGTGAAGCCATATTCTGCGGCCCGTTGAAGGAAGAATTGTTCCAGGGGATCGATGCAATTGCCATCAGCCCGGGTGTGGCAGTAGCCGAACCACTGGTACAGGCAGCATTGCAGCAGGGTGTGCCCGTAATCGGTGATATCGAGCTGTTTGCCGTTGCACTCGATCAGTACGCACCACCGGGTACAAAAATTCTTGCGATCACCGGTTCCAACGGGAAAACCACGGTCACCAGCATGGTCGGTGAAATGGTAAAAAATGCCGGATGGGATGTGGAGGTAGCAGGCAATATCGGCCCGGCAGCGCTGGATGCACTGATGCAACGGATGGATGCAAATAAATGGCCCCATTTGTGGGCGCTGGAACTTTCCAGCTTTCAACTGGAGACCACCAGCAGCCTGCGGCCGGATGCAGCAACGGTATTGAACCTGAGCGAAGATCATCTGGACCGGTACGACAGTATCGAAGAATATGCCGCCGCAAAAGCACGGATATTTTCCCGCCCGCATAATAATGGTTGCGTGCAGATACTCAATCGTGATGATGCCAGGGTGTATGCCATGGCGGATAAAAACAGTAAACAGGTGACTTTTGGTCTATCCGCACCCGTGTCGGACGAAGAATTTGGTTTGCTCCCCGGCGGATCGGATGTATGGCTGGCACAAGGCAGTACCCATTTGCTGAAAACCAGTGAGCTTGCCGTCGCGGGACTGCATAACGCCGCCAATGCGCTGGCTGCACTGGCGTTGTGCCGGGCGGTTGATCTGCCTTTCGAGCCGTTGTTGCATGCTTTGCGTACTTTCAGGGGATTGCCGCACCGTATGCAGAAAGTTGCCGAGTTCAATGGCGTAACGTTTTACGACGATTCTAAAAGCACCAACATAGGTTCAGCTGTTGCCGCACTGAACGGGTTTCGCAAAAACGTGATTCTGATTGCAGGTGGAGATGGCAAAGGGCAGGATTTTTCCCCTCTGGAACAGCCAGTCAGCAAGCATGTGCGCAGTGTCGTACTGCTGGGAAGGGATGCAGACAAAGTTGCACAGGCCATCCAGGCCAGCAATGTACCGATACACCGGGTAACCACCATGGATGAGGCGGTACAGGTAAGCTTTCTGCTGGCAGAGCACGGAGATGTCGTTCTGCTCTCTCCCGCTTGTGCCAGTCTCGATATGTTCAACAATTACATTCACCGCGCTGAGGTTTTCACGGCTGCCGTCCGCCTGATCGAGCGCAAGTTCGTACTGACAGCACAGACATGTCATTAAACCCATGATGAGTCCATCCACTTCCGCTCCGCACAATCAGCCCATTCAGCCCGAACTGGATGTGCTGCTGGTTTCAACCGTGCTGCTTTTACTAGGGCTGGGGCTGGTCATGGTGTACTCCGCCTCGATTGCAATCGCCGAAGCGAAATTTGGTGAAGGAAGCAGTTACTATTTTCTTGCCCGGCAGGCTTCATACATACTGGCGGGAATAGCTGTCGGAATCGGTTGCTTCCGGATACCGCTGCGCTGGTGGCAGGCTTATTCTCACTATCTGCTGGGATTGGGCATCCTGCTACTGCTTGTGGTCCTGATTCCGGGAATCAGCCATGAGATCAATGGCAGCCGTCGCTGGATCCCTCTGGGAATCACCAGCTTCCAGCCTTCCGAACTGATGAAGCTGATCATTCTGATTTTTACAGCAGATTATGTCGTACGCAAAGCGGCTTTCAAGGATCATTTTTTCAAGGGTTTCCTGCCTATCCTCGCATTGCTGACCATCGTCTCCCTGTTATTACTGATGGAACCGGATCTGGGCGCCACAGTCGTTATCGCGGCCATCGTCCTGTCCATCATGTTCATGAACGGAATGAGCCTGAAAATGTTTTTCGGATTGATATGCCTGGTACCGGTACTGCTGGCGCTGCTGATCATCATCGAGCCTTACCGCATGGATCGTATCAATGCTATTTTTGATCCGTGGAACGATCCCTTCGATAAGGGTTATCAGCTCACGCATGCATTGATCGCGTTCGGACTTGGTGAATGGTGGGGAGTCGGTCTGGGAAGCAGTGTGGAAAAATTGAATTATCTGCCTGAAGCACATACCGATTTCATGTTTGCCGTACTGGCCGAAGAACTTGGTTTTGCAGGGGTCGTCACCGTGATTTCACTGTTTTTCTTTTTGCTGGTGCGTATTTTCAAAGTCGGCCGCACAGCAGCCAGACTGGGAGATCAATTCGGTTCACTGGTTGCACAGGGTATCGGTGTCTGGCTGGGTTTACAGGCTTTCATCAACATGGGCGTCAATATGGGATTACTCCCCACCAAGGGGCTGACATTGCCCTTCATGAGCTATGGCGGCAGCAGTATCGTCATCAACAGTATCGCCATCGCCATACTGCTGCGAATCGACTGGGAAAACAGACTGAAACGCAGAGGATTGAACGCATGAGAGAAGACAGCTCTGATCAGCAATATGCACCGCACATGGAGTTCATACCTTGTCTCGCACGATCATGATCATGGCAGGCGGGACCGGAGGGCATGTATTTCCAGGGCTGGCAGTTGCCCGTTCCATGCAGGCGAACGGCTGGCGAATCGTCTGGCTGGGTACCCGTAACGGTATGGAAGCCGCACTGGTGCCACAGCACGGTTTCTCCATCGAATTGATCAATTTTTCCGGGTTGCGCGGCAAAAAGCTGAGCAGCTATCTGTTACTGCCATGGAGGCTGGCACAAGCCTGCTGGCAAAGTTTCCGGATATTGCGCCGTCAGCAACCGCAGGTGGTATTAGGGATGGGGGGCTACCCGGCATTGCCCGGAGGAATCATGGCCGTTTTACTTGGAAAACCTCTGCTGATTCACGAGCAAAACAGAATCGCCGGCCTGACCAACAAGATACTGGCAAAAATTGCCGATCGTATCTTGTTGGCATTCCCGGGTGCCCTCACAAGCCCGGAAAATAAAACCCGGGTTACCGGCAACCCGGTACGCACAGAAATCGCCCGGCTCCCGTCACCGGAAGCACGCTATGCACACCGGACGGGCAATTTGCACATCCTGGTGGTTGGTGGCAGCCTCGGCGCACAAGTTCTGAACACCGTGCTGCCACAGGCTTTGAGTATGATTCCTGAAGATCAGCGACCATACGTGACTCACCAGTCCGGGAAAGCTCACCTCGACGCTCTGCAGCAGGCTTACGCCGACCATGGCGTCACAGGAAATCTGGTGGCATTCATCGAGAATATGGCTGCACATTATCAGGATTGCGATCTGGTGATCTGCCGTGCCGGTGCCCTGACCATTTCTGAACTGGCAGCCGCAGGTGTTGCCAGTATTCTGATACCGTATCCTTACGCGGTAGATGATCACCAGACAGCCAATGCCCGGTTTTTGAGCGACTACCAGGCGGCTGTTTTATGGCCGCAATCAGAGTTGACAGCCGCTTCACTTGCACAATGGCTGATGACCTGTTCACGCGCACAATTACAGTCCATGGCAACCCATGCACGTGCACTGGCCATGCCTGAGGCTGCACAAACGGTGGCTGAAGCCTGTCAGCAATTATCGGGACAAACCAATGAAGCATAAAATCAGACATATCCATTTCGTAGGAATCGGCGGCTCCGGTATGGGCGGCATCGCCGAAGTACTGATCAACCTGGGTTTCCAGATCAGCGGTTCAGATATGCACAGCAATTCCACCACCAGGCGCCTGCAGTGCCTGGGTGCTGTCATTCATCACACCCATGCAGCCGAAAATATTCAATCTGCTGATGCCGTCGTTATCTCGACCGCTATCCATTCTGATAACCCGGAGGTGATTGCAGCACGCGAACGGCGTATCCCTGTAGTACCTCGCGCCATGATGCTGGCAGAGCTGTTGCGCCTGCGCCGCGGTATTGCCATCGCCGGCACTCATGGCAAAACCACCACCACGAGTCTGGTTGCCAGTATCCTGGCGGAAGCAGGCCAGGATCCGACATTTGTCATTGGTGGCAAGCTCAAGACGGTCGACAGTCATGCCAGATTGGGCAAGGGTGAATTCATCGTGGTCGAGGCGGATGAATCCGATGCTTCATTCCTCTACCTGCAGCCGGTTCTGACGGTGGTAACCAATATCGATGCCGATCACATGAGCACCTACGAGCATGATTTCAACCGGCTCAAACAGACCTTTGTCGAATTTATCGAACACCTGCCCTTTTACGGTATGGCAGTACTGTGCGTGGACGATCCCCACGTGCGTGAAATCATTTCCATGATTACCCGGCCAGTAACCACGTATGGCATCGCATCGGAAGATGCGCAGATATGCGCCACCAACATCCGGCACGATCGCTGCAGAATGCATTTTCTCGCCCATATTGGAGTCAATGGCTCACCGCGAACATTGGAAGTCACACTCAACCTCCCGGGTAAACATAATGTTCTGAATGCACTGGCTGCCATCGCTGTCGGTAACGAACTGGGCGTACCGGATGAAGCAATCGTAAAAGCATTGGCCACCTTTGGCGGAGTAGACAGGCGGTTTCAGCAATATGGCGAGATCCCCTTGCCGGATCAAGGATCTTTCGCCCTGATCGACGATTACGGACATCATCCTGCAGAAATTGCCGCCACGATGGCAGCTGCCCGCAATGCTTTTCCCGGCCGACGTCTGGTTCTGGCATTTCAGCCACACCGCTACAGCCGCACCCGGGATTTATTCGAGGATTTCGTCCGGGTGTTATCCGGTGCTGATGTATTGCTGCTGACCGAAGTTTATCCTGCCGGTGAAGAGCCTATCATTGCGGCTGACAGCAAATCTCTGGCACGAGCAATCAGAGTGCAGGGAAAGATCGAGCCTATTTATATCGAGCAGATCGATGAATTGAAAGCAACCATTCATACCATTGCACAAGATGGAGATGTAATACTCATCATGGGAGCCGGATCCATCGGAAAATCCGCTCCTGATCTGGCAGAACCGGCGATGAAACTGACATTGATAACAGGCTGATCAGGAAAGCATGCAGACAGAAATTCAACTGCCAATCATGGATACCCCAGATCTGCAATCCCGCACATCCGGTATCGACACACGCCTGCTGCGGGGTGAGCTGCGTCAGCATGAACCCATGAAACGGCATGTTTCCTGGCGTGCCGGCGGGCATGCCGCCTGTTTCTACCAGCCGGCCGATCTGGAAGATCTGGCCCTGTTTTTACGCCACTGGCCGAAAGATGAGCCGGTTGTCATGATCGGACTGGGCAGCAATCTGCTGGTCCGGGATGGTGGATTGCCCGGGGTAGTCATTACATTGCATGCAAAACTCAATGATCTGTCATTGGTCGAGCAGAACGAAAGCGGTGGTCTGATTTATGCCGGAGCGGGCGTCCCCTGTGCCAAACTGGCCAGATTTGCTGCCTCACATAACCTGACAGGTGCAGAATTTCTGGCAGGCATTCCCGGCACCGTTGGTGGTGCACTGGCAATGAACGCTGGTTGTTACGGCGCTGAAACCTGGGATCGGGTAGAGCGCGTCACAACGATCGATCGCAGCGGGATTGTGCGCGAACGTACACCGGAGGACTACCAGGTTGGTTATCGTCATGTCGAGTTGCAGAGAACGCCCTCGTCCGACACACCCGATGTCTGGTTTACCGGCGGCTGGTTCCGACTTCGTCCAGGTAAAATGGAAAGTTCGCGTCAGGCTGTCAGAACGCTGCTGACTGCACGCATCAAGACTCAACCCCTGGGGTTTCCCAGTGCAGGATCGGTTTTCCGGAATCCGCCAGGAGATCATGCTGCCAGGTTGATCGAACAGTGCGGTCTGAAAGGTTTCCGTATCGGTGACGCAATGGTTTCCACGTTACATGCCAATTTCATCGTCAACTGCGGTCACGCCACTGCTTCTGAAATCGAGGCAATCATCGATACCGTGCAAAATGCTGTTCACCAGGCTACCGGAATCAGACTGATCACCGAAGTTCGCATCATCGGACAGCTCGGAGGAAGTACACAGTGAACACCCGTGACGTTGGAAAAGTAGCCGTATTGCTGGGAGGACGTTCCGCTGAACGTGAAATCTCGCTGAGAAGCGGTCAAGCCGTTCTGGCAGCATTGCAGCGGAGCAGGGTGAATGCCCATGCATTCGATCCGGCCGGGCAACCTCTGGAAAACCTTCTGCAGCAAGGTTTCGATCGAGTATTTATCGCATTGCATGGCCGTTACGGAGAAGACGGTTCGGTTCAGGGTGCACTGGAACTGATGGAACTGCCTTATACCGGCAGTGGAATACTCGCCAGTGCACTGGCAATGGATAAGTGGCGCACAAAAATGATCTGGCAGGCAGCGGGTATCAATACGCCTGATTACGTCATGCTCGATGCCAGCAGCCGTTTCCGGGATGTGGCAGACAGGCTGGGATTGCCGCTGATCATCAAACCCGCCCGGGAGGGTTCGACCCTCGGATTGAACAAAGTAGACAATGAACAGGATTTTCGATCCGCTTATCAGGCAGCTGCAGAATACGATTCACTGGTACTGGCCGAACAGTTCATCCAGGGAATCGAACTGACTGCCGCCATTCTGGATGATATGCCCCTTCCCCTGGTGCGCATTGATGTGGCAGAAGGATTGTATGACTACCAGGCCAAGTATTTTTCCGAGAGCACACGCTATACCTGCCCCAGCGGGTTATCGGCAGCGTTAACCACCCGTATCCAGGAACAGGCCTTGTATGCTCACCGGATATTGGGATGTACCGGATGGAGCAGAGTGGATCTGATTCTGGATGAAAATGAACAACCTTTTTTCCTTGAAACCAATACTTCGCCAGGAATGACCGACCACAGTCTCGTGCCAATGGCGGCAAAGGCGGCAGGCATTTCCTTCGATGAACTCGTTGTTCAGATTCTGGAGCTGAGCTGTGAGCATTGAAAAGGATCTGATTGTCATGTTTCACACCCTGCTATCCGCAGAGAGCCATTCATCCGGATTCCGGGCAATCGGACAACTGTAAACGTATGTGGAACGATCATCAATCCCTGAACTTTCTGGCAAATATCCTGCTGACGGGTGTTCTGCTGGCTACGATCTATGTAGTGGGAACCAGAATATTGGCATTGCCGTTTTTTTCATTGAGGGAAGTCCGGGTGGAAGCCATGGATAAGAATCGGACGGGTAATGTCAGTCTGGTACATATCACCCGTGATCAGATCGAACAGGTCGTACGCAATTCGGCAAACGGTAATTTCATCATGATCGATCTGAAAACATTGCAGAACGCTTTTATGGAATTGCCATGGGTCAGATCGGTTAAAATTCTGCGTGAATGGCCGCCTGCATTGAACATATTATTGGAAGAGCATAAGCCGCTTGCATACTGGGAAGAAACGGCCCTGGTCAATACAAATGGAGAAATATTTCACGCAATAATGGATAATGTGCGTCTTCCGGTGTTTGCTGGTCCCGATAACAGCAGTCGTTTGATTACTCAACAATATCGCATCTTCAATAAATTACTGCAGCCAACCGGACAAACTGCCATAGAGATCGTGCTGACTCCACGGCATGCCTGGCATGTTCGATTGAACACGGGAACCTGGCTCAAGCTGGGAAGAGAGCAGATCGAACAGCGTTTGAAACGTTATGTAGCGGTGCGTACACAATATAATGAAAGTCTGGATCGGTATGGAAGTTCCGCTTATGTGGATCTGCGCTATGCCAGCGGGTTTGCAATACGCATACCCTGATATTGCATTGAATCTCAGGGCAGACAAACACTATGACTATGAAATCGGGGGGATTTTCAAATGAGTAAAGTCAAGGAAGGCAAAGATCTGATTGTCGGTCTTGATATCGGCACATCGAAAATCGTGGCCATTGTCGCTGAAATGAAGCCCGAAGGTGGATTCGAGATCATCGGTCTGGGCAGCCACCTCTCACGTGGCCTGAAAAAGGGTGTGGTCGTCAACATCGAAGCGACCGTCAATGCCATTCAGCGTGCCCTCGAGGAAGTCGAGCTCATGGCGGGCTGTCGGATCAGTGAAGTGTATGCCGGGATCGCCGGTAACCATATCCGCGGTTTCAACTCACATGGCATGGTGGCGATCAAGGACAAGGAAGTCACTCAGGCAGATGTCGAGAAAGTGATGGAAACTGCCAAGGCGGTGAATATTCCGGCCGATCAGCAGATCCTGCATATCCTCAACCAGGAATTCATTATCGATGGCCAGGAAGACGTACGCGAACCTGTCGGAATGAGCGGTATCCGGCTGGAAGTCAAGGTGCATATCGTAACCGGAGCAGTATCCGCTGCCCAGAATATCGCCAAATGCATCCATCGCTGCGGACTGGATGTACGGGATCTGGTGCTCCAGCCACTGGCCTCGGCCAAAGCAGTGCTTTCCGAAGATGAAAAGGATCTGGGTGTATGTCTGGTCGATATCGGCGGAGGAACCACCGATATCGCTGTTTTTACGGATGGTGCAATCAGACATACTGCGGTGATCCCGGTGGCGGGTGACCAGATCACCAATGACATCGCCATGGCGCTGCGCACCCCCACGAAAGATGCGGAGGATATCAAGTGTCGTTATGGCATTGCCTTACGCACGCTGGCTGATATCCGCGAAATGGTCGAGGTTCCGGATGTTGGAAATCGTGGTGCCCGCCCGTTGTCGCGGCAAACCCTGGCTGAAGTCATCGAACCACGCGTGGAAGAGCTCTACCTGCTGATTCAGGCAGAACTGAGACGCAGTGGTTTCGAACAGCTGCTCTCGTCAGGGATCGTCATCACCGGCGGCAGCAGTTCCATGCTGGGAATGGTCGAGCTGGGGGAAGAGATTTTTCACATGCCTGTGCGTCTGGGATTGCCGGTCTATAACGGCAGCCTGGAGGAAGTGGTACGGACACCGAGATACTCGACTGCCATCGGTCTGGTGATGGTCGGCATGGAAGATCGTCTCCATCACCATCAGGCAAAACTGAAAAGCAGCTCTACCAGGCAGATTCTGGCAAAAATGAAAGGATGGTTTCAGGAAAATTTTTAAATCGGGTTTTAATGAAGTTTTATCTGCGGAATATTGTTTGAAAACTCACCATGCAATAGGAGAAACATAATGTTTGAGATCACGAATACCGAACCACTTGAAGCCGTCATCAAAGTCATAGGTATTGGCGGATGTGGCGGAAACGCCGTGGATCATATGATTCGCAATGAAGTAAAAGGTGTCGAATTCATTTGTATGAATACCGATGCGCAGGCACTCCAGGGAAATCGTGCACAGACCCTGTTGCAGTTGGGTACCAGTGTTACCCGCGGACTGGGAGCAGGCGCCAATCCGGATATTGGCAAGGAAGCCGCTCTGGAAGATCGGGATCATATTGCTGAAATCGTCCAGGGCGCTGATATGTTATTCATTACCGCCGGGATGGGGGGAGGTACGGGTACGGGTGCTGCTCCGGTCGTGGCCCAGATTGCCAAGGAAATGGGTATCCTGACCGTTGCCGTTGTCAGCAAACCATTCTCTTTCGAGGGTAAACGCCTGAAAGCAGCACAAGCTGGAATGGAAGCACTGGCAGAACATGTCGATTCACTGATTGTCATCCCGAATGACAAACTGATGAAAGTGCTGGGCAATGATATCAGCATGCTGGACGCCTTCAAGGCAGCAAACGACGTACTGTATGGTGCCGTAGCAGGTATCGCGGAAGTCATCAATTGTCCGGGGCTGGTAAACGTGGATTTTGCTGACGTCAAAACGGTCATGTCTGAAATGGGCATGGCCATGATGGGCTCTGCAGCCGCCAGCGGTGTCGATCGTTCACGTATGGCTGCGGAAGAAGCCGTTGCAAGCCCGCTGCTCGAAGAAATCACGCTGACAGGCGCACGGGGTGTACTGGTAAACATCACCGCCAGCTCAGCCATGAAAATGCGTGAAGTACAGGAAGTGATGGACATCGTGAAAAAAATGACGGCTGAAGACGCAACTGTCATCGTCGGTACAGTCATCGATGAAAATATGGGTGACAGTCTGCGTGTAACACTGGTCGCAACGGGGCTTGGCAATATCAATCAACAATCCCAGAGACCCATGACCGTTATCCATACCCGAACAGGTACCGATGACAGAATTTCCTCTCACCAGGTGGATGAACCTGCAGTCATGAGAACAGGAAGAAGGAGCAATGCTGCGGTCACGGCCATGCAGCAGGCTGGCATGGATCCGATGGATATTCCTGCTTTCCTCAGAAGACAGGCTGACTAAGATCTATCCGCTGAAAATCATTCCGCTCCGGATAATTTGCATCTCTGCATTTTAACGTCATACAAAAACCGCCCTTGAAAGGGCGGTTTTTGCAGCATCTCCCCAAATGCGGGTGATATCACCAGTTTATTTGCTTTATCTGTACGCTGGTTCAATTCGTTCACGGATACAGTCGTTCGTGGATTTCTTTCAGTTTATCGAGCTCCAGAACTGCTTCAAATGGAAAACCGGAACGATCCCGCCCTTTTTCTGTAATCAGCAGTTTTTCCAGATAACGATAAAATTCCACATATCCCCACAATAACTCTATCTGACCGGCAACTCTCGGATAATCCCTGTCAAGAATCGATTCCCGGTCACCCAGATAAGTGGCGAATTCTTTTATGGTGCGTTTCAGCGTCATGAAATTTACTCCAGCCTGACTTCAACAAAATAATCATTCTGCAATATCGACCTGAATTTATGACGGGTTTAATTGTTTTCAGTTGAATGCTCCTGTATTTCAGCTGACTTTGTTTCTCAACCTTCCATTTTCATCAAACTGTAATAATTGATTTCTAGAATGACTCGTCCCCACATATCCGGATTGCTACCCAGACGATCAGAATGCCTATCCCGAACAACACCGATCATTCACCCGGAAGTCTACGTCGCAGCTATAAACGATACCTCAAAGAACGGGTGATAGAACTGCTGCTGTTCCTGGCCGCTTTTCTTTCCGTTTTCATTACCTTTGCGATCATTTACCTGCTGATTTCAGAATCACTGGTATTTTTTGAGCATGTTTCTGTATGGGACTTTCTAACAGACACACAATGGACACCATTGTTTGACGACGCCCATTACGGAATACTTCCGCTTGTTTCAGGAACAGCCATCAGCTCGCTGGTTGCACTCGTCATAGCGCTTCCCTTTGGTACGATCATTGCCATCTATCTTTCGGAGTTTGCACCCTTCACGGTGAGAGAGATAGCCAAACCATTCCTTGAATTGCTTGGAGGCATTCCGACAGTCGTCTATGGATATTTTGCGTTACTGTTCGTCACCCCCCTGCTGCAGACCATTCTTCCAGATCTGCCTGGTTTCAGTCTGCTGTCTGCAGGGCTGGTGATGGGAATCATGATCATTCCCTACGTCAGCTCGATGACAGAAGATGCCATGCGTTCTGTACCAATGCACTTGCGGGAGGGGTCGTACGCCATCGGTGCCACACGATTCCAAACGGCAATCAAAGTAGTGATGCCCGCCTCTTTGTCCGGTATTGCAGCCGCCTATATTCTCGGCATTTCCCGTGCTGTCGGAGAAACCATGGTAGTTGCAATTGCAGCAGGCATGCAGCCCAATCTGGTATGGAACCCGATGGAACCGGCAGCAACCATTACCACCTATATCGTCCAGGTCAGCCTGGGAGATTTGCCGCATGGCAGCGTTGGGTACCAGACGATCTTTGCTGCGGGACTGACACTCCTCCTGCTGACCCTGGTTTTCAATATCCTGGGGCATTTACTGCGCAAGCGATACCGTGAGGTTTACTGATACCCATGCTACCTATGAATCACCCTGACAATCTGAATGAAATACGTACCATCATTGCTTATCACAAGCGTTGGGACTTACTGGCGCTGGTAGCAGGTGTTACCGCACTGATGATCGCGATTCTGACGTTCATCGCACTGTTCGGGAGTATGGTCATCGACGGAATGCCACGCCTGACCTGGGAATTTTTCACCTCCTTTCCCTCTCGCAAACCGGAAGCGGCCGGAATTCTCTCCGCATGGGTCGGCACGACATTGATCATGCTGGTGACAGCGGCAGCGGCCGTTCCTCTCGGTGTGGCGGCCGGTGTTTATCTTGAAGAATACGCACCGAAAAACCTCATCACCGAAATCATCGAAATCAATGTCACCAATCTGGCGGGTGTACCCTCCATTATTTATGGTCTGCTGGCACTGGGGCTGTTCGTCTATCAACTCGGACTGGGCCAGAGTATCCTCTCAGCCGGGCTGACACTGGCGCTGCTGATTCTGCCAATCGTCATCGTTGCAACCCGTGAAGCGATCAGATCCATTCCCGTTTCCATCCGTGAAGGAGCTTATGCCCTGGGGGCAACCAAATGGCAAACAGTATCAGATCATGTCCTGCCTTATTCCGCAGCCGGTATTCTGACGGGAGTCATTATCGGACTGGCGCGTGCGATTGGAGAAACAGCACCAATCATCACGATCGGTGCACTGACATTCATTGCTTTTCTGCCTCCATCCCCCATTCAGGATCAGTTCCCGTTCGTATCGTTCCAATGGCTGATGGAGCCATTTACAGTTATGCCAATTCAGATGTTCAACTGGATATCGAGACCGCAAGAAGCCTTTCAGCATAATGCAGCGGCTGCCGGCCTGGTACTGGTCGTCATGACGTTACTGATGAACGGACTCGCTATTTATCTGCGCTATCGTCTGCGTAAAAATATCAAGTGGTAAATCAAAATCATGCAAATATTCAAACCTGCCAGCGGCCACACTCATTCTACTGTCCAGAAATCAGTGGTCAATAAACTGAACTTCTATTACGGGGGTTATCAGGCACTTAAAAATATCGATATGATGGTCTATGAAAAACAGGTAACTGCCCTGATCGGGCCGTCAGGCTGCGGTAAATCGACCTTCCTCCGATGTTTCAACCGCATGCATGATCTGTATCCGCGTAACCATTACGAGGGAGAGATCATCCTCCACCCGGATAATGCAAACATTCTCTCACCCGAAGTGGATCCGATCGAAGTCAGGATGCGGATCAGTATGGTATTTCAAAAACCCAATCCCTTTCCCAAGTCAATTTTTGAGAATGTGGCCTATGGCCTCAGGATACGGGGTGTCAAACGCCGTTCCATTCTCGAGGAACGGGTAGAAAATGCACTGCGTAATGCTGCATTATGGGAAGAAGTCAAAGATCGGCTTGGAGATCTTGCCTTCAATCTCTCGGGTGGCCAGCAGCAACGACTGTGTATCGCCCGTGCTCTGGCGACGGATCCTGAAATCCTTTTATTCGATGAACCCACCTCTGCGCTGGATCCAATCGCAACCGCAAGTATCGAAGAACTGATCTCGGATCTCAGGAACAAGGTTACGATCCTGATCGTGACCCACAATATGCAACAGGCTGCCAGGGTATCGGACTACACCGCCTATATGTATATGGGTGAGCTGATCGAATTTGGCGCTACCGACACTATCTTCATCAAACCAAAAAACAAACAGACTGAAGATTACATTACCGGCCGATTCGGCTAAGGTAATTCCTGCCTTTTACACCATCATATTTATTCCAAGCCGGTCATACGGTGTGATACGCGACATTGTTACCTATAGCCCCGGCTCTGAATGATCTCTTTTATGGACCATTCAGAGCTTGCAGCGCTTCACGATAATTCTGATATCAACTCGCGGACGACTAAAACCAAGGCAACTCACGCATACGCTTTTCTCAGGACATAAGGCAGAATACCGCCATGGTAATAATAGTCGACCTCGATAGCAGTATCGATACGGCAACGTAGTCTGATTTCCCGCCGGGAGCCATCTTGCCCGTGAATGACCAGTGTCACTTCCTGCTGTGGCTGAATATTGCCCAGATCAGGAAGCTCGAATTTCTCATTGCCCTGAATACCAAGCGAACTGACGCTATCGCCTTCCTTGAACTGCAGAGGCAGCACACCCATGCCGACCAGATTGCTGCGATGGATACGTTCGTAACTCTCTGCGACAACTGCTTTGACGCCCAGCAGTTGCGTGCCTTTAGCAGCCCAGTCACGACTTGATCCGGTACCGTATTCCTTGCCGGCGAATACAATCACAGGTGTTCCATCTTCGATATACCGCATGGCCGCGTCGAAGATACTCATTTGCTTACCGTCAGGATCGTCCTTGCCGCGATACAGCGTAACGCCTCCCTCGCTGCCGGGTATCATCAGATTTCTGATACGCACATTGGCAAAAGTACCACGCATCATGACATGGTGATTGCCCCGGCGTGAGCCGTAACTGTTGAAATCCATCCGGGTAACGCCATGTGCCAGCAGATATTGTCCTGCCGGTGAAGATTCCTTGATGGCTCCCGCCGGGCTGATATGGTCAGTAGTCACCGAGTCACCAAAAATCGCCAGCGCACGCGCACCATGAATGGCATCCGGTGTTCTGGTTCGGTCGATCTCCAGAGAAAAATCCTCGAAAAACGGTGGCTCGGCAATATAGGTGGAATCCGGCCAGTCATACAGCCTGCCTGTCACCGCAGTAATGCCATTCCAGAGCGGGTGGTCCCGGGTGAAATCACTGTACAAGCGGCGGAAAGTTTCTGCCTGGGTCGCAAATTTCATCATCGATTCGATTTCGGCACTGTCCGGCCAGATATCCTGCAACCACACGGGCTTGCCATCCTTACCCTCTCCCAGCGGCTCACGGGTAAGATCTTTCAGCACCGTTCCAGCAATTGCATAGGCCACCACAAGCGGCGGAGAAGCCAGAAAATTGGCACGAATGCTGGGATGAACGCGTGCCTCAAAATTACGGTTTCCTGACAGCACAGCCGCACATACCAGATCATCCTTTACAATGGTTTCTTCAATGACTTCCAGCAGAGGCCCGGAATTTCCGATACAGGTGGTGCAGCCGTAACCGGCCAGACTGAAACCAAGCTGCTCCAGATAGGGCAGCAAACCGGCAGCACCGAGATATTCCGTAACGACACGGGAGCCAGGTGCCAGTGAAGTCTTGATATGTTTCCTGACTGACAAACCTTTCTCCACCGCCTTCTTAGCCAGTAAACCTGCCGCAATCAGTACACTCGGATTGGACGTGTTGGTACAGGAAGTGATCGCGGCAATCAATATATCGCCATGATGCAACTTAATCGGTCGTGCTAGCGATACAGGGACAGCAGTCTGCTGCGTGGGATGATTATTGACCATTTCAACCGCATTGCGCGCACTGCCCGGTGGTAACGTCAACTCGCTCTGACTGGTGTCAGGGGCGATGCAAAGCTTGGATTCCACGTGACGGCTGTCGCGGGTGGAATAAGTATCATCCAACACTTCTGCCGGTTTGCCATAACCATTTTCCTTGACAGATTTGCTGAAAAGTTCAGTAAAGCTGTATTTCAGATCTTTGAGTGCTATCCGATCCTGCGGGCGCTTCGGCCCGGCCAGAGAAGGCACGATCGTATTCAGATCGAGCGTCAACTCCTGGCTGTAGTCGATCTCTCCCGGATGCGGCATGCCGAATAATTCCTGTGCCTTGAAATAGCGCTCAAACGCGTCGATTTCTTCATCGGTACGGCCGGTATGACGGAAGTAGGTCAGTGTTACGTCATCCACCGGGAAGAAACCCATAGTGGCGCCGTACTCGGGTGCCATGTTGGCAATCGTGGCACGATCCGGCAGACTGAGCGAAGCTGCACCTTCACCGAAAAACTCGACAAATTTGCCCACGACATTGGCCCGACGCAGCATTTCTGTTACCGTCAACACCAGATCGGTTGCAGTGACTCCTTCCCGCAGCCGCCCGGTCAGATTGACACCCACCACATCCGGTGTCAGAAAATAGACCGGTTGTCCCAGCATACCGGCTTCGGCCTCGATCCCTCCCACTCCCCAGCCCACCACACCGATACTGTTGATCATCGTGGTATGCGAGTCGGTTCCTACCAGTGTATCCGGGTACATCAGTCCATCCTTCTGATGCACGCCGCGCGCGAGATATTCCAGATTGACCTGATGCACGATACCGATTCCCGGTGGCACCACGCCAAATGTATCGAATGCCTGCATCCCCCATTTGATGAACTGGTAGCGTTCCTGATTGCGCTGGAATTCCACTTCCATATTGCGTGCCAGTGCCTGGCTGTCACCGTAGTAATCCACCTGAATCGAATGGTCGACTACCAGGTCAACCGGCACCAGTGGTTCGATCAATTCAGGATTTTTTCCCAACCTCCTGGCTGCACTGCGCATTGCAGCCAGATCAACCAGCAGCGGCACGCCGGTAAAATCCTGCAGTACGATGCGCGCCACCACAAACGGAATCTCCTGGGTACGTTCTGCTCTCGGCTGCCAACCGGCAAGCTGCCTGACATGAGTTTCGGTGATCTTTTTTTCATCATAATTTCGCAATATCGATTCCAGCACAATGCGGATTGAAACCGGCAGGCGCGAAATTGCTCCCAAACCAGCCGCACCCAGCGCAGGCAGTGAATAAAACTGAACGGTTTTACCGCTGGCAAGTGATAACGTGCTTAAACTGTTGAATAAATTATGGGCCATGTTGATTCCTCGAATAAAAGACTTTGAGCATTTTGTGTTTATGCAGTAACCGATTGAGTTTATCATTCAGCACAGACTGCGGCCAGATACTTGACCTGATGCCAGTGGTTACAGGATTTTTTGCATTTCTAAACGGGAAAATGATGAATATTGAACAATTAAACAAAAATTACAAAATTGGGGAACAGGTAGTTTTTGCAGAGGGTGAAGGAGGTTTGCCCTTTATTCATGTCAGGAATGACAAAGCCAGCGCGCTGATCTCGGTTTATGCCGGGCAGGTACTTGCATACCGGCCTCAGAGTATTCAGGACGATCTTCTGTTCCTGAGCAAGCGCGCCTATTATCAGGCGGGCAAGGCGATCAAGGGAGGCGTGCCAATCTGCTGGCCGTGGTTCGGTCCGGACCCGGAAGGCAGAGGACGTCCCGCACATGGCTTCATGCGTAACTGCATGTGGGATATCGTCGAAGTATCCGCAACACCGGAAGGCAATACTCGCATCGTACTGGGATCGACAGATACCGAAGAAACACAATCCATCTGGTCCCGCTCATTCGTACTGCGGCTGGAAATCACTATCGGCGATACGCTCAATCTTGAACTGGTAACCCGCAATTCCGGTTCACAGGCGTGCACCGTCACCCAGGCTTTTCATACCTATTTCAGCGTGGGAGATATTCGCCAGACCCATGTATCCGGTCTGGAAAATACCCGCTATATCGACAAAGTGGACGATAACCTGGAAAAAAACCAAACTGGATCGGTGACTATCGATGCGGAAGTGGATCGAATCTACCAGTCGGTTGGCAGCAATCTCGTCATTCATGATACTGCCCGCAAGCGCCGTATCCACATTACTTCCAAAGGTAACCGAACAGCAGTGGTATGGAACCCCTGGGCAAAAATTTCGGCTGAAATGGCAGATCTGGAAGACGATGATTACCTGCGTTTCATTTGTGTGGAGACCACCAACGCTGCAACAGACCGGGTACATATCCAGCCCGGCAGCGAATTCCGGCTGATTGCCAATTACCGGATCGAGCAGGATTGACAGAATATTTCTAAATTTCTCGAAAAGGAAAATGATAGCCATGAAACTTCATATCATTACCTGCAGTACCCGCCCCGGGCGTATTGGCCCTTATGTCGCAAAATGGTTTAGCGAGGTCGCCGTACAACACGGCAAATTTGAAGTCGTGCCAGTCGATCTGGCCGAATTCAATCTGCCGGTATACGACGAGCCGGAACACCCTATACGTCAGCAATATCAGCATGTGCATACAAAAAACTGGGCAGCCAGCGTCAGCGCAGCAGACGCTTACGTATTCGTTACGCCGGAATATAATTTCGGCCCGCCGCCTTCGCTGCTCAATGCGCTCAATTATGTCTACAAAGAGTGGAATTACAAACCTGCCGGGATAGTAAGTTACGGTGGAATATCAGGTGGATTACGCTCGGCACAAATTCTGAAGCAGACCCTGACCACCCTGAAAATCATGCCTATGATGGAAGCTGTGGCTATTCAGAATGTTTCCACACTCATCAGTGAACACAAACAGTTTATGCCCAGTGAACATCACACCAGCTCTGCAGTAACGATGCTGAATGAACTGTATAAATGGGCACAGGCACTCAAAACACTGCGATAGTGATCTACGTCAAGTTGCAGCTAACAACTCGTGTTACTTATTCAGATTAAACGCAAAGTCGACAAGGCACCCCGGCTGACTGCCAAAAAATTGTACTTTTTACCATTAGCTGAGTTTTCCCGTCAGACGGCTCACATCGCGTCGATAATGATCCGGCAAAAATACGGAACAAAGAATCGTTACACCATCCCATGACATGAACGGTTCCTGCTCCGGCTGGGTTTATCAGCCATTACCCTTGATCAGGGTCCCCACTCCTTCGTCAGTCAGTATTTCGAGCAGGAGAGCATGTTGCACTCGTCCGTCGATGATATGGCAGGATTTGACACCATTCTTGACTGCATCCAGCGCAGATTTGATTTTAGGTAACATTCCACCGGAAATCGTGCCATCTGCAAATAGTTCATCCACCCGACCGGCAGTCAAACCGGTGAGCAGGTTACCATTCTTATCCAGCACACCAGGTGTGTTGGTCATCAGAATCAATTTTTCGGCTTTGAGCGTTTCTGCCAGACGGCCTGCTACAAGATCAGCATTGATATTGTAGGATTCTCCATCTTCGCCAACACCGATGGGTGCGATCACGGGAATGAAATCGCGGGTATCGAGCAATGCGATTAGTGAAGGGTCGATATACTCGATTTCACCGACCTGGCCAATGTTGATCCATTCCCCGGCTTTTTCCTTATCCTGGATCAGCATTCTTTTGGCGCGAATGAACATTCCGTCTTTTCCGGTCAACCCTACTGCCTGTCCACCGTGGCGGTTGATAAGATTGACGATCTCCTTGTTAATGAGGCCGCCAAGTACCATTTCGACGATGTCCATAGTTTCGGCATCTGTAACCCTCATACCTTGTATGAATACGCCTTCCTTACCGACCCGTTTCAGCATGTGGTCAATTTGCGGACCGCCGCCGTGGATGATGACCGGGTTCATTCCAACCAGTTTCAGCAATACCACATCTCTGGCAAAGCCCTGCTTGAGCGCTTCCTCAATCATGGCGTTGCCGCCATATTTGATGACGATGGTTTTATCGTGAAAACGCCGGATATAGGGTAATGCTTCAGCCAGGATGTTGACTTTTTCGTTTATGGCAGAGGGAGACGGCATGTCTGAGAAATTGAAAAAATTGAAGAAAAATTGTCAGATTACATTCATAAAATCAGGCAATCAGGCAGCACAGCCGAGACTGGAGGTAATTCAGCTGCCCGCCCGCTGGAAAGATTCGAGTTGTAGCAGTGCCGGTAAATTCAGCATGCGCCAAAGTCTGTCCTGACGGTCTTTGTATATGCCGGCCACGACAGGTCGTTTGTCCTCATGATCTGACTGGGGAACAAACTCCATCAGATTCCGGATACCGAGAACACTGCCTGCCAGCATGGCATAACTTACACCCAGGCGAGGGATGGTCAGAAAGACCCGGTTTTTTGCGCTGATGCAGGTGGATGTGTTGTCAAGATAATGGCTCAAGTCACATAAACCGTAAACATTACCACGCACATTGATGACACCGAGGAACCATGGCTGTGTCAGAAAAACCGGGGTTATTTTGGGTACCGGCAATATTTCACTGATGTTACTCATTGGTATCAGCCACCGGTCTTCACCAATGGTGATTCCCAGTACTGGAATGGTGGCTGAAGTTTCCTGAGCCTTTTTATTGATTTGCTCAGTCAGTGATGACTGACGTTCCGGCATGGCATTAATTGTCATTGAATATCAGTTCAGTCCGGCAATCTTTTGCAATAACTCGGCAGCTACGACCGGCTTGGTAATATAATCCCGCGCACCTTGTCGCAATCCCCAGATTTTATCGGTTTGCTGATCTTTGGTTGTGCAGAGAATGACAGGGATATGGCGAGTTGCACCATCTCGAGCAAGTATACGTGTTGCCTGATAACCATTGATTCCAGGCATGACCACATCCATCAGCACCAAATCCGGCCAGATTTCCCTGGCTTTGATGACACCCTCCTCACCACTCTCGGCCACTCCCACCTGATAGCCACTCCTGATCAATATACCGGAAATAATATGGCGATCTGTCGGCGAATCATCGACTACCAATATCGTCCTGACTGTCATACGTGATTCTCTATAAAAAGCTTCATTTTCACCTGCACAATATGCGGTATTCTGTGAAATACCTGAAACAGCTTAAATTCAGTGAAAGTAACAGATTCATATTCTAAAGTTTAGTCTCCAGACAATAAAGGATGACGGTTAGTAATCAGTACAGATTGATCCGGTGTTAGACTACGCACTTTATGTTTGCAGGATTACTCTGCTGCGAGCCTCGTGTTGCGGAAAACCCCGATATTGGTATATCACTGTTTCTTTCAGGCAAATAAATAAAGTCTATTGTACGTTTAAATCATTATGCAAAATACTTTCATCAAGCTGATATTGGGAATACAAATTTTATTCCTTCTAACGGGCTGTGTGCCGATGGTATTGACAGGTGTGGGAGTCGGTGCGGGAACCGGAGCATTAATGGTTGAAGACCGCCGCAGCAGCGGGATGTATATTGAAGATGAGAGGATTGAGCTCAAAACCAGCCGCAGAATCGGTGAACGCCTTGGTGACAAAGTACACGTGAATGTCACCAGTTTTAACCGTAACGTTTTGCTGACAGGTGAAACCCCTGATGAATCTACCAGGAAAGAAGTGGAAAAGCTGGCTATGAGTGTGGAAAACGTACTGAATGTTTCCAACGAAATCATCGTTGCACCGAAGAGTTCATTGGCTTCACGCAGCAATGACACGCTGATTACTTCCAAGGTTAAAGCTCGTTTTATCAATAACCGGGTATTCCAGGTCAATCACATCAAAGTCGTTACTGAGAATGGCGTGGTGTACTTGCTGGGATTGGTAAAACGTAATGAAGGCGAAAAGGCTACACACATTGCCAGTACCACGGAAAGCGTGACAAAAGTTGTAAAAGTATTTGAGTATCTGGATTAAACAATACCTTTTTGATCTTTCCGAGCCATCCTCGGCATCAGTAAATGCTGCCTGCGGAGTTTATCAAATCACTACAGAATCTGATTCCTTCCGATCGACTCTATTTCGATCCGGTGGATTGTTACGCTTACGCCTACGATAACAGCAGGAAGTTTTTTCCTCCCGAGTGTGTCATATTCCCTCTGACGACTGATGAAACCGCAAAAACTGTCCGGTTATGTAACCAGTTCAAAATACCTCTGACACCACGCGGACGAGGCACCGGTACGGCTGGCGGCAGCTTGGCCGAACAGGGCGGAGCTACGCTCTCACTGGAGCAGATGACACAAATCATCTCGATCGACCCCCCCAACCGGGCACTCGTCACCGAGCCCGGTGTTTTAAACGAAACCATTCAAGCTGCTGCCAAACCTCATGGCTTTTTTTGGCCACCCGACCCTTCCAGTGCGGCATTCTCAACTATTGGCGGGAATCTTGCCACCAGCGCAGGAGGACCACATGCGGTCAAATATGGAACAACCCGCGATCATGTGCTTGGATTGACCGCAGTAACAGGGAAAGGGGACATTATTAAAACCGGGTGCTATACCACCAAAGGTGTCGTTGGCTATGATCTGACCCGTTTGCTGATTGGTTCAGAAGGTACGCTTGCTGTCATAACGGAAATGACACTTAAGCTGACTCCGCTACCTGCTGCCAAAAGTGGACTTGTTGCGCATTATCAGGATGCTGACAGTTGTGCGTCAGCAATCGTATCTATCATGAAAGAGCCACAAGGACCGAGTGCTCTTGAGTTCTTGGATTCGGGCTCACTTAATCTCATTCGTGCCAGAAATCCTGAGTTATTACCAAGCGACTCTCAGGCCATGCTGATGATCGAGGTCGATGGTACAGAACATGAAATCCCGGAAACAACAGCAAAACTTTTAGCTGCTTGCCAGAACTCCGGGTTATTGAAAGCAGTATCCGTTCAGAATACGGCAGATTTATGGAAGGTCAGGAAAACATTATCGCCCTTGCTGCGGGATATTGCACCCAAGAAAATCAACGAGGATATCGTAGTTCCAGTCGATAAAATTCCCCGGTTATTGGCCGGATTATCCGCACTATGCAAGCAATATCAGATTGCCAACGTAAATTTCGGACATGCTGGAAATGGGAATATTCACGTTAACCTGCTCATCGACCCGGACAACCCCAGCGAAAGTGAACGTGCATATAAATGCCTGGATCAGATATTTGATCTGGTCATCAGCCTCAATGGCACACTCTCGGGTGAGCACGGTATAGGCTCCGAAAAGCGCCCCTATATTGGCAAGGAACTCAATGACGCTACTCTGACTTTGATGAAGCAGATCAAACTGACTTTTGATCCTAATAATATTCTGAATCCTGGAAAGCTGTTTCCCTGATCATCCTATCAAAAGCGACCCCAGTATTACTCTCTCTGGAGCCGCTTATATGTCAATCCAGATTTCTCTGTATCAGAAATAAAAGTAGTGATCTACCAGCAATGCTGTAAACAGCAGCGCGAGATAAGCTATAGAGTAACGGAAAGCTTCTCTGGCAATCTGGTCAGTGTAATGCAGGTAGATTCTGATTGCGTAATAGAAAAATATCGCATCAAGAATCAACACACTCCCCAAATAGATCAGACCGCTCATCTGAGTAAGATAGGGTAGTACCGTTACTACACAAAGAATAATTGTATAAAGTAATACATGCAGACGCGTAAACTCATCACCATGAGTCACTGGAAGCATCGGCATACCAATTTTTGCATAATCTGTTTTGCGATAAAGGGCCAATGCCCAGAAATGTGGTGGTGTCCATGCGAAAATAATGAGAAACAGCAATAGAGCATCTGCAGAAATTTCTCCTGTAACTGCTGCCCACCCCAGTACTGGTGGCATTGCACCAGATGCACCTCCGATTACAATATTTTGAGGTGTAAGAGGTTTAAGTATCACAGTGTATATGATCGCATAACCGACAAAAGTACCGAGAGTCAGCCACATTGTTAACGGATTGACCCATTGGTGAAGCATGAACAGACCAAAGCCACCAATCAATACAAGAAAGAAAAGTGTTTCAGGAACACTTACCTTTCCTTGAGGCAAAGGCCTTCCCTTCGTGCGAGCCATGATTGCATCGAACTTGTATTCAACCAGGCAGTTAAGGGCAGCTGCTGCACCAGCGACAAGCGAGATTCCAACTGTTCCAAAGATTAGTTTATCTAAAGGTACTGCACCAGGAACTGATAAAAACATACCAATCACGGCAGTAAATACAATGAGTGAAACAACGCGTGGCTTAGTAAGTCTATAAAACTGCTGAACACGTGCCGTTGCCTGTTGCCAAGCTAATGAACTTGTAGTCATTACTTACTCCTCACAATCTTTTCTAATGACAGGCAAGTGCTGCCTGTTTTTATATTACGTTTTAGATAAAGCCAGATCCAACCTGATTTTCGTCACTTTGCTCACCTGTTAATGTTCCAGATGAGAAAGTTTCAGTAATCTTTTCAAATCACCGACCATCTTCCGCGGATCTGCATTCCTGGGATATCTCATCATTAAGTTACCCATAGGATCAACAACATAAATATGATCTTCCCGCTTGTTCTCAGCAGGAAACTCTTTCAATAAATCCTTACCATTCGCCAATACCAATCTGGTTCCTTTGAATTTATCGATTGTCTCCTGATCAGGTCTAATATCGTCATTAATTAACCACACTCGCTGAACCTTGTCCTTGTCGACATGCTGTGCGAGACGAACCTGTCTGAGCGTATAAAGCTTTTCCTGGCAATATTCTTCACATTTTCCGGAGTCAATGATTAATAAATTCCAGGTACCTTTCAACTGCCGTATACGAAAAATTGTATTATCCGTCAGATTTGTTGCTTCTCCCTGTAATGGCCTGACTTCGAGCAACTCACCATAATTGACGGTATGATCCGGCCGGAAATTAGATCGGTGTAAAAAAGACGAAATGACAATTGGAGATAATATCACCAGCATCATCAGGATTAGCTTCAGCCGGCTACGCGATACTTTTTCGTTTGACATTTAACACGATGTAAATAATCAAAGTCATGACAGCCAGTGAGAACCACTGAAAAGCATAACCTATGTTTTTTGAAGATCCGGAATCAGGCTTTTCCCATTGCCTTATCAAACCATCACCCTGTGTCTCATTCTGCTGTAATAGCAGAAAAGGCTGAAAAGTAAGTTCGGTCAGATTCTGATAGCTATCCAGGCTAAAACTTTGCCAGACTTTACCAGTAAATTGTTTATCCGATAGTGACAACGTCCTGATTGACGGCGATACAACAACTCCTGTCAGGTAAACCAGTCCATCCGGAGTATAGATATCTGGTAAAAGTGATCGATCGTTACCTCCAGAAACCCAGCCCCTATTAACCAACACATAAGTTGTACTGTTCACTTGACGTAGTGGTGTAAGCACGTGGTAGCCAACAACCCCTTGATGTGTTTTGTTATCAAGAAATATGGTATGTTCAGCTTCGAAATACCCGTGAACTTCTACCCGGCGATATAAATAATCATCCAGTTCTATTAGTGGCTCAGGAACTGTAACTGGTGGTTGCTGAGCATAACGTTCCAGGAGGGCAAAACTGGCCTCTTTTTCTTCCGCTCTGGATAATTGCCAGAATCCTAACTTTAAAAAAAGTGCAATCGCTAAAATAGTAACTGCTGTTGACCATAACGCCGGTTTAAATTGCTGTTTGAACATCAGCACAGATTAATAACTATACATGTTTCAGAGGCCCACCTTCTGTAAAGAGCTGGGCCTCTGTCTCCAATAACAATTAAGTTTATAGCCTAGCTGATTTACTTTTACCCTGGTTACACCAAATAGACAAAAATAAACAATCCCAACCAGACAACATCCACGAAGTGCCAGTACCATGCTACCCCTTCAAACCCGAAATGGTGTTCCGGTTTAAAATGGCCTGACAGACATCTGAAGAAAATTGCAATCAACATGATTGTACCAACTGTCACGTGAAACCCGTGAAAACCAGTCAGCATGAAGAAAGTCGATCCGTATGCACCACTGGTCATTTTTAGATTGAGATCTGAATAAGCATGGGCATACTCATATATCTGAAAGCCAAGAAATGTTACTCCCAGTGCTATCGTTGCAAACAACCACAGTTTTAAAGCACCACGATCATTTTTTTTCAGCGCCCAATGTGCCAGAGTAATTGTCACTCCAGAGGTCAGAAGCAACATAGTGTTAATTGCTGGAATTCCCCATGCCCCCATTGGAGTAAATTTCTCATCAAATCCAGGACCTGCTGTCGGCCAGTCTGCAGAAAAACCCGACCAAAGCAATTCCTGATCAGCTCCAGCTAACCAAGGTACTGAAAGCACACGCATATAAAACAAAGCACCAAAAAATGATGCAAAAAACATAACCTCAGAAAAAATAAACCAACCCATACTCCATCTAAAAGATTTATCTTCCTGGGCTTTATACTTACCTGCTTCACTCTCAAGTGAAACTTCACGAAACCAGCCATAAATCAGAAAGGCCAAAATAACCAGCCCAGTGATCAGCATGCCATAGCCAAGTGGCAGTTTGTTCATCGTAAACGCCGCCCCAAACCCCATAAAAAACAGGGCAGTAGAGCCTATAATTGGCCACTTGGATGGGGAAGGCACATAATAACCCGTTCCTTGACTCATTTAATCTTCCTCCTCGTTATTAACTTAACCTGTTACAAGCTTGACTACTGACAAAATACTTAAAATAAAAATAACGCCACCAACCAGACCACCAATTATTATTTGAACAGGTTTAATCTTGGCTGCATCGTGTTCCAGATCGCTCTTTTTTCTAATACCAATAAATGAAAATAAAACTGCTTCAGCCACCTGATACATAGATGCTTTTTCCATATCAGAATTTTGTAAAGCTGATGTTACCTTTTCATTTTCTTTTCCCATTTGCAACTTAATCAGTTTTTTACGTTGAAAAAAGTATATGAAATCGTGGCAGTATGGATATCGCCAGGTATTTCCGGATCTATTAAGAATCTGACAGGCAATTGTTTAACTTCTTTGCCTTGTAGCTCCTGCTGCGAAAAACAAAAGCACTCTATCTTCTTCAGATATCTTTCCAGATTTTTAGGGCTATAGCTGGGAATTGCCTGTCCAACCTGCACCTCTTCAGACTCATTACTAATCTCATACATAACTTCCGTAAGCTTACCCGGATGCAAATGGATATTGGCTTGTAATGACTTAAACTTCCAAGGAAGTCCGCGTACATTTGCGTCTAGCAGCAGGCTGATTGATCTTGTGTTATCTACTTCGGTATGTTTCGTCAGTGTATCTGGACGCTCCAGCTCGTATATACCAGTTACTTCACAGAATTTTTTATACAGCGGTACAAGTGCGTAACCAAAACCAAACATAACCACGCTAAAAACAAGTAACTTTTTTAGTATATCTACGTTGGTTTTGGCTACATCTTGTTTCATTGCTGTTTAAATATGACTGTTAGGATATAAACGGCTATCACCATGATAACCAGAATCAATGCAGTTCTTAACTTTCTGCGTTTTAACTCTGCATCCTCATCTTGCGACATTGAATTTCATCCTGTTTATTTAACGACAGGCGGTGTTTCAAAGCTATGATAAGGAGCTGGCGAAGGCAGGTGTGTCCACTCAAGAGTGGTTGCACCTTCCCATGTTTTATCCGCAGCCTTTTCCCCACCCCGTACACACTTAATCACAATGTATACAAACAGAAGCTGAGTCAACCCGAACCCAAATGCACCAATACTTGAAATCATGTTGAAATCAGCAAACTGCAGTGCGTAATCGGGAATTCTGCGAGGCATACCAGCCAAACCGAGGAAATGCTGTACAAAGAACGCCACGTTGAAGAAAACCATTGACAACCAGAAATGCCATTTACCTAATGACTCGTCATACATATGACCGGTCCATTTTGGCAACCAGTAATAGGCACCGGCAAACAATGCAAACAATGCTCCCGAAACCAGTACATAATGGAAATGGGCGATAACGTAGTATGTATCCTGCACCTGAATATCTACTGGCACAATTGCGCACACAACACCACTAAAACCACCAATGACAAACAAGAAGATGAACCCGATTGAAAACAGCATCGGAACTTCAAATGTCATTGAACCTCGCCACATGGTCGCAGTCCAGTTAAACACTTTCACTCCTGTCGGAACAGCGATCAGCATGGTCGCATACATGAAAAACAGCTGACCTGCTACAGGCATACCAGCTGTAAACATGTGGTGTGCCCATACGAAACATGACAGCAAAGCAATCGAGGCTGTTGCATAAACCATTGATGAATAACCGAACAAGGGTTTACGTGAGAAAGTTGGAATGATCTCTGAAACGACACCAAATGCTGGAAGAATCATGATGTAAACTTCTGGATGTCCAAAGAACCAGAAGATATGCTGGAACATCACAGGATCACCACCGCCAGCAGCATTAAAGAAACTTGTACCAAAATTACGATCGGTCAGTACCATCGTCACCGCACCAGCAAGCACGGGCATTACCAACACAAGGAGATATGCAGTAATCAGCCATGTCCATACAAACATTGGCATCTTCATCAATGTCATGCCTGGTGCACGCATATTCAATATGGTTGTAATGATATTGATTGAACCCATAATTGACGACATTCCCAGGATATGGACTGCAAACAACATCATATCTGTACCCATACCACCCTGTGTTGAAAGAGGGGGATAGAATGTCCAGCCACCTGCTGCGGCACCACCCGGTACAAAAAATGAAGTAATCAGCAACAATGCTGCGACGGGTAACAACCAGAAACTCCAGTTATTCAGGCGGGCAAATGCCATATCCGGAGCCCCGATCATTAATGGCACCTGCCAGTTTGCAAACCCTACCCATGCCGGCATGACAGCACCAAACACCATGATCAATCCATGCAGCGTAGTAAATGAATTAAACACTTCCGGTTCAAGTATCTGAATACCAGGCATAAAGAGCTCAGCTCTGATACCCATTGCCAGAAAACCACCCACAAACAACATAACAAGACTAAAACACAAATAAAGCGTCCCAATATCCTTGTGATTGGTTGTGGTCAACCAGCGCATTATACCGGTCGGATGATCATGTCCATGACCATGCACGTCTTGTATTACTGCCATTATTTTCTCCTCTAATCTAACGTAATCTAAATCTCAACCAGCAATCGGAATAAATCAGTTCTTACCTGAGCTCTGCTCAACAAGAGCTGTATTAACAACCCCGGCAGATGCACTCTTTTGCATCTCTGCAACCCATTGGGTATATTTTTCTTGCTCCATGACTTCAACAACTATTGGCATAAAACCATGCTCTTTACCACACAGCTCAGCACACTGACCACGATATACCCCAGGTTTTTCAACCTTGAACCATGCATCACGAATATATCCGGGTATGGCATCCTGCTTTACGCCGAGAGCGGGTACCCACCAAGCGTGAATCACATCATTTGCCGTCATAAGAATTCTAATTTTTTTCCCGGTCGGAACCACTACACGATTGTTTACTTCCAGTAAATAATCCTGCCCTTTGGTTGCCTCGTTACGAATCTGATCCTGAGGTGTAGATAACTGACTGTAGAAACTGATTCCCTCACCCTCACCCTGGATATAGTCATAGCCCCACATCCATTGATAGCCCGTAGCTTTGATGGTGACATCCGCCTCACTCGTATCCTTCATTTCGATTACAGTTTTGGTAGCGGGCCATGACATTGCAACCAGAATCAATATTGGAATAGTCGTCCATATAAACTCAATAGCCGTACTATGATGAAAATTGGCTGCTTTATAACCTACTGATTTACGATGTTTAATAATGGAATAACCCATTACGCCAAAAACACCTATAAAAATTACCAGACAGATCCATAACGCCATCATATGCTGATCATAGATTTGTTGCGCAATAGGTGTCTGCGGCTCAGGCAAGTTGTACTTACTTGACATTGCCATGCCCGAATATAAACCAAGAACTGTAAAACCTGATAGTGCCGCCATCAACTTACTACCACTCATATCTTACCCCCCCACATTAATTACTAAATCAATATCTACATTCCATCTGTGACCATAGAATGTTTTCTACACTTATCCTTCGCCCTTACCGGCTTTTATTTGATCTTTCACCCGAGCATAAATAGATATAAAAACCGGGTGACAGTTTTTCGGGGAATCTTAGCATTCGAATGCTACCAGCACAAGGAGGAAAATCATGATTCTTATAGAAAAATTACCACGCTGCTGCCATGGGAATTAATTACTTTTTCACATCGTGGAAAATTTTTTGTGCCGGCAATTTCTGCATACCACGCCCGCTCGGGTGGATTTAGCTTGCCCTTGGATATTGCACACAAACCCATAAAAACTATTTCCATATCATGGTTATTGGTTTGTGTATTTGGTTCGAACCAAATTGCAACTTTAACGTTCTCAAGGTAGTCTAGTTTGTCCTGTTTCTTAAATTTCAGAAGGAAATAAAAAACATGCAATTTAACCCCAAATATGCAACTCCTGTATCAAACACCGTTAATTCGGGCGTACGCAACAAAGTATTGAAAAATACTTACCTGATGCTTAGTTTAACCATGATTCCGACTATAGTCGGGTCAGTCATTGGCACCGGTACCAATTTCTCATTCCTGGCACAATCCCCAATTGTGGGTTCACTCGTAATGCTGGCGGTAATGATAGGTTTAATGTTTGCCGTCAGCGCTACACGCAACAGTATGTGGGGAATCATTCTGCTTTTCCTGTTTACCTTTGTTGCCGGCTGGTGGTTAGGTCCCTTGCTTCAGTACGCACTCCATTTCAAAAATGGCTCACAACTGATTGGCCTGGCTGCTGCAGGAACAGGTATCATTTTTTTCACGCTTGCCGGTATAGCCACAACCACACGTAAAGACTTTAGTTTTCTTGGCAATTTTTTGCTGGCTGGGATAATTCTGGTAATTTTGGCTTCTCTGGTCAATTTGTTCCTGGCCATTCCGGCAATTTCACTGGCAATTTCTGCCGTAGCAGTATTGGTTTTCTCCGGATTCATCCTGTTTGATGTGAACCGTATCGTAAATGGCGGTGAAACCAATTACGTCATGGCAACATTGGGTATTTATCTCAGCCTGTATAATTTGTTCATCAGCCTGATACAGTTGCTGCTGGCCTTTTTAGGTGAAAAAGACTGAAGTTGACCACCTGGATGGGAAATTGAATACACCCTCATCACCAACAACAATTGAATTACCCATCGAGGGAATGACATGCGCTGCATGCGCTGCCCGGATCGAGAAAAATCTCAACAAACTGCCGGGCGTGCATGCAGCTGTCAATTTTGCCAATGAGAAAGCCCTCATAAAGTTCGATCACGATTCCACCCACCCTGAAGAGCTGGTTCAATCCATCGAAAAGGCAGGATTCCAGGTCCCGGAACAGACCGTACAGCTGCAAATCAGCGGCATGACTTGTGCCGCATGCGCAAATCGTATCGAAACTGTCCTGAATGAGATACCCGGAGTCAGAGCCATATTGAATCCGGCTGCAGAAATTGCTTATATCAGCTTCAATCCCGCCATTACTTCGGTCGAGCAACTGGTTTCTGCTGTAGAAAAGGCAGGTTATGGCGCTAATCAGATCAGTGATGACAATTACGTTAAAGAACAATCCCGCAATCAAGCTGCCTACCGGAAAGAACTCCGTATATTCTGGATCTCTGCCGCCCTGACTGTACCCTTCATGCTGGAAATGATCATGATGCTGACGGGTAATCACAACAACCTGCTCCCTTACTGGCTGCAATGGCTGCTTGCAACGCTGATCCAGTTTTGGCCCGGCAGGCGTTTCTATATCAGCGCCTGGCGCACACTGCGTGGCGGAGGAGCCAATATGGATGTACTCATCGCACTGGGTACCAGCATGGCCTATCTCTTCAGCACCGCCGTCATCATTTTGCAACTGGACCAGCATGTTTACTTTGAGGCCAGCGCGATGATCATCACGCTCGTGCTTCTGGGCAAGCTGATGGAAACCAGAGCAAAAAGAAAAACTTCAGCAGCCATTGAAACACTCATCAAACTTCAGCCCAAAACGGCCAGAGTCGAACGTGATGGGGAAATTATCGAGATCGATATCAATAGCCTTAAGAATGAGGATATTTTTCTTGTCCGCTCGGGCGAAAGCCTGCCCGCCGATGGCATCGTCATTGAAGGATCTTCCAGCATAAACGAAGCCATGTTGACAGGTGAAAGCCAGCCGGTTACCAAGCAGGTGGGCGCAAAGGTTTATGCCGCTACCCAGAATCAGCATGGTTTACTCAAATGCCGTGTAACGGGTGTCGGTAAAAATACCCAGCTTGCAGCCATCATTCGTCTGGTTGAGATTGCACAGGGCTCTAAAGCACCTATCCAGCGTATGGCAGATACTGTCTCTGGTATTTTTGTACCAATTGTAATTGGTATCAGCATTCTGACATTGGGACTAACCTGGTGGCTTACAGGCCATTTCGTCATAGCACTCATCAATGCAGTAGCAGTACTGGTTATTGCTTGCCCTTGCGCACTGGGTCTGGCCACTCCTACTGCAATCATGGTTGGCACAGGAAGAGGAGCACAAGAAGGAATTCTGGTAAAAAACGCGACCGCACTGGAACTCGCAGAAAAAATCCAGATGCTTGTTGTAGATAAAACAGGGACGCTGACCGAAGGCCATCCATCAGTCACAGATATTATCGTGGCCGATGAGGTGAATGAGCACGATTTATTACAGATTGCAGCTTCACTGGAACAAGGCTCTGAACACCCCCTGGCAAAGGCGGTATCGCAATATGCTTCTTCATCAAAAATCAGATTATTGGCGATAACCAATTTTGCCTCTGTGACCGGCAGCGGAATCAAAGCGGATATCGACAATGCATCTTACATTCTTGGTTCACCCAAATTTTTGGCAGAAAAAGGTGCTGTGCTCGATCAGCAGCGTATCACTGCACTCCAGACAGAAGGTAAAACCGTCGTGGGTGTCGCTATCCAAATTAATGAATCAGTCCGGGTAATCGGCTATCTTGCCATTGCGGATTCACTACGCGAAACTTCCATCAAAGCAATTCAACGCATCCAGAATCTGGGCATAGATGTCATGATGCTGACAGGTGACAACCCGACTACGGCTGCCGCCATCGCAAAACAGGCGGGAATAAAAATTTTTCATGCAGAAGTTTCGCCTCAGAATAAAGCAGCCGAAATCGAAAAAATCAAGGCAAATGGCCAGTTTGTCGGGATGGTAGGAGATGGAATCAATGATGCACCTGCACTGGCAGCCGCGAATGTGAGTTTTGCGATTGGTGCTGGATCAGATATAGCAATTGAAGCCGCTGACATTACATTGATGCGCAATGATCTGATGAGTGTTGCGGATGCCATCTCACTATCGCGCAGCACACTGCACAAAATCCGGCAGAATCTGTTTTTTGCATTCTTTTATAATATTTTAGGTATTCCACTGGCAGCAGCAGGTATGCTAAGCCCCGTAATTGCAGGTGCAGCAATGGCAATGAGTTCGGTATCAGTCATTACCAATTCATTACTGTTGAAACGCTGGCGTGCAGGCGTTTAATACACTCTTCTCTTTTTTACAAGGAATTTTTATGCCGACGACCATTGTTCATATCAAAGGAATGTTCTGCGGAGGTTGTGTCAGCAGCATCAAGACCGTATTGGGAAAAATACCAGGAGTCAACAGTGTCGAAGTATCTCTCAATGATGGGCAGGCAGTGATTCAACACGATGAGTCTCTCAAAGAGGAAGTTGTCAACCAGGCAATAGAAGGTGCCGGGTTCGAGGTAGTCAAACAGTAAATTCCCTTACAGGTATTTATTGACCTCTCTGTACTCCGTTGCATGCAGCGGAGGTGCTGCAACATTCTGCTTATAAATAGTTCTCTGTCCGTCTCAAGCATGAACGATACGGGCCAAATCCTGTATCATCGCGCTTTTAACCAAATCCGCTGGCATGAAAATCGTCTTTCTGGACTTTGAAAAAGGTATTGAAGAATTTGAGGCAAAAATAGAGCAGTTACGCTTTGCCCAGGATAATTCCGCGCTGGATATCTCAGCCGAAATTGCCCGTCTGCAGACAAAAAGCCTGGGGTTGACCAAAAGTGTCTATGCAAAACTCACACCCTGGCAGATTTCACAAGTGGCACGTCATCCGCAACGTCCATATACACTTGATTATGTACAACATCTGTTTACGGACTTCGAGGAGCTGCATGGTGACAGAAATTTTGCAGATGATCAGGCTATCGTAGGCGGATTGGCACGATTCAACGGACAGACCGTCATGATTATCGGGCACCAGAAAGGCCGGGATACTAAGGAAAAAATTCACCGTAATTTTGGTATGCCCAAACCCGAGGGATATCGAAAAGCGCTCCGGCTGATGCGTCTGGCTGAAAAATTCTCAATCCCGCTGATCACGTTTATTGACACTCCAGGTGCTTACCCAGGAATAGATGCTGAAGAACGCGGGCAATCGGAGGCCATCGGCAAAAATCTGTATGTCATGGCGGGACTGAGAATCCCCATTATCTGCGTTATCATCGGTGAAGGCGGGTCGGGAGGTGCATTGGCAATTGCCGTAGGTGATACCAGTCTGATGTTGCAATATTCGACCTATTCAGTCATCTCACCCGAGGGATGTGCTTCCATTTTATGGAAAAGCGCAGATAAAGCATCCGATGCAGCCGAGATACTGGGTATCACCGCAGATCGGCTCAAAGAAATGGGTTTGATCGATAGCATCATTCCAGAACCCATTGGTGGTGCGCACCGCGACTACCCGGTAGTAATGCAGTCTGTCAAACAGACCTTACAGGAATCACTGCGAAAACTGCAGGATATTCCTTTGGAGACATTGCTGCAGAAACGCCTTGATCGGCTGTTGGGATATGGCAGATTCAAAATCAATCAGCCCGACTGATATAACCGACTGCTTCTTCCACAATCTGCGCGCACAAGTCCGGCCTGGTGATCGCCTTACAGTTGCCCTCAGTGGCGGCGTGGATTCAGTAGTATTACTCCACCTGCTCACAACGTTTTCAGAATCAATGCAGCTGGAGGTATCAGCAGTCCACGTCGAACATGGTATCAGTACATACTCGGGTGAATGGAGTGCTTTTTGCCAGTCGCTTTGTGACAGCCTCGCCATACCGCTATCCATACACCGTTTAAAGATCCGCAGACGGCCACAGGAAAGTCTGGAAGCCATTGCCAGAGAAGCTCGCTATCAGATCTTCAAGCATATCCAGGCAGACTATGTCATGCTGGCCCAGCATCAGGATGATCAGGTCGAGACGCTGATACTGCAACTGCTGCGGGGTGCCGGCGTCAAGGGGCTTAGTGCTATGCCAACAGTCAGATTACTTGAACCGGGCAAAACGATCAGGCTATTCAGGCCTTTACTCAATATTCCGCGCTCGGAAATTCTGAATTATGCCAGGTTGCATGGTTTGTCATGGGTTACCGACGAAAGCAACCTGGATACATCCTATGATCGTAATTTTTTACGACACCAGATTCTACCTTTACTGGAACAGCGCTCCCCCGCTTACCGCAAGACACTGTTCCGATCCACCCAACACCTTGGTGAAGCCGCTCATTTACTGGATGAGCTGGCGGAAATCGATGCTGAAAATACGCTGGTTACCAACAGATTAAGCCTGCAAGGGTTGCGCAAACTCGAACCTGCCCGTGCCAGAAATTTACTGCGTTATCTGCTGGCACAGCGCTTGATTCGATTACCAAATTCAACAAAACTCGAAGAAATTCTGCGTCAGTTGAATAACATCCAGCCCGACAACCACTTCCGGTTTATAGTGGATACTCTCGAAATTCGCTGCCACCGCGGGTTGATCGAATTTTTGCCTGCTGATTCATTGCCGGAACCAATCGCACCCGTAGTCTGGCAAGGTGAACAGCATCTGGTTATAGAATCATTGCAAGGCGTGCTCAAGTTTACACGGCAAAACAATATGGGAATCGATCCAGCCAGGTTGAGCGGGCAGATCGTGACGATCCGATCGAGATCCGGGGGAGAACGATTTCAGCCGGATTGTAAACGCCCCCGCCGCAGCCTGAAGAAAATCCTGCAGGAAGCTGCGCTTGCTCCATGGGTGCGCAATACTTTGCCACTACTGTTCTGCGAAGATCAGCTCGTCTGGGTAGCCGGAATCGGTATCGACTGTAACTTCCAGATCTCGGAAGGAAGCACCGGACTGGTTGTAGCCTGGCACCCCAGCCAGATCAACCAGGTCTCGACTCACTGATATGGCAACGACCCCGATGATTGGTAGTACCAGCTTTACAGGAGAAACAGAGCGTATGCCAGATCGGACGACCCCAATAAAAATTCTGCTCTTTGGCAAGAACGGTCAGGTTGGCTGGGAGCTGCAGCGCAGTCTGGCTCCGCTAGGGGAGTTGATTGCTCCGGACAAACAGGACTTGCGCTATTGTGGTGATCTGGCAGACTTAGCAGGGATTACTCATACACTGCAAACCATCCGTCCTGACATCATTGTCAATGCAGCAGCATATACCGCAGTTGACCAGGCAGAAAGTGAACCGGAGCTGGCCTTTCGTATCAATGCCGAGGCACCCGAATTACTGGCGCAGCAGGCTGAACAAATTGGAGCCTGGTTGATTCATTACTCTACCGATTACGTATTCAACGGCAATGGTAATTGTCCCTGGCAGGAAACAGACCTTACTTCACCTATCAATATTTATGGCCTGAGTAAATTACGGGGAGAAGAACAGATCCGAAAATCAAACTGCAAATATATGATCCTGCGTACCAGTTGGGTCTATGCCGCTCGCGGAAAGAATTTCATCAAAACTATTTTGCGACTTGCCCGGGAAAAAGAACAACTGACGATCATCGATGATCAGATCGGGGCGCCTACCGGAGCAGAACTACTGGCTGATATAACAGCTCAGGCCATTCCACAACTATTGGAATACCCTGATAAATCAGGCGTTTATCATGTTGCTGCCAGCGAGGAAGTCTCCTGGTACAGCTATGCCCGGTTTTTACTGGACTTTGCCCGTGAACACGATATTCCGATCAAGGTCCACCCGGATGCAGTCATCCCGGTTCACAGCGAAGCTTTTGTCACGGCAGCCAGGCGTCCCTTGAACTCACGTCTGAATACAGAGAAATTCTGTAATACGTTCCAGCTTTGTCTTCCTCACTGGCAAACCGGAGTAACTCGGGTGCTCGAAGAAATTTACCTGTGAAATGCGTGCTGATATAACATTATCGCATAAACCATGTGAATCTGGTTTCAGACAGGAAATCTGTTGCCACCCGGCCGATCCGCCTGGCAAAGCGCTCTGCAATCCCCTGCTGGACGGTAAAATCGACGATACGTTCAGCCTGAATGACTTCACGAGCAACATAATCCGCATTACCCAATGCATCCGCCAAGCCAAGCTCCACACTTTTAGCTCCCGTCCACACCATACCGCTGAAAACTTCAGGATTGTCTTTCAAGCGATCCCCTCTGCCGTCCTGAACCACCTGAATAAACTGCTGATGGATTTCAGCCAGTATTTTCTTTGCATGCTCTCTTTGTGCCGGATCGGAGGGTGAAAAAGGATCGAGAAATCCCTTGTTTTCCCCTGCTGTCAGGAGACGACGTTCCACACCCAGTTTTTCAAGCGTACCGGTAAATCCGAATCCATCCATCAGCACACCGATCGATCCCATGACACTGGCCTTATCCACAAAGATTTTATCTGCTGCAACAGCAACATAATAGCCACCCGAAGCACAGATATCCTCGACTACGGCGTATAAGGGAATATCTGGATACCGGATACGCAACCGACGAATTTCATCATTGATGGAGCCTGCCTGAACCGGGCTCCCTCCGGGACTGTTAATCCGCAATATCACTCCAGCTGTATTCCGGTCTTCAAATGCTTTTTTCAGCCCGTTATTGATATTTTCTGCATTATTCAAACCATCTGGGGCGATCTCGCCGCGTAAATCAACCAATGCAGTATGCTTTCCAGTCCCTCCTGCCACTTCAGTATCCAGCCAGCCCAATCCCCAGAAAAGCAGCACAAACAAGTAGGAGAACGTCAGCAAACGAAAAAAAATACCCCAGTTACGAGCTTTTCTCTGTTCTTTCAGAGAAGTGAACACTAACTCCCGCAGCGTTTCATGTTCCCATTTTTCCTTATTGATATTTTCTGTATCAGCCATGAATATCGATCATCCTTTCCCTGTTAGTTCATTGAACTGTTTCATCACGGGTTTCTGAAACATAAATCTCCACTCTGCGATTTTTGGCACGGCCTGCAGCAGTATTATTCGAAGCAACCGGTTGATACGAACCGCGGCCGTCGATCTGGATTCGCTGGAAAGGCACACCGCGACTGGCCAGATATTCGCGCGTACTGGCTGCACGATTAACCGATAACGGATTATTGACGGCATCACTACCGGTACTGTCGGTATGTCCGACAATCGTTACCCTAGTACCTGGATTATTCAGCAAACTGGTTGCAAAGCTGTCGAGAATTGGACGGAAATCGGGCTTTATTTGTGCACTTCCCGTGTCAAAAGAAATATCGCTGGGAATATTCAGCATCAGCTGGTTATCCGGTGTTTGTGATACCACTACGCCGGTACCGGCAGTGGCATTCTCCATCTGTATCTTTTGTTCCTCCATTTTTTTCGACCACAGGTAACCGGCCCCGGCCCCTAACGCGGCACCGGCACCAGCGCCAATCGCAGCTCCTTTACCGCCCCCGGCCAATGCACCGATTGCTGCACCTGTTCCCGCACCAATCAGTGCACCTGTTCCTGCACCTTTCTGGGTACCACTCATATCGGCACACCCGGAAATAATGAACCCCGCTACCAATGTTGTTATGACTCTGGTTTTATACATAAACTCACCTTTTATGTTGACAGAATATCAGGGAATACTGTAGCAGAAGAAACCGAGAAAAAGCCAATAATCATCTTTTCTCTCGAACTGCTGGCCAAAAAAGTTTTGTTGGCCATCGTCAATCGCCGCTGCGCCTTGGAAATTCGATCGTCTGCTATTTTTGAAAATTCTGGCTATCAACCCGAACATCTACCGATTGGCTTTGAATCCAGCCAGACAGATCATCCCTGGTCTGTACACGCAGCCAGTTGCCGCTGTACGCAGTAGCAGTCAAGGGAGTATCTTTTTCCAGTGAACCGATTACCCTGGAATGATCGGTCGGGTCCGCCCGCAGACTGATGGTTCGGGTAACAAGCAATGGAATCGAAATACGAAAAATCAGTGTGGCATCCTGAGATTCCAGCGCTTTTCTGGCCGGGTTGGCTATCGCATCAATCAGCTCACCGGATTGCGCAGCATGATTCATTGCACCGCTGTAATCCTTTTGTCTGTAGGCAACCATCGCCGCATCCAGTAAACGCTGTGCCAAAAGTTGGAAAACAGCATCTGATTCATCAAATACCGCCTGTCTGGCTGCATTGATGGCAATTTCCACTTCGGCTATTTTCGAGGCAGCTTCCGGCTGTGTGGCCAAACGGTGCAATTTGTTCTTGGTACGACTGATCTCACTTGTAGTTTCCTGCAAAACCTGTGCCTGATCCTGCTCTCGAGCATTCAGGTTGCGAATGAGCTCATCCTTTTCTGCGAGTTTCTGTTTCAGCGCTATGATTTCATCCCGGCATGTTCTTTGGCATGGCAATTTTTCCGGAATCGGGATAACCTCGATATTTCTTGTTTTTCCTGCGTTCGTTGCTTTAAGGCCGGCAGATTGTTTCGGTACCATGGATCTGGATTGTTGGGTTGTGCACCCCCCCAGACTTACTCCCGAGAATATCAGGACTAACATGATCAGAGACGGTTTATCCGGGAGATGACAAAATCCTGACATCTTTACTTGATCTCTTAAAATAGGTTTTCTGCAAAAACGCGAGCGAGCCCAAGCTCCCTGAATCGACTGTCTGCAATTAAACTTTATTTTTAGCGCAAAAACAGGAAATATTTCCAGTGGCCGCTGCCATCATCCTTCTGATTCTTGACAATTACAACTCGAAATGCATAACCGGGTAATTCGCTGGATATTGCTTCAGCTTGTTACAGCACTGCTGATTATCAGTGCTGTAACCATCATACTGGGTGAAATCGTAACAGGATCAGCCCCCACTGCTGTAGAAACTTTGCTGCCGGACTTCCCGGTAGAAACGGTTCAGATCCCTGTCAACGATGAGTATGCCGTACATGGCTGGCTGGCGCACGGAATGAGCGGACATGGCGCAGTTCTGCTCGTACATTCCATGCGCAGCAACCGCCTTGAAATGCTTGGCCGTGCGAGATTTCTCAATAACCAGGGCTACCACGTGCTGATGATCGATTTACAAGCGCATGGAGAAACACCTGGAGACCGCATTACCTTCGGTGCGCGTGAATCAGCCGATGTCGCAGCCGCAGTCGGCTATCTCCGGAGTACTTTTCCACATGATCGCATCGCTGCCATTGGCGCAACGCTTGGTGCCGCCGCAATAGTACTGGCCAATCCTCCGCTCAAACTCGATGCCATGATACTTGAATCTCTACATCCCACCTTTGCTGAAGCAGTTGCAAACAGACTTAAACTGCATCTGGGGAATACAGGAGAATATCTGCAGTTTCTGCTGCTCCCTTATTTCTCCTTCCTTCTCGATTTACCGGTCAATCAACTGAATCCTGTCGATCGGATCGGTAATATTGCCATTCCCGTCCTATTTATCGCAGGCACGCTCGACAGACATACGACTCAATCTGAAGTAAAACGGTTGTATGATGCAGCACTACCTCCCAAGGAACTCTGGATTGTCGAAGGTGCCGGTCACTACAATATGCATACCTTTGCAGGAAAAAGTTACGAAATGCAGATCGCTGATTTTCTGTCGACCTACCTGCAAAGACAATAATCATCGATTCCGTTTCATCAACCCGTCAGGAAAAACCATGTCTGTTTATCATCACATTCTGCTTGCCGTGGATTTCTCGTCTGAGGATAGTCAAGTAGTGCAGAAAGTCAGAAATCTGGCATCACAAATCGGGGCAAGACTCAGCCTCATCCATGTGCTGGACAATATCCCCATGCCTGATACACCTTACGGCACGGCCATTCCCCTGGATACGGAAACGACCTATGATGCTATGCTAGATGTAGAAAAGCAGAAATTGAGCCAGATAGGCAACACATTAGGCATCGATCCTGCTCACCGCTGGCTGGTGTGGGGAGAACCCAGAGAGGAAATCATTCGTATTGCCGAACAGGAAAATGTTGATTTGATCGTGGTCGGATCACATGGCAGGCACGGGCTCGCATTGCTGCTGGGCTCCACGGCCAACAGTGTACTGCATTACGCAAAATGTGACGTTCTTGCAGTCCGTCTGCGGGACGATTAAGCAGGCCATCACTCGGCGATCTGCTATTTTGCCTTGACAAAAATCCTGATTGATAACTATTCTTGTTGAAGCTATACAGTCCCGGTCAGGCAATGTTTTCAAGACAGAATATAGCGTTTCCTGAACTTTCCCTCCTCGTCTTCACTGGCAGGATTCGAATGTCGCTTGTTCAACCCCGGAGTTAAAATTATGTCCCGTTCTTTCATTTTTTCCGGTCATGTTGGCCGCTGGTGCAGCAGTTTTCTGCTCATTGTTTTTTTGTTTGCAGTCCCGATATCATCACAGGCGGAAGAAATTGTCGTTTATTCGTCAAGAATCGAGCAACTGATCAAACCTTTATTTGACGCCTTCACCAAAGAAACCGGCATCACTGTCAAATTCACCACGGACAAGGAAGGTGCATTACTGACCCGCCTGCTCGCAGAAGGTAAAAGAACACCAGCTGATGTACTCATCACGACGGATGCGGGAAACTTATGGGAAGCTGCTCGCAACGGGTTGCTGAAACCGGTTACTTCTCCTGTTCTGCAAGCCAACATTCCTGAAAATTTGCAGGATCCGCAAGGACAATGGTTTGGATTGACAGTTCGCGCCCGTACCATTGTCTACAATACCCGGAAAGTCAAACCTGAAGAATTGTCCACCTATGCAGATCTGGCTGATCCGAAATGGAAGCACCGGTTATGTCTGCGCACTTCCAAAAAAGTGTATAACCAGTCGCTGGTCGCGATGATGATTGCAGAGCTGGGCGAGACTGAAACTGAACGCATCGTCAAAGGATGGGTAGATAATCTCGCAACCGACCCAGTTGCAGATGATACGCTTGCACTGGAATTTGTCGCAGCAGGACGCTGTGACGTGACTTTGGTCAATACCTATTACTACGGCCGGTTGATGCGTGAAAATCCGACACTCCCCCTGGCAATTTTCTGGCCAAATCAGGCCACGACTGGCGTACATATCAATGTTTCCGGTGCGGGTGTTATCCAGTACAGCAAACATGGAGCTGCTGCCGTGCGGTTACTGGAATTCCTTTCTTCCGAACAGGCACAAAAACTGTTTGTTGAACTCAATATGGAATATCCCGCCAATCCAAAAGTTGAATATGGTGAGCTGCTCAATAGCTGGGGCAGTTTCAAGGGAGATCCGAGAAGTATCGTGCAGGCGGGTGAATTACAAGCCGATGCAGTCCGGCTGATGGATCGTGCAGGATACCGCTAGAGTGCGATTCATTTGAAAAACGATTTTTCTTCCGTCAATCCGGCTGCAATATCTGACATCCAGCAGCATTCCAGTTACGAAGCCGGATATGGAATTCGACGCGCCTGGCGCGTCTTTCCATTTCTGGTGGCCGGTGTGGTGCTTGTACCGGTATGCGTGGTATTTGCCTCATTTCTCTCGCCGGATGATGAGATCTGGCAACATCTGATCTCTACCACGCTACCGAGTCTGCTGACGAACACCCTATGGCTTTCACTGGGAGTCATAGTGGGAACCTCTCTCCTGGGAGTCAGTCTCGCCTGGTTTACTTCGGTTTACAGGTTTCCCGGGTATCGTTTTTTTTCCTGGGCATTATTCCTGCCACTGGCAATTCCTGCCTATGTAATCGCCTTTGTAGCGCTGGGTACGTTTGACTATACCGGGCCGGTACAAACCAGTTTGCGTCATTGGTTCAACTCTGATCTGCTCTGGTTTCCCGATATACGTAGCGGGCCGGGTGTGGCAATCGTAATGACACTCGCTTTTTACCCCTATGTCTATTTGCTCTCACGCGATGCCTTTCTGACACAGGGAAAACGTTTGCTGGAAGTTGCCCAATCTCTGGGCTTCACTCGTCAGCAAGGTTTTTTCAGAGTAGTACTGCCGATGGCGCGTCCCTGGATCGTTGCCGGCATCATGCTGGCTCTGATGGAAACGCTGGCTGATTTTGGTACAGTCTCCATTTTCAACTACGATACATTCACCACCGCGATTTATAAAACCTGGTTCGGCATGTTTTCCCTGTCAACTGCTTCGCAGCTTGCTTCACTGCTTATTCTGATTGTACTTGTCATCATCATGACAGAACAACGGTTCCGCCTGCGGATGCGTTTTTCTGAAAGCAGGAAAAGTGCACGGGTTGAACGTATTCCGCTCACCGGCTGGCAGGCAATGGCAGTAACCGGTTTTGCCGGTACAGTATTGTTTTTTGCTTTTGCATTACCCATTATACAGTTGGGTATATGGGCCATGGATGCGCTGACCATCGGCCTGGATCAGCGTTATCTCGAGTTCGCCTGGCATTCTATCCTGCTTTCTGTACTGGCTGCCTTGATAACCTGTCTGGTAGCGGCCATGCTGGCATATGCCGCACGCCTCCATTCAGATGGTTATACGCGTTTTGCCATTCGTCTCACCACAGTTGGCTATGCTTTACCGGGTGCAGTACTGGCAGTGGGAATATTCATTCCGATGGCGTGGCTGGATAATCTGCTGAGTGACTGGATCGAAAATATTTCCGGGGTTGAAACCGGATTACTGATCCAGGGAACGCTCACGGTCATGCTGGTTGCGTATATGACCCGTTTTCTCGCAGTCAGTTACTTTCCTCTGGAAAGCGCGCTGCAGCGCGTAACACGCAGCATCGACGAGGCTGCCGCCGGTTTTGGTGTTACCGGCTGGTCAATGTTGAGAATGATCTATTTTCCAATGTTGAAAAGCAGCCTGTTTACGGCAGCAACACTGGTATTCGTGGATGTCATGAAGGAAATGCCCATTACGCTGATGACCCGGCCTTTCGACTGGGATACCCTGGCGGTGCGCATTTTCTCATTAACCTCTGAAGGACAATGGGATCAAGCGGCATTGCCTGCATTGACACTGATTCTGACCGGACTGATTCCAATCATTCTTCTGATACGCCATTCCGAAACCTGACTCAAAAATGAGTACATTGCTGGAACTTGACAGAATCAGCCACGCCTATGGCGCACAGGTTATCGTGAATGAACTGTCATTCGAGCTGGAAAAAGGCGAGATCGGTTGCCTGCTTGGTCCAAGCGGTTGCGGCAAAACGACTGTTTTGCGCTGTATCGCCGGGTTCGAGCCGATTGTATCCGGTGAAATACGGTTGAATGAAATTTCTGTCAGCCGTGCCGGATTCGTTCTGCCACCCGAGCAACGGCGGGTAGGTATGGTATTTCAGGAATATGCGCTGTTCCCGCACCTGACTGTAACCGCCAATGTCGGGTTTGGTCTGCACCGCAGCACCAAAGCAGAGCGGGCTCATCGGGTTGCCGAATTGCTGCAGATCACCGGTTTGATGGAAGTAGCCAATCGTTACCCGCATGAATTATCTGGCGGTCAGCAGCAGCGTGTGGCATTGGTGCGGGCACTGGCCCCCTATCCTGACCTGATATTGCTGGATGAACCGTTCTCCAATCTCGATGTAAGTTTGCGTGAATACCTAGGCCAGGAAATACGCGAGCTGCTCAAGAAACTGAACATTACTGCGATTCTGGTTACGCACGACCAGGCGGAGGCTTTTGCCGTTGCAGACAAAATAGGTGTGATGCATGCTGGAAAAATGATGCAGTGGGGCAGCGCACATGAGCTCTACCATCATCCCGCAAATCGTTTCATCGCGGATTTCATCGGGCAGGGCACACTGATTCCTGGAAAAGTCACACACTCCGATAAAGTGGAAACCGAGTTGGGTACCCTGGCCGGAAACATTTATCACCCGGGCCATTCATCCCGTGAAATTGCGGGCAGCCAGGTGGATGTACTGATACGCCCTGATGATGTTATTCATGATAACGATAGTTCGCTGCGGGCTGTCGTAGTACACAAAGCGTTCCGCGGTGCACAATTTCTTTATACGTTACGCCTTGCCAGCGGACAGAGTGTGCTGTCACTGATTTCCAGCCACCACGATCATGCCATTGGTGAGAAAATTGGCATCAGGCCACAAACTGACCATATTGTGGTATTTGACCGGGTTAACAGTCAGTAACGAAATTTCAGTGAGGAAAAACATGCTGCTTACCACGACCCCTGTCATAGAAGGCAAACGCATCACACATTATTACGGCATCGTCGCCGGCGAAGCTGTCCTGGGTGCGAATGTCTTGAAAGATCTTTTTGCGGGCATTCGTGATTTTGTCGGCGGACGTTCAGGAACTTATGAAAAAGAACTGCAGCATGCCCGTGAAATCGCCCTGGAAGAGCTACAGGAGAATGCTCACAGGCTGGGTGCCAATGCAGTAATCGGAATCGATATCGATTATGAAGTGCTTGGCAAGGAAAATGGCATGCTGATGGTGTCAGTAAGTGGAACAGCTGTTTTTGTCGAGTAATCGAATCGATACACCCATACTGTTACCGGTCAGCCGAATAGGATGATCTGGCAGTATGGATCGCTCTAGCCAACTCAAAAACAGACATGGCGTAGAAGGTACTGCGGTTATAGCGCGTGATCACATAAAAATTTTTGAATCCCAACCATAACTGACGCTTGCCCTGGCTGTTCAATTCCAGCAAGGCAGAGAGGGTATCATCTGCAACAGGATCAAGTGGAGTGATACCGGCCTGGCGCAGTTTCCAGACGGAATGTAACGGTTTGATATCTGTGTCCAGGAATTCCTGCAGATTCTGTGATCCGGCTCGTGCGCGAATAGCAACCGGTTTGCCCGCCTCCCATCCGTATTCCTTCAGATAATTGCCTATACTGCCTATTGCATCGACGGCACTCCTGGAAAGATCGATCTTTCCATCATTGTTGAAGTCGACTGCGTAGCGCCGGTAGCTTCCGGGCATAAACTGAGGGACACCAATTGCGCCGGCGTAAGAGCCTTTGATGTCCAGCAAACCAAATTTCTGTTCCCTGGCCAGCAATAAATAGTTTTCCAGCTCTTCCCGAAAATAATCTGCTCTTCTGGGAAAATCAAAGGCGAGTGTCGTCAGTGCATCCATGACGCGATAATTTCCGGTCGATGAACCATAGGAAGTCTCAATACCGATAATCGCCACGATGATTTCTTCAGGTACGCCGTAAATTTTCCTTGCACGCTCCAGATCAGCGGCATATTTGTTCCAGAAATCGACTCCGCCTTTGATACGCTGCATGTTGACGAATCGCTTCCGATATTCATCCCAGGAAATTGCTGAAGCCGGGGTGGAAATCAGTTTGAGAATCTCCGGCCGGAAATTCGTTTGAATAAAAGCATCTTCCAGTTCATGCGCATCATATCCATGACGGCTCACCATATCTGTTACAAAACTTCTGATTTCCAGACGCAAACCGGAAACAGGTTGTTCCGCCATGCACGAAGTATGATGTGTGACCAAAGATGTCAAAATAAATAAAGTCAGGCGGTTACGAGAATGCCCAAAAGTGTTGTGCTTGATAGGATTCGTTACAGCAGGTCGCAGAAACATCGAATAAACCCGGCAGAAATCCTGCTTAATCAATAGAATAAGCCTGTACAGATACCTTAAGATATTAGGGCATCTACTTTGATCGAACAGAGAAAAGTATTTCATTGATGGAAGCCTGAAATCAGATAGTTGTATTAATTTAAGTACCCGGTAATAAAGAATAAAGCAGTAATCTACCGTATTACTATGTCAGTTTCAAAATCAGCTTTTACTGATATTCCGGGACATCTTTGATAAAGATCCGTAGAATCTCCAAAAAATATTGCCAGATTTATTGATTCAAACGTTATTGTAAGTATAATAAATAAAATAGGTCTTCTCGTTTTGTCTCATGGTCGTGGTAAAGGCGGTATTGTTGGAAATAAAGGCAACAGTGCTGTGTAGTTTACTTTAATCACCCGCCTGATCTTTCAGTAGTATACAAACATAGAATCATTCCCGTGTTTAGGTTGCCTCCAGCAGCTCATCTAAGCAGGTGGTTCGAATTCTGTTAATGGCCCCAGGTGCGATAGGTTTTGGCTGTCACCAGGCGTCCATTTTGCTCCAACAAACATTAAAAGAGGATTTCATGAGCCAACACATTCATTATGTTACGGATGCAAGTTTTGAATCAGAAGTGTTGCAATGTCCTGTCCCGGTACTTGTTGATTACTGGGCAGAATGGTGTGGGCCATGCAGGATGATTGCACCTCTTCTGGATGAGATTGCCAGTGAGTATGGTGACCGCCTCAAGATAGCCAAACTCAACATAGATGAAAACCAGTCGACTCCTCAGAAGTACGGTATTCGCGGAATTCCCACCCTGATGATATTCAAGAATGGAAATATCGAGGCGACCAAGGTTGGAGCTTTATCAAAATCACAGTTGACAGCATTTGTCGACAGTCATTTATAAGAAATTCTCTGGATCTAAACACTGATATAAGCCGAATGAATCACAAACAATCTTCGTTCGGCTCATTCTGTTTTGTCAGGACGCGTTATACCATGTTACCAGTCGTGATCTTCGTTATCCCGACATCGTGTAAATCAGCAGTCATTTTATAAATCGCATAGCCCGTCCTGAAACACCCTCTTCATTTACCCGCACTTTTTTTGATCTTCAAGAGTCACTTTCATGCGTTTATCCGACTTAAAAAGCATTCATGTTTCCGAATTGGTAAAAATGGCCGTCGCCAACGATATCGAGGGTGCCAACCGAATGCGCAAGCAGGATCTGGTTTTTGCACTCCTGAAGAATCAGGCACGTAAAAGCGAAAGTATATTCGGAGAGGGCACACTGGAAATTCTGCAAGATGGTTTCGGGTTTTTACGTTCCCCCGATACCTCCTATCTTGCCGGTCCGGATGATATCTATATTTCTCCCAGCCAGATCCGGCGATTCAACCTGCATACTGGTGATTCAGTAGACGGTGAAATACGCCCTCCCAAGGAAGGAGAGCGTTATTTTGCCCTGGTCAAGATAGATAAGGTCAATAATGAACCACCTGAAAATTCCAAGCGCAAGATACTGTTTGAAAATCTGACACCTCTTTTTCCGACCGAACGCCTGACACTAGAACGAGACATCAAATCTGAAGAAAACATTACCGGCCGAATCATTGATTTGATTGCGCCTATCGGCAAAGGTCAGCGCGGGTTGCTGGTCGCCAGCCCAAAATCCGGAAAAACGGTGATGCTTCAGCATATTGCACATTCCATTGCGGCCAACCACCCGGATGTCGTATTAATGGTGCTGCTGATCGATGAACGCCCGGAAGAAGTAACAGAAATGGTACGTTCCGTGAAAGGGGAAGTCATATCGTCCACTTTCGATGAATCGGCTGCTCGCCACGTTCAGGTAGCAGATATGGTCATTGAAAAGGCAAAACGACTGGTGGAACACAAAAAAGACGTCGTCATTCTGCTCGATTCGATTACTCGCCTTGCTCGTGCCTATAACACGATCGTACCCGCATCGGGCAAGGTGCTGACCGGCGGTGTGGATGCCAATGCCCTGCAACGCCCCAAGCGCTTCTTTGGTGCTGCCCGTAATATTGAGGAAGGAGGATCACTTACCATCATCGCCACCGCTCTGGTAGATACCGGTTCGCGCATGGATGATGTGATCTACGAAGAATTCAAGGGAACCGGCAACATGGAAATTCATCTCGATCGTCGCATGGCAGAAAAACGTATTTATCCTGCCATCAATGTGAACCGATCGGGAACCCGTCGTGAAGAACTGCTGATCCCCTCCGAAATTCTGCAAAAAATATGGATTCTTCGTAAATTGCTTTATCCAATGGATGAAATGGATGCAATGTCATTTCTGCTGGATAAAATCAAGGCTACAAAAAATAATGCTGACTTTTTCGATTCCATGCGGCGTGTGTAATGCTGGACAGCAGTTGTACTCCTGATCAAATTTTTGATTCAGTCAATACAGTGTCTCAGAACCTGATCAAGATCTCGATCAGGGGATGCAGTGCAAGGCAAAATTGAACGAGAAAGCGGAACATACTCGAAGTATGTGAGCATGTTGAGTTCAATTTTAACGCCGCAATGCACCCTTCAGCGAGATCTTGAACGGGTTATCAGGTTGCAGTCATGCATATCTTAAGTAATAATAGCTGCCCTTTTATTTAGTATTTAGCTTTGGAGATAAGGACATCAAATGAAGGAAGGTATTCATCCGGAGTATCACGAGATCACCGTAACATGCAGTTGCGGCAATGAGTTCAAAACCCGCTCCGTTTTGAGCAAACCCCTGCATATCGAAGTATGCTCATCCTGTCATCCGTTTTATACAGGTAAACAGAAAATTGTGGATACCGCAGGAAGGGTAGAGAAATTCAACCAAAAATATGGCAGACATCTCCAGAAACAAGCCCAGACTTAATTCTGTCACAGCAGGCACTTATTATGCCTGTGAATCCTTTCAGTACGTCCCGGGCACAACAACACGATGCAATGATTTCCATCGTCGCGGGAGCAGGGGAGTTAGCGTTGTTACTGGATTGCGTCATGCCTAGCAGCATTTGCAATGGTGGAAGTTTTGATGGTTCCCACGCTTCCGTGGGAATCTGTGTTGTTGCCGCTCCGGTGACCAGTATGCCCCGCGCTGGAACGAGGCGAGTTGCGTTCCCACGCGGAACACGTGGGAACCATCAATCAGTGTTTCGTTAAAACATCGTACTGACGGAAAACGCAACGGTTCTTGGAGTGCCGAAAGTATAGTCGTTCTGCCAATAATCCTTATCCGTCAGATTAATGACATTCAGGCGCACTGTCAGCGCTTTATCCAATACGCGGGTGGTGTACCGTGCACCGATATCGTACAAGGTATAACTCGGAATCTTATCGGTATTGGCAGCATCGGCATATCTTTCACCGGTATAGTAAATCCCACCGGTCAGACTCAACCCTGGAACCCATGGCAGCGCGTATTCTGCGTAAATCTTGCCCATCCTTGATGCGGCATTGGTTGGTTTCTTGCCTTCGAGAGCGGGGTTATTGGATTTCTCCACCCCGATATCCATCAGGGTACCGCCACCCATGATGGTGAGATTGTCCGTGACTTTTCCGGTCAGAACTAACTCCACACCATTATGCACTTGCAGACCGTCCTGGACATAGCTTGGAATGGGTGTTGCAAGATCCGAATACTGATTGGCTTTTTCGATCCGGAACAGGGCAGTACTCAATAATAAATTAGGGCTGATATCGTATTTCAGACCCACTTCATACTGTTTGCTGACCAATGGAGGGAATACTGTTCCACGATTGGCGTAGGTATTGCCTACTATCGTACCCTTTTCAAGGGCTTCCATATAGGAAACATAGGTGGTTACCTCTTCAATTGGTTTATATAGCAATGAAACGGAGGGAGTCAGTGCAGATTTTTCATAGCTACTATCACCATAGAACCCCCCTCTTTTATTTGCCGTCGTAGCATAGTTTAGCCCGACCATCGTAGACCACTGATCGTTGAAGGTAATAGCATCTCCAATCAGGACATTGTCATATCGGTCAACCCAGACAGATGACAGTGGTTCGTTTCCGAAAGATGCTCCCCAGTCTGGCTCCGGTAAATTCTTGAGTTCATCCAGTGAAAGGCTTGTGCCAGATCGGGAAACAGGGCCGTTACCACGCACAAAGTAATCATAAAGAGTAGAAGAATAGCCAAGCGTCAATTTGTGGTCGACAGCAAAGGTTGAGAAGCGAGTATCCAGGTAAATATATCCTCCATAATTTTCATGCTTTTCCCAAGGTGAGTTTGATATTCTGACGGGAATAAAGGTCCTGTCCACCTGCTGATTTAAAGATATTTGATTGACTCTCATCCGGGTATCCTGATAGAAAAAAGCACTTCTGAG
>NZ_FUWK01000071.1 GCF_900167395.1 Nitrosomonas europaea
ATCGTTCACGAACTTCAGGGGAAAACTTTGTTTGATTGCTCATGGCTCCATTCTCTCAAAAGTTGGAGCCTCCTCAAAACCCGGGGCGATTCACTCTACTGTTTGCATTTCTCACCGGTTGTGCATTTGTTAAAACAAGAATTTCAGTCTTTCACGAGCTTGAGCAACCCCTGTCTGGGCTAACATATGCGTTCGCCCCATCCAAAGAGCAGGAAGCTAGTCTCGAATTCCAATCTTATGCAAAACTCGTCAAGTCCGAGCTCGAAAAGCGAGGAATGATCGAAGCACCATTCAACAAAGCGAAATACGCCATTTTCATGTTTTACGGCATTGATGACGGAAAACAAGTTATCTCGTCTTATCCAATATTCGGGCAAACAGGAACCAGCAGTTCCTATACAACCGGAACAATAACTTCATACGGCAATACAGCATTTTATAGCGGGACCACCTACAAAACCCCAACCCGCGGTGTCGTTGGGTCTCGCACCAGTACCGACACTGTTTTTAAGCGTTACTTGAATATCGACATCATCGATATTGCGAAATCTGGTAACGGTAAGGTGCAGAAAGTCTATGAAGGCAAGGCCATCAGTTCGGGAACAAACGGCCAGCTCGCGCCTGTCATGCCGGCCATCGTACGGAGCGTATTTGAAGACTTTCCTGGCAAAAGCGGCGCATCCAGAACAAGCCGGCAACCGGTCGAGAAGTAAGCACGAAACATAACTCGGCACTCAACTGCGCAATCTGAGCTCTCTCCCTTCGCTGTGTTCCGATATCGGTCACTTTCAACGTTAGATCTGGCAAAATGGCCTACAGATGAACAACCTTCTTCAAGGAGCACATTATGCTTTTAACCGCAGTTTTGCTGCCAGCCACCGAAGGCGGCTTCACGGCTTTAAATCCTGAAACAGGGACAACCTCACAGGGTGAAACAGTAGAAGAGGCTTTGGCGAACCTTCGAGAAGCCACCGAACTGTATGTGGAAGAATTCCCCCTCACAATTGCCAGCCGCCCGTTAGTCACCACTTTCGAGCTTCCCGCACATGCCTAAGCTGCCTCACATCTCTGGTGCGCAAACGATCCGTGCACTGGAGCGTCTGGGTTTTTCTGAACGGAAGAGTTTATAAACGTTTTGCAGTGAAACATCTAACTTTGCGCTGTACCCGGCCGTCATCCCGCAACTCCGCTGCGCGCCATCGACAGGTGACTTTTTAGACGTTATACGGATTCAATTCATGCCACAAAACAAACAAAATGGACGCCCTTTTGTTTGTTTTGTTTACATTTTATTTTTGGCAAGTGTGGAAAGTGCAAACACCATAAAGGCCGCAGATTCTGCGGCTTTTTTATAACGCTCTCGCCCGATTCAGCGCCGCCGTCCGCCACCAAAAATGGAGCCCAGCACGCCACGGATCACTTGGCGCCCAAGCTGCGAGCCGATGGTACCGCCCAGCAATTCGCCCCAGTTAAAGCCGCGATCGGCCTCAACCGGTGCTTGTTCCGGTGATGTTGCGGCGCGCGCTTTGAGAATTTCATAAGTTGATTCCCGATCCACCAGCTGTTCATAATGCCCGTACAACAGAGAACAAACGGACATCTACTTTATTTCGCCCCAATGACTACGAACCAGCTATGGCCGGTGAGCTGAAGAAAATGGCTTAACTGGGTTGTCACAAAATGCTTGACCACTCCAATGATCGTTACCCGGAGATAGGATTATTTGACCAATTACAGGCTGGGTACCGCCATTTGAGGTGAACCACCAACATAAAATCTTTTTAAAGCTTGTAAGATGCATCGAGCATTTTGAATTTTAAAACCAAAATTAACTTTTGTTATAATGTGTAGCTACATTGGTTATAACATTAGGATATGAGATGATTGAGTTGAAAGTCAGAAAGTTTGGCAATTCTCTTGGCATTGTTTTGCCAAAAGAAGTAGTTAACCATTTACGCACTGGGGATGGGCAACGGTTGTTTTTAACCGAAGCATCTGATGGAAGGTATCTTATTACACCATACGATCCTTCATTCGGCGAAAAAATGGCAAAGGTAGAAGATATATGTAATCGGTACCGTAACACGCTCCATGTACTGACCAAGTGACAACGCCTGTCTGGATAAACGAACAAGATGTCCTTGCCATTCATGAGCGTTTAATTTTTCTGCATGGCGGTGCATCAGGTATTCGTGACAGGAATCTTCTGAAATCAGCACTTGCAAGACCGCTCAATTTTTCTGTCTACGATCAGCAGTCTGATATTTTCCTTTTGGCTGCTACTTACACAAGCGGAATTCTGCAAAACCACCCTTTTGTGGATGGGAACAAACGGACAGGATTTGTAATTGGCGTACTATTTCTTGAACTCAATGGCTACAAGTTTATCGCTAACGAAGAAGATTCAGCACAAGCCATAATTTCGCTTGCTGAAGGCTCTCTTGACGAGCTTGGATTCAGATTGTTCATTGAACATAACTCAATTGCAACGTAACGAACATCGATCCATCCGCACCACAATGCGGGACTAAACAGTTAGAGCGCACATGCTCATCCGTTCCGCCAAGCCTGAAGACGCAGAGTTCATCGGTTCAATCCGAGTAGCGGCTTGGCAGGCCGCCTATCGCGGCTTCATGCCCGATACTTATCTCGCCTCCCTAGATCCGGGAGCGAACCTCGACGAACTTCGAGCAGCGTTGCGCGCAGAGAATCCACCATTCACTCTTCGCATTGCAGAGACTGAGGGACAGCCAATAGCTTTCTCGATCCTGGGCAAGCCGCGGTATAATGCTGATCAATCCATTGTCGAGTTATGGGCATTGAATGTTCATCCTACACACTGGCGAAAAGGCGCAGGTCAACAGCTTGTCAGGCAGGTACTGCTGGACGCCAAAGAACAGAAATTCGTCTCTGTGGAACTCTGGTGCATTCAAGGTAATCTGGCCGCCCAGCGTCTGTATGAAATTTGTGGTTTCGTGCCCAACAGCCAGGTTCGTACCACAAGCTCGCTCACGGGCTACCCGCTACACGAGTTGGCGTATACGTATGCGCTCTAACAATGCAGTCAATCGGACACCAAACTACTTGCTCCGGTGCCGGTTACTTTCAACGTTATGCATCATGAGTATCGTTAGCCAGATGATAAAAAAATACGACTCAACTGTTTATTTTGTAGAAGATATACATAGCGCCTCTAAATGGTATTCCGATATCGTTGGAGTCGAGGTGAAATATGAAAACGAGATGTATGCCTATATTGAGAAAGACGATCTTAAAATTGGCTTTCATCCTGAAGACAGAAAGTCTTCTCATGGTGTGACCGGACAAACTACGTATTGGCGCGTTGGTTCACTCAGAACTTCGATCGAGTTTCTTAGCAGTAAAGGAGCTACGCTTTATCGGGGGCCAATTTGCACGTCACTAAACGAGTATGCATGCATTTTAATTGACCCGTTTGGTAATGCTTTGGGCTTAATCAGTTGTAGTAGTTCAGATTTGATCTGACAGCAGGTCTTGCCAAGAGGTGGGATTACCC